>NZ_JBUZST010000013.1:0-158570 GCF_055407965.1 Pseudomonas sp. B611
GTGGGGTTTCCCCATGTGAGAGTAGGTCATCGTCAAGATTAAATTCCGAAACCCCATTTGCGAAAGCAGATGGGGTTTTGTTTTGGGCGCGAGAAAAGCTCGCAAGGCGGTACCAGGCAGTGCTCGCTTGGCTGCTAAATCTTACGCTTTCTATGCAATGACCCAGCGCATGGCTATCATGCCTGCCTCATTGTGAGGCGATACTTGCATGCTGACGTTGTTAAAACTTCTGAAAGATGGCCGATTCCACTCTGGAGAGGCGCTAGGTGCTGCCCTGGGCGTTAGCCGCAGTGCTGTCTGGAAGCAGCTCCAGCACCTTGAGGCGGAATTGAGTTTGCCTATCCATAAGGTGCGTGGAAAGGGGTACCAACTTGCATCCCCTCTGGTGTTCTTGAGTGTTGAAGAAATTGCACTAAGGGCGCCCTCCTTGGGCTGGCCTATCCACATTTCCGACTCTATTGACTCTACCAATGCTGAAGCTTTGCGATTGATTGCTGCTGAATGTCCAGCTCCGTTTCTAGTGCTCGCGGAACAGCAAACAGCGGGGAGAGGTAGGCGTGGCCGCACATGGGTCAGTCCGTATGCGCAGAATGTGTATTACAGCCTCGTATTGCGCATTGAGGATGGTCTGCGACAGTTGGAAGGATTGAGCCTGGTTGTCGGCTTGGCGGTCATGCAGGCTCTGCGTGAGTCGAGTGTGCAGGGGGCTGCCTTGAAGTGGCCGAACGATGTCTTGGTTGGTCAGCAGAAAATTGCGGGCATCTTGTTGGAATTAGTGGGGGATCCTGCGGATATTTGCCACGTTGTCCTTGGTATAGGCATTAATGTGAATATGCAGAAATCCGATGCTATAGACCAGCAGTGGACGTCAGTACAGCTTGAGACGGGCGCTCCAGTTGATCGCAATTCGTTGGTTGCGAGACTGGGACAACAGTTGCTTAGCCATCTGGAGCGACACAAGGCTGGTGGATTTGCTGCGCTTCAGGGGGAGTGGGAGCGTAATCATGCGTGGCAAGGGCGGGCGGTTTCCCTCATTGCCGGCGTCAATCAAGTTGAAGGTGTGGTGCTCGGTGTCGATCGCCAGGGCGCCTTGCGTTTGAATGTTGATGGCGTTGAAAAAATCTACAGTGGTGGTGAGTTAAGCCTGAGGTTGCGTGATGATTCTTGAGCTCGACTGTGGCAATAGCTTTATCAAGTGGCGAGTGCTTGATTCGAACTGGTCGGCGGCCTCCGCAGAAGGTGTCGTTGGCTCGGATAGAGCATTGATTGAAAGTTTGGTGGCCGTTCCTGGCTTGCTGCTCACGCGCTGCCGGTTAGTGAGTGTCCGGGCGCAGGAGGAGACCAGTAAGCTGGTACAGGCTCTGGAAGGGGCTTTTGGTGTTGCTGTCTCTTGTGCCTCTTCAGCACGAGAAATGGCTGGCGTGCGTAACGGCTATGAAGATTTCGAACGTCTTGGCCTTGATCGTTGGTTGGCGATGCTGGGGGGATTCAAGTTGGCGTCAGGTGCTTGCCTGGTGCTTGATTTTGGTACGGCGGCGACAGCAGATTTTATTGGTGCGGACGGCGAGCACTTGGGGGGATTCATTTGCCCTGGTATGCCTCTCATGCGTAATCAATTGCGCACGCACACCCGCAAGATACGTTACGACGATGCTGCTGCTGAGCGAGCGCTGGAGCGCCTCTCACCAGGTCGTACGACAGTAGAGGCGGTCGAGCGTGGCTGTACGCTGATGCTCAGAGGGTTTGTGCTAACGCAGCTCGAGCTGGCCCGAAGCTACTGGGGTGACAGCTTTACGGTGTTCCTTACCGGGGGGGATGCTGAGTTGGTTTTGGATGCTGTGCCGCAAGCGCGCCTCGTTCCTGATCTGGTTTTCGTCGGTTTAGCGATGGCGTGCCCTTTGTCTTGAGGTGTTTATGCGTTGGCTGTTTCTACTTTTACTCGTCCTCAACGCCTTCTACTACGTATGGCATCAGCAGGAGGCACCGCTGCGCGCCAAGGATGTAACGCCCTTGAGTCTCTATCGGGGCTCTCAGCAAGATATTCGCTTGTTGAGTGAGTCTTCGGATGCGATTGCGAGGAAGGAGCGGGCTAAAGCTGCTGATGCGCAAAATACGTGTTTGTACATAGGTGGTTTTGTCGACCAGCGCCAGGCGCAGTCCGTCGAGCAGCGACTGATCAGCCTGGATATAAAGGTCAAGGTGCAATTGCTGAACACGCCTGAGGCCTCCGGTTACTGGCTTCGCGTGGCGCCTGAAAGTCGACGTCTGGCTGATGATCTGCCCTTTGAAAACCTTGCTAAGGAATTCAATGAGTTAAAACATAAAATAATGTTGTGCGAAGGCGTTGCAACTCTCGAATAGTTTGCATAGAATGGCGCCCGCTTCGCAGTGAAGACCTTTAAGGTCTACAAGGTGAAGCGAACGTCAATGCAGCTAACCTCATATTTTTAAATGAGAAAATGCTTGACAGAAGGTCGGCGTGATGTAAAATGCCGGCTCGCTTAGGAGGGGTTCCCGAGCGGCCAAAGGGATCAGACTGTAAATCTGACGTCTACGACTTCGAAGGTTCGAATCCTTCCCCCTCCACCATTTTTAGCGTGAGCTGCAAGCTCCGCGGGTATAGTTTAGTGGTAGAACCTCAGCCTTCCAAGCTGATGATGCGGGTTCGATTCCCGCTACCCGCTCCAAGTTTGCAGGTTGTGCAATGTGTTTCGCTCTTGTAGCTCAGTTGGTAGAGCACACCCTTGGTAAGGGTGAGGTCAGCGGTTCAAATCCGCTCAAGAGCTCCATATAACAAGGCAGATATGAAAATATCTGCCTTTGTTTTAACAGCTGCCTCGGCTTGATTCTGATTTTTCTGGCGCTTGTGTCAGGTGGTTTCAAGTCTGTTGGGGTTGGTTGTTGTAAAGTCTTTTTCAGGCCTGCATAATGGTCGGCCTGATTTTGTTTTAGGTCAGTAGCTCAATTGGCAGAGCGACGGTCTCCAAAACCGTAGGTTGGGGGTTCGATTCCCTCCTGACCTGCCAGATTCACGTGGTGTGTCTGGCTTTCTTTTCACAGGATCTTCATAGATGACTCCTAAGGCTGAAGCTCAAAGCTCTCGTTTCGATCTGGTCAAGTGGCTCGCTGTGGTCGCCTTGGTGGTCGTAGGCGTTGTTGGCAATCAGTACTATTCTGCTTCGCCGATCCTGTACCGCGTACTCGCTTTGCTTGCCCTTGCTGCTGTAGCTGCCTTTGTAGGCCTGCAGACTGCCAAAGGCAAGTCTTTCGCGGTCCTGGTAAAGGAAGCTCGCACCGAAATTCGTAAAGTCGTTTGGCCGACTCGCCAAGAAACCACGCAGACCACATTGATTGTCGTGGCTGTTGTTCTGGTTATGGCGTTGCTGTTGTGGGGTCTAGATTCCCTGCTCGGCTGGCTTGTTTCCTTGATTGTTGGCTAAGGGTGTCCCGTGGCTAAGCGTTGGTACGTTGTGCATGCTTACTCGGGTTACGAGAAGCATGTTATGCGCTCTTTGCTAGAGCGCGTAAAGCTGGCAGGCATGGAAGATGGCTTCGGCGAAATTCTGGTTCCCACTGAAGAAGTGGTTGAAATGCGGAATGGGCAGAAGCGTAAAAGTGAACGTAAGTTCTTCCCTGGCTACGTGCTGGTTCAGATGGACATGAATGAAGGTACTTGGCACTTAGTCAAAGATACCCCTCGTGTCATGGGTTTCATCGGCGGAACCGCTGATAAGCCTGCTCCGATCACCGACAAAGAGGCGGAAGCAATTCTGCGTCGTGTTGCTGATGGTAGCGACAAGCCTAAGCCGAAGACGTTGTTCGAGCCGGGTGAGGTTGTTCGTGTCACAGATGGTCCGTTTGCTGATTTCAACGGTACTGTCGAAGAAGTTAACTACGAAAAGAGCCGGATCCAAGTGGCGGTGCTCATTTTCGGTCGCTCTACTCCGGTAGAGTTGGAATTCAGTCAGGTCGAGAAGGTCTAGCTGAACAAGCATCCCAACCCCGCAGCCTTAGGCTGTGGGGTTTTGTCGTCACTGGGATAAACGCGCAAGTAACCGGGGAGCCTTTCGAGGCGCTTGAACCCGTAATTGGAGTGCCTCATGGCCAAGAAGATTACCGCTTACATCAAGCTGCAAGTGAAGGCCGCTCAGGCCAACCCAAGCCCACCCGTCGGCCCAGCTCTGGGTCAGCACGGCGTGAACATCATGGAATTCTGCAAGGCCTTCAACGCCCGTACTCAGGGTATTGAGCCAGGTCTGCCGACTCCAGTGATCATCACTGTATACAGCGACCGTAGCTTCACCTTCGAAACCAAGTCGACCCCGGCTTCGGTTCTGTTGAAGAAAGCTGCTGGTCTGACTAGCGGTTCCGCTCGTCCTAACACCGTTAAAGTCGGCACTGTAACTCGTGCTCAGCTGGAAGAAATCGCGAAAACCAAAAACGCGGATCTGACTGCAGCTGATATGGATGCAGCCGTGCGTACCATCGCCGGTTCTGCTCGTAGCATGGGCCTTAACGTGGAGGGTGTGTAATGGCTAAGCTGACCAAGCGCCAAAAGGCTATCGCCGGCAAAATCGAAGCAGGCAAGTCCTACAACTTTGTAGACGCTGCTGCCCTGCTGACCGAGCTGTCGACTGTCAAGTTCAGCGAGTCTGTTGACGTTGCTGTAAACCTGGGTGTTGACCCACGTAAATCCGACCAGGTCGTTCGTAGCGCTACTGTGCTGCCACACGGTACTGGCAAGACTGTACGTGTAGCTGTCTTCACCCAAGGCCCGGCAGCTGAAGCTGCTCTGGCCGCCGGCGCTGATCGCGTTGGCATGGACGACCTGGCTGCCGAAATGAAAGGCGGCGACCTGAACTATGACGTCGTTATTGCTTCCCCGGATGCAATGCGCGTTGTAGGTCAGTTGGGTCAGATCCTCGGTCCACGCGGCCTGATGCCTAACCCTAAAGTCGGCACCGTAACTCCAGACGTAGCTACCGCGGTTAAAAACGCCAAGGCTGGTCAGGTTCGTTATCGCACCGACAAAAACGGCATCATCCACACCTCCGTTGGCAAAGTCGGCTTCGACGCCGTCAAGCTGAAGGAAAACGTTGAAGCCCTGATCGCTGATCTGAAGCGTATCAAGCCAGCTTCCTCGAAAGGTATCTACGTCAAGCGCGTTACCCTGAGCACCACTATGGGCCCAGGTCTGGTCATCGACCAAGGCTCGCTGGACGTATAAGACACAAGTTGGCGCGAGCGATCGCGCCAATTGAAAAAATTGGGGTCCCTGCCTGGCGGGGGCTATCCAAGACCGTAGGCGACGCAAGTCTTAAACCATCAAGCCTACGCAGATGGTGCTCCCGGTTCCTTACCGAATCAGACACCAAAACGACATCCGGCTCCGGCCAGATGAAACGGTAACAAGCAGGAGTTAAACCCGTGGCAATTAATCTCGAAGACAAGAAGGCCATCGTCGCTGAAGTCAACGAGGCTGCCAAAGCTGCTCTGTCCGCTGTCGTGGCTGATGCCCGTGGTGTGACAGTAGGCGCTATGACCGGACTCCGTAAAGAGGCTCGTGAAGCTGGCGTTTACGTACGTGTTGTACGTAACACTCTGCTCAAGCGCGCTGTTGCTGACACTGAATACAGTGTTCTCAACGACGTGTTCACTGGCCCGACTCTGATCGCGTTCTCCAAAGATCATCCAGGCGCTGCTGCCCGTTTGTTCAAGGAATTCGCCAAGAGTCAGGATAAGTTCGAGATCAAGGCAGCTGCGTTCGAGGGCAAGTTCCTCGCAGCTAACCAAATCGACGTACTGGCAACACTGCCGACCCGCGACGAAGCCATTTCGCAGCTGATGAGCGTGATTCAAGGCGCTACCAGCAAGCTGGCTCGTACTCTGGCCGCAGTTCGCGAGCAAAAAGAAGCCGCCGCAGCCTAAGGCTGAACGACTTCTCTCGCGTATTTTTGTTTATTTCGATGGCCGTGTAGGCCGTCCCCCAATTCAGGAAATACAGCAATGTCTATCTCCCAAGACGATATCCTCAACGCCGTAGCTGAAATGTCGGTTCTGCAGGTTGTTGAGCTGATCAAAGCTTTCGAAGAAAAATTCGGCGTTTCCGCTGCCGCTGCTTCCGCTGGCCCAGCTGCTGCTGCTGCCGTTGTTGAAGAGCAAACCGAATTCAACGTCATGCTGACCGAAGCTGGCGAGAAGAAAGTAAACGTGATCAAGGCAGTACGTGAACTGACCGGTCTGGGCCTGAAAGAAGCCAAGGCTGTAGTTGACGGCGCTCCTGCCGTGGTTCTGGAAGCTGTGTCGAAAGACGCTGCTGACAAAGCCAAAGCTACTCTGGAAGAAGCAGGCGCTAAAGTCGAGCTGAAGTAAGCATCGACCTTGCGTCTCCAGCCCAAGCGTTAAGCTGAAGGCTGATGGCTGGTGGCTCTTGCCACCGGCCTTTTTCCGTTCTTGGCTGCCGACTAGGTCGCCGCCATTAACGCGCTGTAGCCACCCGAAGCGGTGGTGCAAACCAAGGGGTTTGCAAGATTTTCTGGCTGCTCCCGTCGGAGGGGCCAAACAAGCAGGTGACCAAGCTGGGGAACGCTGATGGCTTACTCATATACTGAGAAAAAACGTATCCGCAAGGACTTTAGCAAGTTGCCGGACGTCATGGATGTCCCGTACCTTCTGGCTATCCAGCTGGATTCGTATCGTGAATTCTTGCAGGCGGGAGCGACCAAAGATCAGTTCCGCGACGTGGGCCTGCATGCGGCCTTCAAATCCGTTTTCCCGATCATCAGCTACTCCGGCAATGCTGCGCTGGAGTACGTGGGTTATCGCCTGGGCGAACCGGCATTTGATGTCAAAGAATGCGTGTTGCGCGGTGTTACGTACGCCGTACCTTTGCGGGTAAAAGTCCGTCTGATCATTTTCGACAAAGAATCGTCGAACAAAGCGATCAAGGACATCAAAGAGCAAGAAGTCTACATGGGCGAAATCCCACTGATGACTGAAAACGGTACCTTCGTAATCAACGGTACCGAGCGTGTAATCGTTTCCCAGCTGCACCGTTCCCCGGGCGTGTTCTTTGATCACGACCGCGGCAAGACGCACAGCTCCGGTAAACTCCTGTACTCCGCGCGGATCATTCCGTACCGCGGTTCGTGGTTGGACTTCGAGTTCGACCCGAAGGACTGCGTGTTCGTGCGTATCGACCGTCGTCGCAAGCTGCCGGCCTCGGTACTGCTGCGCGCGCTCGGTTATACCACTGAGCAAGTGCTGGACGCTTTCTACACCACCAACGTATTCAGCCTGAAGGATGAAACCCTCAAGCTGGAGCTGATCGCTTCGCGTCTGCGTGGTGAAATTGCCGTCCTGGACATCCAGGATGAAAGCGGCAAGGTGATTGTTGAGGCTGGCCGTCGTATTACTGCGCGCCACATCAACCAGATCGAAAAAGCCGGTATCAAAGAGCTGGAAGTGCCTCTGGACTACGTCCTGGGTCGCACCACCGCCAAGGTTATCGTTCACCCGGCCACAGGCGAAATCCTGGCTGAGTGCAACACCGAGCTGAACACCGAGATCCTGGCTAAAATCGCCAAGGCCCAGGTTGTTCGCATCGAGACCCTGTACACCAACGATATCGACTGCGGTCCATTCGTCTCCGACACGCTGAAGATCGACTCCACCAGCAACCAATTGGAAGCGCTGGTCGAGATCTATCGCATGATGCGTCCTGGCGAGCCGCCAACCAAAGACGCTGCCGAGACCCTGTTCAACAACCTGTTCTTCAGCCCTGAGCGCTATGACCTGTCTGCGGTCGGCCGGATGAAGTTCAACCGTCGTATCGGTCGTACCGAGATCGAAGGTTCGGGCGTGCTGTGCAAGGAAGATATCGTCGCGGTATTGAAGACCCTGGTCGACATCCGTAACGGTAAAGGCATCGTCGATGACATCGACCACCTGGGTAACCGTCGTGTTCGCTGCGTAGGCGAGATGGCCGAGAACCAGTTCCGCGTTGGCCTGGTACGTGTTGAGCGTGCGGTCAAAGAGCGTCTGTCGATGGCTGAAAGCGAAGGCCTGATGCCGCAAGACCTGATCAACGCCAAGCCAGTGGCTGCGGCGGTGAAAGAGTTCTTCGGTTCCAGCCAGCTCTCGCAGTTCATGGATCAGAACAACCCGCTCTCCGAGATCACCCACAAGCGCCGTGTTTCTGCACTGGGCCCGGGCGGTCTGACCCGTGAGCGTGCTGGCTTTGAAGTTCGTGACGTACACCCGACGCACTACGGTCGTGTTTGCCCGATCGAAACGCCGGAAGGTCCGAACATCGGCCTGATCAACTCCCTGGCTGCCTATGCGCGCACCAACCAGTACGGCTTCCTCGAGAGCCCGTACCGTGTGGTGAAAGACGCCCTGGTCACCGACGAGATCGTGTTCCTGTCCGCCATCGAAGAAGCTGATCACGTGATCGCTCAGGCTTCGGCCACGATGAACGACAAGAAAGTGCTGGTCGACGAGCTGGTAGCTGTTCGTCACTTGAACGAGTTCACCGTCAAGGCGCCGGAAGACGTCACCTTGATGGACGTATCGCCGAAGCAGGTAGTTTCTGTTGCTGCGTCGCTGATCCCGTTCCTGGAGCACGATGACGCCAACCGTGCGTTGATGGGTTCCAACATGCAGCGTCAAGCTGTACCGACCCTGCGCGCTGACAAGCCGCTGGTAGGTACCGGCATGGAGCGTAACGTAGCTCGTGACTCCGGCGTTTGCGTCGTGGCTCGTCGTGGCGGCGTGATCGACTCCGTTGATGCCAGCCGTATTGTGGTTCGTGTTGCCGATGACGAAGTTGAAACTGGTGAAGCCGGTGTCGACATCTACAACCTGACCAAATACACCCGCTCGAACCAGAACACCTGCATCAACCAGCGTCCGCTGGTGAGCAAGGGTGATCGCGTTCAGCGTAGCGACATCATGGCCGACGGCCCGTCCACCGATATGGGTGAGCTGGCTCTGGGTCAGAACATGCGCATCGCGTTCATGGCATGGAACGGCTTCAACTTCGAAGACTCCATCTGCCTGTCCGAGCGTGTGGTTCAAGAAGACCGCTTCACCACGATCCACATCCAGGAACTGACCTGTGTGGCACGTGACACCAAGCTTGGGCCTGAGGAAATCACTGCAGACATCCCGAACGTGGGTGAAGCTGCACTGAACAAGCTGGACGAAGCCGGTATCGTTTACGTAGGTGCTGAAGTAGGCGCAGGCGACATCCTGGTCGGTAAGGTCACTCCGAAAGGCGAGACCCAACTGACTCCGGAAGAAAAACTGCTGCGTGCCATCTTCGGTGAAAAAGCCAGCGACGTTAAAGACACCTCCCTGCGCGTGCCGACTGGCACCAAAGGTACTGTCATCGACGTACAGGTCTTCACCCGTGACGGCGTTGAGCGTGATGCTCGTGCACTGTCCATCGAGAAGACCCAGCTCGACGAGATCCGCAAGGATCTGAACGAAGAGTTCCGTATCGTTGAAGGCGCGACCTTCGAACGTCTGCGTTCCGCTCTGGTAGGCCACAAGGCTGAAGGCGGCGCAGGTCTGAAGAAAGGTCAGGACATCACCGACGAAATCCTCGACGGTCTTGAGCACGGCCAGTGGTTCAAACTGCGCATGGCTGAAGATGCTCTGAACGAGCAGCTCGAGAAGGCCCAGGCCTACATCGTTGATCGCCGCCGTCTGCTGGACGACAAGTTCGAAGATAAGAAGCGCAAACTGCAGCAGGGCGATGACCTGGCTCCAGGCGTGCTGAAAATCGTCAAGGTTTACCTGGCAATCCGTCGCCGCATCCAGCCGGGCGACAAGATGGCCGGTCGTCACGGTAACAAAGGTGTGGTCTCCGTGATCATGCCGGTTGAAGACATGCCGCACGATGCCAATGGCACCCCGGTCGACGTCGTCCTCAACCCGTTGGGCGTACCTTCGCGTATGAACGTTGGTCAGATCCTTGAAACCCACCTGGGCCTCGCGGCCAAGGGTCTGGGTGAGAAGATCAACCGTATGATCGAAGAGCAACGCAAGGTCGCTGACCTGCGTAAGTTCCTGCACGAGATCTACAACGAGATCGGCGGTCGCAACGAAGAGCTGGACACCTTCTCCGACCAGGAAATCCTGGATCTGGCGAAGAACCTGCGCGGCGGCGTTCCAATGGCTACCCCGGTATTCGACGGTGCCAAGGAAAGCGAAATCAAGGCCATGCTGAAACTGGCAGACCTGCCAGAAAGCGGCCAGATGCAGCTGTTCGACGGCCGTACCGGCAACAAGTTCGAGCGCCCGGTTACTGTTGGCTACATGTACATGCTGAAGCTGAACCACTTGGTAGACGACAAGATGCACGCTCGTTCTACCGGTTCGTACAGCCTGGTTACCCAGCAGCCGCTGGGTGGTAAGGCTCAGTTCGGTGGTCAGCGTTTCGGGGAGATGGAGGTCTGGGCACTGGAAGCATACGGTGCTGCTTACACTCTGCAAGAAATGCTCACAGTGAAGTCGGACGATGTGAACGGTCGGACCAAGATGTACAAAAACATCGTGGACGGCGATCACCGTATGGAGCCGGGCATGCCCGAGTCTTTCAACGTGTTGATCAAAGAAATTCGTTCCCTCGGCATCGATATCGATCTGGAAACCGAATAACACGTGACGCGAATCGAGAGCGGGGCTGTTTAGCCCGCTCTCTGCTCCGCCAGGAGGAAAGGCCTTGAAAGACCTACTGAATTTGCTGAAAAACCAGGGTCAAGTCGAAGAGTTCGACGCCATCCGTATTGGATTGGCATCGCCTGAGATGATCCGTTCGTGGTCGTTCGGTGAAGTTAAAAAGCCGGAAACCATCAACTACCGTACGTTCAAACCTGAGCGTGACGGCCTGTTCTGCGCCAAGATCTTTGGCCCGGTAAAGGATTACGAGTGCCTGTGCGGTAAGTACAAGCGCTTGAAGCACCGTGGTGTGATCTGCGAGAAGTGTGGCGTTGAAGTCGCACTGGCTAAAGTTCGTCGTGAGCGCATGGCGCACATCGAGCTGGCTTCGCCGGTTGCCCACATCTGGTTCCTGAAATCGCTGCCGTCCCGTATCGGCTTGCTGATGGACATGACCCTGCGTGATATCGAACGCGTTCTCTACTTCGAGAGCTATGTCGTTATCGATCCAGGCATGACCACCCTTGAGAAAGGTCAGCTGCTGAACGACGAGCAGTACTTCGAAGCGCTGGAAGAGTTCGGCGACGATTTCGATGCCCGTATGGGTGCCGAAGCTGTCCGCGAGCTGCTGCACGCTATCGACCTGGAGCACGAGATTGGCCGTCTGCGCGAAGAAATTCCGCAAACCAACTCCGAAACCAAGATCAAGAAACTGTCCAAGCGTCTGAAGTTGATGGAAGCCTTCCAGGGTTCCGGCAACTTGCCAGAGTGGATGGTGCTGACCGTTCTGCCGGTTCTGCCGCCAGACCTGCGTCCACTGGTACCGTTGGACGGTGGTCGTTTCGCGACGTCCGACCTCAACGACCTGTACCGCCGCGTGATCAACCGTAACAACCGCTTGAAGCGCCTGCTTGATCTGTCCGCTCCGGACATCATCGTGCGCAACGAAAAGCGGATGTTGCAAGAAGCTGTCGACGCCTTGCTCGACAACGGTCGTCGTGGCCGCGCTATCACCGGTTCGAACAAGCGTCCTCTGAAATCCCTGGCTGACATGATCAAGGGTAAGCAAGGTCGTTTCCGTCAGAACTTGCTCGGTAAGCGTGTTGACTACTCCGGTCGTTCGGTAATTACCGTAGGCCCGACCCTGCGTCTGCACCAGTGCGGTCTGCCTAAGAAGATGGCACTTGAGCTGTTCAAGCCATTCATCTTCGGCAAGCTGGAAATGCGCGGTCTCGCGACCACCATCAAAGCGGCCAAGAAAATGGTCGAGCGCGAACTGCCAGAGGTTTGGGACGTTCTCGCTGAAGTGATCCGCGAACACCCGGTTCTTCTCAACCGTGCACCGACCCTTCACCGTCTGGGTATCCAGGCGTTTGAACCGGTACTGATCGAAGGTAAGGCTATCCAGCTGCACCCTCTGGTCTGTGCTGCGTACAACGCCGACTTCGACGGCGACCAAATGGCCGTGCACGTACCGCTGACACTGGAAGCCCAGTTGGAAGCGCGTGCGTTGATGATGTCGACCAACAACATTCTGTCGCCAGCCAACGGTGAGCCAATCATCGTTCCGTCGCAGGACGTTGTATTGGGTCTGTACTACATGACCCGTGAAGCGATCAATGCCAAGGGCGAAGGTCGTGTCTTCGCTGACCTGCAGGAAGTTGACCGTGTGTTCCGTGCCGGCGAAGCCGCACTGCACGCCAAGGTCAAGGTGCGGATCAACGAAACCGTCAACGACCGTGATGGCGGCAGCGTGAGCGGCACCCGTATTGTCGACACTACTGTCGGCCGTGCGCTGCTGTATCAAGTTGTGCCAAAAGGTCTGTCGTACGACGTCGTCAACCTGCCGATGAAGAAAAAGGCGATCTCCAAGCTGATCAACCAGTGCTACCGCGTGGTTGGTTTGAAAGAGACCGTGATCTTCGCTGACCAGTTGATGTACACCGGTTTTGCTTATTCGACCATTTCCGGCGTTTCCATCGGTGTTAACGACTTCGTTATCCCGGATGAAAAAGCCCAGATCATCGGTGCTGCTACCGATGAAGTGAAAGAGATCGAAAGCCAGTACGCCTCCGGCCTGGTAACCCAGGGCGAGAAGTACAACAAGGTAATCGACCTTTGGTCGAAGGCGAACGACGAAGTTTCCAAGGCGATGATGGCCAACCTCTCGAAAGAGAAGGTTATCGACCGTCACGGCGTGGAAGTCGATCAAGAGTCCTTCAACTCGATGTACATGATGGCCGACTCGGGCGCACGGGGTTCTGCTGCGCAGATCCGTCAGCTCGCCGGTATGCGTGGCCTGATGGCCAAGCCGGACGGTTCCATCATCGAAACGCCGATTACTGCGAACTTCCGTGAAGGTTTGAGCGTACTTCAGTACTTCATCTCCACTCACGGTGCTCGTAAGGGTCTTGCGGATACCGCGTTGAAAACCGCTAACTCCGGTTACCTGACTCGTCGTCTGGTAGACGTTGCACAAGATCTGGTTGTAACCGAGATCGACTGCGGCACCGAGCACGGCCTGCTGATGACTCCGCACATTGAAGGCGGTGACGTTGTAGAGCCGTTGGGTGAGCGCGTACTGGGTCGAGTGATCGCCCGTGACGTATTCAAGCCAGGCACCGAAGAAATCATCGTTCCTGCCGGTACTCTGGTGGACGAGAAGTGGGTCGAGTTCATCGAACTCAACAGCATCGACGAAGTGATCGTTCGCTCGCCGATCAGCTGCGAAACCCGCTACGGCATTTGCGCCAAGTGCTACGGCCGTGACTTGGCTCGTGGTCACCAGGTGAACATCGGTGAAGCGGTCGGCGTTATTGCTGCCCAGTCCATCGGTGAGCCGGGTACCCAGCTGACCATGCGTACGTTCCACATCGGTGGTGCGGCAAGCCGGACCTCCGCAGCTGACAGCGTTCAGGTGAAGAATGGCGGTACCGTCCGTCTGCACAACCTGAAGCACGTTGAGCGAGTGGATGGCCACCTGGTTGCTGTGTCCCGTTCCGGTGAGCTGGCAATCGCTGACGACTACGGTCGTGAGCGTGAGCGTTACAAGCTGCCGTACGGTGCTGTGATTTCGGTTAAAGAAGGTGACAAGGTCGACGCTGGCGCAATCGTGGCCAAGTGGGATCCGCACACTCACCCAATCGTTACCGAAATGAAAGGTACCGTGACCTACGTGGGCATGGAAGAAGGCATCACGATCAAGCGTCAGACTGACGAATTGACCGGTATGACCAACATTGAAGTACTCGACGCGAAAGATCGTCCAGCTGCCGGTAAAGACATCCGTCCTGCCGTGAAGATGGTCGATGACAACGGCAAGGACTTGTTGCTGCCAGGCACTGACGTAATTGCTCAGTACTTCCTGCCAGCCAACGCCCTGGTCGGTGTAGCGGATGGTGCGAAGATCGCGATCGGTGATGTTATCGCGCGTATCCCGCAAGAAACTTCGAAAACTCGAGACATCACCGGTGGTCTGCCGCGTGTTGCCGACTTGTTCGAAGCTCGTCGTCCGAAAGAAGCGTCGATTCTGGCTGAAGTCAGCGGCACCATCGCGTTCGGTAAAGAGACCAAGGGCAAGCGCCGTCTGGTCATTACCCCGAACGACGGTAGCGATCCGTATGAAGAGCTGATTCCGAAGTGGCGTCACCTGAACGTCTTCGAAGGCGAACAGGTAAACCGCGGCGAAGTTATCTCCGACGGCCCGAGCGATCCACACGACATCCTGCGTCTGCTGGGTGTGAGTGCGCTGGCCAAGTACATCGTGAACGAGATCCAGGACGTTTACCGTCTGCAAGGCGTGAAGATCAACGATAAGCACATCGAGACCATCCTGCGTCAGATGCTGCGTAAAGTTGAAATCGCTGAATCCGGCGATTCCAGTTTCATCAAGGGCGACCAGATGGAACTGACTCACGTACTGGTAGAAAACGAGCGCCTGGCGAACGACGAGAAATTCGTTTCCAAGTTCACTCGCGTGCTGCTGGGTATCACCAAGGCGTCGTTGTCCACTGAGTCGTTCATCTCGGCGGCCTCCTTCCAGGAGACCACTCGCGTACTGACCGAAGCAGCGGTAACCGGCAAGCGCGACTACCTGCGCGGCCTGAAAGAAAACGTGGTTGTGGGTCGTTTGATCCCGGCTGGTACCGGTTTGGCTTACCACAGCGAGCGCAAGCGCCGCCGTGATGCTGACAAGCCGCTGCGCGTAAGCGCCAGTGAAGTGGAAGCTGCACTGACCGAAGCGCTGAACTCAAGCGGTAACTGAGTTCTGCGATAAATAAGTCTGGGCCCTGGCAGCCCCATTCGTCGGATCGAGGCAGTAATGCCCCGGTTCGATGGGAGGGGAGGTCGGGGCCTTGCCTTGACTGGGGGCAAGATCCTCTTTAGACTCTTGTACCCCTAAATTTGGCGGGAATTCGTTCCTGCCATTTTGCTTTTCTTGCAAGACAATAGCGTCGCAAGACAACAGTGGAGCTAGTAGATGGCAACTATCAACCAGCTGGTACGTCAGCCGCGTAAGCGTATCGTCGAGAAATCCGACGTACCTGCGCTGCAGAACTGCCCGCAACGTCGTGGCGTATGCACCCGTGTGTATACCACCACGCCGAAAAAACCTAACTCGGCACTGCGTAAAGTATGCCGTGTGCGCCTGACCAACGGTTTCGAGGTTTCCTCGTACATCGGCGGTGAAGGCCACAACCTGCAAGAGCACAGCGTGGTACTGATCCGCGGCGGTCGTGTAAAAGACTTGCCAGGTGTTCGTTACCACACCGTACGCGGCTCCTTGGATACTTCCGGCGTTAAAGGTCGTAACCAGGGTCGTTCGAAGTACGGTACCAAGAAGCCTAAGTAGTAGCGGCTTTTTGTAAAACTGAATCATCTTATTTTCTGAGTCGATAAGAGTAAGGTCGGAGGCGTCCCGAAAGGGCACCGATTCCGAGCGAACCTGAAGACCGTTTGAGGGCTTATCCATGCCAAGAAGACGCGTAGCAGCCAAGCGCGAAGTGCTTGACGATCCAAAATACGGAAGCCAAATCCTGGCCAAGTTCATGAACCACGTGATGGAAAGCGGCAAGAAAGCCGTTGCCGAGCGTATCGTTTATGGCGCGCTGGAAAAGGTTAAAGAACGCAAGAACAGCGACCCCCTGGAAATCTTCGAGAAAGCTCTCGACGCCATCGCTCCGCTGGTCGAAGTGAAGTCGCGCCGTGTAGGCGGTGCTACTTACCAGGTTCCGGTTGAAGTTCGTCCGTCCCGTCGTAACGCTCTGGCAATGCGCTGGTTGGTAGACTTCGCCCGTAAGCGTGGCGAGAAGTCTATGGCTCTGCGTTTGGCCGGCGAACTGTTGGACGCTGCCGAAGGTAAAGGTGCTGCTGTTAAGAAGCGTGAAGACGTGCACCGTATGGCTGAAGCCAACAAAGCTTTCTCGCACTACCGCTTCTAATCTTAGCTTCACTAATTTTGCGAGGGCTTTATGGCTCGTACTACTCCGATTAGCCGCTACCGTAACATCGGTATCGTTGCTCACGTGGATGCTGGTAAAACCACCACCACCGAGCGCGTACTGTTTTACACCGGCAAAAGTCACAAAATGGGCGAGGTGCATGACGGCGCCGCGACCACAGACTGGATGGTTCAGGAGCAGGAGCGTGGTATTACCATTACTTCTGCTGCTATTACCGCCTTCTGGAAAGGTTCCGAGAAGCAGTACAAAGACGAGCACCGCTTCAACGTAATCGATACCCCGGGCCACGTAGACTTCACCATTGAAGTTGAACGTTCCCTGCGCGTACTCGACGGCGCTGTCGTTGTGTTCTGCGGTACCTCGGGTGTTGAGCCTCAGTCGGAAACCGTATGGCGTCAAGCCAACAAATACGGCGTTCCACGTCTTGTTTACGTAAACAAGATGGACCGTGCTGGTGCCAACTTCCTGCGCGTGATCGGTCAGATCAAGCAGCGTCTGGGTCACACTCCGGTGCCAATCCAATTGGCCATCGGTTCCGAAGACAACTTCCAGGGTCAGATCGATCTGATCAACATGGAAGCTGTTTACTGGAATGATTCCGACAAAGGTATGGTTCCTGTTCGTAAGCCTATCCCTGAAGAGCTTCAGGAGCTGGCTGACGAGTGGCGCAACAACATGGTTGAGGCTGCTGCCGAAGCCAGCGAAGAGCTGATGAACAAGTACCTCGAAGGTGAAGAACTCACCAACGTGGAAATCAAGGCCGCTCTGCGTCAGCGTACTATCGCTGGCGAAATCGTCTTGGCTGTTTGCGGTTCTTCCTTCAAGAACAAGGGTGTTCCCCTGGTTCTCGACGCCGTTATCGACTACCTGCCGGCTCCAACCGACATTCCTGCTATCAAGGGTTCCAACCCTGATAACGAGGAAGAAGAGATGGAGCGTCATGCAGACGACAACGAGCCGTTCTCGGCTCTGGCGTTCAAGATCGCTACCGACCCATTCGTGGGTACCTTGACCTTCGTCCGAGTTTACTCGGGCGTGTTGGCATCCGGCGACGGCGTGATCAACTCGGTTAAAGGCAAGAAAGAGCGCGTGGGTCGTATGGTGCAAATGCACGCAAACGCCCGTGAAGAGATCAAGGAAGTACGCGCTGGTGACATCGCGGCCCTGATCGGCATGAAGGACGTCACCACTGGTGAGACTTTGTGCGACGCTGCCAAGCCAATCATCCTGGTTCGCATGGACTTCCCGGAGCCGGTTATTTCGGTTGCCGTAGAGCCTAAGACCAAGGATGACCAGGAAAAAATGGGTATCGCTCTGGGCAAGCTTGCTCAGGAAGATCCATCTTTCCGCGTTAAAACTGATGAAGAGACTGGTCAAACGATCATCTCCGGCATGGGCGAGCTGCACCTGGACATCCTGGTTGACCGGATGCGCCGTGAGTTCAACGTCGAAGCCAACATCGGTAAGCCTCAGGTTTCCTATCGTGAGCGCATCACGAAGAATTGCGAAATCGAAGGCAAGTTCGTTCGTCAGTCCGGCGGTCGTGGTCAGTTCGGTCACTGCTGGATCCGTTTTGCTCCTGCTGACGAAGGTCAGGAAGGTCTGCAATTCGTGAACGAAGTAGTTGGTGGTGTGGTTCCTAAGGAATACATCCCAGCTATCCAGAAGGGCATCGAAGAGCAGATGAAGAACGGTGTTGTTGCCGGCTATCCGCTGATCGGCCTGAAAGCAACCGTTTTTGACGGTTCTTACCACGACGTCGACTCCAACGAGATGGCGTTTAAGGTGGCTGCCTCCATGGCAACCAAGCAACTGGCCCAGAAGGGCGGTGGTGAGTTGCTTGAGCCGATCATGGCGGTAGAAGTTGTTACACCTGAAGACTATATGGGTGATGTCATGGGCGACCTTAACCGTCGTCGCGGCATGATCTTGGGTATGGAAGACACGGTTTCCGGCAAAGTGATTCGCGCCGAGGTTCCGTTGGGTGAGATGTTCGGTTATGCGACCGACGTTCGCTCCATGTCCCAGGGTCGCGCAAGCTACTCTATGGAATTCAAAAAATACAACACAGCTCCGGCGCACATCGCTGAAACTGTATCCAAAAAACAAGGCTGATTCAGTCCTTTAGGCAAGGAGTTAATTGTCGTGGCTAAAGAAAAATTTGATCGTTCCCTACCGCACGTAAACGTTGGCACTATCGGCCACGTTGACCACGGTAAAACCACTCTGACCGCTGCTCTGACTCGCGTCTGCTCCGAAGTTTTCGGTTCGGCTCGTGTTGACTTCGACAAGATCGACAGCGCACCAGAAGAAAAAGCTCGTGGTATCACCATCAACACCGCGCACGTTGAATACAACTCGCTGATCCGTCACTACGCTCACGTTGACTGCCCAGGTCACGCTGACTATGTGAAGAACATGATCACCGGTGCTGCCCAGATGGACGGCGCGATCCTGGTTTGCTCGGCCGCTGATGGTCCGATGCCACAAACCCGTGAGCACATCCTGCTGTCCCGTCAGGTAGGCGTTCCGTACATCGTGGTTTTCCTGAACAAGGCTGACCTGGTAGACGACGCTGAGCTGCTGGAACTGGTTGAGATGGAAGTGCGCGATCTGCTGAGCACTTACGACTTCCCAGGCGACGACACTCCGATCATCATCGGTTCTGCTCGTATGGCTCTGGAAGGTAAAGACGACAACGAAATGGGCACCACTGCCGTTCGTAAACTGGTTGAAACTCTGGACAGCTACATCCCAGAACCAGTTCGTCTGACCGACAAGCCGTTCCTGATGCCAATCGAAGACGTATTCTCGATCTCCGGTCGCGGTACTGTTGTGACTGGTCGTATCGAGCGCGGTATCGTTCGCGTTCAAGACCCACTGGAAATCGTTGGTCTGCGTGACACCACCGTCACCACCTGCACCGGTGTTGAAATGTTCCGCAAACTGCTCGACGAAGGTCGTGCTGGCGAGAACTGCGGCGTTCTGCTGCGTGGTACCAAGCGTGACGACGTTGAGCGTGGCCAGGTTCTGGTTAAGCCGGGTTCGGTTAAGCCGCACACCAAGTTCACCGCAGAAGTTTACGTTCTGAGCAAAGAAGAAGGCGGTCGTCACACTCCGTTCTTCAAAGGCTACCGTCCTCAGTTCTACTTCCGTACTACTGACGTGACTGGTAACTGCCAGCTGCCAGAAGGCGTTGAAATGGTAATGCCAGGTGATAACATCCAAATGGAAGTTACCCTGATCAAAACCATCGCAATGGAAGACGGTCTGCGCTTCGCTATCCGTGAAGGCGGCCGTACCGTTGGTGCTGGTGTTGTAGCTAAAATCATCGAGTAAGCTCTTTTTTGAGTTAGCTTGATGCTTTGAAAAAGGCCCCCGCTCAGCGGGGGCTTTTTTTATTGGGTTGACACCTATCTGGGGCGTCTATAGAATTGCGCCTCCTTTTAACGGGCGTATTGCGCTCGCTGGGAATAGCAGCCGGAGTCTGAAATCCAATGCAAAATCAGCAAATCCGTATCAGGTTGAAGGCTTTTGACCATCGCCTGATCGACCAATCCACCCAGGAAATCGTGGAAACCGCGAAACGTACTGGTGCACAAGTGCGTGGTCCAATTCCACTGCCTACCCGTAAAGAGCGGTTCACCGTTCTGGTCTCCCCGCACGTCAACAAAGACGCGCGTGACCAGTACGAGATCCGTACTCATAAGCGCGTTCTGGACATCGTCCAGCCAACGGATAAAACCGTTGATGCACTTATGAAGCTTGATCTGGCGGCCGGTGTGGAAGTACAGATCAGCCTCGGCTAAGACTTGGGTCTTAGTCGTGTAACGCTCTGAAATGGGCGGCCATAGCGGGTGAAAGCCCCGTACACTCATGAGGTTTACAACATGACTATTGGTGTAGTCGGTCGTAAATGCGGTATGACCCGTATTTTCACCGAAGAAGGTGTCTCCATTCCGGTCACGGTCATTGAGATCGAACCGAATCGCGTCACCCAGTTCAAAACTGAAGAAACCGATGGCTATCGTGCAGTGCAAGTCACTGTCGGCGAGCGTCGTGCTTCGCGCGTGACTGCTGCTCAAGCAGGTCACTTCGCAAAAGCAAACGTTGCAGCTGGTCGTACTGTTATGGAGTTCCGTCTTGAAGATGGCGACTACCAGGCTGGCGATCTGATCAACGCTGAAATCTTCGCCGCTGGTCAACTGGTTGATGTAACCGGTCAGTCCAAGGGTAAAGGCTTCCAGGGTACGATCAAGCGTTGGAATTTCCGTGGCCAAGACAACACTCACGGTAACTCCGTTTCCCACCGCGTCCCGGGCTCTATTGGCCAGTGCCAGACTCCTGGTCGTGTATTCAAGGGCAAAAAAATGTCCGGTCATATGGGCGCTGAGCGCGTGACCGTGCAGTCCCTCGAAGTAGTGCGCGTCGACGCTGAACGCAATCTGTTGTTGGTCAAGGGTGCTGTTCCTGGCGCTACTGGCGGCAACCTGGTTGTACGTCCAGCGGCCAAGGCTCGCGGTTAAGGGGAAGCTGACATGCAATTAAATGTAAATGACGCTCAAGCGATCGAAGTTTCCGAACTGACATTTGGCGGCGAATTCAACGAGACGCTCGTTCACCAAGCAGTCGTGGCCTACATGGCCGGCGGCCGTCAAGGTAGCAAGCAGCAAAAGACCCGTTCCGACGTACGTGGTGGCGGTAAGCGCCCTTGGCGTCAGAAAGGCACTGGCCGTGCTCGTGCCGGTACTATCCGTAGCCCAATCTGGCGTGGCGGCGGTACCACTTTCGCAGCTCGTCCACAGGATCACTCTCAGAAGCTCAACAAGAAGATGTACCGCGCAGCACTGCGCTCCATCCTTGCTGAACTCGTGCGTACTGATCGTCTGGTCGTGGTTCAGGACTTCGCTGTTGAAAGTCCAAAAACCAAAGATCTGCTGGGCAAGCTGAACAACATGAGCCTGACCGACGTTTTGATCGTGTCTGAAGCTGTTGATCAGAACCTGTACCTGGCTGCTCGCAACCTGCCACACGTTGATGTACGTGACGTGCAAGGTTCCGATCCAGTTAGTCTGATCGCATACGACAAGGTGTTGATCACCGTGTCGGCCGTGAAGAAATTCGAGGAGCTGCTGGGATGAACCAGGAACGCGTATTTAAAGTTCTGCTTGGCCCGCACGTTTCCGAAAAGGCTACGGTTCTGGCTGACAAGAAAGGCCAGTTCGTTTTCAAGGTTGCAACTGACGCAACCAAGCTGGAAATCAAGAAGGCCGTCGAAAGCCTGTTCAGCGTGAAAGTAGAGCGTGTTACTACCCTGAATGTTCTGGGTAAGAGCAAGCGCACTGCTCGCGGTCTGGGCAAGCGTAATGACTGGAAGAAGGCAGTTATCTCCCTTCAGCCAGGCCAAGATCTCGATTTCAGCAGCAGTGCTGAGTAAGGAAGGGGTGCATCATGGCAATCGTTAAATGCAAACCGACTTCCCCTGGCCGCCGTTTTGTGGTCAAGGTGGTCAACCAGGAGCTGCATAAAGGCGCTCCTCACGCACCGCTGCTCGAGAAAAAATCGAAGACTGGTGGTCGTAACAACAATGGTCGTATTACCACTCGTCACATCGGTGGTGGCCATAAGCAGCATTATCGTCTGGTCGATTTCCGTCGCAACGACAAAGATGGCATCTCTGCCACTGTCGAGCGTATTGAATACGATCCAAACCGTACTGCTCACATCGCTCTGCTGCTGTACGCAGATGGCGAGCGTCGCTACATCATCGCCCCTAAAGGCGTGAGCGCTGGCGACCAGCTGATCGCAGGTGCCCTGGCACCGATCAAGCCGGGCAACGCTCTGCAACTGCGTAACATTCCAGTTGGTAGCACCGTACACGGCATCGAATTGAAGCCAGGTAAAGGCGCACAGATCGCTCGTTCCGCTGGTGCTTCGGCTCAGCTGATCGCTCGTGAAGGTGTCTACGTGACCCTGCGTCTGCGTTCTGGTGAGATGCGTAAAGTGCTGGCTGAATGCCGCGCGACCCTGGGCGAAGTCTCGAACTCCGAGCACAGCCTGCGTTCGCTGGGTAAAGCTGGTGCCAAACGCTGGCGTGGCGTTCGCCCAACCGTTCGTGGTGTTGCCATGAACCCGGTTGACCACCCACACGGTGGTGGTGAAGGTCGTACCTCTGGTGGTCGTCATCCGGTATCGCCATGGGGCTTCCCGACTAAGGGCGCGAAGACTCGTGGTAATAAGCGTACCGACAAAATGATCGTCCGTCGTCGCAAGTAAATAGAGGGATACGACAGTGCCACGTTCTCTGAAAAAAGGTCCTTTTATTGATCTTCACCTACTGAAGAAGATCGAAGTGGCGGCGGAAAAGAATGATCGCAAACCGGTGAAAACCTGGTCGCGTCGTTCGATGATCCTGCCACAAATGGTCGGTCTGACCATCGCAGTACACAACGGTCGTCAACACGTCCCAGTTCTCGTTAACGAAGACATGGTCGGCCACAAACTGGGCGAGTTTGCCGGTACCCGCACTTATCGTGGGCACGTGGCAGACAAGAAAGCCAAGCGTTAAGGGGTTAGGAAATGGAAGTAGCCGCTAAGTTGTCGGGCGCTCGAATCTCCGCCCAGAAAGCCCGCTTGGTCGCCGACCAGATCCGCGGGAAGAAGGTGGGCGAAGCGCTCAACCTGTTGGCTTTCAGCAGTAAGAAAGCCGCCGAGATCATGAAGAAAGTGCTGGAGTCGGCCGTAGCCAACGCCGAGCATAACGAAGGCGCAGACGTTGATGACCTGAAGGTCAGCACCGTTTTCGTCAACGAAGGGCGTTCGCTGAAGCGCATCATGCCACGTGCCAAAGGCCGTGCTGATCGCATCGTCAAGCGGTCTTGCCATATCACTGTCAAGGTTGCTGACAAGTAACGGAGTCGAAGAGATGGGTCAGAAAGTACATCCCATTGGCATTCGCCTGGGAATCGTCAAGGAGCACACCTCCGTCTGGTACGCAGACGGTCGGACTTATGCGGACTATTTGTTCGCTGATCTGAAGGTGCGTGAGTATCTCCAAGACAAACTAAAAAGCGCGTCCGTAAGCCGTATCGATATCCATCGTCCGGCACAAACTGCACGTATCACCATCCACACTGCTCGTCCAGGTATCGTTATCGGGAAGAAAGGTGAAGATGTTGAGAAACTGCGTCAGGACCTGACCAAGCAAATGGGTGTGCCTGTGCACATCAATATCGAAGAGATCCGTAAGCCGGAGCTCGACGGTATGCTGGTTGCGCAGAGCGTAGCTCAGCAGCTGGAGCGTCGCGTAATGTTCCGTCGCGCTATGAAGCGCGCCGTACAGAACGCCATGCGCATTGGTGCCAAAGGCATCAAAATCCAAGTGAGCGGTCGTCTCGGCGGTGCTGAAATCGCACGTACTGAATGGTATCGCGAAGGTCGTGTGCCACTGCACACCCTGCGTGCCGACATCGACTATGCCAACTACGAAGCTCACACCACTTACGGTGTGATCGGTGTAAAGGTTTGGATCTTCAAAGGCGAAGTAATTGGTGGTCGCCAAGAAGAACTGAAACCACAAGCACCAGCGCCTCGTAAAAAAGCTGCTAAGTAAGGGGTACGCCAAATGTTGCAACCTAAGCGTACGAAGTTCCGCAAGCAGATGACAGGCCACAACCGTGGTCTGGCTCAGCGCGGTAGCAAAGTCAGCTTCGGCGAGTTCGCGCTGAAGTCTGTAGCTCGTGGTCGTCTCACCGCTCGTCAGATCGAGTCAGCGCGTCGTGCTCTGACCCGTCACGTAAAACGTGGCGGCAAGATCTGGATCCGTGTATTCCCGGACAAGCCGATCTCCAAGAAGCCTCTCGAAGTGCGGATGGGTAAAGGTAAGGGTAACGTGGAATATTGGGTTGCCCAGATTCAGCCAGGCAAAGTCCTGTATGAAATCGAGGGTGTTACTGAAGAGCTGGCGCGTGAGGCTTTCGCCCTGGCTGCTGCAAAGCTGCCGCTCGCCACCTCCTTTGTTAAACGGACGGTGATGTGATGAAAGCGAATGAACTTCGTGAAAAATCCGCACAGCAGCTGAACGAGCAACTGCTCGGCTTGCTGCGCGACCAGTTCAATCTGCGTATGCAGAAAGCAACTGGCCAGTTGGGGCAGTCTCATCTGCTCTCGCAAGTTAAGCGTGACATCGCTCGCGTGAAGACTGTGCTCAACCAGCAGGCAGGTAAGTGATCATGGCTGAAGCCGAAAAGACTGTCCGTACGCTGACTGGCCGTGTTGTCAGCGACAAGATGGACAAAACCATCACCGTTTTGATCGAGCGTCGCGTTAAGCACCCGATCTACGGTAAATATGTTAAGCGTTCGACTAAGCTGCACGCGCACGACGAAACCAATCAGTGCCACATCGGCGACAAAGTCACTATTCGTGAAACTCGTCCGCTGGCCAAGACCAAGTCTTGGGCACTGGTTGATGTTCTCGAACGCGCTGTGGAAGTCTAAGGACTAGGGGTCGGAGAAATTATATGATTCAGACTCAATCCATGCTCGATGTGGCCGATAACAGCGGCGCTCGCCGTGTTATGTGCATCAAGGTGCTGGGTGGCTCCCATCGTCGTTACGCTGGTATCGGTGACATCATCAAAGTTACCGTGAAGGAAGCAATTCCTCGCGGTAAAGTGAAAAAAGGCCAAGTGATGACTGCTGTTGTAGTCCGCACTCGTCACGGCGTACGTCGTGCTGATGGCTCCATTATCCGCTTTGATGGCAACGCTGCTGTTCTTCTGAACAACAAGCAAGAGCCGATCGGCACCCGTATCTTTGGGCCAGTGACCCGTGAACTTCGTACTGAGAAGTTCATGAAGATCGTCTCGCTCGCCCCAGAAGTGCTGTAAGGAGATCCGACATGCAAAAGATTCGTCGTGACGACGAGATCATCGTGATCGCCGGCAAAGACAAAGGTAAGCGCGGTAAGGTGCTTAAGGTTCTCGCTAATAACCGTCTGGTTATCGGTGGTCTGAACCTGGTTAAGCGTCATACCAAGCCTAACCCGATGTCGGGCGTGCAGGGCGGTATCGTCGAGAAAGAAGCTCCGCTGGATGCTTCTAACGTCGCCATCTTCAACGGCGAAACCAACAAGGCTGACCGCGTTGGTTTCAAAGTAGAAGACGGTAAGAAAATTCGTGTCTTCAAGTCGACCCAAAAAGCGGTTGATGCTTGAACACTGCTAGGTAGATTAGACCATGGCACGACTACAAGAGATTTACCGGAAGGAAATCGCCCCTAAGCTTAAGGAAGAACTTAAGCTTGGGAACGTGATGGAAGTTCCGCGCGTTACCAAAATCACCCTGAACATGGGTCTGGGCGAAGCGATCGGTGACAAAAAAGTCATCGAGCACGCTGTTGCTGACCTGGAAAAGATCACCGGCCAGAAAGTCGTTGTGACCTACGCTCGGAAATCCATCGCTGGCTTTAAAGTCCGTGAAGGTTGGCCGATCGGCGTCAAAGTGACCCTGCGCCGTGAGCGTATGTATGAATTCCTGGATCGTCTGCTGTCGATCTCCCTGCCTCGGGTTCGCGACTTCCGCGGCCTGAATGCCAAGTCCTTCGATGGTCGTGGTAACTACAGCATGGGCGTGAAAGAGCAGATCATCTTCCCGGAAATCGACTACGACAAGATCGATGCTCTCCGCGGTCTGGACATCACCCTGACCACCACTGCCAAGAACGATGATGAAGGTCGCGCCCTGTTGCGTGCTTTCAAATTCCCGTTCCGCAACTGATTGGAGTAGGACCATGGCCAAGATGAGCATGAAAAACCGCGAGCTGAAGCGTCAGCTCACGGTTGCCAAGTACGCCAAGAAGCGTGCAGCACTGAAAGCAATCATCGTTGATCTGAACGCAAGTCCAGAGGCGCGTTGGGAAGCTACAGTTGCTCTGCAGAAGCAGCCACGTGACGCAAGCGCTTCGCGCATGCGTAACCGCTGCCGCCTGACCGGTCGTCCACACGGCGTTTACCGCAAGTTCGGCCTCGGCCGTAACAAACTGCGTGAAGCGGCAATGCGTGGTGACGTACCAGGTCTGGTTAAAGCCAGCTGGTAAGTACTTTCAACGTCCAGGTGGTCTGAATCGAAAGATACTGACCGCCGGTGACCTTGAATCTGGAACAAGCCCCTTTTGGGGCTTGTTTCATTTCCGGAGTGTGTCTAAAATACGCGGCTCGCCTGAGCCCGTGTTTTTTACCCGGAGATTCTCGGCGACATATGTAGCCGCAAGGCTAATTTTTTTGTATTAGGAGCGTCTAGCCCATGAGTATGCAGGACCCGTTAGCGGACATGCTAACTCGTATCCGTAATGCCCAGATGGCTGAAAAGTCCGTCGTAAGCATGCCATCTTCCAAGTTGAAGGTAGCTGTTGCCAAAGTCCTGAAAGACGAAGGCTACATTGCGGGTTATCAGATCAGCAGCGAAATCAAACCACTGCTGTCCATCGAGCTGAAGTACTTCGAAGGCCGTTCGGTCATCGAGGAAGTGAAGCGCGTTAGCCGTCCAGGCCTGCGTCAGTACAAGTCCGCTGAAGATCTGCCGAAAGTTCGTGGCGGTCTGGGCGTGTCTATCGTCTCCACCAACAAAGGTGTGATGACGGATCGTGCTGCGCGCGCTGCCGGTGTCGGCGGCGAAGTTCTTTGCACTGTGTTCTAAGGGGGGATAAGCATGTCTCGCGTCGCTAAGAACCCCGTTAAGCTGCCAGCCGGTGTCGAAGTCAAATTCGCAGGCCAACAGCTTTCGGTGAAGGGTGCCAAGGGTACTCTTGAACTGAACATCCATTCGTCCGTTGAGATCGTTGAAGAAGCTGGTGAGCTGCGTTTCGCTGCTCGCAATGGCGATCAACAAACTCGCGCAATGGCCGGTACCACGCGTGCGTTGGTAAACAACATGGTCCAAGGCGTAAGCCAAGGCTTCGAGCGTAAGCTCCAGCTGGTCGGTGTTGGTTACAAAGCGCAAGCAAAAGGCACGGTTTTGAACCTGGCCCTTGGCTTCTCGCACCCAGTGGATTACGAACTGCCGGAAGGCATCACCGCTGAGACTCCTAGCCAGACCGATATCCTGATCAAGGGCATCGATAAGCAACTGGTAGGTCAAGTGGCTGCTGAGATCCGCGACTTCCGTCCACCAGAGCCGTACAAAGGCAAAGGTGTGCGCTACGCGGACGAAGTCGTCCGTCGTAAAGAAGCCAAGAAGAAGTAGGGCATAGCAAATGACCGACAAAAAAGTTACTCGACTGCGTCGCGCTCGCAAAGCACGCCTGAAAATGCACGAACTCGAAGTCGTGCGTCTCTGCGTGTTCCGCTCGTCGCAGCACATCTACGCCCAGGTCATCTCGGCCGACGGCAACAAAGTCTTGGCAAGCGCCTCGACTTTGGATAAAGAACTGCGTGATGGTGCCACTGGCAACATCGACGCGGCCACAAAGGTTGGCCAGCTGGTCGCTACGCGTGCTAAGGCCGCTGGCGTCTCGCAAGTGGCTTTCGACCGCTCTGGCTTCAAGTACCACGGTCGCGTGAAAGCGCTGGCTGATGGCGCTCGTGAAGCTGGGCTGGAGTTCTAAGTTATGTCAAATAACGACCAAAAGCGCGACGAAGGCTACATTGAGAAGCTGGTTCAAGTTAACCGCGTAGCCAAAACCGTTAAAGGCGGCCGTATCTTCACTTTCACCGCGTTGACCGTGGTTGGTGATGGTAAAGGGCGTGTTGGCTTCGGCCGTGGCAAGTCGCGTGAAGTGCCTGCTGCGATCCAGAAGGCAATGGAAGCTGCTCGCCGCAACATGATCCAAGTTGACCTGAACGGCACCACTCTGCAGTACGCAATGAAGTCCGCCCATGGCGCTTCGAAGGTGTACATGCAGCCTGCTTCTGAAGGTACCGGTATCATCGCTGGCGGCGCTATGCGTGCTGTCCTCGAGGTTGCTGGCGTTCAGAACGTTCTGGCCAAGTGCTACGGCTCGACTAACCCGGTAAACGTGGTTCACGCCACTTTCAAAGGTTTGAAAGCTATGCAATCTCCTGAGTCCATCGCTGCTAAGCGTGGTCTGACTGTCAAGGAGATCTTCTGATCATGGCTACCGTTAAAGTAACGCTGATCAAGAGCATGACCGGCCGCATCCCTAACCACAAACTGTGCGTTAAGGGTCTGGGTCTGCGTCGCATCGGTCACACTGTAGAAGTACTTGATACTCCCGAGAATCGCGGGATGATCAACAAGGCTTACTACATGCTGCGTGTAGAGGGTTAATCGATGAAACTCAATGATCTGAGTCCAGCGCCGGGTTCCCGTCGCGAAAAGCATCGTCCGGGCCGTGGTATCGGTAGCGGTTTGGGTAAGACTGGTGGCCGTGGCCACAAAGGTCAGACCTCCCGTTCCGGTGGCACCATCGCTCCAGGCTTTGAAGGCGGTCAACAGCCGCTGCATCGTCGCCTGCCTAAGTTCGGTTTCGTTTCCCTGAAAGCCATGGACCGCGCAGAAGTGCGTCTGTCCGAGCTGGCTAAAGTGGAAGGCGACATCGTTACTGTGCAGACCCTGAAAGATGCCAACGTGATCAACGTCAACGTACAGCGTGTGAAAATCATGCTGTCCGGTGAAGTGACTCGCGCTGTCACTATCGGCAAGGGAATCGGCGCCACCAAAGGTGCGCGTTCGGCTATCGAAGCAGCTGGCGGCAAGTTCGAGGAATAAATGGCTAAGCAAGGTGCTCTCTCAGCGCTCGGCAAAGGCGGTATGTCTGAACTTTGGGCTCGTCTGCGTTTTCTGTTCCTGGCGATTATCGTCTACCGAATAGGCGCACACATCCCGGTTCCAGGTATCAACCCGGACCGACTCGCAGACCTGTTTCGACAGAATGAGGGGACCATTCTTAGCTTGTTCAACATGTTTTCCGGCGGCGCGCTGGAACGGATGAGCATCTTTGCACTGGGGATCATGCCGTACATTTCGGCATCGATCATCATGCAACTGATGACCGCCGTCAGCCCGCAGCTGGAGCAGTTGAAGAAGGAAGGTGAAGCTGGCCGTCGCAAGATTAGCCAGTACACCCGCTACGGCACTGTAGCCCTCGCCCTGGTCCAAGCTATCGGCATGTCCGTTGGCCTGGCTGGGCAGGGTGTTGCGTTCACTGGTGACTTTGGCTTCCATTTCGTCGCGGTATCCACGTTTGTGGCTGGTGCGATGTTCATGATGTGGCTGGGTGAGCAGATTACTGAGCGTGGTGTTGGTAACGGTATCTCGATGTTGATTTTCGCAGGTATCGTCGCCGGTCTTCCGAGAGCAATTGGGCAGTCTTTCGAGTCTGCGCGTCAGGGTGATATCAATATCTTCGCCCTGGTTGCCATCGGTTTGCTGGCAGTAGCGATTATCGGTTTTGTGGTGTTCATTGAGCGTGGCCAGCGTCGTATTGCTGTTCACTACGCCAAGCGTCAGCAGGGCCGTAAGGTCTTCGCTGCGCAGACCAGCCACTTGCCGCTGAAAGTGAATATGGCCGGTGTTATTCCGGCAATTTTCGCGAGCAGCATTTTGCTGTTTCCGGCTTCGTTGGGTACCTGGTTTGGTCAGTCTGAAAATATGGGCTGGCTGCAGGACCTCTCTCAGTCGATCGCTCCTGGTCAGCCGTTGAATATTCTGCTGTTTAGTGCAGGGATTATTTTCTTCTGCTTCTTCTATACGGCGTTGATGTTCAATCCGAAAGACGTAGCGGAAAACCTGAAGAAGTCCGGTGCCTTTATTCCGGGCATCCGTCCAGGTGAGCAGTCGGCACGCTACATTGATGGCGTTCTGACTCGTTTGACCCTGTTCGGTGCTCTATATATGACGGCCGTGTGCTTGTTGCCCCAGTTCCTGGTGGTTGCAGCAAACGTTCCGTTCTACCTTGGCGGGACCTCGTTGCTGATCGTCGTCGTGGTTGTGATGGACTTCATGTCCCAAGTACAATCGCACCTCGTTTCGCACCAGTACGAATCCCTGATGAAGAAAGCCAACCTGAAGGGCTACGGCAGCGGCATGTTGCGCTGAGTACCCCATAAGGTTCGAGGAGTTGGTGATGAAAGTTCGTGCATCGGTGAAAAAGCTGTGCCGTAACTGCAAGATTATTCGCCGCGAAGGTGTTGTTCGAGTAATTTGCAGCGCGGAACCGCGTCACAAACAGCGCCAAGGCTGAGTGTGATCCGCTTGAAGCCCGGCAGCTAGTGCGCTGCCGGGTTGATTATTTGTTATTACAGCGATATTATCTCGCGCCCTATTTCTTGGCTTCCGGGGCGTAGGTAGCTGTCAATTGGAGTCCCACTGAATGGCCCGTATTGCAGGCGTTAACATTCCAGATAACAAGCACACTGTTATCTCGCTGACCTACATCTATGGTGTTGGTCGCACAACTGCGCAGAAGATTTGCGCGGTCGCTGGGGTAAACCCAGCCGCTAAGATCAAGGATCTGAGCGACGAGCAGATTGAACAGCTGCGTGGCGAAGTGGCGAAGTTCACCACTGAAGGTGACCTGCGTCGCGAAATCAACATGAAAATCAAGCGTTTGATGGACCTCGGTTGCTATCGCGGTCTGCGTCATCGTCGTGGTCTTCCAGTACGCGGTCAGCGTACCAAGACTAACGCGCGTACCCGTAAAGGTCCGCGTAAGCCGATCCGCAAGTAATCGCCCCAGCGAATCGACAGGAAAATTATCATGGCAAAACCTGCTGCTCGTCCTCGTAAAAAAGTTAAAAAGACAGTGGTTGATGGCATCGCCCACATCCATGCTTCTTTTAACAACACAATCGTGACCATCACCGACCGTCAAGGTAACGCGCTGTCTTGGGCTACCTCTGGTGGTTCGGGTTTCCGCGGTTCCCGCAAGTCCACCCCGTTCGCTGCTCAAGTAGCTGCTGAACGTGCTGGTCAAGCTGCGCTGGAATACGGCCTGAAAAACCTCGACGTTAACGTCAAAGGTCCAGGTCCAGGTCGTGAGTCTGCTGTCCGTGCTTTGAACGGCTGTGGCTATAAGATCGCCAGCATCACCGACGTGACGCCAATCCCGCACAACGGGTGCCGTCCGCCGAAGAAGCGCCGCGTGTAATCCAGGAGATTGTAAAGAATGGCTCGTTACATTGGTCCAAAATGCAAACTCGCTCGTCGCGAAGGCACCGATCTCTTCCTGAAGAGCGGCGTGCGCGCGATCGAATCGAAGTGCAACATTGAAGCAGCACCTGGTATCCACGGCCAACGCCGCGGTCGCCAGTCCGACTACGGCACCCAACTGCGTGAAAAGCAGAAGGTCCGTCGTATCTACGGCGTTCTCGAGCGTCAGTTCAGCGGCTACTACAAAGAAGCTGCTGGCAAGAAAGGTGCAACCGGTGAAAACCTGCTGCAACTGCTCGAATGCCGTCTGGACAACGTTGTATACCGTATGGGCTTTGGTTCGACTCGTGCCGAATCCCGTCAGCTGGTATCGCACAAATCCGTCAGCGTAAACGGCCAAACCGTTAACGTCCCGTCCTACCAGGTTCGTGCTGGTGACGTGGTCGCGATTCGCGAGAAAGCAAAAAACCAACTTCGCATTGTCCAAGCTCTCGATCTGTGTGCCCAACGTGGCCGCGTAGAATGGGTAGAAGTAGACACTGAGAAGAAGTCGGGCGTTTTCAAGAACGTTCCTGCTCGCAGTGATCTGTCCGCCGACATCAACGAAAGCCTGATTGTCGAGCTCTACTCCAAGTAAGGGCTAGAAAATAGGTGCATCCATGCAGATTTCGGTAAATGAGTTCCTGACACCCCGCCACATTGATGTGCAGGTTGTCAGTCCAACCCGCGCCAAGATCACTCTCGAGCCTCTCGAGCGTGGTTTTGGCCACACCCTGGGCAACGCGCTGCGCCGCATCCTGTTGTCCTCAATGCCCGGCTGTGCAGTAGTCGAGGCCGAGATTGACGGTGTGCTCCACGAGTACAGCGCCATCGAAGGTGTACAGGAAGACGTAATTGAAATCCTGTTGAACCTTAAAGGTCTGGCTATCAAGCTGCACGGCCGTGACGAAGTTACGCTGACCTTGTCGAAGAAGGGTTCGGGGGTGGTTACCGCTGCCGATATTCAGCTGGATCATGATGTCGAGATCGTTAATCCCGATCACGTAATCGCTAACCTGGCGTCTAACGGCGCCCTGAACATGAAGCTCACCGTAGCTCGTGGTCGTGGTTATGAACCGGCCGACTCGCGTCAGAGCGATGAAGACGAAAGCCGCAGCATTGGTCGCTTGCAGCTTGACTCTTCGTTCAGCCCGGTTCGCCGTATCGCATACGTGGTGGAAAACGCCCGTGTCGAACAGCGTACTAACCTGGACAAGCTGGTTATTGATCTGGAAACCAACGGTACTCTGGATCCTGAAGAGGCTATCCGCCGCGCTGCAACCATCCTGCAACAGCAGTTGGCTGCGTTCGTCGACCTCAAAGGTGACAGCGAACCAGTGGTAATCGAGCAGGAAGACGAGATCGATCCGATCCTGCTTCGCCCGGTTGACGATCTGGAACTGACTGTACGTTCGGCTAACTGCCTTAAGGCGGAAAACATTTACTACATCGGCGACCTGATTCAGCGTACCGAAGTAGAACTGTTGAAGACTCCGAACCTGGGCAAGAAATCCTTGACTGAAATCAAGGACGTTCTGGCCTCCCGCGGTCTGTCCCTCGGCATGCGCCTCGACAACTGGCCGCCTGCAAGTCTTAAGAAGGACGACAAGGCGACTGCCTGATCGTCGTAATCACCGAACGTGAGTTTGGTAAGGAATGAACCATGCGTCATCGTAAAAGTGGTCGTCACCTGAGCCGTACCAGCTCGCACCGCAAGGCCATGTTTCAAAACATGGCGGTGTCGCTGTTCGAGCACGAGCTGATCAAAACTACACTGCCGAAAGCTAAAGAACTGCGTCGCGTTGCTGAGCCGCTGATCACTTTGGCCAAGACAGACAGCCTGGCTAACCGCCGTCTGGCTTTCGACCGTACTCGTTCGAAAGCTATCGTTGGTAAGCTCTTCAACGACCTGGGCAAGCGTTACGCTACCCGTGAGGGTGGCTACCTGCGCATCCTCAAGTGCGGTTTCCGCGCTGGCGACAACGCGCCTATGGCGTACGTCGAGTTGGTTGATCGTGCTACTGCCGGCGAAGCTGTAAGCGCCGAGTAAGACGTCAAGCTGTAACGAAAAACCGGGCCTAGTGCCCGGTTTTTTGTGCGCGTAACAAAAGCACCACCTGTACAAGCTTCCCAGGCCAGTGGCATGCACTATCGCTTTCGGAGTTGTTGGTAGTAATTTTCTATTGAAGTCCGCAATTTAATGAATTTGTGGGTGTCATCTTCATGATCAATACTCTCCACCAAGCCGATTAGCCGGCAGTTTCAAGTCCGACCTGAGGAATATGCACATGAGCCAGAGTAAAGTTCTTACCACCGCCAGCGGCGCCCCTGTCGCGGACAACCAGAATTCCCGTTCCGCTGGGCCGCGTGGTCCGTTGCTGCTCGACGATTTCCATCTGATCGAGAAGCTCGCTCACTTCAACCGTGAAAATATTCCTGAGCGGCGTGTGCACGCCAAGGGCTCGGGTGCTTACGGTACCTTCACGGTCACCAAAGACATTACCCAGTACACCAGTGCCAAGCTGTTCGAGTCTGTGGGCAAGCAGACCCCGACCTTTCTGCGATTCTCCACTGTAGGCGGCGAGCGCGGCTCGGCAGATACCGAGCGTGATCCACGCGGCTTCGCGTTGAAGTTCTACACCGAAGAAGGCAACTGGGACATCGTGGGTAACAATACCCCTGTGTTCTTTATTCGCGACCCGCTTAAGTTTCCAGACTTCATCCATACTCAAAAGCGTCTTCCGCAAAGCAACCTCAAAAGCGCGCAAATGATGTGGGACTTCTGGTCGCACTCTCCTGAAGCGCTGCACCAGGTCACCATCCTGTTTTCGGACCGTGGCATCCCAGACGGCTACCGTCACATGCACGGCTTCGGCAGTCACACTTACAGCCTGATCAACGCCAAGGGCGAGCGTCACTGGGTTAAGTGGCACTACAAAACCAAGCAGGGCATCAAGAACCTGGCGCCGGCTGAAGCGGCACGTTTGGCCGGTACTGACCCCGATTACGCCCAGCGTGATCTGTTCGGTGCAATCGAGCGTGGTGATTTCCCGAAATGGCGCGTCTGCATCCAGATCATGACTGAAGCTCAGGCGAATGCTCACTACGAAAATCCTTTCGATGTGACCAAAACCTGGTCGCAGAAGGAATTCCCGTTGATCGAAGTTGGGGAGTTGGAGCTGAACCGCAATCCACAGAACTACTTCGCTGAAGTGGAGCAAGCGGCGTTCGGTCCAAGCAATATGGTTCCGGGCGTGGGTCTGTCGCCGGACCGCATGCTGCAAGGTCGCGTATTCGCCTATGCCGATGCCCACCGCTACCGTGTCGGCACCAACCACCAGCAACTGCCGGTGAATGCCCCTCTGAGCCCGGTGAACAGCTACCAGCGTGATGGTTCGATGGCGTTTGGCCCCAACGGTGGTGCCGCTCCTAACTACGAACCCAACAGCTACGCCGATGCGCCTAAACAAGCGCCTCAATATGCTGAGCCTGCGCTGGCCCTTAGCGGTGCCGCCGATCGTTACGATCACCGCGAAGACACTGACTACTACAGCCACGCCGGTGCGCTGTTCCGTCTGATGAGCGATGAGCAAAAAGCATTGCTCACCAACAACATCGCCGGTGCAATGGCTGGAGTTTCCAAAGAGGTGGTTCAGCGTCAACTGGCGCACTTCTACAAGGCCGATCCAGCGTACGGAGAAGCAATCGCAAAGGCACTGGGTGTATCGCTTAACTGACTCTAAACGATAAGCAGAACCGCCCTCATTTGGGCGGTTTTTGCGTTATTTAAGCTACTTTTCTCCGGAAATCTTCACTTTTCTGCCGTTGATCCCGTGACCTCCGGGTCATCATGGTTCAAACTACAGACTTTCAAGCAGGGAGATGTAGGGCGATGCAAGGTCACCCCGACGTAATCGATTACCTCAACACGTTGCTGACGGGCGAACTGGCAGCTCGTGACCAATATTTCATCCATTCGCGTATGTACGAAGACTGGGGCTTCACCGAGCTCTACGAACGTATCAACCATGAGATGGAAGAAGAGGCACAGCACGCCGACGCGCTGATGCGCCGTATCCTGATGCTCGAAGGCACGCCGCGCATGCGTCCCGACGACCTGGACACCGGCACCACGGTGCCTGAGATGCTCGCCAGTGATTTGCGCCTGGAATACAAGGTGCGTGCCGCACTCTGCAAGGGCATTGAGCTCTGCGAGAAGCACAACGACTATGTCACGCGTGAAATCCTGCGTGTGCAGTTGAACGACACCGAAGAAGATCACACCTACTGGCTGGAAAAGCAGTTGGGCCTGATCAAGCTGATCGGCCTGGAGAATTACCTGCAATCGCAGTTCTGATTCCCGGTTACAAAAAAGCCCCTGTCGCCTTAACGGTGACAGGGGCTTTTTGTTGGGCCCGATAAATCAGGCCCGGTCGCGCGCCAACAGTGGTTTCAGGTAGTAACCGGTGTGCGACTGCGGCATCTCGGAGACTTCCTCCGGTGTGCCCACCGCGATGATCTGCCCGCCCTTGGAGCCGCCCTCCGGCCCAAGGTCCACCAGCCAATCGGCGGTCTTGATCACATCCAGGTTGTGCTCGATCACGACTACCGTGTTGCCGTGGTCGCGCAAGCGGTGCAGTACATCCAGCAATTGCTGGATATCCGCAAAGTGCAGACCCGTGGTCGGTTCATCGAGGATATACAGGGTCTTGCCGGTATCACGCTTGGACAGTTCGCGCGACAGCTTGACCCGCTGCGCCTCGCCGCCGGACAGTGTGGTCGCCGACTGCCCCAGTTTGATGTACGACAGGCCCACATCCATCAACGTTTGCAGCTTGCGCGCCAACGCCGGAACCGCGTCGAAGAACACCCGCGCTTCCTCGATGGTCATCTCCAGGGTTTCGTGGATGCTTTTGCCCTTGTACTTGATCTCCAGGGTTTCGCGGTTGTAGCGCTTGCTCTTGCACACATCGCAGGGCACGTAGATGTCCGGCAGGAAGTGCATCTCAACCTTGATCAAGCCATCGCCCTGGCACGCTTCGCAGCGCCCGCCCTTGACGTTGAACGAGAACCGACCAGGCCCGTAGCCCCGTGAGCGGGACTCCGGAACACCTGCAAACAACTCGCGAATCGGCGTGAACAGCCCGGTGTAGGTCGCCGGGTTCGAGCGCGGCGTACGGCCAATCGGGCTCTGGTCGATATCGACCACTTTGTCCAGGAGCTCCAGGCCCTTGATGCTGTCATGCGCTGCCGCTTCCAGAGTGGTCGCGCCGTTCAAGGCCGTGGCACTCAACGGGAACAGGGTGTTGTTGATCAGCGTCGACTTGCCTGAGCCGGAAACACCCGTCACACAGGTCAGCAGGCCCAGGGGGATTTCCAGGTCCACATTGCGCAAGTTGTTGCCGCGAGCACCCTTGAGGTGCAGTGCCTGCTTCTTGTTGCGTGGTGTGCGCTTGGCCGGTACTTCAATTTTCACGCGGCCAGAAAGGTACTTGCCGGTCAGCGAGTCCGGGTGCGCCATGACTTCAGCAGGTGTGCCCTCGGCGACAATATGCCCACCATGGACGCCAGCTCCCGGGCCGATATCGACGACATAATCCGCCAGGCGAATCGCATCTTCATCGTGCTCGACCACGATCACGGTGTTGCCGATGTCCCGCAGGTGTTTCAGCGTGCCGAGCAGGCGGTCATTATCGCGTTGGTGCAAACCGATCGACGGTTCGTCGAGGATATAGAGCACCCCCACAAGACCCGCGCCAATCTGGCTGGCCAGGCGAATCCGCTGGGCCTCACCGCCGGACAGCGTATCTGCGCTGCGATCCAGCGACAGGTAGTCCAGGCCCACGTTGACCAGGAACTGCAAGCGCTCGCGAATTTCCTTGAGGATCTTGTCGGCAATCTCGCCGCGACGGCCGGTCAGCTTGAGTACACCAAAGTACTCACAGGCGTCGCCGATAGGCAGGTTGGTCACCGCCGGCAACGTCTTTTCACCCACCCACACATGCCGCGCCTCACGACGCAGGCGCGTGCCGCGGCAATCCGGGCAGGGTTGGGTACTGAGGAATTTCGCCAGCTCTTCACGCACGCTGGCCGATTCGGTCTCGCGGTAGCGGCGCTCCAGGTTTGGCACGATGCCTTCGAACGGGTGGGAGCGTTTAACGATGTCGCCGCGGTCGTTCAGGTATTTGAAGTCGACATTCTGCGAACCGCTGCCATGGAGGATGACTTTCTGCTGATCCGCCGGCAGTTGGTTGAACGGCACTTCCAGGCTGAATTTGTAGTGGGATGCCAACGATCCCAGCATCTGGAAGTAATAGACATTGCGCCTGTCCCAGCCGCGTATCGCACCCTCGGCCAAGGTCAGCTCGCCATTGACCAGGCGCTTGATGTCGAAGAACTGCTTCACCCCGAGGCCATCGCACGTCGGGCAGGCGCCGGCCGGGTTGTTGAAGGAGAACAGCTTGGGTTCCAGCTCGCTGATGGCGTGGCCACAGATCGGGCAGGCAAAGCGCGCGGAGAAGATGATTTCTTCACCCGGCTCGTCGTCCATCGGCGCCACCAGGGCAATGCCGTCCGCCAGCTTCAAGGCCGTCTCGAACGATTCCGCCAGGCGCTGCTGCAGGTCAGCCCGTACCTTGAAGCGGTCCACCACCACATCGATGGAGTGCTTCTTCTGCTTGTCGAGCTTCGGCGCTTCGTCCAGCTCATAGAGCTTGCCGTTGATCCGCGCGCGTACAAAACCTTGTGCGCGAAGTTCTTCGAAGACGGAAAGGTGTTCACCCTTGCGCTCGCGAATCACGGGTGCCAGCAACATCAGCTTGGCGCCTTCCGGCTGGGCCAGTACCAGGTCAACCATCTGGCTGACGGTCTGGGCTTCCAGGGGAATATCGTGGTCGGGGCAGCGGGGGATGCCCACTCGCGCGTACAGCAGGCGCAGGTAGTCGTAGATTTCGGTGATGGTGCCCACGGTGGAGCGGGGGTTGTGGGAGGTCGATTTCTGCTCGATGGAGATCGCCGGCGACAGGCCTTCAATGGTGTCGACGTCGGGCTTTTCCATCATCGACAGGAACTGCCGGGCGTAGGCCGACAGCGATTCCACATAGCGTCGCTGGCCTTCGGCGTACAGCGTGTCGAATGCCAGGGACGATTTGCCGGACCCCGACAAACCGGTGATGACGATCAGTTTGTCCCGGGGCAGGGTCAGGTCGATGTTCTTCAGGTTGTGGGTTCTAGCCCCACGAATCAGGATCTTGTCCAAGATGGCCTCGCACGGCGGGCGTAAATAATGCAGGAGTATACGGCTAAAGACTGGATGAATATACACTGTCAAATGGCCGCTTGCAGCCTTACATGAAAGCTGCGCGGCAAAGCGCCGCATATACCCTCTCAATCGATGGGACTGGTAGAATCGCCGCCGGTTCACACGAGGTTTTTCCATGCACGATCCCCACAGCGAACGCATGAGTAGCGGCGAGACCCGAGCAGCAAGCGGTCTGGCCCTGGTGTTCGCCTTCCGTATGCTTGGCATGTTCATGGTGTTGCCGGTACTGGCGACCTATGGGATGGATCTCGCAGGCGCGACCCCCGCCCTGATCGGCCTGGCGATTGGCGCCTATGGCCTGACCCAGGCGATTTTCCAGATTCCATTCGGGATCATTTCCGACCGCATTGGCCGCCGCCCGGTGATTTACCTGGGGCTGATCGTGTTCGCCCTCGGCAGTGTGCTTGCGGCTCAGTCGGATTCGATCTGGGGCGTGATTGCCGGCCGTGTCCTACAGGGCGCCGGGGCGATTTCTGCCGCCGTCATGGCACTGCTGTCGGATTTGACCCGCGAACAACACCGCACCAAGGCCATGGCCATGATCGGCATGACCATCGGCCTGTCGTTTGCCGTGGCCATGGTGGTCGGCCCCTTGCTGACCCGTGCCTTCGGCCTGCATGGCCTGTTCCTCGCCACGGGCGGCATGGCGCTGTTTGGCATCGTGATCGTGGCCTTCATGGTGCCGCGCTCCACCGGCACGTTGCAGCACCGCGAGTCGGGCGTTGCGCGCAAGGCGTTGTTGCCGACGCTCAAGCACCCCGACCTGCTGCGCCTGGATTTAGGTATCTTCGTATTACACGCGATGCTGATGTGCAGCTTCGTCGCCTTGCCCCTGGCGTTGGTGGAAAAAGCCGGCCTGCCCAAGGAGCAGCACTGGTGGGTCTATCTCACTGCGCTGTTGATTTCGTTCTTCGCCATGATCCCGTTCATTATCTATGGCGAGAAAAAACGCAAAATGAAACGAGTTCTGCTGGGCGCCGTCGCGACGCTGATGCTCACTGAGCTATTCTTCTGGCAGTTCGGCGACAGCCTGCGAGCGCTGGTGATCGGCACGGTGGTGTTCTTCACCGCGTTCAACCTGCTGGAAGCCTCGTTGCCGTCGTTGATCAGTAAAGTTTCACCGGCCGGTGGCAAGGGCACGGCGATGGGAGTGTATTCCACCAGCCAGTTCCTCGGCTCCGCACTGGGCGGCATCATGGGCGGCTGGATGTTCCAGCATGGCGGTTTGTCGGTTGTGTTCCTCGGTTGCGCCGGGCTGGCTGCACTTTGGCTAGTCTTTGCTGTTACCATGCGCGAACCTCCATACGTCACAAGCCTGCGCCTGCCGTTGTCGCCCGAAGCAATTCGTGAAGCCGGCCTGGTAGAGCGCCTAAAGGCCGTTGTTGGGGTAACAGATGCGGTAGTGATCGCCGAAGAAGCCGCCATCTACATCAAATTGGACACCGAATTATTGGATCGCGCGACGCTTGAGCAACTGGTCAACCCAGTGCCGACAGCGCGCCCAGCCTAGGAGAACGTTATGGCCCGTGGGGTTAACAAAGTCATATTGGTCGGTACATGCGGCCAGGATCCCGAAGTTCGCTACTTGCCTAACGGTAACGCCGTGACCAACCTGAGTCTGGCGACCAGCGAACAGTGGACCGACAAGCAAACCGGCCAGAAGGTCGAGAAAACCGAATGGCACCGTGTGTCGATGTTCGGCAAGGTGGCAGAGATCGCCGGTGAGTACCTGCGCAAAGGTTCGCAGGTCTACATCGAAGGCAAGCTGCAAACCCGCGAGTGGGAAAAAGACGGTATCAAGCGTTACACCACCGAAATCGTGGTCGACATGCAAGGCACCATGCAACTGCTGGGCGGCCGTCCACAGGGCGACCAACAGGGCCAGGGCGGCATGTCCAACTCGGCACCGCGTCCACAGCAGTCGCGTCCGCAGCCAAGCCAGCAGCCTCAGCGTGAGTCGCGCCCAGCGCCACAACAGGCCGCTCCGCAACCGGCCCCGGATTTCGACAGCTTTGATGACGATATCCCGTTCTAGCGGTCACCTTAGACTTTTTTGTAAAGTTTCGGCTTGAAGCCCCCGTAAATCGGGGGCTTCTTCGTTTTTAAGAGTGTAAAATTATTTTGACCAGTTTTGATATGTATGCCACCATGTAAAAATGTAAAGAATTGGATGCTTTATGATCATTAGGATGCGTAGGCTCACATGTGCTGACGGTGAGAGGCTTGTAGTGTTGGTGGGGGACGATGGGGTTCCACTGTTTTACCCGACTCTCTACGTAACCGCCCACCTGCGAGGTGGTTCCCTGGCGGTCAACACAAACGTTAACGCGCTGACGGCAATAAAATCTTTGTACGCGTGGCAGGAGTATTTCGGGATCGACCTAGAGGCGCGTTTTAAGAAAAACCTCCTTTTGGAAGCCCATGAAATACACTCGTTACGTGATTTTCTTCAAAAGCCTCTTCGTGAATCTGCTGCCCGAAAGGTAGTGTCAATAAAGCAGCCGAAAGTTGTTTGTAACGAAGTCCAATATGCACGTATGAGCGTTATTGCTATATACCTTGAGTTTCTCGCCGGGAAACTTCAACGCGCTACGGATCTCAGCGGTGCGGCGGCTACGGCAATGGCAGCACAGATCAGAGCGAATCGGCCTCAAAATTCTGGATGGTTGGATACGGATCGCGAAGATAAGCATCTAGACGATGAGATGCTGGACAGTCTCGAAATGATTTTGAAGCCTGGATCTGAGTCTAATCCTGTCGGGTCCTATCCTGTCCAAGTACGAAATGCACTGTTGTTCTCTATATTGCGCACCACTGGATTTAGACGTGGCGAAGTCCTTAATCTGAAGATTGAGGATATCGATTTTGCTTCGAAGGTCATCAAAGTGGTACGGCGGGCGGACTCCAAAGGTGATGTAAGAGCGAACCAGCCCACTGCTAAAACCTTCGGCAGACCATACCCGGTTCTTCCCGAGTTGATCCAACGCATCTATGAGTATGTGACCGAGTATCGGAATAAAATCCCCGCAGCCCGACGGCACGGCTATCTGTTTGTGGTTCATAAAGAAGGACCAAACCTAGGACGTCCTCTTTCGAACTCAGCCTTTGGCAAAGTCTTTGATCAGATAAAGCACGCAGCAGCAGGCCATGCTGGCGTGCATGCTCATTCTCTACGCCATCACTGGAACTATACTTTTTCTAAGAATTCCGACGAACGTGAAGTTTCGTCTGCGGAAGAGGAGCGTACTCGCTCATTTTTGATGGGATGGATGTCCACTTCGGGAACCGCAGCGACCTACAACAGGCGACGTATCAAAGAAAAAGCCGGAGTGGCAACACTTGAGATTCAGGCAAAACACCTCAAAAATATGCACAAGGACAATAAAGAGTGAACCAGCTCGCGGCTGCTATCCATCAGACAGTTGCCTATACATCCCGTGAAGGCTATACATTTCATATTGATGACGACCGATGGATATTAAGCAAAGACATCACTATTCCGCTCTTCGCCATGGAGGGACTGCTCCCCGAGACGCTGTGGATGTCTTTCCGGCTGGTTTTGGCACTTTATGCTAAAAAATACGCCCCCTCGCATACGAAAAATATGTTTGAACGGTGCAAGCATTATCTTGAGGCTACCCCGTCTCTAGAGCCATTCAGCCCAGAGTCGTTGCTCTCATACCGCTCGCAGCTAGATTCCAAAAATGAATGGTATCTGGGCAATCTGAGAGGTTTCATCCGCCAGTGGCATGCCTTGGGATATACCGGGGTGCCAGAGAAGTCCCTGTGGCTGCTTGATAAATGGACATTGAAGGGAAACGAAAAGGGCTTTGCGGTGCAATCGATGTGCCCAGATTCCGGCCCGTTTACCGATATTGAAATGGCGGGAATGCTTGATAGTTTGACTGCTGGTTTTTCTGATGGGCTATTTTCGCTGGAAGAAACTTGCTACGCCATGACGCTGGCAATGACAGGACGACGACCAGGACAGATCACGGCGCTGAAGCTTAAAGATCTTCAGTTCGTGGCAGGGAAATACTTCATAAACTTTCCTCAGGCTAAGCAACGTGGCCAGGGCTGGAGGGTGGGTTTCAAACGCTACGGCATCGTGGAAGATCTTTGGCTGCTATTGCAGGAGCAATCTGCGATGGTCCAGCGCCTCTTTGCGAAACACCTTTATGACTCCGTGCCTGAGGAATTGATCGGTGAGCTGCCTCTCTTTCCTCGCATAAGTGAACTAAATAGAAGTGAAAACCTTCGCGAGCAGTTGGACTGCGATCGTTTGCATGCCCCGAATGCAAACGTTACAGCCGCGATGACCCAAGTGGCTAAAAAGATCGATGTGCTTAGCGAACGGACGGGCCTACCGATCTGGATCAATCCGACCCGGTTCCGCTACACGCTGGGCACCAATCTTGGGCGTGAAGGACATGGAGAGTTTGTCATCGCTGAAGCCCTCGGTCACAGCGACACGCAAAACACTGGTGTCTACGTACGAAACAGCCCGGAAATCGTTGAGCGCCTCAATAAAGCGGTAGCTCTTCAATTGGCACCTATCGCCCAGGCTTTCCAAGGTGTGTTAGTTAAATCAGAGCGTGACGCATCAAGGGGTAGTGACCGGGCCAGCCGCATATCGAATGGCGAGGTGAACCTTGGTAGTTGCGGGAGCTATGGTTTCTGTTCAGCCAGTGCACCCATCGCGTGTTACACGTGCTCATTCTTCCAGCCGTGGCTTGACGGTCCACATGAGTCATTTCTCGACACCCTCATTGAAGATCGTGACCTGGTAATGGAACAGACCGGTGACATCAAAATCGCATCCGTGAATGATCGTCTTATTTTGGCTGTTGGCGATGTTGTAGATCGTTGCCGAAAAATCAACAGCAGGGATGCAGCATGAGCAATGTTTTGTTATTCACCCCTAAGCACGAGCTGGATTGTAAAAGAAATTTAGCTGATTTCATCGAGCTGGCACGTGATCGGTTAACGGTGTTTGGTGCGGACCTTGATTGGTATAGTAACACTTGGCCTAAAGTCGGGAACTTTACGATTCAAGGTGCGCCTGCAAGAGGCTTTGCTGAGGATCAAATTCTTGACGCTAAATTTATTCCTTTTGCTAAAGCCTACGTAAGATATTCCTGTGGATTTCACGGCAAGAAGCTAAAGAACGAATTCAAGGCATTGCGGTGTATTGAACAGGCTCTCATCATGGTTAAGGGTGTGGCGGATATTACATTAACTGACATCGAGGTTCTTGACGCCTCCGCCGAGGTCGCAAAGAACTATCGCTCCACCGCTTATCAAGCAGGTTTGGCGCTGGTTCAGCTGGTAGTCTTCCTGAACGAAAACCGTTTGGTCGCCACTAAGCTCACTTGGAGGAACCCGATAAAGAAAGATAAAGATCAAAATCGAACTGATGCGGAGGGCAAAAAAAAGCGCGAAGAAAAAATGCCCGAAGATCACTGGCTAGATAGTATGGCCGAGATGTTTGCCAATAAACTTGAGGCGCCCAGGGACGTTTTCACTACTTCGATATTCGGGTTGCTCATGAGCGCCCCTTCGAGAGTTTCGGAAATCCAACAGCTGCCACTGAATTGCTTTCACCGAGAAAAGGACAGAAACGGTGTAATGCGCCGAGGTCTTCGCTTTTATGGGGGAAAAGGGTATGCGTCAGACATCAAATATATGCCCACTATTTTTGAAGACACTGCCGTAGAGGCTGCTCGACGTCTTACAGAGCTGACAAAGCCAGGCCGGGAACTAGCGAAATGGTATCAGGATCATCCGAACGAATTCTACCGACATGCAAACTGCCCAAATGTCAGCGAGGACCATCCGCTTACGGCCTCCCAGGCATGTGAAGCCGTAGGTATTTCTAGTCATGGCGGACTTCCTGGTCTCCGTGCTTATTTCCAGAACTATCCGAAAATTCTCGATATTTTGAATCGAGGATCAGCACTGACCCTACGCGATCTGAATGATTTTTGTCGTAGCCAGTTGCCTGATGGCTTTCCATGGAAGCATAAAGAGCTAGGCATCAAGTGGTCGAAATCGCTCACATGCTTTCGAAAGCATGAATTTCACATTGAATGGGATGCTAGTCCAATTTTGCTTTGGACTCCTGGCAAGAGCACGTTTACAACTGATTTGAACTTCATCCCCGGTCAGGAAAACAGTATTTGGAAACGGCACGGTTATCGAAATTTGGATGGGACAGAAATCTCAATGACTTCTCACCAAGTACGCCACTTCCTAAACACAGTCGCTCAGCGGGGAAAACTTGGCGAGCTAGACATTGCGCGGTGGTCCGGGAGAGCTGATATTCGTCAGAACGCCACATATAACCATATGACCGAGTCTGAACTTGTGGATGGTGCGCGTGAGATTGTGGGGGCTGGCCTGCTGGAAAGGGTGAAGGCAAATGCCCCGGTGACTCTCGCGGACTTGGAAGCCGTTGGAGATGGTATTGCTCATGTCACTATCTACGGTTTTTGTGTGCACGACTTTTCAATGGTCCCGTGCCAAAAGCACCGCGACTGCCTGAACTGTACCGAGCAGGTTTGCGTAAAGGGCGATGACGAAAAGCTCGTGCGATTAAAAAATGTCCGGGACCGTACCCAGGTACAGCTCGATAAGGCCGCCGCAGCCTCCGGGGATGGGGTCTATGGCGCTGACCGATGGACACAGCACCAGCTTGCCACGCTAGAGCGTGTGGATCAGTTGATAATGATCCTTGAGTCGCCCGATACGCCCAACGGCGCGGTAATCCGGTTGAGTAACGATCAAGAACACAGCGTCCTCAAGAGAGAAATCGCAGCGCGATCTGAGAAATTAATCAATGTCGTCTCGGATGAGTTCGATATGGGCGATCTGCGCAAAATGCTAGGGCAATTCTAATCATGGCAAAGCATCTCACCCCTAAAGATGTCTCGGTGATTTTAGGATTGATCGACGGCTGGGAAGGAAAATTACAGTGGGAGGATCTATGCGATGGCGTTTTGCGTGTTATCGGTACTCGCCCAACCAGACAAACGTTGAGTGCGCATGAGCGAATCAAGGCTGCCTATAACCAAAAAAAGCTTGGACTGAAGGCGGGAGTCACGCCCACCAAGCGACCGGCGAGCTTGGACTTGGCTTCACAGCGCATCAGGTCGCTCGAAAGTGAAAACGCTAGGCTCAAAGATGAAAATTCTCGGCTGATCGAGCGTTTCGTCAAGTGGCAATACAATGCTTACAAGCATGGGATGAATCAAGAAAAGCTTGATGCTTCCATGCCGGTCGTTGATCGCGAATCTTCTGAGAAGAGACGTTAATGGCCTCCGGACAGAAAGTCGCAGAGGAAAACTACGCTGCTTTTATCGCTTGGTCGTCGAATAAGACCGATGATGATTGGCGCGAGTATGTTCATCGAGGAAAACTCAAACGCTCGGAGATCGCGGCGGAGTGCGGTTTCGGGAAGAGTGCACTGGCTCAGAATCCAGCTGTTCGCAGCGCATTGGAGGCCCTGGAGGAAGATCTTCGAAGTAGAAACGTCCTGCCTCCTTTAGTCGAGGTCTCGACATCGGGAGCGCAAAAGCAAACGCAAACGCAGCCGCCCCTTAGGGATAGCGGGAGCAGCCAGCGTAGGGTCGACGGCCAGAGGCTCAACCGTCTCGAACAAGAAAATGCCGCTCTTCGTGCTGAGCTACGAGAAGCTAAAGCAGCACTAGAGAAATATGGTTTGTTTGCGCGGTTTCTTGATGAAAATGGGCGGATGCCAAGATGACTCCTCTCATACCCACCATCGTTACCGCCACGATCAGAATCACCCGTATTAGGGCCGTGAATAAGCGAGGATGCATCGCTTTCGGTCACCGAGTGGATGTAAAAGAGGCGGTCAATGACCGTTCTTCTGCGATTGTCCTCACGGTTCCATCCACGATTGCCGGTTCCAAAGACGTGGTCGTAGGCGGTATATACGAGGCCTATGGCGAAGCCCAGACTCTGCGTCGTGAGCATGGCGGTTTCGTCATTATGGAGACGAACATTGTCGTTCATGACCTCAAGCTGATCAGGCCGAGCGGAAGCCAGGTCATCCAATGGATGTCAGACAATGTCACCGGTATCCGTGAAGTAAAGGCGACTAAGCTCTGGGATGTTTTCGGTGAAGGTTTGTACGACGTATTAGACCAATCTAATCATGATTCAGTGATTGGTATTATTCCCTCGGAGGTTGTCCGGTGCTGCCTTTTTTCCAAATGGTCTGAAAATGGCGACGCGAGTACGCTTCGCTTCGTGCAGGAAAAAAACATCCCGCTTGATTTGGCTCGAAAAATAATAAGGTTTCATAAGACCGGCACTATCTCCGCTCTAACTGAAGATCCTTATAGGCTTTTGAGCTTTGCCGCCGATTGGCAAGATGTTGACCGTATCGCACTTCAACAGTTTGGCATGACGGCGGACGACCCGAGGCGTACCCGTGCTGCCTTAGAGGAGGCGCTCTACCGGATTTCCGAGAAGGGGCATACCTGCGCCACCCTGGCAGACCTTCAGAAGATAGTAGCGGTCCTTATCAGACCTCATAAGTCTCCAAATTCTGCGTTGTCACGGGCTCTACTCAGCGGCAAAGAGATCGGGCAGTTTGTCGTGAGGCAGGACGCATCGGGCGAAGTAATGCTTCACGCGCCAGGTACGTGGATCATGGAGCGGGAATGTGCAGAGTTCATTCGGTCGTTGCTTCAAACGACATCATCTCATCAACAGCTTTTTCCTACAGACATTGATGATGTTCTTCGCAGGTTTGAGAGCGAAGAACGTGATCGGCTAGGCCGCGACGATTTCTCGCTGAACGATGCTCAGCGGAAGGCCGTCAGAACCTCGTTCGCGCACCGTTTCAGCATTATTACTGGTGGCGCGGGCGTGGGGAAAACAACGGTGCTGAAAGCTCTCTACAGAGCGCTCGATACCTTGGGGCGGCCAAGATTTCAGATGGCACTTTCAGGTCGAGCTACCGCGCGCATGATTGAGGCGACGTCCGAAAGTGCAACTACGATAGCTGGCTTTCTGAGCAGCGTTTCAGCAAAAGAAATTGGGATGCACCCCATAGTTGTTATTGATGAAGCTTCAATGCTGGATCTTGTGACATTTTATCGGCTTGCCCGAAAGCTGCCGCCTGATACCCACCTTATTCTTGTTGGTGATCCATATCAGTTACCTCCAATCGGAGCAGGGCTGGTTTTGCATGTCTTGTGTGGTCATTCGGAGATCGCTCAGACTCAACTGACTGAGGTAAAGCGGCAGTCAAAGGCATCCGAAATTCCATCAGCAGCGCAGGCAATTCGAGAGGGGCGGTGGCCAGACTTCACTTCGAATGAGGCCGGTGAGGTCATTCTTCTCCCTACTTCTGACGCTGAAATCATACCCACGGTACTTCGTCTCTACGAGCAAAAGCGGGAAGGCACGCAAATTCTTTGTGCTACACGGTCATGTAGGTTTGCTGGGGTCGACGCCCTCAACAGGACTTGTCACGTCCGCTACGCTAGTCATGGTCGGCCTCTATTGGCCTTCAGTGCAGAGTCGGGGCAGATTGAGTCCACCGGATTCTGTGTCGGGGATCTGCTGTTATATACCGCAAACGATTGGCAGCGAGATCTTCAAAATGGTTGCCTTGGCCAGCTAACCGAAGTCTACGACGACGTCGTTCAAGTCAACATTGGGACTGTCGATCATCCCATTATGCGGGGTGCGCTAGGGTGTGCGGTTTACGAAGGTATCCATCACTACGTTTTGGAAAGTGATTTAGACGCTATGCAGCACGCTTACGCGATTACGGTCCACAAGAGTCAAGGCTCGCAATTTCAGCGCGTTATCATTCCTGTGCGCCAGTCACGCATACTGGACCGAACCTTCGTGTATACAGCCTTAACACGCGCTCAAGTCCAGGTAATTCTGGTTGGTGATGTGACTGCGCTGAAGCAAGCTATTGCATTGCCCCCTAAAGCATTTTCGCGGCAAGTCGCTTTGGACTCGATGTTGTCCGGTTGAGCGGCTAATCCATGCTCGATTGTGCGTGATGTTTACGTCCAGTTTTTGAGCCGGGCTATGAGTTTTTCATCTGTGATTTTTAGGGGTGTGACGTTGCGATGTTGGGTGGGTGCCATTCGGCTGCCCGCTCTTTCGGCGTTGGCCCTGGCTGCGAGCAGCTCATCCGAACTGGAGATGAATACCAGTAATGTCCCGTTCCAATTACCAATTCCCTCTAGCTCGATATCCACAGAAATAGGTAAGCGATGATCGGTGAGTTCGAATGAGGGGATTTCGACGCGATTGATTCGATTAACGCAGGCCATGGGCGTCGTGGCGTCGGAGCCATGAAGTGGCTTTGATGGGATGGACGAAAGGCGGATCATTTCCATGGTGACAAGACCTGCGAACCATGGCGAACCTAGATAGCGCCAGTAGAGGTCAGATACATCACTACCTTGATCAAGATCGGCGAACCACGTCCCGCATGCCATGCCCAATGTGGCCTGACAAATCGGGATTATAGCTTCAAGCCCTTCAAGCCTTTTCAATGTGTCTGCGCACAGTGTTTTGATTTTGCTAGCATCCCTACGTGGCACTTCAGCTTCAAGGATGAAGTGAACCTCGTACCCTTGATTGGTTCGCTCAATACTCGGTGCTTCAGCCAACAGTCCTCCATAACCAAGCTCATTCAGGAGCACGTAACGACGTTCTCTGGGCCATTTCCTAAAGTCTTGGGTCAAAGACCACAGATCCCGGATAGTCCCCTGTAAAAAATGGGAAATTCTGACCCGTATTCCTCCTGCGTCGGATCGTATGACTGAGCCCAAGGCTATTAGGAACGGGCCAACAGCAATTATGTTCTCTGCATCGGCGCCACCATTTCTGTGGATGCGCCTGGATGCCTCGTGCTGCTTCTTGAGGTCCAAGAGGGCTTTAACCGAAAAGCGCTGTTCATCTCGATCAATGAGAATACTGCACGTTCCGCACAACCAAATCCCGTTATCGATGTGCGAACGCTCTGAAGGCGTCAGACTGGGGTCGTAGCGGCGCGCACCACGACCAGCCGAAGCGGCAGAAATGTGTGCGGCAATTCCGATCATCGTCACCGCGTCAGAAGCCTCATCGCTCGGTCCAACCGTCGAGCATTTGCAGTTGGAGCAGAAATAGCTCGCACGCAACGCCAAGTCACTCTTGGTGCGGCTCGTGAAATCGTCGCGAGTGTTTGACATATTCGGCTGCTCGGAAGAGAGATTGGGTAGCGATGCATCCATCCGCATAAGCGGGAGGCTAGGCGAGATCGTCCTGGATTTTGGCCAAGTGTTTCGTTGACCTAGATCCAAGCATATCAGGCCGCTGAGCAAGATGTTGAGTGCGAAATATCTGCTCGTTGCCCATGAATTTCAGAATAAGACTTTAACCGGAGCACCGGCAATTTCCCCGACAAAGGTTGTTGCTCTGCCTATTGCAATAGAGGCGCTGCCTGCATTGGGCCAAGGATAGTGATAACGGTGCAACGTCAGGCCTTTTTCAACGTTGGTATAGCGCCAGATCAGTGTTTCTCCAGCCGGGCAAATGTATTCGTTTTTTGCCGCGTCATAGATGAATGCATCGTTATTAAAGCGCCCGTCTGCCTTGGCTCCAGAGGTCATCGGCTTGGGCACATAGGCAGTGATGCCTGCATCGTGACAAGCCAGGATTTCTTCGCTTTTGAAGTAACCTCGGTCAGCCACTACCGGCAGCGTTTCTGACGCCATCGCCTCGCGGGCCTGCTTGGCCATCGAGCTGAGTTGATCGCGGTTGGAACCGACGTTGGTCACCTCATGCGCAACGATCAAATGGTGCTGGGTATCGACCGCTGTCTGCACGTTGTAACCGACGATGCCCGTGCCGCGAGTCATCATGGAGCGGGCGTCTGGATCGGTCAGTGAGACCTGTTTATCCGACTATTCGTTGAGCTGAGTTTCAATGACCCGTAACTCTTTCATCTGAGCTTTGAGCTTGTTGATTTTCTCTTGCAGACGAGTAGCCTTGGGCTGAGCAATCGAGGGTTCTTGCCGATCGGCTTCGTCGAGCGCAGTCAGGTACCGATTGATACTCGATTCAATTTCTTCCATCCGCCGCTTCAGCTTGGCGCTGGTGAAATTGCGGTCGCGGTTGTTGACGGCCTTGAATTTACTGCCGTCTAGCCGGGTCTTCACGTACTCTGACGTAAGCACGATATGCTATTGAATTTGGATTTGAAGGGCTTACCCATGGATCTAATTTCAGCGCACCAACTTTGTAAAAATCACCGAGCCCAAATTGAAGCAAGTGATCGTTGTGGCTGTTTTTACTGCTTAAGTGTGTTTTCGTCCGCAAAAATCACAGAGTGGGTCGATCTGGATACCACCGCTTTGTGTCCGAAGTGTGGGATTGACTCGGTCATCGGCTCAGCATCCAGCGCGCCGGTTAACCCAGAGTTTCTTTCGAAAATGAACGAGCACTGGTTTTAGACGATCCCATCATTCGATGGTTTCCGGTCTGTCGGGCATCTACACAGAACGTGGTTTGACCCAGCGCCTTACGATGCTGCTGATCGAATACTTTTTTACACACTCTGGGCCAGAAGCTGTCCGTTGTGCGTGCATCTGCGTAGGATATCGGTTCACTGTATAGGACAAAAGTGGGCCAAGCGTACGATGAACGAGTCATTTCGGACGATTGTAAAATGCCAAGATCCTGGCGATGGCAGCGGGGACATCATCATAGATCTTCCTCCTAATGTCCTTACAGCACTGAACCTCGGTCTTGGTGACTTGCTTAATATCGAATTGGTTGGTGGTGTGATAGTGCTAAAGCCGATCCGCGATGCCGACACGGAATCTTAAGGCCGCTCTCGGCCGAGGCTGTGTAAAAACGTTTTCGAACGCGACAGGTACTCAAAACCGGACTAAAAATTGCGCATCTGAGCGAAATCCACATCTGCTGACGTGCCGATAAATTTCAGATTTAACGTAGACGCGCACACTTCAATTTTGACGAAGCGTTTTTACACACTCTGTGCCGAAAGCGGCTGCCCGTGAGCGGCAGCTATCGAGCGATATGCTGGTCATAAGCGGCAGCCCAGCAGCTCCTACATCACTGTATCGAACGGTCATAGCCAACTGGCTTTGACGCTTGACGAAGATGAAAACCTAGAAGCGGATTACCATCTAACCTCCGTTTTGCTCAATGTAATTGGCATTGCGTAGCAGCCGCTGTAGGGGGGCAGAGCGAGCTAGGTCTATAGCTTCCTCCTCCGTTAATCCAAGACGGATTAACAAGCATAGAGCGAACAAAACTCGTAAGCGGAAAGTTAATGAGATAAGTGCTCCGCCTTTTAGCGCCTTAGCTGCACCCTGTGGATCGTAGTGGGCATGGTAGTTTCGGGTTCTCACAGTACCCTGGACAATTAAATTTATGGGCGTCTCTCCACCAAACACGCCTGCAAAGCGGTCGATCAGTTGGTGTAGCCTTTCAGCCAAGGTTATTTCGTTGCCGAAGTTGAGCTTCTGCTGTAACCATTGGCGGTCCTTTTCGGGGCATCCTTCAATGATTGCGGCAACTTTGGCTTTGTATTCGTCTTTCGGCCATCTTCCGGACTCAGACGTCCGGCGGTGGAATGCTTCGAGCGCCTGCGCCATGGCAATGAATTTGGTGTCTAGATAGGCAAGGCTTTCATCCTGGACGGAAAAATAATGGTGAAGAGCTGGCATTAAATTTTCGTATTCGTTCAACCAAGTCGACAGTAGATCTCCGAAACGGAGCGCAATACTGGAGTATCCAAGTAACATATCCCTCGAACCTAGCGACTGTTTAGCCGAATTGTTCAGGCTTTGAAAATAAAGCTCCACCCATTTATGCACGTCGCTAATTTCAGGGTCATCTATCTCCGCCTTCAAAGAATGAATCGCTACCGGACGGCCAATTGCAAAGGAGAAGAATCGAGTAATACGATGCGAAAGCTTTTGGTAAAACTCGAAAAGTTGAGGTTCGGTGGGGGTTATCTGAATGAATGCCTGCTGATAGAGTTCCAAGGTCGGATACCTAATAGCGCCAGGCAGCTTTACCTCGATGTCGATCTCTAGCGTGGTGTCATCTGGTAACGTGCACTGTACTGGCTCAGGTCGTTTCATTGTCACGGTCCAGTCTTCAAAGCTTTGGCCGATTCCGACTTTGAATGCAGATCTACCTAGCCATTCGCTGAGGCCATCTATGCAAAATCTGAGGGATGTGAACTTGGCCGGCTCTGGTAGCCCCAACCCGACAAAAACCAATCGTGCTGTGATGAGCGACTTCCCGGTCATGCCAGCGAGCGAGAGATTCATCGTCCGATATTCGCAACCTTCCAGTGTCACATAGCCGCCTTCGACCTGACCGATCAGCCGCCCTATCATCATCTCATCGTGTGAGGTGAAAGCAGGCTCGTCCGCAGTTATCTCTAGTTCAATCCGACCACCGTCTGAGATGGTAAGCGTGCCTGGGTAACGTTTTTCGGGGGATTGCGGAAGGAAGAAAAACCCGTTTTTGGCTATCGTGGTGGCGACGTGCATGCTCAAGTTCCATTTGTCAGGGTGATAGCACTGTGCATCTCTAGCTACCCTCTGTCTAGCCAGGCCAGAATTGTTTCTTCCCTAATAGAAGTGCTACAACGTCTGCTTTGGAAGGCATCTATGAGGGTCGATTACTGCCCGTCACGACAGGCGGAAATCGGCCAAAAGCGACTATTAGTCTAAACATACTGTACAGTCCATCAGGAGATCACTAGCCGTGGAATTCAAAGCACATGTGAATCCTGGCGATAAGGGTGATCGCGTCCGCTAAAAAATAGGCGGACAACATCGCCCTTAATGCTGGAGTTCGGTAGGTGGGTTCACCAGGCGCTTAAGAGGCTTTGGTGCTCCGGACGCCTAGAGACTTTTCACTCCCAGCCTCCGATCATGTCGCATTTCGAGAGCTGACTTTCCGGGGGGGGCACATGGCTGGGGTGAGATGGTTTTTGAGCCGGATACTGGTGGAGCCAGAGCGTGCTAGCATCCACCATTCTTGGCTCACTTGACGTGAGGAGCGTCTTGTTTCGCCTGCTGCATTGCAGTTTCATCTACCTCCAATATGCGAGAGAAAAAAATCGTACTCTCGGACATCGGCCTTGGGAAAATTTGATAATTTAAGTGGTCGATGATGAACTTCAATTGGGGTGGCAAAGCCAGATAGTCAAGCAACTCTTGAGCGGTGGGACGCTCGCCTGACCACAGTCGATGAATGACCTTCCTGATCATTTTCTTGCCATTTTTTTGATGAGATTCGGAGATGGTACTTTCGGTCAAGAATTTGCTGAGCGCCGAGTAATCGGAAATGTGAACACCGTCAATCGGCGCCCTAGAGTAGGGGAGCGAGTTCAAAATCATCGGCACCAGAGTGAGGTCTTCAAGCTTTTTGCCGAACAGTGACTCTACAACCTCTGGACGTGCTCGCAAACCTTGCTCCAATCGCTTCACCTGCTTGACGGTGTCGGTGATGAATTTGCTGTATCGCAGGGCCGGGACTGCATGATTTCCTGATAACAGATTGTTTTTGCACTCAACCAAAAACAATTTGTCATCCATCATAAACAGCGCATCGTACTCATACTGAGCACCGTCGAGGTTGAATTTAGCGGGTTTGCATGGGTAGCCTAGATTCTGGAGGAACGACACAACCTTGTCCTCAAAGCCTTTGCCTTTCTTGTCTACTTGAGTTTGAAGTGAGCCCAGCCTAGAGAACAGGACGTTGGGTACATTGCAGCTGACAAGGATTTCGGCCAGAAGAGAGTATTTGTCATCCTGCGATCGAATCAGTGGTGAGTCATACAGGTCACGGCTGTCAGTGCCAAAGGTCAGGTGGTCAGTCAAAGTGGCAACGACTGATTGGGGAATCCGGTAATCAACCAGACCTTGTTCCAGCTCTGCTTTATCAAAGGTGACCAGACTGGAACCCGATGTTTTTTCCTTGGCTTTGGCCATGAGTTTCAACGCGCAGTACCCACGTACCCACTCACGCAAAGTAAGGCCATGATGGCGATCTTGGTCAGAGAAAACATCGAACGACAGTATCTCCGACAGCGTCGTTAGAGTGACGCCCTCATCCTCGGATACGAAAGGTGCCCCCGAAAGATCCGGTACTTTCGCCCCCTTGGCCATGACAGCCTTTCGCAGGGTTTTACCTTGCAGAAGGTTATGAGAGTTTTGGACAGCCCAGGAATGCTGGCGCCGGTTTGCCAAGAAATCATACACCTCATCTTCGGAAGGCGTGCGGTGAAAGAAAATGGGGTCTGGAAACTTTTTATAAAAGGCCTCATCCAGCTTGGTACGCGGGATGCCCAAGGTTTTCATATCACCGATTTGTCCCGCAAAGAAAAGTGTCCTATTGCCGATGTCCTCCAAGGCATTCCAAGACACCGCAAAAAGCTGGATGCTTCCCGCTTTATACTGATGCTCATCGGTGGTCTGCACTTTCGTCGGGGCAGCGAGCTTGCCATTGATCAACAGTTTGTGCTCAAAGGCCATCATTTTCAGGGTCAAGCTGAGCGTAGTGGCAGCGTTTGAGTAGGCCGCATCAACATTAACCTCCATACCCTCTGGCGTCTTGACCATGATCGCTTCGGGCATAACAAAGGGCAGTCCGGCTCGGGCCTTGGCCTCCAAAGCTCCCATCGCTTTTTTGCTCAGAGCGTTCAGCTCTTTAAGCTCCCCAACTGCGCGTTCGATGTGGCTCCAGAACTGGATATCCGCCGGATAACTGGAGATGTCACAGAGAGGTAGATTCGCGCGTATCTGGTCGAAGCACTGCTCGATGATCTGTATTTTTTCGTTGAGGTCTTGAGCGTACGATTGTGCTTCAGGGTGCCGATCCATGGCAGTGTCGCTCAGAAGCGAGGAATAGAACTGGTTTCGCTTCTTGCGATCCGCCCGCATCTGGAAGCCACCTGGCTGTGTCATCTTGCTAGCGAAGACTGCTGTGACGTCATCTGAATCGAGGTTTTTCAGCGCTTCGGTCGCTCTTTTGAGATCAAGCTTGTCTAGTGCATCTTTGAATTGTTTACGAGGATTGTCTTGTTCGGCACTCATGGGTCTTCCTTAACTGCTTATCATACTGGGCACGGCACAACCACTGTAAAAGCCCGTTCCACCTGGTGTTTCCGATATATCTACACACCGGGTACGTGCAGTGGCATATAGCCCTTAGGCTGAAATCATTGTTCTGGCGTGTCTTGGTGAAGCAGCATGCGCCACTTAGGTTTATGCTTCGCTCAATGTCCCCAGAGAGTACCCGGGCGCGGAACTGGAGCACAGCAGCAACTCAGTCGTTTCCCTGCACATGTTCATATCTGCGACCTTTTGCGTCCCAGCGTTGCTGCAAACAGTCGTCACGATCACGTTACCGTAAGCGCACGGGGAATAGACCTTGCGCAGGTCAGTCAGCCATCCACTGATACGGCAGCAACTGCTCGATCTCGCTGGCCTTCTGCGTCGGCAACCACATCAGCACATCCTTGAGATCCGCGTACGGATCATGCCCATTCATGCGTGCCGACTGGATCAGGCTCATGATCGCCGCTGCCCGTTTACCGCTGCGCAGCGATGCAGCGAAGAGCCAGTTGGAACGGCCAAGGACTAAAAGGCGTGATTATCTTGTGGTTGGTATTGACTATTCCGAGCAGCAACTAACTACTCAGGAGTCGATCTGGTGTGTAGCAATGTGCATTTTTTGCACATTGCTAATTTAAGAATTTTCTATCTCACCTACCCGTAAGTCGGGGGTTCAGAGTAAGGTTCGATGTTGTAATCGACAAGTAAGTCACGTAGTGCTCCAGACAATCTCGGCTCGCGATACATTTCTAAATCGCTGTAGCTCACCGCTACTGCCAACTTCAATTGTTCGGGGGATAGACTCCTAGGGTCGAACGGCCAAATCTGGACTCGTGATATAGAACTGTCATTTGGCATAAAATTTTCGGCATTCCGATAACGACCTTTAATAAGATTCCATTCTGTTAGTGATATCCCATATGTCTTTTGGGGAAGGTCGGCCAGCATAGTTCTGCTGTCCAAATAGCTATCGCCCACCTTCAAAAAGGAACTGTCAGGAAAGTCTCGCAGATAGACATCGAAAAGCCTGGGTGAGGATACGCAGGCTTTGAGAATATACAGCGGCACTGCGTTCTGCTTGGAAAGCTTCTCGTCCTCTAGAAAGATTCTGACCAAAGAAATAACCTCTGGATGATTAGCCATTACGATGTTGATCTGCTTTTCCATGATTAACCCTTGTAAGACGAATGACAGCTTCTTAGTCAATCGATCAAGTCAGGAACGGGCGAAGAGGTGTGAGCATCGCACCGTACCCGCTGCCAGCCGTCTGTGTAGATTAATCGAGCGCTACACCCGCAAATTTCACAGACATTAGCGGAGTGCTGCGCTGCAAATCTGATCCATTCATGGGCGACCCGTGAGCGACCGGATACCAGGATTCGTAAAGTCCCTAATTTCTCCCTGGCGTCAGTGAGATACGTTGGTTGCTCAGCCTCATGGCGATTAGCTTCTGCTAAAAGTGAGCAGAGCGTTCTGATAATAGCCAGCCACCCTTCACCGCAGCGAAATTTTATTTGGCTAGAGTCGGTGCGCTGAAACGCCTCAGGATATAGTCGTTGAAGTTCTGAGCTGAAGGCAGCCTTCGTAGGCTCCGCTAAAGCACCCTCGGTGCTTGAGGTGCCTGAAGATGCGATAGTCGCGGGAGGTAGCTCACTTCTCATAATCTGTTGTTTTCACTCCGTTGCGCTTTAGCGTCTCCAAAGTATCCTGAGCATGGACACTCATCCGTCGTATGTAATCCAGATCCGGTTCTGGTCCACGAATAGCGCGTGTTGTGGGCTGAGGGAAATTTTCTTTCGGTACCGTTTTTGCTCTCTTCAAAAAAGCTCGTCCTAAACCAACATGGCTTGCGGCTGGTGAGGGCATATAAAAGCTTGGGATGCACGCAGCTACTGAATCAAGACGACTATGTGTCACATAGAAGTGGCTGAAATACGTCCAGCCCAAGGGGGTAAACGAAAGGATTCCGTAAGTACTTCCGCTTTCGGTGATGACCCACAGGCTCTCACCCCGCGTATGGATCTGGGCTATGGCTGAGGTTTCGATGCAATGGCCATCGGCAAATTTCCCCAATTCGTCCGCACCTGCGTGGCGCCAGACTTCACCGATTAATGATGACGAATGCTCGACATAAGCGTTTGTAACGTAGCCCGTGAATATCACCTCACTGGCATCACCTTTCAGTCTTAATATTGCCTCGTCGATTGAGTCGCTCATTCTTGTCATTCTCTTCGGTGAGGATTGCATAGGTGAATGCATGCGTCGAAGCGCTTCGGTATGTTGGCTCTGACCCTCGTGAGGCGCTTGTTTCCAGGTTTCTAACCTGAGATTGATAGTCTAGACATATCTTAACATCGCCTATCGTTGATTCCAAAAATACTTGATCCCTGCGTCAAATGCCAGCTTTAAAGCTAGGCAAAAATCCATGAATTTCAACGAGGCTATAGGCCTTGCTGTGCAGGCTTTACGTCGTCAAAAGGGGCTTACGCAGAAGGATTTTTTGGGGACTGTGTCTACCCAGTATCTGAGCGACCTGGAGTGCGGTAAACGAGCGCCATCGCTTACCGTTTTGGCCCGGATTTGTGAGCGACTTGAGGTGCACGAAGCTGTGCCAGTTATCTTGGCAAGGCATTTCATGCAGCCCGAAGATCCGTTGCCTCTAACGCTTCGAGACATTGAGCGGCAGCTTGGTGTAGCAGGATTCATCGACACATCTTTTCGTTTATAAAGCACCTAATGGTCGAAGTCGGTTGGCAGTAAGGACGGTATGCACGCTCTAAATGTAAAGAAGACATTCTCCTGCAAATACAGTCAGTTACCCGCCCAAATTCGCAGGCATCTTGAAGCTATTCGAGATTTTTCTTTGAATCGTAATTTCCCTGGGCCACTTCACGAGTGTTTTGTTACGAGTGGTTTGTCAATTATCGTGCTTAGCCTTGTTGGCCGAATTGGAGCAATAGCAATACCCGATCCTTTCTCATGAATGGCCACTTGCCATTCGCATCCTGGCAACCTCTAATTGGAGGCTCGTGCAAAGGAGAATGCTATGTCGTTGCTGGAGGAAATCATTACATGGGCTCAAGGGCTAAAGACGTGGCAGCAGGATGCGTTGCGTCGCATTTTTGCCCAGCCAGACCTATCTCAAGATGACATCGACGCTGTTTTGCAGTTGGTCCGTGACGAAGAAAGGCTTGGCCCGGCCTCACTGGGTGCAACGCTTTTTTCGCTAACAGACGTACCAGGAGCCGGTAGCGGTGCCACTGTGCGACTGGTTGGCGTATCTGGGTTAGATCAGGTCAATGGTTTCCCTTCGGGCCGCAGCCTGAATCTCGTTCCGGAAGGTATGACCGTATTATTCGGCAGCAACGGGGCAGGTAAGTCTGGTTATGCCCGCGTCTTCAAAAACGCATGCAAAGCTCGGCATCGTGTTGACGTATTGCCCAACGCCTTCAACACAGTAAGTTCGGGTCGGGCGCCATCTGGGGAGTTTTCTATTTTGGTGGATGGTGTTGCGGCCACGGCTCGATGGGTTCAGAGCGAACCAGCGCATCCACATCTGAGTTCGGTTTCGGTGTATGACGTCGCCTGTGCCTCCGACTACATTGATGCTGAAGGCATCCCGGCATTTCAACCATACGGGCTGACCCAGCTCACCCGTCTGGTGCTACTTCAGCGTGACTTGCAGGCTCGAATCGGAGGTGAGCGCAATGCTTTGGTGCTGAATGCCAAGCAGTTTGAATCTCTGAAAGGAAATACTGCGGTAGGTCGTTACATCAATACGCTCAGTGCTGATTCAAGTTATGAAGACCTAGCTCGCTTGGGAACGCTTAGCGAGGCTGAGCTTCAAAGGCTTCAATTTCTGAAGCAAAATTTATTGGAAACTGATTCCAGCCCCCAAATAGCAGCCTTTGAACGTTTAGCAACACGACTGGATCAGGCTCAAGCTCGGGTCGAGCAGGTCCAGCCTTGGGTTAGCGACCGAGCAGTTGGGCGGGTGAAGGAACTCATTGCTACCGAGAAAGCATCTCATATCGCGATGCAGTTAGCTCAAGCCCGCCTCCGTGGGCCCGTCACATCAGAAATCACCGATATTCCAACGTCTGATTCGTATTCTGCACCACTCCTACCAGGCACTGGAGATGTGCTTTGGCAGACGCTGTACCGCGCCGCCGAATCATTTTCTAAGCAGTCGGCATACCCTAGACTTCATTTTCCTCACTTGGAGCCGGGCTCCCAATGTGTGCTTTGTCAGCAGCCTTACTCGGAAGATGCAGTGGAGCGTATGCGCCGTTTCGCAGAATTCGTTTCAGATAGCGCAACTGCTGATGCGCAGACCGCTAACGATGCACGTCTAGCTGCGTTGCGGAAAGTGAACGCAGTGAATCTCACTATCATGGACGCGCCTACGCTATCGGAACTCGCAGAGCGGCTTCCGGATTTGCACAGTGCTCTTACTGCCGCAACTTCTGTCTGGAGCGTTAGGCACTCTTGGGTGAGCAAGGCGCTGCAAGACGGGGGGTTACCTACTGACGCTGAACCAGTCCCTCAAGAGATAAATCTGACTGCTGAGTTAGCACTCAAGGCGGCGTCGCTACGTGCGGATGCTGCAACTCTACGCGCGTCTGCTGACCCCGAAGTTCGTCTCGCTTTAACCAAAGAACTTGCAGAGTTAGAGTCTCGGCAGCGGCTGTCAGATCAATTCGCCACAGTGGAACGCTTTATTCAGGATAGCCAGACGAACGCCACCTTGAGTCGCTGCCACAGCGCTCTGAATCCAGCCACCGTATCTCGCAAGCTAACCCAACTGGCCGGTGCGCATGTAACCGAAGCCTTAGCAATGACAATGAATGCTGAACTGAAAGCGCTAGGGTACAAGCGCAGAGTGCAACCTGATCTGAGCGGGCGTACTGAGCTTGGCGTGACTAAAGTTACGCTGCGTCTAAAAGACATCACAACCAAAGCATCAAGGGTTCTATCCGAAGGGGAGCAGCGGGCGTTAGGTATGGCCATGTTCCTCGCTGAACTCGAATCCTTGCCCCATACATCCACCGTAATATTCGATGATCCATCGACCTCGCTGGACCACTCATATCGGCGCGCTATTGCGCGGCGGTTGGTTGTGCTTTCTGAAACTCGTCAGGTTCTAGTGTTCACACATGATGCTGTGTTCTTGACTGAGCTTGCTATGGCTCTCCAGCGCTCTGATCGCTCGGCAAGCTACAAGACCATTGGCTGGGACGAATCGCCAGGGCTGGTAAGCGAAGGCTTGACCTGGGCCGCAATGGATACCAAAGCTCGATTGACTGATCTACGAGACCGAACAACCGCTTTAAATGCCTTTGACGATAGCTACCCGAATGATGATCTCGAACGAGAAATTGCAGCGGGCTACTCAAGTCTTAGGGGCACCATCGAACGCGCAATTCGAGAGGTGTTCATGAACAATACGGTTCAACCTTTCAGCGATATTGTGAGCGTAGAGGCGTTCGGTGCAGTTATTGGGCACCCTTCGGTAGAATGGGAGCAATTATTGGACATCTACGGTAGGGCATGTGAGGCGACCGAAGCGCACGACACCCCTGGCGAACGCCAGTTGCCTCTCCCTACGCGGAAAGAACTGCTAAGTGATATCGCTTTGACATTGCAGCTGGTTGGAGAGGCGGGGAAAAGGCGATCCGCATATCAAAAGCTACGCGGAGAAAGGACGGATCAGCGTAAAAAGCTATTCGGAGCCTAGCACCCGCGATTTGAGGTGTTTGCGGGGGAGGGCGGGGTGTGGCCATTTAGCATTCATAGGTCACATTTAAGCCCAAGCGGACGGCCGGACGTCACCGTATACAATCTTGTCCATGAGAGCTGATATTTTGGAGTGATAGCACTTTGAGATGTCAAGGATATCGGTCAGAATGCTACGGGTACTGAATAAACAGGACAGAGTTAGCTAAATGAAGGACGAATCCCCCTCGCGAAATAGCCCAGATTCTGTTCTCGCGGGCGAGATAGATAACGTCGTGGAGACGAAACTCCGCAGCGCTCTGAAACCCGGAAATCGTCAGGTCGTAACCGACCTTTACGTTAGCGAAAAAATTGAGAATGAAAAAACGGAATACGCTTTCAAGGTTTATGTCCGATTGAATGGAAGAAAACAAACTATACGGAAAGTAAACTTTCAGCATAGTGTGTTTGATGCTTGCTATTTTAACAATTGCGTTTTCGATACCTGCGATTTTACAGGATGTAGATTTATCGCCTGTAATTTTCATCAGTCCTCATTTTCGGGTTGTGATTTCAAATACGCTATCTTCGAGCGTTGTCAGATTGACGATGATATTCTTGAACGTGAAGCTCCACGAGAAGAAAATCTTAAAATGCGCTTCGCACGGTCGTTGCGTATGAACTTTCAACAAATTGGTGACGCAAAGGCAGTAAATCGGGCAATTTCTCAAGAGTTAGAAGCTACATCGAGATACTTGAAAAAATCTTGGTCTTCAAAGGAAGACTATTATCAGCGAAAGTATTCCGGTTGGAAGCGTTTGCCCCAATTTTTTAAATGGCTTGAGTTTCGTGCTCTTGACGTGGTTTGGGGTAATGGTGAGAGTATATGGAAATTGCTCAGGGCTATTTTTGCGGTTCATGTGTTGATCGCTTTTAATGATACTTATCAGTACGGACATCCTTGGGATATAAGTTCCTATGTGTCAAGCTTATATACCTCACCGGCGGTATTTTTTGGGGTGCTAACACCCGTTCACTACCCACTTTGGTATTCTTCAGGGATTGTCGCAACTCGGTTGGTTGGGCTTGCATTCCTTACTGCAATTCTGGTTAAAAGATTCGGACGGCGCTAAGATGCATATTTACGCTTTTGGATCAATCTGTAGGGGGGAAATCGATCTAGGGTCTGATGTGGATCTCCTAGCCTGTGTAAGTGGGCCAGCTACTGAAATAGACCGGGAAAAGTACTCCGTCTACCAATATGCAAACCTCAAAAGTTTGTGGGAGAAAGGGAATCCTTTTGCTTGGCATCTTCATATCGAATCGAAGATGATATTTTCTCCTGACGGATCAGACTTCATCGCAAGCTTGGGTGAGCCTGAGCCCTACAGGTCTGTAGCTTTAGATCTCCAAAAATTTCAGCGCCTATTTGAAGATTCATATCAAGCTTTGAAGGTTTCGGAACGTAGTTGTGTTTTTCACCTGTCTTGTATATTTCTTGCGATAAGAAATTTTGCTACTTGCCACTCTCTTGCTATCGGGAAGCCAGTGTTCTCTAGGAGATCTCCTCTTCTCATTGATTGCGTGCTAGGCATCAATGCTACGGTATTTTCTACGCTCGTGCGCGCACGCATTTTATCGACGCGGGGCCTTGGGAGAGCGATATTAGGTGATGAGGCAGTTCGTGCAGTTGCTGAGCTGAAAGTGATTCCTGATTGGATGTGTGAAATATGGAGTCAGCATAGAAATGACTGAGTTCAATAATCGGATAGAGGCACAGCGAACTATTCTTTATGTGGTGAATAGTAAGTCATGGGTTGAACAGCTATTCGGTTTATCCGGCGGAGCGATTGATCGTTGGGTCAGAGCGAATGGCCTCTCTACGGATGAGCCCCTAGTTGTTGCGGTTTATGATGCTGCGAGCAAACTATTTTTCCTTGCCAATAAAAGCCAGGAGCAAGTTACAGAGGAATACAAGTTGCTCTCTCAGACAATTGAAGCGTTGATAAAAAAAATCTCCTCCCTTGTGGGGGGGGCGGTAGCAGATCGTCTTCATTAGAACCGAAAGCTGCTAGTTATCTTTGCTCAAGAGCCAGAGACTTGTCCTGCATCAGGGCGCTGGCGTTTTTTTTCGCAGATCTAGGCTATTGCTGCTTCGCGCTATGTAGCGATGTGTCATGGGTACGTATTTTTTCCCAATCTTTCATTTCTCTCGCCGCACCCTCGTAACCTGGAAATAAAGTCGACCCGCTTACTCCGAGGGATTTGCAAGCCGCTAGAAGCCTTGGCACCTCGCGAAATGGCAGAGTAATTTTTTGAAGGTGCAATCGACGTCCCAGTGCCCCCGTGAGGTCATCGATCATGTCCGATTCCCAGTCTCCGTCACCTATACCCGAAACCTCACGCACAGTGAACAGTCCAGCCTGAGCAGCCATGTTTGTACTGGTTCCCCCCGGCAACTCTACCAAGCTCAAATTTTGCCACTGATTGACCTCTTGAAGGTCGAGTTTCCAAACGGCGATGTGTTGCGGTTCATTTTGGCTGTGGATTGCTGATGAGGCTGCGAAATAACATGCTACAAACGACCTGTAGGACCAGTCGAGTAAACAAGTGGGGATGCCGTTATGTTGCGCAACCGCTAGGACCGTATGCAACTGCTTAGGTGGCCAGCGAGTGCCTCCTTGCACATGCTGTCGAAAGTCTTGTAGATAATGGCGAGCAATTATACCGTCACCCGGTACGGCCAATCCTGATGTATCACAACATCTCAGAAACTCCGCTATCACCGCCTGCTCGTGATCAATCTGCTCGGCTGGATCTTGCTTCGGTCGATTTCGATGTGCTGTTGGTAGCAAGGGAAAATCCGCATCTGGCTGACCTCTGTAGATAAAGCGGCGTTCTTGCCAACCTGGAGCCAGCGGGGATAGGGTCTCCAGGAAATGAGCAGCCCCTGTGCAGGCGTGGGTAGAGAATGATGGCTGTACCGGCATACCGTGCTCCTTAATAAGTCTTCCATGCTACGTTAACGGTTTACTGGCTGTTCAGATATGTGGGGGAACCGAAGGTGGGTGCTATGCTTTGTAAAGTATCGCCTAGTGAAACGCGCTTTTTCGGCAAAGATTTTACATTATTCTTTACGTATTACTTTTTGGTGCAGGTTTTCCGGAAGGATGTGGCCGTATTATATGAGTTCACTCACTCACTCGCCGAAATCACCCGACTTTGTGGTGGCTACAACCATTCTAAGACTGGCATCCCCAGCGTTTGTCGGTAGTAAATAAAGCCCTTGGAGCACTGGCTCCAAGGGCTTTATTTTTGCCTGGTAGATAACGACCCGCTCACGCCTGCAAGGGAAGACGAGATGAAACAGGAGTTAAATGGTGAGTATTGATACACAAGCATCGGATGCTCTATCCCAAGCGTTGAAAGAAAGTCGAGAGCAAACCCGTGATGCTGAAGTACGCATTGAGGAGGCCCTTGAGAGAGTCAGGTGTTTGGAGCAGATCCAGACTGCTCAGATGGCCACTCTCAAATACGAGTTGAGCAAAGAGATTCTTGAGCAGGCCAACGCGCCTATCACGCGTGCTACCCAGGCACTCACCTTTATTATCTCGGTCGTCGTGCTCGGCGGGTCTGTGTTGACCTACTTTGTCAGTAACAATTTGCAGACCACCTTTGAGTCCCATATGAAGCAACGTGTTGAGTCTTGGCTTTCATTGGAAAATGAATCGTCAATTGCCAGCAGGACATTGGACTCTTACCGCACTCGCGCACTGCTGGATTCCTACATGATCCAACTAGCGCGTCGAAAGGCACGTGGCGAGTCCATGGTGAATCTGGACTTCAAAAAAGGTGACGAAGACCGACTACTGTCGATAATTGAAGCCAAAGACTCACAAACCTCCGACTTCCTTGACGCACTCAAACTGCTTTCCGTCGCCCGCGGTGGTTGGGCATTTGGTGCTCGTAACGATACGGTCAGCCTTCGACTCAGAGCGTTGTTCCGCGATGGCGAGTTCGACATCAACCGCAAGCTCTATATCCTTGAAGTCATGGACCGTGACGAAGGGTTGAAACCTGTCGCGGCCGGTATTTTGGAAACGGCAGGCCAGCCACAGCCTTTCAGGTTTCAGGCGTTCAAAATGTTGCAGAGCGAGCGGCAGGACTCCAAAGAGGGAGCGCTGGCACACCGCTATGCGCTGGAGCAACTCAAAACGTCGCAGGAGCCCGATCGCACACAGGAAGCAGTCAAGTACCTGGCAAAGGTCGATCCCTTCAGCCCTGAATTGACGATTTTTCTCCAGCAACTCGAGACCCAGCCACGGGAGGCGCGCATTGTAATGCGTGCGACTGTAGCCGCTGGCTGGATAGATTTGTTGCCGCACCCGTCCTTTCAGTCGATGGCCGATCTGGATAAGAACAACCCTCCGGCAGATCGGGCGAGGTTGCGTCAGTTGGTCGCCGAGAACCTGTCACTTGCGATGCGGGACGGATTGGGTATTGGCGTGATCAATAAACTGTCAGGGAAACCAGGGCTTTCCATGCAGTTCACCCACACGTCCGGCACTGTCAATCACATCGATTTTCCCCTTGAGCGCCTATACAGTGACCCGCAGCTGTTGGGTGTCTTGTTTGAGCTTGAACAGCCGAAACACTTGGCGACATTCGCCCGTGTGTTCAATGCGGCCAATAAAGATGAAAGCGTGACCACCCTGCGCCTGACAGTACCCGCCGCGGCCTTCGATGCTGTGCAGCGGCAAGGCCTGGGTGAGCAAGTCGAGGTCCAACTGCGGCTCTCACCGGAAGGCGTCGTTCAATATCGGTGGACGGACAGCAACGGTGATATTCATCAGCAAGCTCAACTCGGCGCCTTTAAACCCACAAATATCAGGGTTATGTTTGATCGCGATTATCTGATCTACAAAGCGCTCGACGACTCCTGGATGTTTTAGTCGCGTGGGGTAGGGTCGAAGCTATTCACTACAACGATGTTTACATAGGAACTCCGCGATGACCTGGTCTGCCAAGCAATACACGATGTTCGAACAGCAGCGCACCCGTCCGGTCCGTGACCTGGTGGCGGCGATTCCGGATACCGAAGTGCGTACTGCGGTCGACCTCGGTTGCGGCCCCGGCAACTCCACCGAAGTACTGGCCGAGCGCTTCCCGCACGCCCACGTCACCGGCATGGACAGCTCCGACGACATGCTCGCCGACGCTCGCAAACGCCTGCCGTCACTGAAGTTCGAGCTGGCGGACATTGGTGACTGGAACCCTGGACAAGCCTTTGATGTGATCCTGGCCAACGCATCCCTGCAATGGCTACCGAATCACGCCACGCTGTACCCGCACCTGGTCAACCAACTGACACCCGGCGGCACGCTGGCGGTGCAAACCCCGGACAACCTCGACGAACCCGCCCACCGGCTAGCCCGTGAAGTCGCTGCCGAGGGCCCATGGGCCGCCAAGATCGGCGCGGTCAAACACAATGAGCGCCATGCCGCGAGCTACTACTACGAGCTGTTGAGCAACCATTGCAGCACCGTCGACGTGTGGCGTACCACTTACCTGCACCCGCTGGCAGACCACGCCGCGGTGGTGGAGTGGTTCAAGGCATCGGCCCTGAGACCGTTCCTCGCGCCGTTGACCGATAGCGAAAAGGCCGCCTTCCTACAGGAATACCAGGCGCGGATTACCCAGGCTTACCCAGCGCTGGCCGATGGCACCGTGTTGCTGCCATTCCCGCGCCTGTTCATCATCGCGACCCGCTAACGTCGTGTAGGCAAGTGGCGGTCAGGCCGCCGCCGCTTGCGCCTGCAAGTATTCATCCGCCGATACCACGCCCGCATAGCCAAATGCCAGTGAGGCCATATACGCCCCATGCACCTGCGCGGCCGGAATCACCTGGCCATTGAATTCCAGATCCCGGGTTGCGCAGGCGTCATGAATGACCGTGACCTTGTAGCCCAAATCCGCTGCCGCCCGCACCACGGCATCAATGCACATATGGCTCATGCTGCCGACCACCACCAGTTCGGTGATGCTGCGTTGCTCCAGCAGAGCACGCAGATTGGTTTCGCGAAACGCATTGACGAAATGCTTCAATACCACCGGCTCGTTGCCCTCGTTCAGCACCTTGGGATGCAAGTGCGCACCCTCGGAACCTGGCGTGAAGAACGGCGCGTCCTCGGCGGTGAACTCATGACGCACATGAATCACCGCATCACCGGCCTGGCGAAACGCTTGCAGCACCTGCGCAGCCTTGTCCGCCGCGGCGTCCACGCCGTCGAGTGGCCACTTGCCCTGAGGGAAGTAGTCGTTCTGGATATCGATTAGGATGAGTGCTTGCTTGGCCATGGGTATTGCCTCGTGATGGGTTGATGGGCCCAGTATCTTCGCTGGCGCCTGCACCTGGGATTGGCGGCACCGACAATAACAGGGGGAAAACTGACAATGGTCGTTGTTGAGTTGGGTGTGTTGATCTACCAGGGTGCGCAACTGGCCGCCGTGCATGGTTTGACCGACTTGTTCGGCGTGGCCAACCGGATCGCCGCGGAGCATCAATCTGCGCAATTGCCATTGCTGCGGGTCAGTCACTGGCAAGTAGACGCACAAGGCAACCCGATGCGCGTATTCGACAGCCACCCCGGCCCCGAACAGCCGATGATGGCTGTGCTGGTGCCGCCGTCCATCGGCGAGTTTACCGAAGAACAAACGCCGCCGGCGCTGTTGGCGTGGTTGCGCGAGCAACATGCGACGGGCACGGTGCTTGGCGGCGTGTGTATTGGCTCGATCATGCTGGCGCGCAGTGGCCTGTTGGATGGGCGCAGCGCCACCACCCACTGGTCCTCGGCCCAGTCCTTCGCGGCCCGCTATCCGGCGGTGCGCCTGGAGGCGGACAAACCCATCGTCGATGACGGCGACTTGATCACCACCGCCGGGCTGATGGCCTGGTCCGAACTGGGCCTGCGCCTGGTGGATCGGCTGATGGGCCCAAGCATCGCCGCCGACACCGCGCGTTTCCTGGTGATCGAGCACAGCGACAGCGCCAGCCAATGCGGCAGCAATTTCGCGCCGATCCTTGGGCATGGCGATGGCGCCATCCTCAAGGTTCAGCATTGGCTGCAAGCCAGCGGGGCGGTGGATGTGTCTGTTGCCGCCATGGCGCAAGAGGCGGGTCTGGAGGAGCGCACCTTCCTACGGCGTTTTCGCAGCGCCACCGGCTTGAAACCCACCGAATACTGCCAGCACCTGCGTGTGGGCAAGGCGCGGCAAATGCTCGAGTTCACCAACGGCACCATTGATCACATCGCCTGGACCGTGGGCTACCAGGACCCCAGCGCCTTCCGCGCCACCTTCAAGAAAATCACCGGGCTTGCACCCAGTGATTACCGCAGTCGATTTGGCGTCTAAGATCCTGGTGTTCTCTAAGCCGTCTTCGCGAGCAAGCCTGCTCCCACATTGGAATGCATTTCAACTGTGGGAGCGGGCTTGCTCGCGAAGACGGTAGACCGATCAACACAAGCTCAAGCCGGTGCCTTCTTCACCCGCAACGCCTTCGCCTTGGCCTCCACCCCGAGGTACATCACCAGCGCGATCAGCAGTGGCAAAATAAAGTAGATCGCCCGATAAGCAATCAACCCCGCCAGCAGGCTGCCCCGCGACGCCTCATGTTGCAGTAGCCCGATAAACACGGCCTCCAACACCCCAAGCCCCGCCGGGATATGGGTGATCACGCCGGCAATGGCGCTGATCAGCAACACCCCCAGTACCAACGGGTAGTCCAGCTTGGCCGGCAGCAGGGTAAAAATCACCGCCGCCATCAGCGACCAATTCAATGCGCCCAATGCCAACTGCAAGCACGCCATGCGCACCGACGGCAGGTTGATCTCCATGCCGCGAATAGACCACTCGCGCTTTTTCGAGAATTGGCAGGCGGCCAGGTAACCCAGGCTGAGCAGCACCAACACAACCCCAATGCCCTGCAACGCGCCGGTGCTGACTTTCCACCCGGGCGGCATCGTCACCAGGCCACTGCTGAAAATCACTCCGGCCAGCGCCATATAGCCGAACCAATTGGTCGCCAGGCTCAGCCCCAGGATCTTGGCGATATTGCCGGTGCTCACTCCCAGCCGGGAGTACAGGCGATAGCGCATGGCAATCCCCCCCACCCACGCGCTGAGGTTGAGGTTGAAGGCGTAGCTGATGATGCCCACCGGCAGGATCTGCTTCCAGCCCAAGTCTTGGCGGATATAGGTGCGGCCGATCAAATCAAAGCTGGCGTACACCAAAAAACTGCACAGCGTCACTGCGCCTGCGATCAGCAAGGTACGCAGCTTGAAGTCCCCCAGGGTCTGTAGCACTTCGCTCCAGTCGATGCGCCGGGCGAGCAGGGTGAACAACACGATCAGCGCCAGGAAAAACACCACGGTCAGCGGTTTCTTCCAACGTTTGAAGCGTGATTCAGTGGTCATGGGCCTGGCCCTCAAACGGCTTCAACCGCGGTTTATGGGCGGGCAGCCAACCGGTCATCGCGGGGAAGTGACGCATCACATGAAACACCAGGAAACCTACGGTCAATCGCCACAGCCACAAACGTGGCTTGCGGTTTTCCGGCATGGTCTGGCAGTGATCGCGGGCGAGTATTTCCAGGCGCTCGTAGAGCTGTTGGTTGAAGGCGCGATCGCGTATCAGCACGTTGGCTTCCAGGTTCAGCGCCAGGCTCAGCGGGTCCAGGTTACTCGAACCCACGGTGCTCCAGTCGTCATCCACCAGGGCAACTTTGCCGTGCAGCGGGCGCTGGCAATACTCGTGGATCACCACGCCATCCTTGAGCAGGTAGTCGTAGAGCATGCGCGCGGCCAGCTTGGCCAGAAGCACATCCGGTTGGCCCTGCATGATCAACTGCACCTGTACGCCCCGGCGCGCCGCATTGCGGATTTCCCGCAGCAGGCGGTAACCGGGGAAGAAGTAGGCGTTGGCGATCACCACACGTTTTTGTGCCTGGCCCAGGGCGTGGATATAGGCCTCTTCGATGTCATCGCGGTGTTGCACGTTGTCGCGATAAATCAAGCGCACCATGCCCTCGCCAGCGGTGGGCCCTGCGCAAGGCCGCTGCTGGCGCCGCCGCCAACCGCGCCGGGCGCGTAGCTGACGGCCGCTTTGTGCCAGGGCGAAATGATGCAGGTCGGCCACCGCCGGGCCCGTCACCTGCACCGCATAATCCTGCTTGGCCTCGGGGCCGAAATCACCCAGATGGTCGGCCGAAAAATTGATCCCGCCGATAAACGCCACGGCGGCATCCACCACGACGATCTTGCGATGCAGGCGGCGAAACCAGTTGGTGCGAAAACCCAGGGTTTTGGACGCCGGGTCGAACATCTGCACCGTCACCCCGGCGTCCGCCAGCTCACCGAGAAACGACGGGCTCAGCTCGCCGCAGCCAAAGCCGTCGAGGCTGACCACCACCTTCACGCCACGTTGCGCCGCGTCGATCAGGATGTGTTGCAGCTCATGCCCGACTTTGTCTTCGAACAGGATAAAGGTCTCCAGCAGAATTTCCCGCCGCGCCTCGCGCAGGGCCTCGAAGACCTTGGGGAAGTACGCCTCACCGTTTTCCAGCAACTGCACCTGGTTATCGCTGTGCCAGCCGTAGTCCGGGTCGCGGGCCTTGGTTGCGTCCGGCGGCTGGTCGGTGGCGATGTGTTCGATGGCGACGCTCATAGCTCGATCTCCACCGACAGCGGCACGTGGTCTGATAGATGGGACCAGGGGCGGGTGGTCAACACCCTCGGGTTATGCACCTTGACGTTACGCACGTAGATGCGGTCCAGCGGCAACAGCGGCAAGCGCGCCGGGAAGGTGCGTGCCGGTTTGCCGTGGGCCTGCATGAACACTTCGGTGAGGCCGCTTTGGCTCAAGTCGGCCTTCTGGCGCCAATCGTTGAAATCTCCGGCCACCACCAGCGGCGCGTCGGCCGGAATCTCACGGATACGTTGCTCCAGCAGGCGCAGTTGCTGCTGGCGATGCACCTCGCGCAGGCCCAGGTGGATGCAGATCGCATGCACTTCCTGCCCGGTGCCCGGCAGGCGCAGTACGCAATGCAGCAGGCCCCGGTTTTCATGGCCACTCTGGGAAATATCCAGGTTGTCGTAGCGCACGATCTGGAATTTCGACAGCAGCGCATTACCGTGGTCACCGTGGGGGTAGACCGCGTTGCGCCCGTAAGCGAACTGCGGCCAGATGCTGTCGGCGAGGAATTCGTACTGCGGCATGTTCGGCCAGTCGCTGTAGCGCTGCGGGTGGCGTTCGTGGGTGCCGTGGATTTCCTGCAGGAACACCATGTCCGCGCCCACACTGCGCACCGCTTCGCGCAGCTCGGGCAGGATGAAACGCCGGTTCAGGGCGGTAAAACCCTTATGGATATTGACCGTCAGCACCGTGAAGCGGGTGATGGCGACGCTGGGGGTGATGGGCACCCAGTCGGGAGTCGCAGCCATGGTTGCTCCTGAAGAAGAGTGGGGCCTTATCCCCCCGTTTAAGGCTGACTCCAAGGGGCGGCGGAAAGTTTCCAGCGTCCTACGGACGGCATAAACATGGCCGGACGGGGGAACGATCAAGGCTCAAACCCGTCAGTTCCTTACAGACCCTGCTGATGGAGCCCGGTGTTTTGCTGAACTCAAAGACTGCATTACTGCTCGGTGCGCTGCTGTTTTGCGGCAGCGGCGCACTGCAAGCCGCCGACCCGCAACCCGAAGCGCCGGCCAAGCCGGAACTGCTGGTGGAAGGCGGCCTGCTGGGGGCCATCAGTTCCAGCATTGACAACGTTCAGGACAAGCTCGACCTCAATCAGAGCCTGGTCGATGCCTGGCGCCTGCGGGCGGATCGGGCGGCAGACGAAGTAGGGCGGTTGGTGGACCAGACGTCAGAACGTTCGCCATGGAACGTCGCCGGGGACTTCCTGCTGTTATCCGGGGTGTGGATCGGCGCGTTTGCGTTGCTCACGCTGTTGGGCCGCTGGTTCGTGCTGCGCCTGAGCCGTCGTGGGTTTGTTGAACAGCGCGAGCGCCTGCAAGCCGTGCTCGGCTACGTGGTGCCCTACACGCTCCCTGCACTTGTTTGCCTGCCCTTGACGCTTTACGTCAGCCATTTTTTACCCACTTCAGTAGGGCGAGCGCTGGCGCTGTGTTTTGCCTACGCCACCAGCAGCGGGATCTTTTCCACGTCGATGCTGTTGTGTGTGATCGTCATGTTCAACCTCGGCCACAAGCGGCCAGCCGTGGCGATTATTCGCAGTTATTGCCCCAAGCCGCTGTTCCTGATCGGCTTTCTCGCCGCCCTCAGCGATGCCCTGACCAGCCCGCAAATCGCCCGCCAGCTCGGCGGCAATATCACCAGCAGTATCGCGGTGTTTACCGGCCTGTTTGCCGCGGTGATCTTCGGCGTGCTGGTGGTGCGCCTGCGCCGGCCAGTCGCCCACCTGATCCGCAACCGGCCGTTGGCCCAGCGCCTTAAACACCCGGCGTTGCAACAATCGCTGCGGGTGTTTTCCGGGTTGTGGTACTGGCCGATCCTATTGATGGTGCTGGTCTCGGCGATCAATTTGATTGGCGCCGGAGACGACAATCAAAAGGCCCTGCGCTGCGCGTTGTTCACGACGATCCTGCTGATCGGCACGGTGTTCCTCAGCACGGTGCTGCAACACCTGTTCAAGTCCCGCAGCCAGGTGGCGATCCAGCGCAGCAGTGCCTACAAGGAACGTTTCCTCAGCCTGTTGCACGCGATCCTGCGTATCGCCATGGCCATCGGGTTTATCGAGATCCTCGGGCGGATCTGGGGCGTGTCGTTGTTCGAGTTTGCCGAGCGCAATTCCATCGGCCGGGCGATCAGCGATTCCCTCAGCAGCATCGGCTTGATCCTGCTGATGACGTGGCTGTTCTGGGTGGTGCTTGATACGGCGATCCAGGAAGCCTTGAAGCCTCCCGTCAACAAACGCTCCAGCCGCCAGCCAAGCACGCGGGTGAAAACCATCCTGCCGCTGGTGCGCAACGCGGTGAAAATCATTCTGGTAGTGATCTGTGCGATCACCACCATGGCCAACCTGGGCATCAACGTCGCGCCGCTGCTGGCGGGCGCCGGGGTGGTGGGCCTGGCGATTGGTTTTGGCTCGCAGCAATTGGTGCAGGATGTGATCACCGGGCTGTTCATCATCATCGAAGACACCTTGTCCATCGGCGATTGGGTGGTGCTCGACTCCGGCCACGCCGGCACCGTCGAAGGCCTGACCATCCGCACTCTGCGCCTGCGCGACGGCAAGGGGTTTGTGCATTCGGTGCCGTTCGGGCAGATCAAGGCGGTCACCAACCAGTCGCGGCAATTTGCCTATGCGTTTTTCTCGGTGCAGTTCACCTACGACACCGATGTGGACAAGGCCGTGGAGTTGATCCGCGAGGCGGGCCAGTCGATCCGTGACGATGGGTTCCTCAAGTACAACCTGCAAGGGCCGCTGGAGGTGTTTGGCGTGGATAAGATGGACCTCAACGGCGTGGTGCTCACGGCGCAGTTCCGTACCGTGTCCGGTGGGCAATATGCGGTGAGTCGCGCGTTTAACCAGCGTTTGAAAAAGCTTGTGGATAACTGCGCCGAGGTGCAGTTCGCGCAGACTTATCCACAGCAGGTGATGGTGCCGGTGAAGGCGGCCCTTGAGCATGAGCCGCCAGAGGCCGGCGCGAAGACAGTTAATCCGTGACGGTTGCGCTACAAACCCGCAAAATGCAACGATTCTGACAAATACTTAATTAGCCATCGTTCCACACTGACCGGGCCTGCACACTCTATGCGAATGCGCCTTATGTTATTGGGCGGCGGGAATGCCCTCGGGCAGGCGCTGATTCGCCTCGGTGCAGAGGAAGACATCGGTTTCCTCGCCCCCAAACCGCCCCAAGACGGCTGGGATGCCGCGAGCCTTACCCAATTGCTCGACGACACCCGTCCCGATGCGTTGATCAACCTCGCCTACTACTTCGACTGGTTCCAGGCCGAAGCCGTCAGCGAAACCCGTTTGGCCGCCCAGGAGTTCGCCATCGAACGCCTGGCCGAACTGTGCCAGCACCACACCATTACCCTGCTGCAACCGTCCAGCTACCGCGTGTTCGATGGCTCTCGTGCCACTGCCTACAGCGAAAAGGACGAGCCGGTGCCCCTGGGCCTGCGCGGCCAGGCGTTGTGGCGCATCGAGCAGAGCGTGCGTGCGACATGCCCGCAACATGTGTTGCTACGGTTTGGCTGGCTGCTGGATGACAGCGTCGATGGCACCCTCGGGCGCTTCCTGGCCCGGGCCGAGAAGCCGGATGAATTGCTGATGGCGGACGACCGTCGCGGCAACCCGACGCCGGTGGATGATGCGGCGCGGGTGATCATCTCGGTGCTCAAGCAACTCGATTGTGCGGCGCCGTTGTGGGGTACCTATCACTACGCCGGCCAGGAGGCGACCACGCCGTTGGCGCTGGGCCAGGCGATCCTCACGGAAGCGCGTACTTTTCATCCGCTGGCGATTGAATCACCCACCGCCCAGGCCCACGCCGCGCGGCCGGATGCGAGTGATGAGCCACAACACGCGGTGCTGGCCTGCAAGAAGATCCTGCACACCTTTGGCATCAAGCCACGGGCGTGGCGGGCGGGGTTGCCGGCGTTGCTGGACCGGTTCTACCGGCATACCTGAAGAAGCAGAGATCCAAATGTGGGAGCGGGCTTGCTCGCGAAGACGGCGTGTCAGTCAACAGATGCGTGACTGATCCACCGCTTTCGCGAGCAAGCCCGCTCCCACATTGTTTATGCAGCGTTGCTTAAATCAGGGTCAGAACTTGTAACCGATACCCACCATGTAAACCATCGGGTCCACGTCCACATTGACCTTGGCGCGAGTGCCCGGTGCCACGGCGTTGTTTTCCACGGTAGCCTTGGTGCTGATATCGATGTAGCGCGCCTGGGCGTTGATCATCCACTTGTCGTTGATCATGTAGTCCGCACCGATCTGTGCGGCCCAGCCCCAGGAGTTTTCCGCCTTGAAGTTGCTGAAACCTGCACCTTGGGCGCGGCTGCCGACGTGTTCGTCGTAGATCCAGGTGTAGTTGATACCGGCGCCCACGTACGGTTGGAAGGCGGACTTGTTGTCCAGCGGGTAGTACACGACGCTCAAGGTTGGCGGCAGGTGTTTCAGGGTGCCGAGCTTACCGTTGGCGGCGCCCAGGGCAGTGCCCTTGATCTTCACGTCGTGTTCGAACGGCGTGGCAGCCAGCAGTTCGATACCGACGTGGTTGGTCAGCATGTAAGCGAAGTTGAGACCCAGTTGGGTGTCGCTGCTCATGGTCGCCTTGCCGCCCAGGTTGGTCCCGGCCAATGGGCCCTGGTCAACCTTGACGTGGCCGCTGTCGGCTTTCGGGTTCACGGTAATAGCACCGGCGCGAACCAGAATGTCGCCCGCTTCGTGAGCGTGGGCAACCGGGGCGACGAGGGCGAGCGCGAAGAGGGACGCGCCGAGCAGGGACTTGTTCATGGGAGCTCCAAAGGACGTTTAAAAGTTGTAGGTCCAATGGTAAAGATCGTTCCGTGCGGTCTTTTGATTCAGCTCAATGAAAGGGTGATCAGCGTTATTCCTGCAGTTCGTACATGTAAATCTTCTCGGCATCCATCTGGTAACCGGCATCGGCCAGCTCGCTGGTGGACGCTTTGACCTGCATCGCACCTTCGATCCAGTACGGCTGGTACAGCTCATCGAGCTTCACGCCGACTTCGCTTTTCACATGCACGATCTGGTTCGACGGCGGCGGCGGCACATGGATGCACGCGCCGAAATACGGCACCAGCAAGAACTCGGTGGTGCGACCTTCTTCGCTGACTTCCAGCGGCACGATATAACCCGGCAAGCGAATGTGCTGACCGTCGAGCGCCTGCACCACCGGCGCGTTGGGCAGGTCCTGCTTGGCTGCTGGCGCGGCTTCGGCCGACAAGGCATCGGCCATGTTCGACAGATCGTGCAGCGGTTTCATGTTCGGCACTTCCGGCGGCGCGTCAGGTGGGATCATCTCCTGCCATGACAAATCCTTGGGCTGGTCGCTGGCCCACACGGGCGCGCTCAGCAGCAACAACAGCGCAAACAGGGCACGACGCATCGAAGCCTTCCTCATAAACGTATGGACAGGCCATCGGCCAGGGATTGTCGATAGGCGCGCCACGCGGGCACGCTGCCCATCAACAGCGCGGCGGCCAGGATACCGGCGAGCAGCGTCCATTCATATTCGCTCGGCCACGCCATCGGCAAGTCCAGGCCGTAGTTGGCTTGCAAATAGCCGCGCGAGGCGGCGATGCACACATACAGCAAGCCAACCCCTGCGACCACGCCAGACAGCGCCAGGGCAAAGGCTTCGAAGATCAGCAACGTCGCGATATGCCACGGACGCGCGCCCACCGAACGCAGGATCGCCATTTCGCGGCGGCGCTCGTTGAGGCTGGTGAGGATCGCCGTGAGCATGCCGATCAAGCCGGTCAGCACCACGAACAGGGAAATCACGAACAGCGCTTTTTCGGCGGTGCCCATCATGCTCCACAACTCTTGCAGCGCTACGCCCGGCAAGATCGCCAGCATCGGCTCGCCACGGAACTCATTGATCTCCCGTTGCAGGGCGAAGGTGGAAATCTTGTTGTTCAGGCCCAGCATAAACGCGGTGATGGCCTGCGGGGTGAGGTCCATGTTGCGCGCCTGATCCGCGCTGATGCGGCCTTTGCCCTGGGCCGGTACGCCGTTGTGCCAGTCGATATGGATCGCTTCCATGCCGCCCAGGCTGATATGCAGCGTGCGGTCCACCGGCGTGCCGGTGCGCTTGAGAATGCCGACCACGGTGAAGGGTTTGTCATCGTGTTTGACCAGACTCACCACGGCTACGCCATGGGCCAGCACCAGCTTGTCGCCAAGCTTGTAGTGCAGCGCTTCGGCGACTTCGGCGCCGAGTACCACTTCAAACGGGTCGGTGGCGAAGGCACGGCCGCTGGCCAGTTCAAGGTTTTGCTTGCGCCCGTACTGGTAGTGCTCGAAGTAGGACTCGTTGGTGCCCATCACGCGGTAGCCGCGATGGGAGTCGCCGAGGGAAATCGGGATTGCCCACTTCACCTGGGGGTTGGCGGCGAAGTGCTCGTAGCTGTCCCAACGGATGTTGTTGGTGGCGTTGCCGATGCGGAACACCGAGTACAGCAACAGGTTTACCGAACCGGAACGGGCGCCGACGATCAGGTCGGTGCCGCTGATGGTGCTGGCAAAACTATTGCGCGCCTCGACGCGTACGCGTTCCACAGCCAGTAACAAACAGACCGAAAGCGCGATGGCGAACGCGGTGAGGATCGCGGTAAAGCGGCGGTTAGCCAGGCTGGCCATGGCTAGACGGAACAGATACATCTCAAACCTCTGCGGGCGTGGCGGCGCGATTGAGTTCGGCCAGCGACAGGTGGCGGTCGAACAGCGCAGCCAGGCTTTGGTCATGGCTCACAAACAGCAGGCTGGCGCCGGCGTCGCGGCATTCGGCGAACAACAACTGAAGGAAAGCTTCGCGGGCGTCGTAGTCCAGGGCCGAGGTGGGTTCGTCGGCGATCACCAGTTCCGGTTGGCCGATCAACGCCCGGGCAGCAGCGACCCGTTGTTGCTGGCCGATGGACAGTGAGTCGGCGCGGCGCTCCAGCAAATCCTTGTCCTTCAAGCCCAAGTGCGCGAGCAGGGTGGCAGCGGCTTGATCGACACTGCCGTGGCGTTGCTTGGCCCGTTGTGCGCGCAGCTTGGAGAAGTGGCACGGCAACTCGACGTTCTCGCGCACCGAGAGGAACGGCAGCAGGTTGAACTGCTGGAAGATATAGCCGGTGTGGTCCACGCGGAAACGGTCGCGGGCGCCGGCCGACAGCTCGGTGAGTTCCTGGCCGAGCAGGCGGATGCTGCCCTGGCTGGGCTTCTGCACGCCGCCAAGCAAACCCAGCAACGTGGTCTTGCCACTGCCGCTCGGGCCCTTGAGGAACAGGGTTTCACCCGCTTCCAGGCGGAACGCGGGGATGTCCAGCAACTGCGGGTGACCGGGCCAGTTGAAGCCCAGGCCGGACAGTTCGATTAATGCTTGGGTCATGTGGAATCAGTAATGTCTGCTGGCGAAGTTTCAAAGGTGACGCCGATCAAAGGTGGGAGCTGGCTTGCCTGCGATGGCATCACCTCGGTATGACTGAAACTCCGAGGTGTCTGCATCGCAGGCAAGCCAGCTCCCACACAAGCCAGCTCCCACATTGACCGTATATTCAAATCAGAATTTAACGGTGGCTGCCGACGCGGTTGCATCAACACCTTGCTGACCGCTCGGCCCGATCAGTTGTACCTGAATTTTCTGGGTGGCGGGGAAGGTCTTGAACACCTGGGTCAGGTCGAGGTTGCTCAGCGCGGTCGGCGTGGCGCAGGTGAATTGGTAGTGGGCGTGGATTTCGCTGTGGTCGTGATGATGCTCGCCACCTTTGGCGTCGTGATCGTGGTCATCATCATCGTCGTGATCGGCTTCGGGCTTGTCGCCGAACAGCGGGCTGTTGAGTTCCTGGCTGCTGACCACGCAACCGGCGCCTTTAGGCAGGTTGAACAAGGCCAGCGGGTTCTCCAGCTGTTCGCGCACGGCGGCGACCTTGGCTTTGTCGGCAGCGGTGGTGGCGACGTGTTCAAAACCCACCAGGTTCATCGCCGGGCTGTCCAGCTCAAGCTCCAGGGCCTGGGCGTCCAGCACCGCGTTGAGGCGACCCACACCATGTTCATGGGCGCCGAGGCTGCCGTGTTCGTGGTCGTGCTCTTCATGAGCATGGGCAACCGCCAGTGGCAGCAGGGCAAACGGCAAAGCAAGCAACAGACGGCGCATGGGGCGGCTCCAGGACATGAAAGTTTTGTTATGTGATCTTATAACAATAGTCGCGAGAGTTTGACCGCCTGCTTGGCGTTGCGCAAGCCGCATGGGAGCATGCCTGTCAGAAAAGTGCAGGAGTACGGACGATGTTGCGAATTCGAGGAACCGTCGGCGACCTGCCGGTGGATTTGACCCTGGAGCTGGACGACGGCGATTGGGCACGCCTGGGCGCGCAATTGCAGGCAGCCCCGGTGCCAAGCGCACCGGCAGCGGCGCCGGTCAAACAGGATGAGGATCAGTGGCAGAACGCCCAGGATCTATTGCGCAAAGCCGGGCAGCTCAACGGCCTGGAATTGCTCGATCAATTGGAAGGTTTGGCCGGCGATGCCTCGGCGGGCAAGCGCCTGCTGGTGCGCCTGCGCCATAGCGCCAAGGTCAAGGTCAAGGTCGCCAGCGGCGGGGATACGCCGCTGTACAGCTGGATCGGTGATTAGTACAGCGCAGCGAACAGCTTGCGGCGGTACACCGTGACCAGCGGGTGATCGTTGCCCAGCAGTTCGAACACCTGCAGCAAGGTCTTGTGCGGCAAGCCTTCGCTGTAGCTGCGGTTGCGGATAAACAACTTGAGCAAACCTTCCAGCGCCGCGTCGTACTGCTGGCGCGCCAGTTGCTGGATGCTCAATTGATAGGCCGCTTCGTCGTCCTGCGGGTTTTGCGCCAGGCGGCTTTTCAGGTCGGCGGCGTCCGGCAGGTCTGCGGCCTGGCGCAGGAAGGTGATTTGCGCCTTGGCGCCGGCGAGGGCGGCTTTGTGCTCGTCGCTTTTCACTGCGTCCAATACGGTTTGCGCTTCGCCCAGTTCGCCGCGCTCGGCCAGGCAGCGTGCATACAGGATCAGCGCGGCAGCGTTGGTGTTGTCCTCGCCCAGCATCGCTACCAGCACGGCCTCGGCATCGCTGATGCGGCCGTCGGCAAACAACGCCTGTGCCTGCTCCAACGGATCGGCGGCTGCCGGTGGTGGCATCTGCACATGGGGCTCCAGCATCGCCCGCACCGCCGACTCCGGTTGCGCCCCGGCAAACCCGTCCACCGGCTGGCCGTCCTTGAACAGCACCACCGTCGGTAGGCTGCGAATGCCAAAGCGCGCGACGATGTCCTGCTCCGCCTCGCAATCAACCTTGGCCAGCAGCAACTCACCCTGATAACTCTCGGCGATCTGCGCCAGCAGCGGCATCAACGCCTTGCATGGCGCGCACCACTCGGCCCAGAAATCCACCAGCACAGGCTTGTGGAACGAATTCTCGATGACGGCTTGGTCGAACGTGGCGGTGGTGGCATCGAAGATGTACGGCGTGGGCTCACTCATGGGGCGTCTCGAAGAAAGCGGGAATGGGGCAACTATAAGGGCTGGCGCTGGCGGCTGAAAGCGCGGCGGGTTCAAGATCGCTATCGCGGGCAAGCCCGCTCCCACAGGGGAATGCATTTCAACAGGACAATGCAGCCCGAATGTGGGAGCGGGCTTGCCCGCGATGGCCTCAAGAACGCCGCGAGTGGTACAGGCTCACCTTGCGAAACTCCCAAGGCTCGGCCAGGTCCGGCAGCGTCAGCGCATCGAGGATTTCCAGGCGCCGATAATCCGCATGCTGAAAGTCTCTTACCCGCGAATCCGCCACCAACGCTTCACGACCACGGGTGAGGAATTGATCCAGCAACGGCAGGTTGGCGCGGTCGTAGAGGACGTCGGCCACCAGGATCAGGTCGAAGCGGTCGGCTTCGGCGAAGAAGTCCGCCGAATAACCCAGCGTCACACCGTTGAGCTCGGCATTCGCCCGGCACGCCGCCAGCGCCAGTGGATCAAGATCGCAAGCCACCACTTCCAGCGCCCCGGCTTTGACGGCAGCGATCCCGGCCACGCCGGAGCCGGCGCCAAAATCCAGCACGCGCTTGCCGGCCACCCACTCGGGGTTCGCCGCCAGGTGCCGCGCCAGTGCCAGGCCGCTGGCCCAGCAGAAGCTCCAGTAGGGCGGTTCATGCAGGATGCGCCGGGTTTCTTCGGGGCTGAAGGCGCGGTCCATGTTGTCCGCATCCAGCAGCCACAACGACAACGCGGTGTCCGGCAGTGGGCAGGGCACCAGTTGCGCGTCGCCGATCAGCTCGCTCAGCGCCGCTTGCAGGGCCAGCGGTGGTGTCATGGTGCCTTGACGAGTTGCAGGGGGCCGGTGGTCTGGGTGATCGCCTGGGTGATACGCACGGCGGGCAGGTGCAGGATCAACTGGCCCGACTGGCTGGCGCGGCCGCGCACTTCAACGCGGGCACCGGCCGGAAAAGCCTCGGGGTTGAAGCGCAGGCGGAAGGCCAGGGGCTTGCCGTTGCCGGTCAGCACGCTGCTGGCGAGCAATTGTTGCGGGCGCGAGCGCTCGTCGATCACCAGCAGGGCCATCTCGACTTCAGCGCCGGCGGGCACGTTGGTCAGGCTGCCGTTGATTTCGCGCTGATAGGCCGGCAGTGGGCCGAGGTCTTCAATGCCTGGGACTTTTTTCTCTTGCGCAGGCACCGGCTGGGGCGTGGACGGTTTAGGGGCTTCGCTGCTGCAGGCGACCAGGAAACTGAACACGGTGAGCAAGACAAGTGGTCGTAACTGCATGTACGGCTCCAGAAAGGGCAAAATCCGTGGCTTTAAAATCAAGAAACATAATAGCCAGTCTATATACCGTAAAGGCTATGGCTTGTCTTGCCACGGGGATGCGCTACCATGGCCCTCCCTTTTTTTGTTGCCTGCCACCATGCACTGTCCCTTCTGCGGTGCCAACGACACCAAGGTCATTGACTCACGTCTGGTCGCCGAGGGCGATCAAGTGCGTCGCCGGCGCGAATGCCTGGCCTGCGGTGAGCGTTTCACCACCTTCGAAACTGCCGAACTGGTATTGCCGCGCCTGATCAAGTCCGACGGCAGCCGCCAGCCTTTCGACGAAGACAAACTGCGCGCCGGTATGCAGCGCGCCCTGGAAAAACGCCCGGTGAGTGTCGAGCGCCTGGAAGCCGCGCTGGTGCATATCAAGCACAAGTTGCGGGCGACCGGCGAGCGCGAGGTCAAGAGCCTGGTGGTTGGAGAGCTGGTGATGGGCGAGCTGCAAAAGCTCGACGAAGTCGCCTATATCCGTTTCGCCTCGGTGTATCGACGCTTCCAGGACCTCAACGAGTTCCGCGAAGAAATCGACCGCCTGGCCCGTGAGCCTGCCAAACAATGACCCCACCGTCTGCCGAACAAGCTGTCCTCGACGCCCATTACATGGCCCGCGCCCTCGAATTGGCGCGCAAGGGCCTGTACACCACCCATCCCAACCCACGGGTCGGCTGCGTGATCGTGCGCGATGGGCGGATCGTCGGCGAAGGTTGGCATGAGCGCACCGGCGAGCCCCACGCCGAGCCCAACGCCCTGCGCGCTGCCGGTGACAAGGCCCGTGGCGCCACGGTGTACGTGACCCTCGAACCGTGCAGCCACCACGGCCGCACGCCGCCCTGCGCCGATGCGCTGGTGAGTGCCGGCGTGGCGCGCGTGGTGGCTGGCATGCAGGACCCGAACCCGGAAGTGGCGGGGCGCGGCATGCAGCGTCTGGCCCAGGCCGGGATCGAAACCCGCAGCGGCGTTCTGGAAAGCGAAGCGCGCGCGTTGAACCCCGGTTTCCTTAAACGCATGGAACACGGCCTGCCGTTTGTGCGGGTCAAGCTGGCGATGAGCCTGGACGGGCGCACCGCGATGGCCAGCGGCGAGAGCCAATGGATCACCGGCCCCGCCGCCCGCGCCGCCGTGCAGCGCCTGCGTGCCGAGGCCAGCGTGGTGCTGACCGGCGCCGACACGGTGCTGGCCGATGGTGCGCGCCTGACCGTACGCGCCGCCGAGCTGGGTCTGGATGAGGAAACCACCGCCCTGGCCATGTCGCGCCCGCCGTTGCGCGTGCTCATCGACGGCCGCCTGCGCGTGCCGCTCAACGCGCCGTTCTTCAAGGCCGGCCCGGCATTGGTCATCACCTGTGTGACCGCGGAAAACCAGTTCCCCCGTGGCCCCGAGTGCCTGGTGGTGCCGGGCGTCGAGGGCCAGGTTGACCTGCGTTCGGCGCTGGTCGCCCTGGCGGCCCGTGGCGTCAACGACGTGTTGGTGGAAGCCGGGCCAAGCCTGGCGGGCGCCTTTGCCCAGCAAGGCCTGGTGGATGAATACGTGATTTTCATCGCCGGCAAGTTCCTCGGCTCCGCCGCGCGGCCTTTGCTGGACTGGCCGCTTGAGAAACTGGCAGACGCCCCCCAACTCAAGATCACTGAAATGCGCGCTGTAGGCGATGACTGGCGAGTCACTGCCATCCCTGTTCCAGCAGCGAGCGTATAATTTTCTGCCTGCGCCCAGCGCGGTAACGTTTTCCAGGAGAAGGCCATGTTCACCGGCATCATCGAATCCATCGGCAGCATCCGTGCAATGACCCCCAAGGGGGGCGACGTCCGCCTGTCGGTTGAAACCGGCAAGCTGGACCTCGGCGACGTCAAGCTGGGCGACAGCATCGCCATCAACGGCGTGTGCCTGACCGTCATCGAGTTGCCAGGCAACGGTTTTGCCGCCGATGTCAGCCGGGAAACCCTGGACTGCACCGCGATGAACGACCTCAAGGCCGGCAGCCCGGTGAACCTGGAAAAAGCCCTGACCCCGACCACCCGCCTGGGCGGCCACCTGGTCAGCGGCCATGTGGATGGCGTCGGCGAAGTGGTCGCGCGCAGCGAAAACGCGCGTGCCGTGGAATTCCGCATTCGCGCGCCCAAGGAGCTGGCCAAGTACATCGCCCACAAAGGCTCGATCACCGTCGATGGCACCAGCCTGACCGTGAACGCCGTGAACGGCGCCGAATTCGAACTGACCATCATTCCCCACACCCTCAGCGAAACCATCATGGCGTCTTACCAGCCTGGTCGCCGGGTGAACCTGGAAGTGGACTTGCTTGCCCGTTACCTGGAGCGCCTGCTGTTGGGCGATAAGGCCGCAGAGCCAACCGGAAGTAACATCACCGAAAGTTTTCTGGCCGCTAACGGCTACCTGAAATCCTGACCAAGGGGGTGCCACGTGGCGCTCAATAGCATCGAAGAACTGGTTGAAGACATCCGCCAAGGCAAGATGGTCATCCTGATGGATGACGAAGACCGCGAGAACGAAGGCGACATCATCATGGCCGCCGAGGCGTGCCAGGCTGAGCACATCAACTTCATGGCCAAGCACGCCCGCGGGCTGATCTGCATGCCCATGAGCCGCGAGCGCTGCGAACTGCTCAAGCTGCCGCTGATGGCGCCGCGTAACGGCTCCGGGTTTGGCACCAAGTTCACCGTGTCCATCGAAGCCACGACGGGTGTTACCACCGGTATCTCCGCCGCTGACCGCGCGCGCACCGTGCAAGCCGCTTCCGCGAAGGACGCCAAGGCTGAAGACATCGTCAGCCCCGGCCATATCTTCCCGCTGATGGCCCAACCCGGTGGCACCCTGGCCCGTGCCGGCCACACCGAAGCCGCCTGCGACCTGGCGCGCATGGCCGGTTTCGAGCCGAGCGGGGTGATCTGCGAAGTGATGAATGACGACGGCACCATGGCCCGTCGCGCCGAACTCGAGGCGTTTGCCGCCGAGCACAACATCAAGATCGGCACCATTGCCGACCTGATCCACTACCGGATGATCCACGAACGTACCGTTCAGCGGATTGCCGAGCAGCCACTGGACAGCGAACTGGGCCAATTCAATTTGGTGACCTACCGTGATTCAGTGGAAGGCGACGTGCATATGGCCCTGACCCTGGGCAACATTTGCGCCGAAGAGCCGACCCTGGTGCGTGTGCACAATATGGACCCGCTGCGCGACCTGCTGATGGTCAAGCAGCCGGGCCGCTGGAGCCTGCGCGCCGCCATGGCTGCGGTTTCCGAGGCAGGCAGTGGCGTGGTGCTGTTGCTCGGCCACCCGCTGGATGGCGATGTGCTGCTGGCGCATATCCGCGAAACCGCCGACCACGCGCCGGTGAAAAAACCGACCACCTACAGCATTGTCGGTGCCGGTTCGCAGATCCTGCGTGACCTCGGTGTGCGCAAAATGCGCCTGATGAGTGCACCGATGAAATTTAATGCCATATCCGGTTTCGACCTGGAAGTAGTAGAATACGTGCCCTCCGAATAAAGGCCGGCGATTCTTGCCCCTTGTTCGCGGTTAAATCATCACTAAGGGACGCCGTTTGCGCGTCCCGGCTCTTTAAGAGATTTGTCGAATGACCCTGAAGACCATCGAAGGTACCTTCATCGCCCCCAAAGGCCGCTACGCCCTGGTAGTTGGCCGCTTCAACAGCTTCGTGGTTGAAAGCCTGGTAAGCGGTGCCGTGGATGCCCTGGTTCGCCACGGTGTGAGCGAGAGCGATATCACCCTTATCCGTGCGCCTGGCGCCTTCGAAATCCCACTGGTTGCGCAAAAAGTTGCTCAGCAGGGTGAGTACGCGGCGATCATCGCCCTGGGCGCGGTCATTCGTGGCGGCACCCCGCACTTCGAATACGTGGCTGGCGAATGCACCAAGGGCCTGGCCCAGGTGTCCATGGAGTTCGGCGTGCCGGTTGCGTTCGGCGTACTGACCGTGGATTCCATCGAGCAAGCCATCGAGCGCTCCGGCACCAAGGCCGGCAACAAAGGCGCCGAAGCTGCCTTGTCCGCCCTGGAAATGGTCAGCCTGCTGTCGCAGTTGGAGGCCAAGTGATTTCCGACGAGAGCGACAACTTCAACCCGCGCGAGCCACGTCCAGCCGATGCCGGTAAGCCATCGAAGAACGAGAAGCGTCGCGCTGCTCGTCAGTTGGCGACCCAGGCGCTGTATCAGCGCCACCTGGCCGGTACTTCGCTGAACGAAATCGAAGCGCAGTTTCGCGTCGACAACGATTTTACCTTCGCCGACCTGCCGTACTTCCACGACATCCTGCACGGTGTGCATGCGCACCTGACCGAGATCGACACGGCCCTGGCACCTTGCCTGGACCTGACCATCGAAGAGCTGGACCCGGTTGAACTGTGCGTGATGCGCCTGTCTGCCTGGGAACTGCTGTACCGCGTCGACGTGCCGTACCGCGTAGTGATCAACGAAGGCATCGAGCTGGCGAAAGTCTACGGTTCGACCGACGGTCACAAGTTCGTCAACGGTGTGCTCGACAAGCTGGCCCCGCGCCTGCGTGAAGCCGAAGTGAAGGCGTACAAGCGCTAACCTGCGCTTGAGTTCGCAATGGGCGAGTTTGAGCTGATCCGCAAATACTTCGCCGCCGCGCCTTGTGCGCAGGGCGGCGAAGGTATTGCCCTGGGGATCGGCGACGACTGCGCCTTGCTGGCGCTCCCCGCCGGGGAGCAGTTGGCAATCTCCACCGATACCTTGGTGGCCGGGGTGCATTTTTCCGACCCCTGCGACCCGTTCCTGCTCGGCCAGCGCTCGTTGGCCGTGGCCGTGAGCGACCTGGCCGCCATGGGCGCCCATCCCCTCGCATTCACCCTTGCCCTCACCACCCCGACCGTCGATGCCGATTGGCTGCAACGCTATGCCCAGGGTTTGAACGTCATGGCGCAAAGCTGCGGCGTGCGCCTGGTCGGCGGTGACACCACGCGCGGCCCGCTGAGCCTGACCCTGACCGTGTTTGGCCGGGTGCCCGCCGGACAAGCGTTGACGCGCAGCGGGGCGCAGCCGGGCGACTTATTGTGTGTGGGCGGCGAGTTGGGCAATGCCGCTGGCGCTTTGCCTCTGGTGTTGGGCCAGCGCAGCGCCGAGACGGCGATTGCCGAGCCGTTGCTGGCGCACTATTGGTCGCCGCAACCGCAGTTGGCCTTGGGGCTGGCGTTGCGGGGCAAGGCGACCTCGGCGATGGATATCTCCGACGGGTTGCTGGCCGATTGCGGGCATATCGCCAAGGCGTCGGCTGTCAGCCTGTTGATCGAGCGCCAGCGGTTGCCGCTGTCCCCGGCGCTGCTGGCGTTTGTCGGTGACGACGACGCGCGCGTGGCGGCCTTGAGCGGGGGCGACGACTACGTGCTGGCGTTCACCCTGCCGCCTGCGGAACTGGCGCCGCTGTTGGCGACTGGTTGGCCGATCCACGTGATCGGCCGGGTCGAGGCGGGGCAGGGCGTGACGCTGCTGGACGCCAACGGCCAGGACATCACCCCGGCCGTGCGTGGCTATCAGCACTTTCGCGAAGCGCCGTAAGTCGGCGACCTGCGCTACCCTCTACACAGTCATTCCGGAGTAGGAGCTTGCCACCATGGATGTGCGCCGCTGGCTGTTGATCCTGCTGTGCGCCCTCACACCTCTGGTGCACGCCGATGAGGCGCCGGGCAAGGTCGTGCTGGCCAGTGAAGCCTGGGACGACTACACCAACGCCGATGGCCGCGGCCTGGCCTGGGACGTGTTGCGCCTAGTGTTCGAGCCGGCCGGGATCACGCTGCAAACCCGCACGGTGCCATATACCCGTTCTGTCGGCCTGGCCCAGCGCGGCGAGGTGGATGGCTGGGTCGGTTCCTACCGGGACGAAGCCACTGGCGTGCTCTACCCCCACTGGAATTTCGACTCCGATCACATCTACGCCCTCGGCCTGGCCGGCACGCCGGCGCCGACCGTGGCCACGCTGGGCAATTACCGCCTGGCCTGGGTGCGTGGCTACAAGTACGAGGAGTACTTGCCCAACGTGCGCCGCTTCAACCAGATCGAACGCCGCGATGGCATTCTGCAGATGCTGCAACACGGTCGGGCCGACTTCTATATCGATGCGTTGACCGAAGCGAAGTACGTCCTTAGCCAGTCCAGCGATCCCTCGAAGTTCCAGCTCACCCATATTGCCGAGCTGCCGCTGTATATCGGTTTTGCCGATACCGAACGAGGGCGAGCGTTGATGGCCGTGTACGACCAGCGCGTCGCAACCTTAGTGAAAAGCGGCGAACTGAAGGCGATCTTCGAGCGCTGGAACCAGCCGTATCCGTTCTGACCTGCATAGAACCAGGATGAAGGCCAATCGAACCTATTGATCTTTATCAGCGATAATTCAGCTTAAGCGTCTGTAGGAACGTGCTGTTACAATGGCCGCCTTTGTAAAAACTGAAATCAGGAGCACACGGTGCCCGTCGTTTTCGTCGCCGCTTCCAAGCTGCCTACCCCTTTTGCCACGTTCACCATGAACGGCTTTCTTGAAGAAGCCACCGGGCGCGAGCACGTCGTGCTCAGCCTCGGTGATATCGCTGACGGCGCTCCGGTGCTGGGCCGCGTGCACTCCGAGTGCCTGACCGGTGACGCACTGTTCAGCCAGCGTTGCGACTGCGGTTCGCAACTTGAAGCGGCGATGCGCGCCATCGCCCGTGAAGGCCGTGGTGTACTGCTGTACTTGCGTCAGGAAGGCCGTGGCATTGGCCTGATGAACAAGATCCGCGCCTACGAGCTGCAAGATGGCGGCGCCGATACCGTCGAAGCCAACGAGCGCCTGGGTTTTGCCGCCGACCAGCGCGACTACGCGATCTGCCTGCCGATGCTCGAACACCTGGGGGTCAAATCCCTGCGCCTGATGACCAACAACCCGCGCAAGGTCAAAGCCTTGACCGAGATGGGCATCACCGTCGCCGAGCGCGTGCCGCTGCACACCGGGCACAACCCGCACAACAAACTCTACCTGGCCACCAAGGCCAGCAAGCTCGACCACATGATGGGCAACGAGCATCAGGGCGAGGTTGACCGCGCGTGACCCGTGGCCAGGTGAAACGGCGACTGTCCTTCAACTGGTGGCAGTACCTGGCCCTGGCCCTGCTGCCCTTGTTTGTGATCAACCTGGTGTTCGGCCAAGCCGAATCCTTGCTGCCCGTGCTGGCCATGCCGTTCTTTATCGCCGGCGTGGCCTCGATGTTTCTCAGCCTGCGCTATTTCCATGGCTATAAACACGCGCTGATCGCCACCTCCAAAGCCCTCGATACTCCTGAAGAACCGGCCGCCTGGATCACCCTGGCGGCCCGTCGGCGTACCGCATTGTTGATTGCCGCCGCGCCTGCCTGGATCGGTGCGCTGGCGGTATTTGTCGGCCTGGAAGCGGTGCCGTTGTTTCTATTGGCGCTGTCGACCCTGGTGCTGTTCTACCTGTATCGCATCCCCCGTCAACTGGGATGAGGCGTCACTGGCTGGCGCTCCTGCTGCTGGCATGCAGCGCCCAGGCTCTGGCGGCCGAACGCGTGGTCAGCCTGGCGCCATCCCTGTCTGAAATCGTGGTTGAACTGGGCGCCGCCGACTTGCTGGTGGGCGTGCTCGATGGCGGCGAACGCCCCGCAGCCCTGGCGACGCTGCCGTCGGTCGGGCACTACGGTCAGTTGAATATCGAGCGCCTGCTCAGCCTCAAGCCCGACCTGATCCTGCTCTGGCCCGGCAGCGTCGGCCCGGCCCAGCGTGAGCAGTTGCAGCGCTTGAACATCCCGGTCTACGTCGCCGAACCTCACAGCCTTGAACAGCTCGCCAGCCAGGTCCAGGCCATCGCGGACCAGTTGGGCCGTGCGGATGCCGGTCGCCAGTTGGCCGCGCAATTGCGTCAGCGCTTGGCCGCGTTACGTCAGCGGTATCAGCGAGCCGAGCCATTGCGGGTGTTTTACCAGGTGTGGAACCAACCGCTGTACACCGTGGGTGGCGGGCAGATCATCAGCGATGCGCTAAGCGTTTGCGGCGCACGTAATGTGTTCGATGACCTCACATTGCCTGCGCCACAGGTGAGCATCGAGTCGGTGTTGCAGCGTGATCCCGAGGTGATTCTGGTGGGGGATCAGGCGCAGAAGGATGCCTGGCGTGTCTGGCCAAACATGGCTGTGCGAGTGCGGTTGGTGCCGGATAAAGGCCTGGAGCGGCCCAGTGGGCAGATGGTGGAGGCGGTGGCGCGGTTGTGTCAGGTGATATCGCCTGACCTGTGAGACCGCTTTCGCGAGCAAGCCCGCTCCCACACTTTGATTTGCGAATACTTTCAAAATGTGGGAGCGGGCTTGCTCGCGAAGAGGCCAGTACAGGCGCCGATCAAATCTCAGGTGTCCAGGTCACACCCATCATCCACACCCGGCCTTCTTCCCGATAAGCCTGATTGTTCTTGAAGTCCACATCGTCATAGCTATACATCGCCCGCGCAAACGGCTTGTCCAACAGGTTATCGACCTTCAGCGACAACGCCACTTCGCGATTCAACGCCCAACTGCTGCGCAACCCCAGCAGTGCATAGCCACCCAGGCGCTGTGTATTGTCCTGCGCGTCATAGCTGCTGCTGATTGCCTGCCAGCTGGCGCCCACGCCCAGCCGGTCGAACTGCCGGTCCAGGTCCAGGCTCAACGTACGACGTGCCCGACGGGCCAAGGTATGGCCGCTGTCGCGGTCACGCGGGTCGATAAGCGATAGCCCAAGGTTGCCTTGCCAGCCAAACAGCTCCTGCTTGAGCGCGGCTTCAAAGCCATTGATACGTGCCGCCGCGACGTTTTGCGGCTTGCTGGCGCTGTCGAGGATGATCGCATCGCGCAGGTCGGTGCGGTACAGCGAGGCTTCCAGGCGCGTGCTGTCGCTCAATTGGCTACGCCATTGCAGCTCGTAGCTCTTTGAGGTTTCGGGCCGCAGGTTGGGGTTGCTGTACTTCGTGTCGGGGTAATACAGGTCGTTGAAGGTTGGCGCGCGGAAGCCTTCGCTGTAGCTCAGCAGCAGGTCGTTATCGGGGTTGAGCGGCAAGGTGAAGCTGGCGCTCCAGCTGTTCTGCCCGCCGAACTGCTGGTTCTGGTCACGGCGCAGGCCCAACTCCGTCGAGAACCACGCGCCGTGGAAGCGATGCTGCACAAACGCGGCGCGATTCCAGCGGCTGTTTTCGGTAAAAGTGGTGGAGCCATGGAAACGGTCTTCGTACCAGTCTGCACCGAGTATCAGGCTGTTCTGCTCGTTCAGGGTCAGGTCGTTCTGCCAGTTGACCGAGTCGCGGTAGGTGTTGAACACGCTGAACTCATCGCTGAGGGTGTCGCGCTTGGTGTCGCGGTTCTCGCTGTGGCCCAGTTCCAGGCGCGATTGCCAGCGCTTACTGAGGCTCGCATCGATATAGCCGCTGGCGCTGCTCACGGTGTAGTCGGTGTAGGGTTTTTGCCCAACGCTTTGCCCGCTGGCGAAGTCATAGCGGCCGAAGCTGTTGTCGTATTCGGACTTGCCACGGCTATCCAGCAGGTTGAAGCCCACCGCCAACTCATCGCTGAAGGCGTGGCTGAGGTTCAAGCTGATGGACTGGTTGCGATAGGCATCATGGTCGCCATCGCTGGGGAATGACGTATGTGTCGAGTTGATGCCCGCCGTTTCATCCAGGCTCGCACCCAGGTTGAACCGCGTGCGTTCATCACCACCGGACAGCCCGAAGCTGCGCTCCCAGGTCTGGTTGCTGCCAAAGCCCAGCTTCAAGCGCGGCTGTAGACCTTGCTCGGCATTGCGCCGGGTGAAGACCTGGATCACCCCGCCAATTGCGTCGCTGCCGTAGATCACCGAGCGTGAGCCGCGCAAGACTTCCACCCGTTCGATCTGATCGACATTCAGGTATTGCAGGCCGCTGTCGCCGGAGGTGGTGTTGGCGATGCGCTGGCCGTCCACCAGCACCAGGCTCTGGGCGGATTTTGTGCCGCGAATATAAACCCCTGGCAAACTGCCACGCCCGCCGGTGGGGGCGATTTGCACGCCAGGCACACGGCTGAGCAGGTCCGTAAGGCTGGTGGGCTGTAGGCGGTCGATGTCGTCGCGGGTGAAAACCGTGTTGGCGGCGCTGCTGTCGTTGCGCGCCTGCACCTGTCGGTTGGCGCTGATGACCACGTCGGGGAGGTTCAGGGCTTGGTCGCGGGTGTCGGCGAGCAGTTCGGGGGCAGGTAGAAGCAGGAGGGCGAGGTGCAGGCGTTTCATGGTCTGTCCATAGAGTTTGAAGGCGGCACAAAACACATGTGGGAGCGGGCTTGCTCGCGAAGGCGGTGGGTCAGTCGACAACTCCAGTGACTGACACTCCGTCTTCGCGAGCAAGCCCGCTCCCACATTTTAGATCCGGTTTCTGCCGGGGGATTGGGTTACAGGCCCACCAGCGCCATGCGCTCGCGTACCGACGCTTCAATCCCTGCTTCATCCAACCCACACTCCGCCAACATCTGCGCCGGCTTGGCGTGTTCGACGTACACATCCGGCAAGCCCAGGTGCAGCACCGACTTGAGGATGTTCTCCCGCGCCAGGAACTCGCTGACTGCCGCGCCCGCACCGCCCATGATGGCGTTTTCTTCGACCGTCACAAGCAGCTCGTGGCTGGCGGCGATTTCGCGTACGAGGGCTTCATCCAGCGGTTTGACGAAGCGCATATCGACCACGGTGGCGTCGAGCTTCTCGGCGACTTTCAAGGCTTCGGCCAGTTGCACGCCAAACACCAGGAAGGCGGTCTTGCTGCCTTGGCGGCGGACGATGCCCTTGCCGATCTCGATAGGCTCCAGGTCCTTCTCGATCACCGCATTCGGACCGTTGCCGCGCGGGTAGCGCACGGCGGCGGGGCCGTTGTACAGGTGGCCGGTGCTGAGCATCTTGCGCAGTTCGTTTTCGTCGCTCGGCGTCATCACCAGCATGCCGGGGATGCAGCGCAGGTAGGACAAATCGAAGCTACCGGCATGGGTTGGGCCGTCTTCGCCCACCAGGCCTGCACGGTCGATGGCGAACAGTACGTCGAGGTTCTGTACCGCGACGTCATGCACCAACTGGTCGTAGCCGCGTTGCAGGAAGGTGGAGTAGATCGCCACTACCGGCTTGGCGCCTTCACAGGCCATGCCTGCCGCGAACGTGACGGCGTGCTGCTCGGCAATCGCCACGTCGAAGTAACGCAGCGGGAAACGCTCGCTGAACGCCACCAGGTCCGAGCCTTCCTTCATCGCCGGGGTAATCCCCACCAGGCGCGGGTCAGCTGCGGCCATGTCGCACAGCCATTCGCCGAACACGCCGGAATACTTCGGCCCGCTGGCCTTTTTCGGCGCGGCGGCGGGGGCGTCCACGGGTTCCAGCTTGGTGATGGCGTGGTAGCCGATCGGGTCGACTTCCGCCGGGGCGAAGCCTTTGCCCTTTTTGGTGACGATGTGCAGGAACTGCGGGCCCTTGAGGTCGCGCATGTTGCGCAGCGTGGCAATCAGGGTAGGCAGGTCGTGGCCGTCGATCGGGCCTATGTAGTTCCAGCCCAACTCTTCGAACAGGGTGCCGGGTACCAGCATGCCCTTGGCATATTCTTCGGTACGCCGGGCAATTTCCCACGCGCCGGGCAGACGCGAGAGCACCTTCTTGCTGCCTTCACGCATGCTGGCATAGGTGCGGCTGGAGAGGATCTTGGCCAGGTAATTGGACAGGCCACCGACGTTGCGCGAGATCGACATGTCGTTGTCGTTGAGGATCACCAACATGTTGGCGTCGACTTCCGGCGCGTGATTCAGCGCTTCGAAGGCCATGCCGGCGGTCAGCGCGCCGTCACCGATCACCGCAATCGCCTTGCGATCGCTGCCTTGCAGGCGGGCGGCAATGGCCATGCCCAGCGCGGCACTGATGGAGGTGCTGGAGTGGCCGACGCCAAAGGTGTCGTACTCGCTCTCGGAGCGACGCGGGAAGGCGGCAATCCCGTCCTTCTGGCGCAGGCTGCCCATTTGCTCGCGGCGGCCGGTGAGGATTTTATGCGGATACGCCTGATGGCCCACGTCCCACACCAGCCGGTCGTCCGGGGTGTCGAACACGTAATGCAGGGCGATAGTCAGCTCGATGACGCCCAGGCCGGCACCGAAATGCCCACCGGTCTGGCCGACCGTGTAGAGCAATTCCAGGCGCAACTCATCGGCCAGGGTTTCCAGCTCGGCTTCACCCAGACGACGCAGGCCGGCCGGCGTGGCAGCACGGTCGAGCAGGGGCGTGGACGGGCGCTTGCGGGGAATCTCTTGAAACGTCGTGGGCATCAGGCGAATCGTTATAGGTATAAGAAGAGGCGGCAGTTTACCTCAAGCATCGCAAACTGCCCACGCAGAGCGCCGAACTTGGCTGATATGCGGCTGCAATGGCCGCCCTGATCAGTGCCGGCGTTCGACGATATACCGCGCCAGGTCGCGCAGTGGCTCGGCCGCCGCGTCGAAAGGTCGCAGGGCGTCCAGGGCCAGGTCGCGCAGTTCCAGGGCATAGGCCTTGGCGGCTTCAAGCCCGAGCAGTGCCGGATAAGTCGGTTTGTCCCGTGCGATGTCGGCGCCCTGGCGTTTGCCCAGGGTGGCGGTGTCACTTTCGACATCGAGGATGTCGTCCTGCACCTGGAAGGCCAGGCCGATGGCGCGGGAATACGTTTTCAGCGCCGCCAGCTGTTCGGCTTCAGCGCGGCCACTGGCCAGGGCGCCGAGGTGCACGGCAGCTTCGATCAGTGCACCGGTCTTGTGGCGGTGCATGTATTCCAGGGCCTGCTGATCCAGCTTCTGGCCGACCGAACCTAAGTCGATGGCTTGACCGCCGACCATCCCGGCGGGGCCAGCGGCGACGGCCAGGGCGGTGACCATGCGCAAGCGGATCTCGGCGTTGACGCTGCTCAGCGCCGGGTCCAGCAATGCGCTGAACGCCAGGCTTTGCAGGCCGTCACCGGCGAGAATCGCACAGGCTTCGTCAAAGGCTTTGTGGGTGGTTGGCTGGCCGCGACGCAAATCGTCATCGTCCATGGCCGGCAAATCGTCGTGTACCAGGGAATAGGCGTGGATCAACTCCACCGCACAGGCGGCGCCATTGGCCTGCTCGGCGGGCGCGCCCAAGGCTTCGCACGCGGCATACGCCAGCAGCGGGCGCACACGCTTGCCGCCATTCATCACGCTGTAGCGCATGGCTTCATACAGACGCTTGAGTTCGGGGCTTGGCGCAACAAACAAGGGCTCCAGCGCCGCATTGACCCGGGCTTGGCTACTGGCCTGATACGCGTCGATCATTCCGGCTGTTCCGCATCGAAAGGTTCTTCGGCCAACTCCCCGTCACGCTCCAGCAGCACTTGGACCTTCTGCTCCGCTTGCGCCAAGGCGCTCTGGCAGTCGCGGGTCAGGCCGATGCCTTGCTCAAACGCTGTCAACGAGTCTTCCAGCGACAACTCGCCGTTCTCCAGACGCTCGACCAGGGTTTGCAGGTCGGCGAGGGATTGTTCGAAATCGAGTGCAACTTTTTTGCGGGCCATGGCGGCTATTCCGGTAGACGGTAAACCGGCGCGACACTAGCAGACATGGGGATTCTGGGCAAATGAGCGGGCAAATGAGCGGTCAAATGAACGGGGTGGCTCAATCGCCCAAGGCATTGATTTGATAGCGCGTACTACGGCCTCCGCCGGGCAATCGCACCAGGCAGTTTTTTTCCAGCAGATCAGCCAGGTGACGCGTGGCGGTAGCTTTCGACACCTTGGTCACGGCCTGATACTGCGCGGCGCTGATGCCATGTTCAAAGCCCTTCTCCCCACCGTCCAGCAAGCGGTTGAGTACCTTGATCTGTTCGGCAGACAGCGCGAGACCGTGGTGTTGCTGCCAGAACCGGCTCTTGTCCAGCACCCGGTCAATCTGCGCCATGGCTTGTTGCACACTGCGCAGCAAGGTCTTGAGGAACCATTCGAGCCAGTGGGTGATATCCAGCTTGGCCTTTTGGCTCGACTCCAGCGCCTGGTAATAACCCGCGCGGTCCTCAAGGATGCTGGCGGACATGGCATAAAAACGAATGGCCTGGTGTTCGCCCTGGGCCAACGCCAGGTCAGTGATAGCGCGGGTCAGGCGACCATTGCCGTCGTCGAACGGGTGCAGCGTGACAAACCAGAAGTGCGCGACGCCTGCGCGGACCAGAGGATCAAGCTCCGGTTGGCCACGGCTGGTTTCGAACCAATCGAGGAAATCATCCAGCGCTTGCTCCAGCCCTTCGCGCGGCGGCACCTCGAAATGCACCGTCTGTCGATCAAGCCACCCCGAAACCACCTGCATCGGCTCATCCCCGCGCAATGTCCCGACATTGAGCGCGCGCGCAGCCAAGCCGGCTTCGGGAGTCGGGAACAATAAATGATGCCAATTCAACAGGCGGGCAAGGGTAAAGGGTTGGGCGAATTGTTGCGTGGCATCCAGCATCAGCTCAGCCAGGCCTTCGCTGCGGCGGCTGACGCAGGCGTCCTTCAACGGCTCCAGACCCAAACGTCGCGCCAGGGAGGAGCGTACCGACCCCACATTCAACTGTTCCCCCTCGATTGCCGAAGAAGTCAGGATGTTTTGCAGCAACGTATCCAGCTCATTCTGCGCGTTGACCGCTTGGCTGACGGTGCCGAGCATGCCCAGCAGCTTGCCTTGGGCTTGTCCGCACTCGCGCAACAAGACCGCCAGGCGACCCGGTTGCCAGTGGAAGTGCGGCCAGTCGGCGTGTTGCCAGACCCAGAATGGGTGGTCCATGGAGGCGTACCTGAGTGGGTGAGCCGAATAAAAAGGCTATTCGGCTCATTTGGTGAGCCGATTGTGCAATTTATTCGGCTCATCGTCCACCGTCAGAAATCGTACTTGAACCCCTGCGCTGGTGGTTATCAGGGTAGTGGCCTAGTGCTATTCTGCGCCACGACCTGCAGCCACCCGTGGACAGTGCAGGCAAAAAAAGCGCGTTTGAGGAGATAGGGATATGTCGTTGTTGGCGTTCTTGCAGGCCAAAAAATACTCGAGCTCGGGACGTGTGTATGTCGCGCCGAATATTCCCAAGAAGCTGCTGAGCAATGCCCTGGCGGCTTACGATTTGACGCTGGACCCCAGCGATGTGGTGGTGTTGATCGACGACACCATGTTCGGCAGCGGCAAGGACGGTTGCCTGATCGGGCATGACTGCCTGGCGATTCGCGAAACCTTCAGCGACGCTGTCAGCTATTCCTACAGTGAAGTGCAATCCCTGGAGATTCAGGGCAGCAAACTCTTCCTCAACAAGCGTCAGGCGATTGCCTTCAACATGCCGGACAAGGCCGACCTCAACCAATGCTTCTCGTTGGTGCTGGAGTGGATGCGCAGCGAGTCTGCTGATCAGCCGCCGGCCTCGGTCAAACGCGCTGAAGCCAAGGCTGCCGGCAGCCAGGAATTGAGTGCCGCGCAAGTCGATACCGTGGTGCAAATGACGGTCAACCTGGCCGAGCGCCTGGGCCTGGAGCGCGTCTACGTGCGCCCGCATATCCCGCAGAAAAAACTGCACGCGGCGCTGGAGTCCTACGGCGCCAATATGCGTGAAGACGAAGTGCTGGTGCTGATCGACGACACCCTGTTCGGCGGCGCCAAGGAAGGCGTGCTGATGGGCGAGAGCAAGCTGGCGCTGAAAATGGTGTTTGAAGCGCCGCGCCTGTTTTTCTGGCGACACCTGGAAGGGCTGTCGGTGGAGAAGCGCGACCTTTACATCAATGCGCGCAAGGTCGGTTCCTTCACCCAGGTAGGCGAAAAGGAGTTGGGCGAGTTTTTCTCACTGATCAACCAAGCGTTGGCTGATGCGCGTCAGGCCTCGGCCGATGACATCCCGTTGCCCGTCAGTGCAGCGCCTGAGCCTGTGCAAGCCGAAGAAATCTTCGCCCTGGCGGTCATCGCAGATACCGACGTACAGAGCCCCGCCGAGCAACAGAAAAAAGCCGGTGCCAAGGACAAACTGCTGGGCTACGTCGCCGTGGCGATCGAGCAAAACAAGCCGAAGATCTTGCCGTTCCTCAAGGAAAAAACCGGCGAGGCGTCCCTCGCTGCTTTGCGTGATGACGCGAACGTCGAGAAGCTTGGCGGGTTCATTTATGCCTTCCTGCCGGGCGTGGTGCGCCTGGCGCTCAAGGAGGAAACCTTCGTGCGCTTCGTGCTGGAAAACCGCAACAAGCTCCTCGACAAGCTGTTGGTCGGCGAAGCTGAACGCGTCGCCGCGTTGCCCGACATTACGCCGGTGAACCGTGGCTATCACGCCGACCTCGACGACCTGCTGATGGACGACGAGCCCGAGGTGCGCCCGGGGCAAAAACCGATCGAGACCCTGCGCGCGATTTTGCAGGAGCTCCAGCAAGAGCTGCACGACGACCCGGAGGCCGAGTTCATCTGGCAGTTGCCTATCGGCTTCCTTGACGCGCTGCTGCCCAAAGCCGAAAAACTGATCGGCTTCCCCGACAAGAAAGTCGAGGATCAGGTCTTTTTTGTACTGGCCCTGATGTACGGCTTTTCCTTCCACAAAGTGCCCGAGGCCGTACGCAGCCAAGAGAAGATTCTGGAAAGCTTCCTCAACGGTTTCGGCGTCATTCTGAGTTGCTACGAAGAGCACAACCCCGCCAGCGCCTTCAACGTCGATGATGACGTGATGCCTATGTTGCTGATCATGACCAAAGTGGCGAGCAAGCAGCAGCTCAATGAACTGGTCAGGAAAATGCTCGACGAGCACACCCACACCACCGAACCGGGCGACTTCGAGATGGACGACATCATGTCGCTGCTGCGGGAAGCCAACAACGGCGCGGTGGCCTGGGTGGACGCGCTGACCCGTATCAGCGTCGACCGCGAACGTGAAGTGCAACGCAAATGGGGCGACGTGCTCAACTAAGACCGTGACGGGCGGCCAGTTTCAACCAGGCGTTCGAACTGGCACTGCCCTTGCGCACCGTCCAGGCTGGCCTCAAAGGCCAGCAAGCCGGCCAGTACCTTTTGCTGGGCTTCAATCTGCGTGACCAACTCGTGTTTTTTCTGCGCAATCGCCTGTGCTGCGCGTTGCTGTGCAAGCGTATTTCCTGGGTCGCCGTGGAGGATTTCCTGCAACTCCTTGAGCTTGAACCCCAGCTGTTGCGCGCACTTGATAAACATCAGCAGCTCGACACTCTGCTCGGAATAGACCCGGTACTGGCCCTCCCGTCGGGGCGCTGGCAACAGGCCAATCGCCTCATAGTGACGAATCGCCTTGATGGTCGTGCCTGACAGTTGCGCGGCTTTGCCGATGTACATGAAAACTCCCTTTTCCCACGAGTGCGCCGGCCTGTTGCAGCCATTTTTCCCGTTGCGTTGGTGTCGATCCCAATACCGGCCCGAACAGCAACGTCTGGGTCGGCTGGATGCCGCAGAACGCCAGGGTGGTCTTGCGCATCTGATGGATGCCCGGCATGCGGTAGAACCAGCGGTAATACCATGGCGGCGTGTCCAGGGCCACCAACAAATGTGCGGTTCGGCCTTGCAGGAGCTTGTCGGGGAATGCCTTGCCTGCACGGTATTTAAAGGCAAAGCCGGGTAGGAAAATACGGTCGATAAAGCCTTTCAACAACGCCGGGATGCCGCCCCACCAGATCGGGAACACGAAGGTCAGGTGAGTGGCCCAGAGGATGTCGGCCTGGGCGCTGAGCAGGTCGGGTTCCAGGGCTTGGATCTGGCTGTAGCCGTTGTGCAGGATCGGGTCGAAATCCAGCTCGCCCAGGCGTAAGACGCGCACCTCATGGCCGGCGCTTTTTGCACTGCGGGTGTAGGTATCGGCGAGGGCGGCGCAGAAGCTGGTGGTGGCGGGGTGGCCGAGGATGACCAGGATGCGGTGGGGCATGGTGGGGTGTCCTGAAAGGGGGGATTCAGGGTAGGGGGTGCTGCATAGGGGAGAGTCAAGGGCTGCATTTGTGCAGCAGCCTGCTGCACAAACAACAAAAGCCTGCTTTTTCAAGGCAGGCATTTTGTTTAACTCGCTGTGTTTAGTCCTTGCGCGCCGTCAGCGCCGAGTAACCATTCATCAAGTTGCGATAGTTCGGAATGCGCTGGGACAGCAGGTTGCCCAGGCCTTCGATATCGTTGCGCCAGTCGCGGTGCAGCTCACAGGCCACCGAGAACCAGTTCATCATCTGCGCGCCGGCCTGGGTCATGCGGCTCCATGCGGCCTGCTGCACGGTGGTGTTGAAGGTGCCCGACGCATCGGTAACCACGAACACATCAAAGCCTTCCGCCAGTGCCGACAGGGTCGGGAACGCGACGCACACATCGGTGACCACCCCGGCAATGATGATCTGCTTGCGGCCGGTGGCCTTGATCGCCTTGACGAAGTCTTCGTTGTCCCAGGCGTTGATCTGGCCAGGGCGGGCGATGTACGGCGCGTCCGGGAACATCTCTTTCAGCTCCGGCACCAGCGGGCCGTTGGGGCCTTGCTCGAAGCTGGTGGTGAGGATGGTCGGCAGGTCGAAGAACTTGGCCAGGTCCGCCAGGGCGAGCACGTTGTTCTTGAACTCGTTGGGCGAGAAGTCCTGCACCAGGGAAATCAGGCCGGTTTGGTGGTCGACCAGCAGTACGATGGCGTCGTCTTTGTTCAAGCGGTTGTAGGTTTGAGTGCTCATGGTTGAATCCTTTTTTGTTTAGGTTGGTTGGGCGTTGCGTTCAACATGGGCACAGATTAATGGGTTGGCTGCGGGTGATAAATCGGCTAGTGCGTGTCTTACCGTCAACTCAAAAGAGACAATGTTAGGCGGGAGATACCGTTGGTTCGCTCGGCGTTGCCGCGAAGGCTGCGTTAGGTGTTCTTTGAATGAGGGCGAGTTACCGATGATTGACGCTCAGGTCACTACGACTTTCTTACGGGCATTAAAAAGCCGGCTTGTGGCCGGCTTCTCGCTGACTGCTTCAGCTTGTTTTTGACAAACCTCAACAGCCTTCAAATCGCTCAGCCAACATTGCGTCTGGCTGAATAGTAGGGGCATCAGCGGGAACTCCTCCGCATCGCCGAGCAGGGTGCATAGCCTTAAGCCATCCCCTGCCAAATGTGCGGCGCATGATACCCACATTCACCTCAAATGCCCACCTCCGGTTCCGATTTAGAGCCTTCCCAGCCCAACAGGTGTTCATCCAGCGGCACGGGTGGGCGGCGGTTGTTGAGGGTGGACCACCAGAATACCCAGCCGACGATTTGCACGCTTTGTTCGAAGCGTTGCTCGTAGGTGAGGTATTCGTCGGGATGTTCGCTGGCGTTGTGGCTGCGCAGGCGCAGGCCACCGCCCGGGCGGTTATAGAGGTATTTGATGCGCAGCATGCCGTCGTGTTCGACGGCGTAGATTTCGCCGTCGACGATTTGCGTGCGGCCGCTGTCGATGGCGAGTGTGGCGCCTTGTTGGATGATGTCGATCATGCTGTTGTCGGCCATGTAGGCGCCGACTGCGCGGTCGGGGTTTACGCTGAGGGCTTCGAGGGTGTGCAGGGAGACGCGGATGCGCTCGGTGGAAGTGAACGTGGGGTGGAGGGGAATCTCCACGTCGATTTTTTCTGGGGCGCAGGCTGGGCCTGTGAGGTATTTGCCGCTGTCTTCGCGGGTGGGCAGTGCATTCCTTGCAGTGGGGCCGTCCAACAGAAAGTTGGCCGGTGGGTGTTTGGGGCCAAGGCCGGTGTTCAGCCATCGACTGGTGACGCAGAGCAGTTCTGCGATCTCGTTGAGTCGGCCCATGGGGACGCCGCGCTTGAACCAGTTGTTCACGTGTTGAGGCGTGACGCCACGGTTCTTGGCGAAGTCGGACGCGGAAAGATGAACTTCCCGTAACAGCGCTTTTAAACGATCACCTGATGTATTCATAAACGCAGAGTTTACTGGCGGGGGAAACTAATCAAATAAACCATGCGTTGATTTGCGCGTGTAGGTTTTTCCTTAGTTGTGGTTTTGTTTTTCAGAGTTATTGTATTGTTAAACGTTAGTTGCTCTGTGTTGAACCTGGTGTTTAATGCCGGGCACAAAAAAGCCCCGAATAATCGGGGCTTTCTTTTATTGCTGTCGCCATGAGGCGCGGTTATCAGCCTTTGTAGGCGGCAACCGACTTCATGATCTCGGCGCGGGCGGCGTCTGCGTTGCCCCAGCCGTCGATCTTCACCCATTTGCCTTTTTCGAGGTCTTTGTAGTTCTCGAAGAAGTGCTTGATCTGTTCCAGCAGCAATGGCGGCAGGTCGGTGTATTCCTTCACGTCCACGTACAGCTGGGACAGCTTGTCGTGTGGCACTGCGATGACTTTGGCATCGCCGCCGCCGTCGTCGGTCATGTTCAGGATGCCGACTGGACGCGCGCGGATAACCGAGCCTGGGGTCACCGGGTAAGGGGTTACGACCAGCACGTCGAGGGGGTCACCGTCGTCAGCCAGGGTGTTAGGGATGAAACCGTAGTTGGCCGGGTAGAACATCGGGGTGGCCATGAAACGGTCAACGAACAGGCAATCGCTGTCTTTGTCGATTTCGTATTTGATCGGCGCGTGGTTGGCCGGAATCTCGATGGCGACGTAGATGTCGTTCGGCAGGTCTTTGCCAGCCGGAATCTTGCTGTAGCTCATTGGGCGTTGCCCCCGTTAATTGGCCAAGAAACTTGGCCGGATTGGCCTAAAAGTGGCGGCGATTATAGGCACATTCTGGCGCCGATGCCATGCGCCAGACGTCGTACGGTCATTCGCCTTGCGGCTGATACCGCGGGTCGCTGGCTTGCAGTTGGTGCAGGCGGGCCTGGGGATCCTGGCGATAAAAGCGGCTGAGTTGGGTGTACACCTGTGGATAACTATTGACCAGTAAATCCGGGGCGCTGAAAAAGTATTCGCTGGTGACGGCAAAGAACTCGGCCGGGTTTTCGGCGGCGTAGGGGTCGATCTCGGTGTCGGCATCCGGGTTGGCGTCCAGTTGACGATTGAGGTCGTCGTAGGCGCCTTGCATCACGCTGGCCCACTCTTGCACGCGCATGTCGTGGTGCAGCGGCGGCAGGCCGTTGGCGTCGCCGTTGAGCATGTCGAGTTTGTGCGCCAGTTCGTGGATGACCAGGTTGTAGCCTTCCCAGTTGCCGCTGGCCAGCACGCCGGGCCAGGCGAGGATCACCGGGCCCTGTTGCCACGCTTCGCCGCTGTGTTCGCCGTCCCATTCGTGTTCGATGCCGCTGCTGTCGCGATGGCGCTGGGGGCTGAGGAAGTCGTCGGGGTACAGCACGATTTCGTGGAAGCCCTGGTACCAATCGAGGTCGCCCAGGTTCATCAACGGCAGTTGCGCCTGGGCGGCGAGCAGCAGGCGTTGTTCCTGGTGCAATTCGACGCCGGGGAGGGCGGTGAGGTGCTTTTCGGCGAGGAACACCACGCAGGCTTCGCGCAGCCATTGGTCCTGCTCGGCACTGATACCGTCGAGGAAGGTCAGGTGCTGGCGCACCCGTTGCCAGGTGTCCTCGGCAATCGGGTGCTTGGCCAGCAGGCGCCGGCGACGCCAGGCGCTGAGGGACCACATCGCCAGTTACTGCGGCTTGGCTTCGGAGGACGTGCGGCCAAAGCGGCTGCGGAACACGCCAATGATCATCGGCACCAGCGACAGCAGGATGATAAACACCACCAGCAGCGAGAGGTTTTTCTTGATAAATGGCACGTTGCCGAAGAAGTAGCCCAGGGTCACCAGGCCGCCGACCCAGAGGATGGTACCCAGTACGCTGAAACCGAAGAAACGCGGGTAAGGCATCCGGGCGATGCCGGCGACGAACGGCGCAAACGTGCGCAGGATCGGCAGGAAGCGCGCCAGGGTCACGGTTTTGCCGCCGTGCTTGTCGTAGAAATCGTGGGTTTTTTGCAGGTAGTCGCGGCGGAAGATTTTTGAATTCGGGTTATTGAACAATCGCTCGCCCACCGTTCGCCCGATCACATAGTTGGTGCTGTCGCCGAGGATCGCCGCCAGCATCAACAGGCCGCCGAGCAAGACCGGGTCCATGCCACCGCCGGCCGCAACGGCACCAGCAATAAACAGCAATGAATCACCCGGCAGGAAGGGCATGACCACCAGGCCGGTTTCGCAAAAGATGACAAGGAACAGAATGGCGTAGATCCACGGACCGTAATTGGTTACCAGCATGTCGAGGTAAACGTCGAGATGCAGGATAAGGTCGAGCGGGTTGAAATCCATGGATGGCACCTGTGTGAATGGCTCGGCTCAGCAGGCCAGTGCGGAAGCTAGGGTAAGTAAAAGGCTACAAGTGTATGTCGCGATTCTTACATCCTTGAAAGGATCGCATTATACGGATCGAGAGGTGAAAAGCCTGTTGGTTTTGTAGCGGGGGATGTCGCGATTTGTAAGGATATACACCGATCCAAAATGTGGGAGCGGGCTTGCTCGCGAAAGCGGTGTGTCAGTCAGCACATCTGGAACTGAACCACCGCATTCGCGAGCAAGCCCGCTCCCACAGGGGATTTGTGGTGTGGGGGGCTTCAGTCTTCGCTGATCGGCAGCACGTAGTTCTTGAACTCCGTGTCTTCACGAAACCCGATCGACTCATACGTCTTCTGCGCCACTTCATTGTCACTGCTGGTGGACACCCGCAGCCGCACGGCATGGGTTTCCTTGGCCATTTTCTTCGCCGTACGCATCAGATTATCCGCCACCAATTGCCGGCGAGCGTCTTCGGCCACATAGATGTCGTTGAGAATCCACACGCGCTTGAGCGACAACGACGAAAAGCTCGGATACAGCTGACAAAACCCCAGCAGCTTTTTGTCATCGTCATCGGCCAGGGCCAGGTAAATCACCGACTCCTTGCGCCGCAGGCGTTTTTCGAGGAAGGCCCGCGACGAGTCCGGGAAGGGCAACGCCCCGTAGAATTCGCGGTATTTGACGAATAACGGGGTCAACAGGTCCAGGTGTTCCAGGGTCGCTTGAGTAATCCGCATGCCAGGCCTCAACTTCCAAATGGGGTATGACCACACAAGCGGCCGTGACTCGATGCTGCCTAATGGCGTGAAAAAGCGCAATCGTGCAGCGATTAGTCATCCGGTGAACTGAGCAGGAAATTACCTTTCATCAGGTCTGGATCATCCGATTCGATGGTCTGAACTTGCGCCTCATCCTTGAGATTGACCCCCGACAGCTGCCGGCGACACGCCTCTCGCATCAAGTAAAGCAGGCGATGGGCGGCCATGCCGTAGCTCAGGCCTTCCAGGCGGACGTTGGAGATGCAATTGCGATACGCATCGGTGAGGCCAACCTTGGGGTTATAGGTGAAATACAGCCCCAGGCTGTCCGGTGAACTGAGCCCCGGCCGCTCGCCGATCAGGATCACCACCATCTTCGCGCCGAGCAGTTGGCCAATCTCATCGGCCACGGCCACGCGGCCTTGTTCGACCAGGATGACGGGCGACAACGACCAGCCTTCGGCGTGGGTCTGTTCTTCCATGCGTGTCAGAAACGGCAGTGTGTGTTTATGCACGGCCAGCGCGGACAGGCCATCGGCGACCACCACCGCCAGGTCCACACCGCCGGGATTGGCGGCTGCATGTTCGCGCAGCGCCTGCGCCGACTCATCGCTCAAGCGCCGCCCCAGGTCCGGGCGTTGCAGGTAGCTGTGCCGGTCCGTGGCGGCGCTGTGCAGCAGCAGGCTGTCACGGCCGCGCTCGGCCAACTGGCCGCTGAGGCCTGCATGGTCGAAGGGCAGGTGCACGGCATCGCGCGCCTGGGCGTGGGCGAACTGGAAGTCCAGTTGGGCATTCGTGGGAATGCTGGTGCCGGTACGGCCCAGGGCAATGCGCGCAGGGGTCAGGCGGCGCAGTTCCAGCCACGGGTTCTCTGGTAGGTCGAGTTGCACGGGCGGCTCCTTCATCCCAATTGCGCCAAGGCTTGGCGAAACGCCGGTGGCAGGCTGTTGCCGAAGCGCACCTTGCCGTCGGCTTGCGTGAAGATGCCCATTTTGGCCAGCCACTGTTCAAATTCCGGCGCCGGCTTCAAACCCAATGTTTGCCGGGCATACAAGGCGTCGTGGAACGAGGTGGTCTGGTAGTTGAGCATGATGTCGTCGGAGCCGGGGATGCCCATGATGAAGTTGATCCCGGCCACGCCGAGCAGGGTCAGCAGGGTGTCCATGTCGTCCTGGTCGGCTTCGGCGTGGTTGGTGTAGCAGATGTCGCAACCCATCGGCACGCCCAGCAACTTGCCGCAGAAGTGGTCTTCGAGGCCGGCGCGGATGATCTGTTTGCCGTTGTACAGGTACTCGGGGCCGATAAAACCGACCACGGTGTTGACCAGGAACGGCTTGAAGTGCCGCGCCACTGCATATGCGCGGGTTTCGCAGGTTTGCTGGTCGACGCCAAAGTGCGCATTGGCCGACAAGGCACTGCCTTGGCCGGTTTCGAAATACATCAGGTTCTGGCCCAGGGTGCCGCGGTTCAGGCTCAGGCCCGCGTCGTAACCTTCCTGCAGCACGTTCAGGTTGATGCCGAAACTGGCGTTGGCTGCTTCGGTGCCTGCAATCGACTGAAACACCAGGTCCAGCGGTACGCCACGGTTGATCGCTTCGATCGAGGTGGTCACGTGGGTCAGCACGCAGGCCTGGGTCGGGATCTCATAGCGCTGGATGATCGCGTCGAGCATCTCTAGCATCGCGCAGATCGAGGCGATGCTGTCGGTGGCCGGGTTGATGCCGATCATGGCGTCGCCGTTGCCATAAAGCAGGCCGTCGAGAATGCTCGCGGCGATGCCCGCCGGTTCGTCGGTCGGATGGTTGGGTTGCAGGCGTGTGGATAAACGCCCGCGCAGGCCCATGGTGCCGCGGAACTGGGTGACCACGCGGATCTTCTGCGCCACCAGCACCAGGTCCTGCACCCGCATGATCTTGGAGACGGCGGCGGCCATCTCCGGTGTCAGCCCTGGCGCCAGCGCGCGTAGGCTGTGTTCGTCGGCTGCGTCGCTGAGCAGCCAGTCGCGCAGGCCGCCGACGGTCAGGTGGCTGACCACTGCAAACGCTTGTTTATCGTGGGTGTCGATGATCAGCCGGGTGACTTCATCGCTTTCATAAGGAATCAGCGCTTCTTCGAGGAAGTGTTTCAGCGGGATATTGGCCAGCGCCATTTGCGCCGCCACCCGCTCGCCGTCGTTCTGCGCGGCCACGCCGGCGAGGAAATCCCCGGAACGTGCGGGGCTGGCCTTGGCCATTACGTCCTTGAGGCTGTCGAAGCGGTAGGTTTGTGTACCCACCGCGTGGGAAAAGCTTGCCATACAGTGTCTCCTTGACGACGCGGGCAGCCGCCCGCGTCGAGGTTTACGGCAGTTAGTGCAAGGCGGCTTCTGCGGCCTGGATCGCCGCGAATTCCTCTTCGGGCGTGCCTGCTACCAAGTGATGCCGGCTGTAGAAAGCAAAGTAAGCAATTAATACTCCATAGATGATCGCGGCGCCAATTACCACGCGCGGATCCACCAGGAAGCCCGCCACTACGGCCACGCAGGCCAGGACCAAGGCGACGCCGGAGGTGAAGATGCCACCGGGTGTGCGGTACGGACGGTCCATTTTGGGGCGACGGATGCGCAAGGTGATGTGCGCGGCCATCATCAGCACGTAGGAAATCGTTGCGCCAAACACCGCCACCAGGATCAACAAGTCGCCTTGGCCGGTCAGCGACAGGCCAAAACCGATGATGCCGGGGATCACCAGCGCCAGTACCGGGGCTTTGCTCTTGTTGGTCTGCGACAGTTTGCGAGGCAGGTAGCCGGCCCGGGACAGGGCAAAGATCTGCCGCGAATAGGCGTAGATAATCGAGAAAAAGCTGGCGATCAAGCCGGCCAGGCCGACCAGGTTGACGAAACTGCCCATCCACGTCGAACCGCCGTAGGACAGTGCCAGCGCTTCAACCAGCGGGTTGCCGGATTTGACCAGCGCGTAGGTGCCCGCGCCGCCCGGGGCAATCACCAGGATCAGCAGGGCGAAACTGGTCAGCACCACAATGGCGCCAATCAAGCCGCGCGGCAGGTCGCGTTTTGGGTTCTTGGTTTCTTCAGCCGCCAACGGCACGCCTTCAACGGCGAGGAAAAACCAGATCGCATAAGGAATCGCCGCCCACACACCCACGTAGCCAAAAGGCAGGAAGGTGCTGGCGCCCTTGGCTTCGGTGACAGGAATGTCCAACAGGTTGGCGACATTGAAGTGCGGCACCATCGCCACCAGGAACACGCCCAGGGCAATCGCGGCGACGGCGGTAATCACAAACATCAGCTTCAACGCTTCGCCGACGCCAAAGATGTGGATACCGATAAAGATGATGTAGAACGCCAGGTAAATCATCCAGCCTCCAATGCCGAACAGCGACTCACAATACGCGCCGATAAACACCGCAATGGCGGCGGGGGCGATGGCGTATTCGATCAGGATCGCGGTGCCGGTAAGGAACCCGCCCCAGGGGCCGAATGCGCTGCGGGCGAAGCCGTAGCCACCGCCGGCGGTTGGGATCATGGAAGACAGTTCGGCCAGGGAAAAGCACATGCACAGGTACATGGTGGCCATCAGCAATGTGGCGAGGAACATGCCGCCCCAGCCGCCTTGGGCCAGGCCGAAGTTCCAGCCGGCGTAGTCGCCGGAGATCACGTAGGCAACGCCGAGGCCCACTAATAGCACCCAGCCGGCGGCGCCTTTTTTCAGTTCGCGTTGTTGGAAGTATTGGGAATCGACTTTTTCGAAGTCGACGGAAGATCCAGTCGGTTCGCTAGGCATGGGGAAGTACCTTTCATTGTTATTGTTCTAATTCGGCATCTGTGTGCCGGATGAAGTTTGCAAGTACTTATGAAGATCCAATTGTGGGAGCGGGCTTGCTCGCGAAAGCGGTGTGTCAGTTAGTACATCTAATACTGATATACCGCTTTCGCGAGCAAGCCCGCTCCCACATTTTTAATTGCATTTCAAATGTGGGAGCGGGGGAAGTTAGAAGAACCCCAACGGATTAATGTCGTAACTCACCAGCAAGTTTTTGGTCTGCTGGTAATGATCCAACATCATCTTGTGCGTCTCACGGCCCACGCCGGACTTCTTGTAACCGCCAAACGCGGCATGTGCCGGGTACAGGTGGTAGCAGTTGGTCCAGACGCGGCCCGCCTTGATCGCGCGGCCCATGCGATAGGCACGGTTGATGTCGCGGGTCCACACGCCGGCGCCGAGGCCGAACTCGGTGTCGTTGGCAATCGCCAGGGCTTCGGCTTCGTCCTTGAAGGTGGTGATGCTGACCACCGGGCCGAAGATTTCTTCCTGGAACACGCGCATTTCGTTGGTGCCCTTGAGCAGGGTCGGCTGGATGTAATAGCCGCCGGCCATGTCGCCCGCGAGCTTTTCGACCTTGCCGCCGGTGAGCAGTTGCGCGCCTTCGCCCTTGGCGATTTCCAGGTAGGACAGGATCTTGTCGAACTGCTGCTCGGACGCCTGGGCGCCGACCATGGTGTCGGTGTCCAGCGGGTCGCCGCGCTTGATCTGTTCGATCTTCTTCATCACCACTTTCATGAAGTCGTCGTAGATCGACTCTTCCACCAGCGCCCGGGATGGGCAGGTGCACACCTCGCCCTGGTTGAAGAACGCCAGCACCAGGCCTTCCGCGGCTTTTTCGATGAAGGTCGGTTCGGCTTTCATGATGTCGGCGAAGAAGATGTTCGGCGACTTGCCGCCCAGCTCGACGGTGGACGGAATAATGTTCTCGGCCGCCGCATGCATGATGTGCGAACCCACCGGGGTGGAGCCGGTGAACGCGATCTTGGCGATACGCTTGCTAGTGGCCAGGGCCTCGCCGGCTTCTTTACCGAAACCGTGCACCACGTTCAGCACGCCCGGTGGCAGCAGGTCGCCGATCACTTCCAACAGCAGGCTGATGCCCAGCGGGGTTTGCTCGGCAGGCTTGAGCACCACGCAGTTACCGGCGGCCAGGGCCGGTGCGAGTTTCCACGCGGCCATCAGGATCGGGAAGTTCCACGGGATGATCTGGCCAACGACGCCCAGCGGCTCGTGAAAGTGATAGGACGCAGTATGTTCGTTGATCTCGGCGCTGGTGCCTTCCTGGGCGCGGATGCAGCCAGCGAAGTAGCGGAAGTGGTCAGCGGCGAGCGGGATGTCGGCGTTGAGGGTTTCACGCACGGCCTTGCCGTTGTCCCAGGTTTCGGTGATGGCCAGCAGTTCGAGGTTCTGTTCGATGCGGTCGGCGATTTTCAGCAGCGCCAGCGAGCGGTCCTGGGCCGAGGTCTTGCCCCAGGCGTCAGCGGCAGCGTGGGCGGCGTCGAGCGCCTTGTCGATGTCTTTGGCAGTGGAACGCGGGAATTCGGCGATAGGCTTGCCGTTGACCGGCGAGGTATTAGTGAAATAGTTGCCATCGACCGGCGCAACGAATTCGCCACCGATGTAGTTGCCGTACTTGGCCTTGAACGAAACGATCGCGCCTTCAGTACCGGGGTGTGCGTAACGCATGGTGGGTATCTCCTGGCTTTTATGTTTATTTGGAGTGCAGCGCTGCTGCGCTTGATAAGCGTAGAGCAAAGGTTGGGCCACTGCCGTCGGGGCCAGGTAAATCAAGGGCTTGGACTTTGTTGCAAGGCGCTACTGTGGCAGGACTGATACAGGCGAAGTGACAGTTTGTGTCATAAACGGTACAGCCTGTGACCGGCGGGTCGGCCCGGGATTGCATTGGTCGGAAGGCTGGGGGATGCTGGGCGTTCTCACGCAGGGAGAATAATAAGAAATGCACAACGATCATTTCAGTCGCCATGCCCAGCAAGTGTTAACGGTCACCCGTGGCCAAGAGCGTTCCCAAGGCCCCGCCAGCGACCCGTCCATCGCCCGCTCCTGGCTGCGTTGCCTGGAGGACTATCACCTCGACCCTGCGCAGACCCTCGCGCCCACCGTGCTTGAGCACGGTCGCCTGCTGGAAAGCCGTGAGCGCTTGCAACAAGTGCTGCACATCGCCGGCAGCGAGATGAACAGCCTGCACCAACAGCTCTCGGGCGCCGGCCATGCGGTGCTGCTCACGGATGCGCGCGGGGTGATCCTCAACTGTGTCACCGCGCCGTCCGAGCGCAAGATCTTCGAGCGCGCCGGGCTGTGGCTTGGCGCTGATTGGAGCGAAGCCTGCGAAGGCACCAATGGCATCGGCACCTGCCTGGTGGAGCGTCAATCCCTGACGATTCATCGCGATGAACACTTTCGTGGCCGGCATACCGGGCTGACGTGTTCGGCGAGCCCGGTATTCGACCCCCATGGCGACTTGCTCGCGGTGCTGGACGTGTCTTCCGCGCGCGAAGCGGTATCGCGCCAGAGCCAGTTCCACACCATGGCGCTGGTCAATCTGTCGGCGAAGATGATCGAGAGTTGCTACTTCCTGCGTCACTTTGAAAACCATTGGTTGCTGCGGTTTCATTTGCAGGCCGAGTCGGTCGGTTTATTCAGCGAGGGCCTGCTGGCGTTCGACGGCGACGGGCGGATTTGTGCGGTCAACCAGAGTGCGCTGAACTTGCTGGGACAGGTGCGCGCAGGTTTGCTGGGGCGCACGGTGGATGCGTTTTTTGACTGTTCCCTGGACCAACTGCTTGGCCGCGCCAGTGCCAATGCCACCGCCAGTTGGCCGCTGCGTACCCGTGATGGCCGGCACTTGTTTGCGGCGTTGCGCGGCCAATCGCGCAGCTCTGTGGCGCCTGTGGCCAAGCCCACACTTGCGCGTCTGCCGGGGATCTGCCTGGGCGATCCGGCCCTGCAAAACGATTTTCGCAAAGCGCTGCGGGTATTCGAGCGCGATGTACCCTTGCTGATCAATGGCGAAACCGGCTCCGGCAAGGAAGCCTTCGCCAAGGCTGTGCATCACGCCAGCCAGCGTGAGGGTAAAGCGTTTGTGGCGCTCAACTGTGCGGCTATCCCCGAAAGCCTGATCGAAAGCGAACTGTTCGGCTATCGCGGCGGCAGTTTCACCGGCGCGCTTAAAGATGGCATGCGCGGCAAGCTGCAACAGGCCGACGGCGGCACGCTGTTCCTCGACGAAATTGGCGACATGCCCCTGGCGTTGCAGACGCGTTTGTTGCGGGTGCTGGAGGACCGCCAGGTGGTGCCCATCGGCGGCGAACCTGAGGCAGTGAACGTCAGAATCATCAGTGCCACGCACCGTAATTTGCTGGCGCGCGTGCAGGACGGCAGCTTTCGCGAGGACTTGTATTACCGCCTCAATGGCCTGGAAGTGGCGCTGCCGGCGTTGCGCGAGCGCAGCGACAAAGCGCAGCTACTCGACTTCCTGCTGGCCGAGGAGGCGCGCGGCCAATCCATCAGCCTTGAGCCCGCAGCGCGACAAACGTTGTTGGCCTATGCCTGGCCAGGCAACGTGCGGCAGTTGCGCACGGTCTTGCGCACGCTGGTGGCACTGTGTGACGACGGGCGAATCGGGCAGGCTGACTTGCCCGCGTTGTTTCACCAGGCCCCGCTGAACAAGGTCAGCGAGTTGCCGCTCGACGATGCCGAGCGCCAGACCTTGCTCGCGGCGCTGGAACGCCAGCATTGGCGCATGACACAAACCGCAGAGCACCTCGGTGTCAGTCGCAATACGTTGTACCGTAAGTTGCGTAAACATGGGATCACCCGTTTTACGCCTACATAACTAAGGGTTGTAGGGGGATGTTCTTTTCAGCGCTCAGCCAAGTGGGTTTTTTATTGTTAAGTGGAAAGTTCCACGCGCATTGAGTTGGCATGTTCCGACAGGAACTGCTCAGCGTTAGTTGCTCACTCAATGAGGGCAACTGCTCAAGGTGTTTTCATTCAATAAAAATCACTCGGGTGAACACGATGATCATTACAACAGCAACAGTTCCATTTGTTTCCCTGCAACCAGCGGCTGTCGACAAACCTGTTGTGCCGACGGTTCCAAGCAGCAGCGATATCCATGAACAGCCTTTGGCCCGCAGTAAGCGAGGCATAAAGGACAGAGGCTTTTTTTCGTGGTTTGGCAGCAAGCCACCGGCGGTGCCTCCCGTCAAACCGCCTGTTGCCCTCAAGCCGGTTGTGCCGCCAACGCCCAAGCCGAGGACAACGGGCAAACCGTCTGGCGCTGGGCAACCGTCCCCAACCCACCGCTTTCAGAATCTGGGCGACGCGGTGATCCACGTCAACAACGTCAAAAAAAATGACGCGTTGCTGCTCGCCAATCTGGCCAAGCAATCGCCGAAGATCAGCATTGCCGAAGCGGCCAAGCGGCTTATCGACGCCGATAGCCTGGTCAAGGCTGGCGTTATCTCTACGGCCCCCAAAGCCAGCCAGGTTGCGCGGGACGCCTTTATCAGCGCCGGCATTACCGGCATGGTCAGCGCACCGATCAACGTGGGGGCCTATGCTGGTTCCGTGGCCACCGGGGAGGCGATCAAGGCGAATTACGCACCGGGCGTGTTGCCGCCACCGTTTTTGCCGAGCGCCACCAGCCAGCCCAAAGCCGTGACACCCGCGGTGCAATCCGAAACGCCCCTTGGCCCGCAACTGGATGATGCAGAGGCCCAGTTACTAGGGATGGCCTCTACGGTGATGTTTATTCTTGGCGATACCAAGAGTGTGTTCACCAAGAAGGAGAGTTGGCCGAAAGACGACGAGGGGCGTCTCAGCAACCTAGAGAAGTTGCTTGGTGTATCAGAGCAGCAGCTAAAAAAGGCCACTCGCCAGAACGAGATTGTTTTCAAACCCTATAAATCGGGAACCCCGTTGCCTGCCGATGCCAAGGCGCGCCTGGAACTGATTGAAAAACGATTCGAGCGGATGGCCGAGTCGTATGAGAAGTTGCGCGTCTTTGCGGCCGTCAAACAAAGTGAAAACGAAGCGCAGGCGCTTGCCACGGCTTGAAGTGTTCAGCGCAGGTTGGAGTGCAGGCTGCGCTCCAACCTGCATAAAGAGTGCGATTTCCCACTCCCTGCGCTAACCTGCCTCGATGTTTACGAGGTCGACTATGCACATTCATATTCTTGGTATTTGCGGCACTTTCATGGGTTCGATGGCGGTTCTGGCCAAAGAGCTGGGCCATCACGTTACTGGCTCCGATGCCAACGTCTACCCACCCATGAGCACGCAGCTGCAAGCTCAGGGTATTGAACTGACCCAAGGCTACGACCCGGCGCAATTCGACCCGGTCCCGGACCTGGTGGTGATCGGCAATGCCATGGTGCGCGGCAATCCAGCGGTCGAATACGTACTCAACAAAGGCTTGTCCTATGTCTCTGGCCCACAGTGGCTGGCGGACCATGTGCTGCAAGGCCGCTGGGTACTGGCTGTCGCCGGCACCCACGGCAAGACCACCACCAGCAGCATGCTCGCCTGGGTGCTGGAACATGCCGGCATGAGCCCGGGCTTCCTGATTGGCGGTGTGCCGCAGAACTTCTCGGTGTCGGCGCGCCTGGGCGATACGCCGTTCTTCGTGATTGAAGCCGATGAATACGACAGCGCTTTCTTCGACAAGCGCTCCAAGTTCGTTCACTACCGTCCACGCACGGCGATCCTGAATAACCTTGAGTTCGATCACGCGGACATCTTCCCGGATCTGCCGGCGATCGAGCGCCAGTTTCACCATCTGGTGCGCACCATTCCGAGCGAAGGCCTGGTGATTCACCCAACCACCGAGCCGGCCTTGCAGCGTGTGATCGACATGGGCTGCTGGACCCCGGTGCAAACCACCGGTGCGGGCGGGCAGTGGCAGGTCAAGTTGCTCAGTGAAGACGGTTCGCGGTTTGAAGTGTTGTTTGAAGGCGAGGCCCAAGGCATCGTCGACTGGGATATGACCGGCCAACACAACGTGGCCAATGCACTGGTGACCCTGGCTGCCGCACGCCATGTGGGCGTGGTGCCCTCCATGGGTATCGCGGCATTGAGCGCGTTCAAGAGCGTGAAGCGGCGTATGGAGAAAGTCGCCGATGTGAATGGGATTACCATCTACGACGACTTTGCCCACCACCCGACGGCGATTGCCACCACGTTGGATGGCCTGCGCAAGCGCGTAGGCGATGCGCCGATCATTGCGATTGTCGAGCCGCGTTCCAACTCCATGAAGCTCGGCGCGCACCGCGATGGCCTGCCGGAAAGCGTCAACGACGCCGATCAAGTGGTCTGGTACGCGCCGGCCAACCTGGGCTGGGATTTGCCGGCGATTGCCGCGTTGTGCACCGTGCCCTCAACGGTCTGCGATTCCATCGAAGGCATCATCGAGCACGTCAAGCAGCTCGCCAAGCCCGGCACCCATGTGGTGGTGATGAGCAACGGCGGATTCGGCGGCCTGCACGGTAAATTGGCCGAGGCGCTGAAATGAGCGGCCCGGAACGCGTGACCCTGGCGATGACCGGCGCGTCCGGCGCGCCCTATGGCCTGCGCCTGCTGGATTGCCTGGTGCGCGAAGACCGTGAAGTGCACTTCCTGATCTCCAAGGCCGCGCAGTTGGTGATGGCCACCGAGACCGACGTCGCGCTGCCGCCCAAGGTGCAGATGATGCAGGCGTTCCTCACCGAATACACCGGTGCGGCGGCGGGGCAGATCAAGGTGTACGGCAAAGAAGATTGGATGTCGCCGGTGGCTTCCGGCTCCGGCGCGCCGGCAGCGATGGTGGTGGTGCCGTGTTCCACTGGCACCTTGTCGGCGATTGCCACGGGGGCGTGCAACAACCTGATCGAGCGCGCGGCGGACGTGACCTTGAAGGAGCGCCGCCAACTGATCCTGGTGCCGCGAGAAGCACCGTATTCGAGCATTCACCTGGAGCACATGCTCAAGTTGTCGAACATGGGCGTGACCATCTTGCCGGCGTCCCCCGGTTTTTATCACCAGCCGCAGACCATCGATGACCTGGTGGACTTTGTGGTGGCGCGCATCCTCAACCTGCTGAATATTCCCCAGGACATGCTGCCGCGTTGGGGTGAGCACCATTTGAGCAGCGATGAATAAGGCGCTGTTGCTGATACTCGTGCTGCAGCTGACGGGGTGTGCAACCGCACGCACGCTGGATGCGGCGCAACCCGGCGCGCCGGTGGTGTATGCCGGCACTCGGTTGGATTTGTATGCAATGAATGGCGGTTGCTGCGCCAAGGATCGGTTTGGGGCTGAGGCGCCGAGTTATCCGGGGGTGGACCTGCCGGCGAGTGCGTTGCTCGATACCTTGTTGTTGCCGTTGTCGGTGTTGACAGTGCTTGGGGTTGGCTTCAACGCTACGGGCGGCCTGTAGAGGTGTATTGCCTGGGCTGGCCTCATCGCAGGCAAGCCAGCTCCCACATTTGACGGCGTTCACAAATCAAAATGTGGGAGCCGGGCTTGCCCGCGATGGGGCCCATACAGCCACCGCAAAATCACTTGCCGAGCTTGCGCAACTCATCCGACTCCACCACCCGCACCCCATCCTGCTCCTCCAGCGCCAGGCGCCACATGGCCCGGGCCAGTTCGCAGACCTCAATGCCACGGTATTTTCCAGGAATCAGCTTCGACAGTGGGCCGGCCAGTTGTTCGGCCAGGCGCGGTTCCAAGCGCTCGCCCAGCAACAGTGACGGCCGCACGATGGTCAGTTGTGGCCAGTCCTGGGCTTTCAGCGCCTGTTCCATTTCGCCTTTGACGCGGTTGTAGAAAATCGACGATTTCGGGTCGGCGCCAATCGCGCTGATCACGATCAGGTGCCGTGCGCCCATCTCCCGCGCACGTTTGGCGAAGGCCACCACCATGTCCAGGTCAACCGCGCGGAACGCCGCTTCGGAACCGGCCTGCTTGATAGTGGTGCCCAGGCAGCAGAAGGCGATATCCACCCGCCCACTCAGTTGCGGCAAGAACACCGCCGGGTCACCCACCGGGTTTTCCAGGTGCGGATGTTCGGCCAGTGGCTTGCGGCTGGGTGCCAGGACGCGGGTCACGGTGGGTTCGTTGAGCAGGCGATCCAGCAGGTGCTCGCCGGTCAGGCCGGTGGCTCCGGCCAGCAGGATATGTTGAGGTGTCAGGTACATGGTGTTTCCCCCCTGTTACACGTTACAGCTTAGTTGCCTTTGGCTTCCTTGCTATTCATTGAGACGCTTTCGAGCGCCTTTCGTGCCTGCTGTTTGCGTAATAATTGCCAGTGGGCGATCACCCCTTTAGGCGCCCAGATCTGCGGTTCAGAGGCTTCGAAGCTGTCCGCCTGTTCGCGTTCGGCCACATGCAGTTGTGCCAGTTTGAAGGCTTGCTGCAGGTCGTCGGTCTGGTTGAAGGCTTGGGCGAAGAGGGCGTCGCCGAAGTAGGTGAAGTCGGCCTCTTCAGAGCAGCCGAAGGACACGCGGTCTGCGCGCGAGGCGGTCATGATCAGGGTGCGCTCGTCTTTCAGCGCCGGGATAAAACCACCGGAGTAGCAGGCGGAAATCACGATGATCTTGTCGCGGTCTTTCAGCGGTGTGAGCACAGCGGCCAGTTCGTCGGCCGGCAGGTCGGCCAGCTCCATGCGCGGTTGGTCCAGCACCAGTTCGTGTTCGTGGGTGCCGTGGCTGGTCATATAGATGAATACCAGATCTTCCGGGCCCGTGCGCTCGGCCAGGGTTTGCACGGCGCGACGCAGGCTTTCGCGGGTGGCCAGGGGACGGTCGGCGATGTGGTCGCGGTGGTTGACCAGGCGAATCTGCCCGCGCGCGCCGAAACGGGTGGCGAGCATGTTGCTGACGTAGTCGGCTTCGCGCAGGAATACGCTTTGTTTGCCATCACCGGCCAGCACCAGGCTGTACAGCTCAATGGCGGGGGTCGAGGCGGGCACGGCCGCGAGGGCGGCATCGAGCAAGTGGCCTTGGGCCAATACGCCGGTTTCCAGAGGGTCGGGCAACAGCTTGCCGTCGGCGTCACGTACCCGCATGCCATTGACCCAGGTGCCGGCCTGCACGGTGCCATCGGTGAGGACTAGGGTGCCACGGCCCTGATAGCTGTCGCTGTCGAAACCGCCAATATAGAAGCTGCCATCGGTGAGGTTCAGGCGACCTTCACCGGTGAAGCGCCAATCGCTGAACTGGCCGACATAGTGGCTGCCGTCCACACCGATCAACTCGCCTTTGCCGCTCAGCGCGCCTTCCTTGAACTGGCCGATCCACACGTCGCCGTCGGCGTTTTCATAGCGGCCCTTGCCGTTGAGCTGGTTCTGCTTGAATTGGCCGACATAGATGTCGCCATCGGCGCTGTTGAAGGTGCCGTTGCCTTCGAGCTGACCATCGACGAAGTGGCCGCTGAACTGGTTGCCACTGTCGTCGTTGCGCTGGCCTTCGCCATTCGGTTTGCCGTGGGCGAACTGGCCCTGGTATTGGCTGCCGTCCGCCAGCTCCAGGCGGCCGAGGCCGGAATACTGGTCGGCATTGAATTCACCGCGATAGGTCATCTGCCCTTCTTTGAGGGTGCCTTCGCCGTTGCGCCGGCCGCGCTTGAAGCCGCCGACGTAGCTGCTGCCCGGTGTGGTCAGGCTGCCTTGGCCATCGAACAGGCCTTGCTGGAACTCGCCTTTATAGACCTCGCCGTTACTGCCATGCCATTCGCCCTGGCCGTGCCACTGGCCCTTGTCGAACTGCCCGGCGTACCAGCTGCCGTTGGGGTAGTCCACACGGCCCTGGCCTTGCAGCAAGCCGTTGACCACATCACCCCGGTAGCGGCCGCCATCGGGCAGGCGCGCATCGGGCGGCAACAGCGATTCGCCGTCTCCGCAAGCGGTGAGCAACAGGGCAAGGGCAAGGGGAGCGAGTGGGCGCATAGCGGGATCCGGATAATTGAGCGCCGAGTATGCCGCAGCCGCGAGGTTCATACATAAATTTACATACCCTGTGGTGAGTTTCAGTGCCTCACCACAGGGCCGGGCTTACACGAAGCAGAGTGACAGCGACTCGGCAATGTAAGCAGGTTTTTCCTGGCCTTCGATTTCCAGGGTGGCGGTGGCCTTGAACAGCCATTGCCCGGGTTTTTTCTCGGTGACGTCGGTCAGTGTCACGTTCAGGCGCACCTTGGAGTTGACCTTGACCGGCTGGATAAACCGCACGCTGTCCAGGCCGTAGTTGACCGCCATCTTCAGGCCCTCAGGCATGATCAGGATGTCTTCCATCAACTTGGGCATCAGCGACAACGACAGAAAACCGTGGGCAATCGTGCTGCCAAACGGGGTTTGCGCGGCCTTGACCGGATCGACGTGGATGAACTGATGATCGCCTGTGGCCTCGGCGAACAGGTTGATCCGCGCCTGGTCGATGGTGAGCCATTCGGAACGTCCCAGTTCCTTGCCGACATAATCTTTGAGCTGCGCTACAGGTACATAGGGCATTGCGTCTCTCCTTGGTTCATCGGTTTTTATAGGTGTGCGAAATCCATCTTAGATCATCATGGGCAACAGGCCCGGTCAACCCACCATGCTTTTGGCGAATGCCGAAGCATAGGGCTGGCATGCTTATAATGCGGGCGAGTTTTGACGGGGGGAGAACGGATGCTGTTACGCGGACTGACATGGCTGGTGCTGTTCCAATTGATCGGCACGGCGCTCAACCATTTGCTGCTGCCGGTATTGCCGGGGCCGATTATCGGCTTGCTGCTGATGCTCGGCTTTCTGATCTGGAATGGCGAGGTCGGCGAGCCCCTGAGCCTGGCGGCCAGCAGCCTGTTGCGTTACTTGCCGTTGCTGCTGGTGCCGCCAGCGGTGGGGGTGATGGTGTACGCCAAGGACATCCTGGCAGACTTCTGGGCCATCGTCGGTGCGCTGGTGCTGTCGCTGGTGCTCGCCATGGGGTTTGTCGGTGTGTTGATGCAACGGATGGTCAAGCGCAAGGAGAAGGACCAATGATCTTCGACTGGCACGGCGCGTGGACCGCCGTGATTCATCATCCGTTGTTCGGCATCGGCATCACCCTGGGTGCGTATCAGTTGGTGCTGGCCGGTTTCGAGAAAACCCGCTGGATCTTCCTGCAGCCGGTGCTGGTTTCCATGCTGCTGGTGATTGGCATCTTGCTCACCTGTGGCCTGAGCTACGCCGAGTACCGCAAGAGCACGGAGATCATGGGCATCCTCCTCGGCCCCGCGACCGTTGCATTGGCGGTGCCGCTTTATCTGAACCTGCGGCGCATTCGTCAATTGTTCTGGCCGATTTTTACTACGCTGGTGATAGGTGGGGTGTTGGCCACCGGCCTGTGTGTGCTGCTGGGGTGGTGGTTTGGCGCCGAACACATGATGCTGATGACCATGGCGCCGAAGTCGGTGACGTCGCCGATCGCCATGCTGGTGGCCGAGCAGATCGGCGGCGTGGCAGCGTTGGCGGCCGTGTTTGTGCTGATCACCGGGGTGATCGGCGCGATGATCGGCCCGGCGTACCTGTCGCGCCTCGGCGTGCACAGCCCCGAGGCGCGCGGCATGGCGTTGGGCATGACGGCCCACGCCGTCGGCACTTCGGTGGCGTTGCAGGAAAGCGAAGAGTGCGGCGCCTTTGCGGCGCTGGCCATGAGTCTGATGGGCGTGGCCACGGCTGTGTTTCTGCCGCTGGCTGTGTCGGTGATCGTTTAAACCGGGTTTAAGGAAACCTTTATGAGTCTGGCGCTGTTTCCGCTCAATACCGTGCTGTTCCCTGGCTGCACCCTCGACCTGCAACTGTTCGAGGCGCGCTACCTGGACATGATCAGCCGTTGCATGAAAAAGGGCGAAAGCTTCGGCGTGGTGTGCATCCTCGACGGCAGCGAGGTAGGCATGGCCCCGGATGGCTACGCACTGATCGGTTGTGAGGCGCTGATTCGCGACTTCAAGCAACAGGACAATGGCCTCTTGGGCATTCGCGTCGAAGGCGGGCGCCGTTTCCGTGTGCGTGACGCGGGCGTGCAGAAAGATCATTTGCTGGTGGCCGACGTGCAATGGCTGGAAGAACTGCCGGACCAGGCGCTGGAAGAAGAGGACGCCGACCTGCTGGCGTTGCTCCAGGCCCTGGCCGAGCACCCGATGGTGGCCTCGCTGGACATGGGCACCGAGGCCGACGGCCAGCAAGCCTTGGGCAACCAGTTGGCCTACTTGTTGCCCTTTACCGAGGCCGACAAGATCGACCTGCTGCAACTCGACGATCCGCAGCAGCGGCTGGATGCAATCCAGATGTTGCTCGACGAGTTGCAGGGAGAGTTGTTCAACTGAGGTTCGGATTTGTCTGGCGCGGTTTTCAGATATTCTTTCGTTGTTCTGCGCGCGGCGCCTGAAATAGTTTCCGATCACACAACGATGATCGGGGATGAACATGATTCGACCAACGCAATCGGAGCAAGCGATCTGGGATAGCTTTTTTGTCAGCATCGCCACACAACTGCTTCAGCAGGATGCCAAGCGGGGCCCGGAATACATCGCCGAGCGCGCCGCAGACATCGCCGACGAGATGCTTCTTGAGCGACGCGAACGTTGCGTTGAGCGTCGAACGGCGCCCGTCGACTGGGTCGGGCCCGCCAAGGGTCAGTAAGCGTACCTGAGCAACGCATGGGACGTACCGGTCAAGGCAATGAAACCCAGTACTGCTACCACTGCCGGTAACAACAGCCACCAGGTTTTTGCCGGCATGGGCGGCAGTGGGCTGCGGTATTGGCTGAGCGTCAGGCTGAACGCGCAAACCGCCATTGCCAGCAGGGTGCCCGCCAGGATGTCGGTCGGCCAGTGCGCCCCCAGATAGACCCGCGACAAGGCAATGAACGCCGCTGGAATGCAGCCCAATAGCAGCCAGGTCATGCGCAGTCGTGTCGGCTGCCCCAGGCCGGCCAGCACGGCTAGCGCCAGGAAAAACGCGAAAGAGCCGGATGCATGCCCGCTGGGCATGCTGAAACTGGTCAGCGGGTCTGTAAGGATTTCCGGGCGGCCACGGGCGAAAAACAGCTTGGTACCGGTGTTGATCACGGCGGCGCCGGCCAGCGTCGCGCCGACAAACACAGCCTGGCGCCATTGCCGCGCAAGTAACAGCAGGCCAGTGAACACGGCGCTGGCGACGAACATCTTCTTGAATTCGCCCAATTGGGTGATGCGCACCATCACTTCATCCAGCCACGGGCTGCGATGTTCTTGCACCAGGGCGATCAGGCCATGGTCGAAGTTATCCAGATGGTGAAAGCCGATAAACAGTGCGATCAACAATGTCAGGCTGGCGCAACCTATCCACAGGGTGGCGCGGCGATGGCCGCGCAGGCTGCTGTTCAAACTCAAGCCCAGCAACACGGCGATGGCGGCGGTGACAACCCCCGCCTCCGGCCAGAAACCCTCCGGCAACGGCAGGCGGAACGCAGCGCCGGTCGCCCAGCCGGGCAGCAGATAGGCCACCGACCAGCCCGCGCCTGCCAGAAGGCTCACGGCGACGAAGCGTGGGAGCGGCATGTCGCACATGCCGGCGACCATCGGCAGCATGGGGCGCAAGGGGCCGATGAAACGTCCGACCAGCAGGCTGGCAATGCCGTACTTGTGGAAGTAGGTCTCGGCGCCGTTCATCCATTCTGGATGATGACGCAGGCCGGGCAGGCGGCGGATGTTCTGGTGGAAGTGTCGGCCGAGGAAGTAGGAAATGCCATCGCCGAGCAAACCGCCGAGAAAACCCAGCAACAGGGTTTCGCTCAACGACAGCGCGCCGCTGCCCGCCAGTGCGGCGATCGCAAACAGCAACACCGTGCCAGGCACGATCAGCCCGGCGATGGCCAGGCATTCCACGCACGCGACGATAAACACCGCCACCGCGAGCCATTCGGGGTTGAGGGTCAGCCAGCCGGTAATGCTATCGAGCCATTGGCCCATACAAATCCACTCCATCTATGCAATACAGAACCTGAAACAGTGAGATCAATTGTGGGAGCTGGCTTGCCTGCGATGGCGGCCTATCAGTCAACCTCTCATTGGCTGAACCACCGCTATCGCAGGCAAGCCAGCTCCCACAGGGAATCTGCCGTGTTGCAGGTCTCAATGTTCAAATCAAAAAATAGTCGCGGCCTTCGACCTGGCCCCGGCGCAGCGGGTTCCGTGTGCAATAAGGCGCGTAGCCAGCATCGACGAAGCGATACATCAAGTGTTCATCCCGACCGCTGGGAATGCCCAGGCGAGTGGTCTGGATGATGGGTGTTGGCACCTGGCCTACGTCTTCAACAAAGAACCGCTGAGGGTCAAAGCGCTTGGCATCCCACATCGGCACCTTCAACCCCAGGGCCTTGCACAGCAGGGTCTGGCCAGCGCAGAGCTTTTGCGAAGGGCGAGGGTGGCCGTTGGCATCCGGGTTGTTCAGCAGCATCTGCGCCAGGCTGGCCGGGCCGGACAGTTCATCGACCCACGGGTAGGCCGATTTGATCAGTACGGCATTGCCCGGCCCCTGGGCGCTGAAGTTCAGCGAGTCACCGCCTCGGGCGTAGTACATGTAGATGTGCCCACCGTCCAGAAACAAAGCCTTACGCTTTTCTGTGTAGCCGAGTGAAGCGTGGCTGCCTTTTTCCGCCACGTAATAGGCTTCGGTTTCGATAATTCGCGCCGAAAGCCAGATCTCCCCGACGCGATGGCGTATGACTTTTCCGAGCAATTCTCGCGCAAGAATCTGTGCGTCGCGGTCGAAGAAGCCGTCGGGCAGGGCGCTGGCGGGGTGTTGGGGCGAAACGCTGGGCATGGTGGCCTGGGGTTAATACGGCTAAATGTGACCGAATAATAACAACTCCCACCTTAATTACTGCTGAACCCCAGGTTTTTACAGTTCATTTCGACCATCCGCCCCTCACCGCTGTCAGTCGAGCGGCGTCACAGCTATAATCTGCCGCTTTCCTCCCTGCCAAGACTCCCTGACCATGACTGAGTCCGTTCTTGACTACATGACCCGCCTGGGTCGCGCTGCCCGTCAGGCCTCGCGGTTGATCGCCCGTGCGAGCACTGCGCAGAAGAATCGCGCCCTGCTGGCGGCCGCCGACGCTCTGGATGCCTCGCGCTCCGAGCTCACCGCCGCCAACGAACTGGACCTGGCCAACGGCCGCGCCAATGGCCTGGAGCCTGCGCTGCTGGACCGCCTGGCGCTGACCCCGGCACGTATCGACGACATGATCGAAGGCCTGCGTCAGGTGGCCAAGCTGCCTGACCCCATCGGTGAAATTCGCGATATGCGCTACCTGCCGTCCGGCATCCAGGTCGGCAAGATGCGCGTGCCCCTGGGCGTGATCGGCATCATCTATGAGTCGCGTCCGAACGTGACCATCGACGCTGCGAGCCTGTGCCTCAAGTCGGGTAACGCCACGATCCTGCGTGGCGGCTCTGAAGCCATTAACTCCAATCGCGCCATTGCGGCCTGCATTCAGCAAGGCCTGGCCGTGGCCGAGTTGCCTGCCGAAGTGGTGCAAGTGGTGGAAACCACCGACCGCGCTGCCGTTGGCGCGCTGATCACCATGCCGGAATTCGTCGACGTGATCGTGCCGCGCGGCGGCAAGAGCCTGATCGAGCGCGTCAGCCGCGATGCCAAGGTGCCGGTGATCAAGCACCTGGACGGCGTGTGCCACGTGTACATCGACATCGCTGCCGACATCGACAAGGCGATCCGCATCGCCGACAACGCCAAGACCCACCGTTACGCGCCGTGCAACACCATGGAAACCCTGCTGGTGCACGTCGGCATTGCCGATCGCGTGCTGCCGCCGCTGGCTGCCATCTACCGTGACAAGGGCGTGGAGCTGCGCGGTTGTGAGCGTACCCGTGCGCTGCTGGGTGCGGACGTGATCGAAGCCACCGAGTTGGACTGGTACACCGAATACACCGCGCCGATCCTGTCGATCAAGCTCGTCGATGACCTGGACGAGGCCATCGAGCACATCAATACCTACGGCTCCAAGCACACCGACGCCATTGTCTCCGAGCATTTCAGCGATGCGCGGCGTTTCCTCAACGAAGTGGACTCCGCTTCGGTGATGATCAACGCCTCGACGCGGTTTGCCGACGGCTTCGAGTACGGCCTGGGGGCGGAGATCGGTATTTCCACCGACAAGCTGCACGCCCGCGGCCCGGTTGGCCTGGAAGGCCTGACCAGCGAGAAGTACGTGGTGTTCGGCGACGGTCATGTGCGCACTTGATGGGTAAACGCATCGGGCTGCTCGGCGGTACCTTCGACCCCGTGCACATCGGCCATTTGCGCAGTGCCCTGGAAGTCGCGGATGCCCTCGCGCTGGATGAACTGCGCGTGATGCCCAACGCCCGGCCGCCCCATCGCGATACGCCGCAAGTGTCGCCACAGCAGCGCCTGGAAATGGTGCGCCTGGCGGTGGAAGGCATCGCACCCCTGGTGGTGGACGACCGCGAACTCAAGCGCGATAAACCGTCCTACACTGTTGACACCCTGGAGCTGATGCGCGCCGAGTTGGCCGCGGATGACCAGTTGTTTCTGCTTTTGGGCTGGGACGCTTTTTGCGGCCTGCCCTCTTGGCATCGCTGGGAGGAACTCCTCCAGCATTGCCACATCCTGGTTTTGCAACGCCCGGATGCCGACAGCGAACCGCCGGATGCCTTGCGCAACCTGCTGGCCGCGCGGTCGGTAAGTGACCCCTTGGCCCTGACCGGGCCGAACGGGAATATTGCATTCGTCTGGCAGACCCCGCTTGCGGTGTCCGCCACCCAGATCCGTCAACTGCTGGCCAGCGGTAAGTCGGTACGTTTCCTGGTGCCTGACGCGGTCCTGGCCTACATCGATGCGCACGGGCTTTACCGTGCGTCGAACTGAAAAGGCGCGCTTGAACGTACGAACATTCGTACAGCGAGCGCCCGAACATACGAGCAAAACGAGTTTTATATGACGAACAAAGACGTAAGCAAAGTTAAGCGCAAAGGCACCTTCAAAAGCGCGCCGCTGCCAGTTGAAGCCCACGTTGGCCCAGAACTGGCTGGCGAAGAGCTGGTAAAAGTCGCCGTGGCGGCCCTGGAAGACGTCAAGGCCCAGGACATCCAGGTGCTGGACGTGCGTGACAAGCAAAGCATCACCGACTTCATGATCATCGCTACCGGTACCTCGAACCGTCAGATCGGCGCGATGCTGGATAAAGTCCGCGAAGCCGTCAAAGCCCAAGGCGTGAAGCCGCTGGGTGAAGAAGGCAAGGGCGACAGCGACTGGGTGCTGCTGGACATGGACGACGTGATCGTTCACATGATGACCTCCAACGCCCGTCAGTTCTACGACCTGGAGCGTCTGTGGAAAGGCGCCGAGCAGAGCCGTGCCGCCGATGGCAAGCACCACAGCCCGGAAGTGGGCCACGCGCACTTCGACAAGCTCAACAAAGACCAGGAATAAGGAACGGCTGTGCGCCTGCGTCTGATTGCTGTCGGTTCACGCATGCCCAAGTGGGTGGAAGAAGGCTGGCACGAGTATGCCAAGCGTCTGCCCGCTGAGCTGTCGCTGGAACTGGTAGAGATACCGCTCAACACCCGGGGCAAGAATGCCGACGTGGCACGCTTTATCCGTCAGGAAGGCGAAGCCATGTTGGCCAAGGTCGGCCCCAACGAGCGCATCGTCACCCTGGAAGTGCACGGCAAACCCTGGAGCACCGAGCAGTTGGCGGTGGAACTGGATCGCTGGCGCCTGGATTCGCGCACGGTCAACTTCATGGTCGGCGGCCCCGAAGGGCTGGCGCAGGAAGTCTGTGCGCGGGCGGACCAGCGCTGGTCGCTGTCGGCGCTCACGTTGCCGCACCCGTTGGTAAGGATTCTGATCGGTGAACAGCTGTATCGCGCCTGGACAGTTCTGTCCGGGCACCCTTACCACAAATAGTCTGCGCCCCTCCCGATGACCCAGCCGATCCGCATCAAGGACCACGAGAAAGACGCACGTCTGGTACGCGCGCGGGTCGTGTTCGGCGCTTTTCTGGTGGTGGGGCTGATTGGGGTGTTGATCGCCCGTCTGTATTTCCTGCAGGTGATCCAGTACGACTATCACTCCACATTGTCGGAAAACAACCGGGTGCATGTGCAGCCGATTCCGCCGACCCGTGGCCTGATTTTCGACCGCAATGGCGTGGTGGTTGCGGACAACCGGCCCAGCTTCAGCCTGAGCATGACCCGTGAACGCTCCGGCGACTGGCAGCAGGTCCTCGATGTGATCGTCGAGGTGTTGCAGCTGACCCCGGAAGATCGGGTGATCTTCGAAAAGCGCATGAAGCAGGGGCGCCGGCCATTCGAGCCGGTGCCGATTCTGTTTGAGCTGACGGAAGAGCAGATCGCGCGGATCGCGGTGAACCAGTTCCGTTTGCCGGGTGTGGAAGTGGTGGCGCAGTTGGTGCGGCATTACCCGCAAGGGCCGCACTTTGCTCACTCTGTAGGCTATATGGGGCGGATCAACGAGAAAGAGCTGAAGACCCTTGATCCGGTGAACTACAGCGGCACCCACCATATTGGCAAGACCGGTGTAGAGCGTTTCTACGAGCCCGAGTTGCACGGCCAGGTGGGTTACGAAGAAGTCGAGACCAACGCCCGTGGCCGTGTGCTGCGGGTGCTCAAGCGCACCGACCCGGTGCCGGGCAAGGACATCGTGCTGAGCCTGGACATCAAGCTGCAGGAAGCTGCCGAGATGGCCTTGGGCGGGCGGCGTGGCGCCGTCGTGGCACTGGACCCGAGCACGGGCGAAGTGCTGGCGATGGTCAGCCAGCCGAGTTTCGACCCTAACCTGTTCGTCACCGGCATCAGCTTCAAGGCCTACGCCGAGTTGCGCGATTCCATCGACCGGCCGCTGTTCAACCGCGTGCTGCGCGGCTTGTATCCGCCGGGTTCGACGATCAAGCCAGCGGTGGCGATTGCCGGCCTGGACGCAGGCGTCGTCACGGCCTCCAGCCGGGTGTATGACCCGGGCTACTACATGCTGCCCAACTACGATCACAAATACCGTAACTGGAACCGCTCCGGTGACGGTTATGTCGATTTGGACACCGCGATCATGCGCTCCAACGACACCTATTTTTACGACCTGGCCCACAAGCTGGGGATCGACCGCTTGTCTGCCTACATGGGCAAGTTCGGCCTCGGTCAGAAAGTCTCCCTCGACATGTTCGAAGAATCCCCAGGCCTGATGCCGTCGCGGGAATGGAAGCGCGCGACCCGTCGCCAGGCGTGGTTCCCGGGTGAAACCCTGATCCTCGGGATCGGCCAGGGCTACATGCAGGCCACGCCGCTGCAACTGGCCCAGGCCACGGCGCTGGTGGCGAACAAGGGCATCTGGAACCGTCCGCACCTGGCCAAGACCATCGAAGGCGAGAAGCCGGTGGACGACAACCCGATACCCGACATTGTGCTGCGCGACCCGTCGGACTGGACCAAGGTCAATCACGGCATGCAGCAAGTGATGCACGGCGCCCGTGGCACCGCGCGCAAGGCGGCGATTGGCGCGCAGTACCGCATTGCCGGCAAGAGCGGTACCGCCCAGGTGGTGGCGATCAAGCAGGGCGAGAAGTACGACCGCACCAAGGTTCAGGAACGCCACCGTGACCACGCCTTGTTTGTCGGCTTTGCGCCGGCCGACGACCCGAAAATCGTGGTGGCGGTGATGGTCGAGAACGGCGAGTCCGGCTCCGGCGTCGCGGCCCCGGTGGTGCGCCAGATCATGGACGCCTGGCTGTTGGCCGACGACGGCAGGCTCAAGCCCGAATATGGCGGCCCCCCTTCAAGCACCGAGGTTACGGCCAGTGAAGAGTAATTTTGACCGCATCCTCTCCAGCGAGGATGTGATGCGTCGCCGTGCGACGTTGCTGCAACGCATGCACATCGACGGTCCGTTGCTGATCCTGCTGCTGACCCTGGCGGCCGGCAGCCTGTTCGTCCTCTATTCGGCCAGCGGCAAGAACTGGGACCTGCTGATCAAGCAGGCCTCGTCGTTTGGCCTGGGCCTGTTGTCGATGGTGGTGATCGCCCAGTTGGAGCCGCGTTTCATGGCGCGCTGGGTGCCCCTCGGTTACGTCGCCGGCGTGTTGTTGCTGGTGGTGGTGGACGTGATGGGTCACAACGCCATGGGCGCGACCCGCTGGATCAACATTCCGGGGGTGATCCGCTTCCAGCCGTCGGAATTCATGAAGATCCTGATGCCGGCGACCATCGCCTGGTACCTGTCCAAGCGCACCTTGCCGCCACAGCTCAAGCATGTGGGCGTGAGCCTGATCCTGATCGGCATACCGTTCATCCTGATCGTGCGCCAGCCGGACCTTGGCACCTCGTTGCTGATCCTCGCGGGCGGCGCGTTCGTGCTGTTCATGGGCGGCTTGCGCTGGCGCTGGATCCTCAGCGTGCTCGCCGCCGCCGTGCCGGTGGCCGTGGCCATGTGGTTCTTCTTTATGCACGACTACCAGAAGCAGCGGATCCTCACGTTCCTCGACCCGGAAAGCGACCCGCTGGGCACCGGCTGGAACATCATCCAGTCGAAAGCCGCCATCGGTTCCGGCGGCGTATTTGGCAAGGGCTGGCTGCTGGGCACCCAGTCGCACCTGGACTTCCTGCCGGAGAGCCACACCGACTTCATTATTGCGGTGATGGGCGAAGAGTTCGGCCTGGTGGGCATTTGCGCGCTGTTGCTGATCTATCTGTTGTTGATTGGTCGCGGGCTGGTGATCACCGCCCAGGCGCAGACGCTGTTCGGCAAATTGCTCGCCGGCGCCCTGACCATGACTTTTTTTGTTTACGTTTTCGTCAACATCGGTATGGTCAGTGGCCTGCTGCCGGTGGTTGGGGTGCCGTTGCCATTCATTAGCTACGGCGGAACTTCGCTGGTGACATTGCTGTCAGCGTTTGGGGTTTTGATGTCGATTCATACGCATCGCAAATGGATCGCACAGGTTTGAATAAGGTGAAGATGTCAATGCAAGTAATGCGCGGCTGGGCGACTCGGCACGCGTCCTGGATGGGCCTGATTGGCCTGCTGGGCGCAACGCAAGAGGCGCAGGCCGGTGACTACGATGGTTCACCCCAGGTCGCCGAATTTGTCGGTGAAATGACCCGCGACTACGGTTTCGCCGGTGAACAGCTGATGGGCGTGTTTCGCGAGGCGCAGAAAAAGCAGGCGATCCTCGACGCCATCTCCCGCCCGGCTGAACGGGTGAAGCAATGGAAGGAATATCGCCCGATGTTCCTCACCGACGCCCGCGTAGCGCGGGGTGTGGATTTCTGGCGCCAGCACGAGGCGGTACTGGCCCGCGCCGAGCAGGAATACGGGGTGCCGGCCCAGGTGATCGTCGCCATCATTGGCATTGAAACCTTTTACGGGCGCAACACCGGCAGTTACCGGGTGATCGACGCCTTGTCGACCCTGGGTTTCGATTACCCGCCGCGCGCCGAGTTCTTCCGCAAGGAGCTGCGCGAATTCCTCTTGCTCGCCCGCGAAGAGCAGGTCGATCCCTTGACCCTCAAGGGCTCCTACGCAGGTGCGATGGGCTTGCCGCAGTTCATGCCAAGCAGCTTCCGCGCCTATGCGGTGGACTTTGACGGCGACGGCCATATCAATATCTGGAGCAATCCCGACGACGCTATCGGCAGTGTCGCCAGCTACTTCAAGCGCCACGGCTGGGTTGCGGGCGAACCGGTGGTGATCCGCGCCGATGTGGCCGGGGATCGCGCCGATGAAGGCCTCACCCAGGGCATCGAACCGGTCAAGACGGTCGGGGAGTTGCGGGCGTTGGGGTGGTCGAGTCAGAATGCGCCACGCGATGACATGCCGGTGACGGCGTTCCGTCTCGAAGGCGAAAACGGCCCTGAATACTGGATGGGCCTGAAGAATTTCTACGCAATCACGCGTTATAACCGCAGTGTGATGTACGCCATGGCCGTACATCAGCTGTCAGACATGCTGGTCCAAGCACGGGGCAACAAGTAATGCGGGTATCGCCGATCAAAAAACCGCTCAAGCTGGTGGCGTTTGCCGCGTTGTCCTTGTTGGTAGTCAGTTGCTCCACCAGCCGTGGTCCGGCGCAGAAGTCCGGGGGGGCGGTAGTCCGTTCCCAGCCGGGCCTGGACATCAACCGCGCGCACAAAGATGGCGCGCCGTGGTGGGATGTCGATGTGTCGAAGATCCCGGATGCCACGCCAACCCTGCACACCGGGCCGTACAAGGCCAACCCGTACACCGTGCTGGGCAAGAGCTACTTCCCGCTGCAAGAGTCCAAGACCTACGTGCAATCGGGCACGGCGTCCTGGTACGGCACCAAGTTCCACGGCCAGAACACCGCCAACGGCGAAGTGTATGACCTGTACGGCATGAGCGCGGCGCACAAGACGCTGCCGCTGCCCAGCTACGTACGGGTGACCAACCTGGACAACAACCGCACGGTGATCCTGCGGGTCAATGACCGTGGGCCGTTCTATTCCGATCGCATCATCGACTTGTCCTACGCCGCGGCGAAGAAACTCGGCTATGCCGAAACCGGCACGGCGCGGGTCAAGGTCGAAGGTATCGACCCGGCGCAATACTGGGCCCAGCGCGGCAAGCCGGCACCGTTGATGCTCAACGAGCCGACCAGCCAGCAGCCGCAGGTGAACGCGTCGGCCGGCAAGATCGAACAGTGGACGCCGCCACCGCAACAGCACGCACCGGATACCGTGGTGGTGCCGCGTGCCGCGCCGGGGGCTTCGATGGCGGGCGGGCAATACCTGCAGGTCGGCGCTTTCGCCAACCCGGACGCGGCAGAGCTGTTAAGGTCGAAACTCAGCGGCATGGTCAGCGCGCCAGTCTTTATCAGTTCCATCGTGCGTAACCAGCAGACCCTGCACCGTGTACGCATGGGGCCGATCGGCACGCCGGGTGAAGTCGCACAAGTGCAGAACAGCGTGCGCATGGCCAACCTGGGGCAACCCAGCGTGGTCACCGCTGAATAACAAAAGATTTAAGGTTCCGGCACGAATGTGGGCTTGAACCCTGGTTGTTGGCTCGTTGAACAATAAAACCCAGGGGCAAGGGGTGAGCGGGCAACCGAACACGCGACAGTCTGGCAACGGCCTGTCTGAATAAGTTTTGCCCGCGAGGGCAAGTTTCCATAAGCAATTTCGAGAGACGGATGAACATCACCTCCTTAGCCAAACGCACGTGCCTGCTCCTTTCGCTGATCATCACCCCGGCCGCCTGGGCGGTTGAAATGGTGCCGGCTTCCCCGCAACTGGCCGCCAAGGCCTGGGTCCTCATGGATGCCGCCAGCGGCAACGTGCTGGTCGAGAGCAATGGTGACCAGCGTCTGCCTCCAGCCAGCCTGACCAAGCTGATGACCGCCTACATCGCGACCCTGGAAATCCGTCGCGGCCAGATCGGCGAAAACGACCCGGTGACCGTCAGCGAAAACGCCTGGCGCACCGGCGGTTCGCGGATGTTCATCAAGGTCGGTTCGCAAGTGACCGTGAGCGACCTGCTGCACGGCATCATCATCCAGTCCGGCAACGACGCCAGCGTGGCCCTGGCCGAGCACATCGCCGGCAGCGAAGACGCCTTCGCCGACATGATGAACAAAACCGTGGCTGACCTGGGCATGACCAACAGCCACTTCATGAACCCGACCGGCCTGCCAAACCCTGAGCACTATTCGTCGGCTCACGACATGGCGATCCTGGCGCGCGCGATCATCCGTGTCGACCCGGTGCACTACGCGATCTACTCCCAGAAAGAATTCTTCTGGAACAACATCAAGCAGCCTAACCGCAACCTGCTGCTGTGGCGTGACAAGACCGTCGATGGCCTGAAAACCGGCCACACCGACGAAGCTGGCTACTGCATGGTGTCGTCCGCCGTACGTGACGGCCAACGCCTGATCGCCGTGGTCTTCGGCACCAACAGCGAGCAGGCCCGTGCGGCCGAGACGCAAAAACTGCTGACCTACGGTTTCCGCTTCTTCGAAACCCAGACCTTCTACCAGAAGGGTGCTGAGCTGGCGACCGCGCCGGTGTGGAAAGGCGCGACTTCCCAAGTCAAGGCCGGCCTGGCTGAAGACCTGACCCTGACCATGCCTAAAGGCCAGCTGAAAAAGCTCGCTGCCAGCATGACCATGAACCCGCAACTGATTGCGCCAATCGCCAAGGGTGACGTGATCGGCAAGGTCGAAGTGAAGCTGGACGACAAGGTGGTGCACAGCGCCGACCTGATCGCGCTGGACGCCGTCGACGAAGGTGGTATCTTCCGCCGCGTGTGGGATAGCATCCGTCTATTCTTCTACAGCTTGTTCAACTGATAAGTGTGCACCTGCAAAGCCCCGCGTTGATCCGACGCGGGGCTTTGCCCGTCGCCACGGCTTACGCTTACGAGGCCGTTACGCCATGACCGATACCGAAGTAAAGGCGCCAAAGATCGAATTCCCAGTGACGGATTATCCCGTCAAAGTGATCAGCGATACCGGCGTGGGCAACAAAGACACCATCATCGCAATCGTGCGCAAACACGCGACGATCAACGACAACCGAGTGGACGAGCGTTCGAGCACCAACGGTAAATACACTACGATCCAGTTGCACATCGTTGCGACCGGTCAAGACCAGCTCTACGACATCAACAGCGAACTGCGGGCCACCGGCTTCGTGCACATGGTGCTGTGATGTCAGGCGTCCTGGGCTTTCGCGAGCTCGGCCAGATGGCCTACGAGCCGGTCTGGCATGCCATGCAGCGGTTCACCAACGAGCGCGGTACCTCGGCCCCGGACGAGATCTGGCTGGTGGAGCACCCGCCGGTGTTCACCCAGGGCCAGGCCGGCAAGGCTGAGCATCTGCTGTTGCCGGGGGATATTCCGGTGGTGCAGGTCGACCGAGGTGGCCAAGTGACTTACCATGGCCCAGGACAACTTGTCGCATACCTATTGTTGGATGTGCGCAAGCTGGGTTTTGGCGTACGCGACCTGGTCAGCCGCATGGAGACATGCCTGATCGAGCTGCTGGCCAGCTACGGCGTGACCGCCGCGGCCAAGCCCGATGCACCTGGCGTGTACGTGGATGGCGCGAAAATCGCCTCCCTGGGGCTGCGCATTCGCCACGGTTGTTCCTTTCACGGCCTGGCCCTGAACGTAGACATGGACCTGGCGCCGTTTCGTCGGATCAACCCGTGCGGCTATGCCGGGCTGGCGATGACCCAACTGAGCGACCACGCCACACCGATTAAATTTGCCGAGGTTAGTGCCCGGCTGCGTGCGCAGCTCGTCAAACACCTCGACTATGCTGAGCAGACGACCCTTACGGGCGGAATCGACTGATTATGACTACTGATGCAGTGCAAACCATGATCCCGACGGTGGACGTTACCGATCGTCCGGCCCCGGCCCCGCGTGCCAAGGTGGAAGCCGGCGTCAAGCTGCGCGGCGCCGAGAAGGTTGCACGCATCCCGGTGAAGATCATTCCGACCACCGAACTGCCGAAGAAACCCGACTGGATCCGCGTGCGTATCCCGGTTTCGCCGGAAGTCGACCGTATCAAGGCCCTGCTGCGCAAGCACAAGCTGCACAGCGTGTGCGAAGAAGCCTCCTGCCCGAACCTGGGCGAGTGCTTCTCCGGCGGCACCGCCACCTTCATGATCATGGGTGACATCTGCACCCGTCGTTGCCCGTTCTGCGACGTGGGCCACGGCCGGCCGAAGCCACTGGACGTCAACGAGCCGGAAAGCCTGGCCATCGCCATCGCCGACCTGCGCCTCAAGTACGTGGTGATCACCTCGGTAGACCGCGACGACCTGCGTGACGGCGGTGCCCAGCACTTTGCCGACTGCATCCGCGAGATCCGCAAGCTGTCGCCGAACGTGATGCTCGAAACCCTGGTGCCGGACTACCGTGGCCGCATGGACGTCGCCCTGGAAATCACCGCCGCCGAGCCGCCGGATGTGTTCAACCACAACCTGGAAACCGTTCCGCGCCTGTACAAGGCCGCGCGTCCGGGTTCGGACTACCAGTGGTCGCTGACCCTGCTGCAGAAATTCAAGCAGATGATGCCGCACATCCCGACCAAATCCGGCCTGATGCTGGGCCTGGGCGAGACCGACGAAGAAGTCATCGAAGTCATGAAGCGCATGCGCGAACACGACATCGACATGCTGACCCTGGGCCAGTACCTGCAACCGTCCCGCAGCCACTTGCCGGTGCAGCGTTTTGTGCACCCGGACACCTTCGCCTGGTTCGCCGAGGAAGGTTACAAGATGGGCTTCAAGAACGTCGCGTCGGGCCCATTGGTACGTTCGTCGTACCACGCTGACGAACAGGCCAAGCTGGTCAAGGCGAGCCTGGTTTCCTGATATAGATTTACGCAACGCCGCAAATCCAATGTGGGAGCGGGCTTGCTCGCGAAAGCGGTGGTTCAGTCACCTGATTTATTGACTGACACTGCGCTTTCGCGAGCAAGCCCGCTCCCACATTTCGTTATGCATTAGTCAGGGAGAATTGTGGATGAGCATTGCCGTACCTGCCTTGCGATCAGAAGGCACCATCGCCCTGATCGCCCCTGCCGGCCCGGCCACTCTGGACGTCGAAAAAGCCGGCCAGTGGATGCGTTCCCGTGGCTATGAGCTGCGCATCTTCCCCGGTGTTTACGAGCGCGACGGCTATCTCGCCGGCAGCGATAAAACCCGCCTCGACGACCTCCACGCCGCCTTCGCCAACCCTGATATCGACGCCATCTTCTGCCTGCGCGGCGGCTACGGCACGCCACGCCTGCTCGATCGCCTGGATTTCGACCTGCTACGGCACAACCCCAAGCCGTTCGTCGGCTATAGCGACATCACCGCTCTGCATCTTGCGATTAGCCGCTACGCCGGTTTTGTGACCTTCCACGGGCCGATGCTCAACGCCGACCTGTTGGGCGACAAGCAACCACCGACCGAGTCTTCCCTGCTCAGCATGCTGCGCGGCGATCTCGGCGCCGGCAGCGTGCTGGCGCACCCGGTGGCCTACCCGTTGACCACAATTGCGCCAGGCATCGCCTGTGGGCGCTTGCTGGGGGGCAACCTGTCGATGATTGCGGCAGTGATGGGCACGCCCTTTGAAATCGACGCCGAAGGCATCATCCTGTTGATCGAAGACGTCAACGAGCCGATCTACCGCATCGACCGCTTGCTCACGCATCTGCGCCTGGCGGGCAAGCTGGCCCAGGTTGCCGGCGTTTTGGTGGGGGATGTTGCAGGGGTGGACCCGGCGGCGTTGGAGCGTTTGCTCAAGCAGACCTTCGAGCCGTTGTGCATTCCGGTGCTGGCTGGGTGGCGCAGTGGGCATTGCGACCCGAACCTGACACTGCCGATGGGCGCGTTGGTGCGGTTGGATGCGGGGGAGCAGCGGTTGGTGTTGGAGCAGGATGTGGTCTTTAAATAATTGTTGCTGGTGATGGCGTCATCGCAGGCAAGCCAGCTCCCACATTTGGAATGCATTCCCCTGTGGGAGCTGGCTTGCCTGCGATAGCGGTAGTGGCCATAAGCAGATCTAGCGGTTTTGCAACGACTCCAGCAACTTCACCGTCGGATACCCATCCGCCGGCCAACCCAACGACTGCTGCGCCGCCCGAATCGCCTTGCGCGTATTGGCGCCGATAATCCCGTCCGGGTTGCCGGCCTCATAGCCCTTGGCGTTCAGCACGGTCTGCAAGTCGATGCGCTGGGAACGACTCAGCGGCAGTTCATCCTTCGGCCAATCGCCACGAATCACACCACCGCCGCCAAATCGCTCCGATAGCAGGCCGACCGCCAGCGCGTAGGACGACGAGTTGTTGTACTTGAGGATCGCGCGGAAGTTATCCAGCACCAGGAATGCCGGCCCACGATAACCCGCAGGTAGCAGCAGGGCAGCGGATAGCTGGTCTACGTTCGGCGGCATGCTCGCGCCGGGTGGCAGTTGGATGCCCAGTTTCAGCCAGTCGGCGACGGTCTTGCGGACACCGCCGTCGGCCAAGGCGTAATCGAAGCCTGCCGGCAGTCGATCGACCTCAAACCCCCACGGTTGGCCTTTCTGCCAGCCGGAGCTTTGCAGGTAGTGCGCGGTGGAGGCGAGGGCGTCGGCCGGGCTGTTCCAGATATCGCGGCGACCGTCGCCATCGAAGTCCACGGCGTGGGTGTTGTAGGTGGTCGGGATGAACTGGGTCTGGCCCATGGCGCCGGCCCAGGAGCCTTTCATCTGGTCGGCCTGGATATCGCCATGCTGGATGATTTGCAGCGCCGCCAGCAATTGCGCCTGGGCAAACGCCGGGCGACGGCCTTCGTAGGCCAGGGTCGCCAGGGAGCGGATCACCGAGTTGTTGCCCTGGAACTGGCCGAAGTTGCTTTCCATGCCCCACACCGAGACCAAGGCCTGGCGATCCACGCCATAACGTTCCTCGATGCGTTGCAGGATGTCGGCGTACTTGATCAGCAGCGCCTGGCCATTGCGCACACGCAGCGGCGACAGGGCGCCGTTGAGGTATTCCCACACCGGCCGGGAAAATTCCGGCTGGCTGCGGTCGGCGCGGATAACGGCCATGTCTGGCGTGACGTTGGCAAAGGCATTGTCAAAAACGGCGGGGGTGATCCCGGCTTTCATGGCTTGTTCGCGAAACCCGGCCTGCCATTCGGCGAAGGTCTGGGTCGGCTGGATATCCAGGTTGTCCACGGCCAGGGGCGCCACGACAGCGGGGGCCACGACTGGAGCGGTCTGGAGTTTGGGCAGGGGTTGAGCGTCGGCGGCGGTAGGTTTCTCCGCACAGGCGACGAGCAGAATGAGGCTGGAGGCAGCGATCAATTGGCGAAGGTGCCAACGACGGGAGAGACAAGAGGGCATGCACAGGTCCAGGGATTACAAATCAGGTGCAGACCTTATCATGCCAAAGGGGCGCTTGCCTTCAGGCAGCCAGAAAGTAAGAAGCCTCCCAGCTATTAGACTGGAAGGCTTCGCGGCGGTAGCTGCCTTTGCCCTTGCCGGCGCGTTCTTGACGGCTGCGGAACAGTGGCTGGGCGATGATGGATTTGGCCTTGTTGGGGCCATGCTTGGATGGCTTTTTGCTCATGGTGTGTACTCTCGTTGGGTGGTTGAAACGGTGCAAATCATCTGCCGAAGTTGTGCGCATGTAAAGCCCTGCGATATGTAGGCGTTTTCACACTATAAAGTGGGCACGGTTAATAATGTGGGAGCTGGCTTGCCTGCGATAGCGGTGGACCAGCTTGCATCTCCGGCACTGATACTCCGCTATCGCAGGCAAGCCAGCTCCCACAGGGGAATGCGGTGACTGGGAGGGATTATTCGGCGGGAAGCGTCAGGCGCTGGCCGGCCATCAACAGCGACAAGCGGCTCAAACTCATCCACGGCGAACCCGCCGCCTGGCCCTTGATCTGTGCATCGATGCGCTGGGCTTCCAGCAACAGTTGCGCCCAGCGTTGCGCCGAGTGCCGTTGCAGGGCTTTGCTCATCAGGGGTTTGCGCTTGTCCCACACCGGTGGCCGGGCCTGGCTGAAGCACTTGTCCAGCGGCGTGCCCTGGCTGTATTGCAGAGCAATATTGGCCAGCACCCGCAGCTCACGGGCCAGGGCCCAGAGAATCACCGGTGGCTCCACGCCTTCGCCGCGCAGGCCTTCGAGCATGCGCAAGGCGTGGGCAGGTTCGCCGTTGAGGATCGCATCCACCAACCCGAAGACGTCAAACCGTGCGCTGTCAGCCACCGCGCCTTGCACGGTTTCGACGGTGATCTGCCCGTCTTCGGCCATCAGCTTGAGCTTCTCGATCTCTTGGGCGGCCGCCAGCAAGTTGCCTTCTACCCGCGCGGCAATCAGCTCCACAGCGTCTTGCGTCGCCGACAGCCCCGACTGGGACAGGCGCTGACGAATCCATTGCGGCAACTGATTGCTGTCCACCGGCCAGATCTGGATGAACTGGGTCTGCGGACCCTCCACCAACGCCTTGCCCCACTTGGTTTTCTGCGCACTGCCGTCGAGCTTGGGCAGGCTGATCAACAGCACCGTGTCTTCGGCCGGGCGTGAGCAGTATTCCATCAAGGCGGCCGCGCCTTTGTCGCCGGGCTTGCCCGAAGGCAAGCGCAGTTCCAACAGGCGTTTCTCGGCGAACAGCGACATGCTCGCCCCAGCTTGCAGCAACGTGCCCCAGTCGAAACTGGCGTCGGCGGCAAACACCTGGCGTTCATCGAAGCCTTGCTGGCGCGCGGCAGTGCGGATGGCGTCGGCAGCTTCCTGGCATAGCAGCGGGTCATCACCGCTGACGATATAGACAGGCGCAAGGCCACCTTGCAGGTGTTTGGCGAGTTGGGCGGGGGCGAGTTTCATAGGCGGGGCGAACGGGGCGCTTGGGGCGCCCCGTCTGGCTTACTCGACTGGGACTTCAACAGGCGATTGTTTCGGCGTGTTGTCTTCGTACTCTTGCGCGGCTTTCAGGGCGTCGGCGTCAGCCTTGGCTTTGTTGTCGGCGGCTTGCTGCAAGGTGTCGAGTTTTTCCGGTGTCAGCATTTGCAGACGCAGCATCACGCGCTGTACCAGTTCGCGACGGATTTCCTTGCGCACCTGAATGGTCTCGGAGTCCGAACCGACCAGGTTGTTGCCGTCGTGGCTGACGATCTTCTGGACGACGATCTTGTCACCCATCAGCGGCAAGCTATCACGGCCACGGACTTCGAAGGTCAGCTCGGTGGCCAGTTCGATGTCGGACGCGCGGCCGGCGCTGGCGTAGCTCAGGTTACGCTGGGTTTCTTTCTCGCTGGCCAGGAACAGCTTGTAGGTCGCGCCGGTATAAACCTTGACGCCGCTGTTTTCCAGAACCTGGCGCAGCTGGGTCACGGTGTCGCCGTAGGCGTCGCGTGCGCTGAGGTCCAGTTCCTTGATCGTCAGGTCATTGGTGCCGGTGCCGCGCAGCTGGAAGCCGCAAGCGCTCAGCAGTACGGCCAGGCCCATCACCAGCAGATTGCGTTTGATCATTGTGTTGCTCCCCTTGAAACCAGGTGGGCCTTATCGAGGCCCTGAAGGTTTTGTTCGGCGCGGGGTTCGAACCCCGTGCCCGATCCGATTTAGCTGGCGACGATATTGACCAGTTTGCCAGGCACGACGATCACTTTGCGGATCGTCAGGCCTTCGGTGAAGCGCAGCACGTTCTCGTTGACGCGTGCTGCGGCTTCGACGTCTTCACGGCTGGCGCTGGCCGGCATGTCGATCTGGCCACGCAGCTTGCCGTTGACCTGGATCACCAGTTGCAGTGTGTCCTGGACCAGGGCGTTGTCATCCTGCTTTGGCCAGGCTGCATCAATGACGGCGCCGTCGTGGCCCAGTCGGTTCCACAGGTCGTGGCTGATGTGCGGTGTGATCGGCGCCAGCAGCAGGGTGACCGTTTCCAGGCCTTCCTGAATCAGTGCGCGGTCCTGTTCGGTCGCTTGCGGGGCTTTTTCCAGCACGTTCATCAGCGTCATCACCTGGGCGATGGCGGTGTTGAACTTGTGGTTCTGGCCCACGTCCTGGCTCGCTTGGCGGATCGCCAGGTGCGTGCTGCGACGAATGACTTTCTGCTCGTCGCTCAGGCCGGCCACGTCCAGTTTGCCCGGCAAGCCCTGGCTGATATGGGCGTGCGCCAGGCGCCAGACGCGCTTGAGGAAGCGGTGCGAGCCTTCGACACCGGAGTCGGACCATTCGGCGCTCATGTCCGGCGGCGAGGCAAACATCATGAACAGGCGGCAGGTGTCGGCGCCGAACTGGTCGATCATCGACTGTGGGTCAACGCCGTTGTTCTTCGACTTGGCCATCTTCTCGGTGCCACCGATTTCCACCGGCAGGCCGTCCGAGATCAGCTTGGCGCTGATGACCTTGGCTTTGCTGTCACGCACCAGTTCGACGTCCGCCGGGTTGAACCAGGTGTAGGCACCGTTGGCTTCACGACGGTAGTAGGTCTCGGCGATCACCATGCCTTGGGTCAGCAGGTTCTTGAACGGCTCATCGGAGCTCACCAGGCCTTCGTCACGCATCAGCTTGTGGAAGAAGCGCGCGTACAGCAGGTGAAGAATGGCGTGTTCGATACCACCGATGTACTGGTCCACCGGCAACCAATGGTCGGCTGCGGATTTCTCTACCAGGCCACCCTCGTAGTGCGGCGAGGCGTAGCGGGCGTAGTACCACGAGGACTCGACGAAGGTGTCCATGGTGTCGGTTTCACGCTTGGCAGGCTGGCCGCATTTAGGGCAGCTGCATTCGTAGAACTCAGGCATGCGCGCCAACGGCGAACCGGCGCCGTCCGGCACCACATCTTCCGGCAGCACGACTGGCAGTTGGTCTTCCGGTACTGGCACGTCACCGCAGGTTTCGCAGTGGATGATCGGGATCGGGCAGCCCCAGTAGCGCTGGCGGCTGATGCCCCAGTCGCGCAGGCGGAACTGGGTGCGCGAGGCGCCCAGGTTCTTCTTGATCAGGGCGACTTCCATGGCGTCGAACGCGCCCTGGAAGTCCAGGCCGTCGAACTCGCCGGAATTGATCAGGGTGCCGTGCTCGCCGTAGGCGTCTTGCCATGGGGCCGGGTTGGTGTCGCCGGAGCTGGTGCGCACCACCGACTTGATCGGCAAGGCGTACTTGGTGGCGAACTCGAAATCACGCTCGTCGTGGGCCGGCACAGCCATTACTGCGCCATCGCCGTAGTGCATCAGCACGTAGTTGGCGACCCACACCGGCAGTTTTTCGCCAGTCAGTGGGTGCTCGACGAACAGCCCGGTCGGCAGGCCTTTTTTCTCTTGGGTAGCGACGTCGGCTTCGGCCACGCTGCCGCCTTTGCATTCGGCGATGAACGCCTGCAGCTCAGGGTTGTTCTGTGCCGCCTGGGTGGCCAGCGGGTGTTCGGCGGCCACGGCGACGTAGGTCGCGCCCATCAACGTGTCTGGACGGGTGGTGAAGACTTTCAGTGCGCCAGCAACGCCGATCGAGTCGACGTTGTACGGGAATTGCACTTCCATGCCCTTGGACTTGCCGATCCAGTTGCGCTGCATGGTCTTGACCTGTTCAGGCCAGCCCGGCAGATCGTCGAGGCTCGACAGCAGTTCATCCGCGTAGGCGGTGATCTTGAAGTAGTACATCGGGATTTCGCGCTTTTCGATCAGCGCGCCGGAACGCCAGCCACGACCGTCGATCACCTGTTCGTTGGCGAGTACGGTCTGGTCGATCGGGTCCCAGTTAACGGTGCCGCTCTTTTTGTAGATCACACCTTTTTCGAACAGGCGAGTGAACAGCCATTGTTCCCAGCGGTAGTAATCCGGCTTGCAGGTGGTCACTTCGCGGGACCAATCCACCGCCAGGCCCAGGCTGCGCAGCTGGGTCTTCATGTAGGCGATGTTTTCGTAGGTCCACTTGGCGGGGGCCACGTTGTTTTTCATCGCGGCGTTTTCCGCCGGCATGCCGAAGGCGTCCCAACCCATGGGTTGCAGGACGTTCTTGCCGAGCATGCGCTGGTAGCGCGAGATTACGTCGCCGATGGTGTAGTTGCGCACGTGCCCCATGTGTAGCTTGCCGCTGGGGTAAGGGAACATCGATAGGCAGTAGTAAGTCTCCTTGCCTGGCTGTTCACTGACTTCAAAGGACTTTTGCTCGTCCCAGAAGGTTTGGGCGGCATTTTCGATTTCACGGGGCTGATATTGTTCGTGCATGGCTACTTTTGAACTGAATAGGGGTGGCCTAATCCTCTTCGGTGCAACGTTCAGGATGATCGACACCAAAAAGCGGCGCGTCCGTGCCCAAACCCTGCGGGAAGTGGAGTTACAGGAAGCGCCGTAGCATACATGACCCCACTCTATCGAGGGAAACCCTGATTGCGCAGCCAGGGCCGTCTGTCGCGGCACCAGGCAGGTGCAGCCACGGGGGCTACGCTGTTTATTGGGGAGCAAGACTTTTCTTCAATGAGGTGAGGGGATGGCTGAATCGCAGCGAACTTTAACGAAACCGCAGTTGTACGAGGGACTGATCGACCGTTTGGGTCGTGCATTGGATGCAGCAAAAACAGCAGGCCGCTTGTGTGATGAGTTGCCTGAGGAGCTGGAGTTGCGTGGCTTGAGCCAGGCAGAGCTTGAACTGATCAAGGTTTTCCTGGAGTCCAATCACCACCGCGCATCGTATGAACAGGCCTCCCCGCCTGCTCAGGATTCCTTGCGCTCGGCCAAGGTGGTTTGGCTGAAAGACTTGCCTGCCGCTCGCGGCCCGGAAAAGCTACGGGTCGTACGGTGCAAGTGATGCACAGCGTTATCTGTAAACCTTCTCAAATTGTGCTGGTAAAGATTGTCGCTAAATCCCGTTGCATCTAGGCTTCGGGCATCTTTGGAGATGCCCGATGCCTTTTCGTTATTTCATCAAACAATTGTTGTTGCCGCCCGGTATTTTCTTGCTGCTGTTGGCGCTTGCCTGGTGGTTTCGTCGTAGCCGTCCGCGGCTGGCGGGATGTTGTTTTGCGCTGGGGCTGGGCGGAATGTGGCTGATCAGCCTGCCGGTGATGGTGGAGTGGGGCGCTCACGCTCTGGAGACAGAGCCGCCGTTGGCGCGGGAAGAGTGGACGACCCTGGCGCAACGCGCCGACGCCATTGTGGTGCTGGGTTCGGGGCGCGAGCGCGGCGATCCGGCGTGGGGCACCGACCAACCCACCGGCGTCGGGCTTGAGCGCGAGCGTTATGCGGCGCGTCTGGCCAAGGCGTCGGGGTTGCCGGTGTTGACCAGCGGAGGGTTGCACTACGGCACGCCGCCCAGCGAGGCCGAGTTGATGGCCGTGTCGATGAGGGATGACTTCGGTGTCACGGTGCGCTGGAAGGAAGAACGCAGCCGTACTACTTGGGAAAACGCCCAGATGAGTGCCGAAATTCTGCTGCCCGAAGGCATCAAGCGCGTGGTGGTGGTTACCCAGGCCTGGCACATGCCGCGTTCGGTGTGGAGCTTTGAGCAGGCCGGCTTCACCGTGGTGCCAGGGCCGGTCGGTTTCCTCGGCGTGGACAACGCCCGGCCGTTGGGCGGCTGGATGCCGGAGTTCAAGTCGATCTGGCAGAGCGGGCAGTTGATCAATGAGGCGGTGGGGCAGGTGGGTTACCGGCTTTTTTACTGATAACCCGCAACACAGTGGATCAACTGTGGGAGCTGGCTTGCCTGCGATGCAGGCACCTCGGTGTATCAGTTGTACTGAGGTGATGCCATCGCAGGCAAGCCAGCTCCCACATAAGCCAGTTCACACATGGGTTCTGTGTTCGGCGGTCAGACGGTTTTTGCCATTCGCCCGGCCAACAGCGCCCAGCCAAACAGCAGCACACACACAATAATCAACGGCCACGACCGCCATTGCAGGTACGGCGTAAGGTTGTGCATCGGCACCACTTCACCATAAAGAATCCCGCGCTCAAACTGCGGGATCTGCGCCGTGATCTGCCCGTACGGGTTGATCAGGCCGGTCACGCCGTTGTTGGTGGCGCGGATCATCCAGCGGCCGGCCTCCAGTGCACGCATCTGCGCCATTTGCAGGTGCTGCAAGGGGCCGATGGAGGTGCCGAACCAGGTGTCGTTGCTGATGGTCAGCAACAAGTCGCTGCGGGCGGAAAGGCCGGCGGCGAACTCCGGGTACACCACTTCGTAGCAAATGAACGGTGCAATCTGATAGCCCTTGGCCTGCAACATCGGCTGGTCTGCCGGGCCGCGGGCGAAGTCCGACATCGGCAGGTCGAAGAAGGCAATCAGCCCGCGCAGCATGTCCTGCAGTGGCACGTACTCGCCAAACGGCACCAGTTTCTGCTTGAGGTAAGTACCTTCGCCTTCGCCGACCACGGTGATGCCGTTGAAGTAACGCTTCTGGTGATGCACTTCCTGGCGGATCGGTACGCCGGTGATCAGCGCGCTGTGCCGGTCGGCGGCGAACTTGCCCATCATCCCCAGGTAGCCTTCAACCGACTCCTTGAGTACCGGCACGGCGGTTTCCGGCCAGATCAGCAGGTCCACCGGCTTGGAGGCGAAGCTCATGTCGCGGTACAGGGCGAGCTGCGCATTGAGCTGCTCGGGGTCCCACTTCATGCTTTGTGCGACGTTGCCCTGGATCGCGGCGACCGTCAGCGGTGCGCCGGACGGCGTGGTCCAGGCGTGATGCTTGAGTGCCAGGCCGATAGCCCAAGGCGCCACCAGCAACACCAGGCCCGCGCCGATAAAGGCGTTGCGCTTGCTCGCCAACAGGCGCGGCAGGTTGCACAGCAGCGCGGCGGTCAGCGCCAGGGCGAAAGAAATCAGCCACATCCCACCCAATGGCGCGAGGCCCGTCAGCGGGCCGTCGAGTTGGCTGTAACCGGAGTAAAGCCATGGGAAACCGGTGAGGAACCAGCCGCGAAACGCTTCCTGGCCGACCCACAAGGCCGCAAAAGTCAGCGCATCGGCCAGCGGCGCTTCATTGCGGCGCAGCCAGCGTGCCCACAGCCAGGCAGGCAGGGCGAAGAACAGGGCGATGGCAGCGGTAAACGCCAGCATCAGCAAGCCCGCCAGCAGCACCGAAGCGCCGCCGAAGTGGTGGATGCTGTAGTAGATCCAGCTGGTGCCAGCGCCAAACAGGCCGAAACCGAAGCACCAGCCACGGCCCAGGGCCTGGCGTGGGCTCAGTTCCCGCAGGCCGATATAGAACAATCCGACGGCGATCAGCGCAAACGGCCACAGATCGAACGGCGCCAGCGCCAGGGTGGTGATGGCGCCGGCCACCACGGCCAGCAAATTACCGGGCCAGCCGGGTGCGATCAGACGGCGCATGTAGGGGTGGGTCATCAGCTATTTCCTGTGTCGCGCCGGGCCTGCTGCGGCACAGGGCAAGGCGCGAGGAGTGTGGTTTGGTTTTTCCAAATGAACGACGAGTAACGCAGCCCTGTGCCGCAGCAGGCCCGGCCCTTCGGGTTGCCCCTGAGAGCGGGCCATGCTGCGTTGCAGGCCTTGAAAAGGGAATGCCATTCCCTGCGGCCTGCGCCTTGCCTGGCCCGCTCTCAGGGGCAACGCGACACAGGAAATAGCTGATGACCCACCCCTTCCTTAACGGGCAATGGGGGTCAAGCGGATCAAGTGGATACGACGGCTGTCCGCGTTGAGGATGCGGAAGCGGTACGCGCCGATCTCGGTGGTTTCGTTACGTTTTGGCAGGTGGCCAAACGCATTCATCACCAGGCCGCCCACGGTGTCGAATTCATCGTCGGAGAATTCGCTGTCGAAGAACTCGTTGAAGTTCTCGATCGGCGTCAGCGCCTTGATCAGGAAGTCACCGCTGGGCAGCGGCTTGATGTAGCTGTCTTCTTCGACGTCGTGCTCGTCTTCGATGTCGCCGACGATCTGTTCCAGCACGTCTTCAATCGTGACCAAGCCAGCAACACCGCCGTATTCGTCGATCACAATGGCCATGTGATTGTGGTTGGCGCGGAACTCACGCAGCAGCACATTCAGGCGCTTGGATTCGGGCACGAAGGTGGCCGGGCGCAGCAGGTCCTTGATGTTGAAGTTGTCGCCGTTCTCCTTGAGGATCAGCGGCAGCAGGTCCTTGGCCAGCAGGACGCCCATGACGTCGTCGTGGCTTTCACCGATCACCGGGTAGCGCGAGTGCGCCGAGTCGATCACGGCCGGGAGGAATTCCCGTGGGGTCTGGGTGGCCTTGATGCTGATCATCTGCGAGCGCGGGACCATGATGTCGCGTACTTGCAGGTCAGCGACCTGGATGGCGCCCTCGACGATGGCCAGCGCTTCGCTGTCCAGCAATTTGTTCTGGTGGGCCTCGCGCAGCAGCTCCAGCAGCTCCTGGCGGTTTTTCGGCTCGTGGGCAAAAGCCTGGGTCAGTTTACCCAGCCATGACTTCTGCCCGTTGCTCGATCGGTCTTCGCTCATAGCGATTACTCTAAATCCTTTGTTGTTTCAGTTGAGTGTCTTAGTTTTCGTCATCTGCGTACGGGTCTGGATGACCCAATTCAGCAAGCAACGTTTGTTCCAGTGTTTCCATTTCCTCGGCTTCGTCATCGTCTATATGGTCGTAACCCAAGAGATGCAAGCAGCCGTGGATGACCAGATGTGCCCAATGGGCTTCCAGTGCCTTGCCTTGTTCCTTGGCCTCGCGCTCGACGACCTCGACGCAGATCACCAGGTCACCCAGCAGTGGGATATCCAGTAACTCATCGGGCACGTCGGCGGGGAAGGACAGCACGTTGGTCGCGTAATCCTTCTGGCGCCAGGTGTGGTTCAGTTCGCGGCCTTCGGGCTCGTCCACCAGGCGGATGGTCAGCTCCGAGTCGGCGGTGCGCTGGCGCAGGGCCAGGGCGCACCATTGGCGGAACTGCTCTTCACTGGGGGCGGGCGCTTCGGTGGCCAGTTGCAGGTCTAGCTCAAGCATCGCGGCGAGCGTCCTTGGACAAACCATCGTCACGGTGTTCGAAGCGCTCGTAGGCCTCGACGATGCGCTGCACCAGCGGGTGGCGCACCACGTCCTTGGGCGAGAAGTGCGTGAAACTGATGCCCGGCACGTCCTTGAGCACTTCAATCACATGGCTCAAGCCCGACTTGGTGCCCTTGGGCAGGTCAACCTGGGTAATGTCGCCGGTGATAATCGCTGTGGAGCCAAACCCGATGCGGGTCAGGAACATCTTCATCTGCTCGACCGTGGTGTTCTGGCTTTCGTCGAGGATGATGAAACTGTTGCTCAAGGTGCGGCCGCGCATGTAGGCCAGCGGGGCGATCTCGATGACTTGGCGTTCGATCAGCTTGGCCACGTATTCAAAGCCAAGCATCTCGTAAAGCGCGTCGTAGAGCGGGCGCAGGTACGGGTCGATTTTCTGTGCGAGGTCGCCGGGCAGGAAACCGAGCTTTTCGCCCGCTTCGACCGCCGGGCGCACCAGCAGGATGCGGCGCACTTGCTCGCGCTCAAGGGCATCCACGGCGCAGGCCACGGCCAGGTAGGTCTTGCCGGTACCGGCGGGGCCGATGCCGAAATTGATGTCGTTACCGAGGATTGCCTTGACGTACTTCTGCTGATTCAGGCCTTTTGGGCGAATCATGCCTTTCTTGGTCCGCAGGGCCACGCTGGCTTCGGCTACTGGGTTGTTGGCCAAGTCTTCCACAGCCGATTCCTGCAAATACAGGTGCACGGTTTCTGGCGACAGCTCGCTACCCTTGGTTTCGCGGTAGAGGCGGCGCAGCAGGTTTTCTGCGGATTTAGTGGACTGGGTTTCACCCACGAGCTCGAACTGATTGCCGCGATTGCGGATCTCGATGCCCAGGCGCTGTTCGATCAGGCGCAGGTGCTCGTCGAACTGTCCGCACAGGTTGGCGAAACGGCGAGCCTCAAACGGCTCGAGGAGAAAACGATGGGGTTCTACGATGGGTGCGTTCAAGGTCGCTTTTAGCCGCCCTTTGGCTGTTGAGGTGAAATAGAGAATAACGCCAGTGGCCGGTGTGCGAAAGCACTTAAATGGGCTGGCTTCACTCTCCAGACCAATGAAGAACCCCTGTGGGAGCTGGCTTGCCTGCGATAGGGCCGGCACATCCAAAATAGATGCTGCCTGTTGAACCGCTATCGCAGGCAAGCCAGCTCCCACATTTGGTCTTCATTTGTCTTCAGGTTTTTGCGATCAGTTGATCAACGAGCCCCGCAACGAGTGCGGTTGCGCCGCGTCGATGTGCACGTCGGCAAATTGGCCGATCAGGGTCGGATTATCGCAACGGAAGTTGACGATTCGGTTGTTCTCGGTGCGCCCTTGCAGCTCGCCCGGATCCTTCTTCGAATAGTCGGTGACCAGGATGCGCTGGATCGAGCCAACCATTTGTCGGCTGATCTCGAACCCTTGCTGATTCAAGCGGTGTTGCAGTGCGTTCAAGCGCTCTTTTTTCAGTTCTTCCGGGGTCTCGTCCACTAGGTCGGCGGCCGGTGTGCCGGGGCGCTGGCTGTAGACGAACGAGTAGGAAAAGTCGAAGCCGACGTCTTCGATCAGCTTCATGGTCTGCTGGAAGTCTTTCTCGGTTTCGCCCGGGAAACCGACGATAAAGTCCGAACTGATGCAGATACCCGGCACCGCCGCGCGCAATTTGCGCAGTTTGGATTTGTACTCCAGGGCGGTGTGGTTGCGCTTCATCGCCGACAGGATGCGGTCCGAGCCCGATTGCACCGGCAAGTGCAGGTGTTTGACCAGTTCCGGCACGTCGGCGTGGGCCTGGATCAGGCTGTCGGAGAATTCCAGTGGGTGCGAGGTGGTGTAGCGGATGCGCTCGATGCCTTCGACGGCGGCGACCACGCGGATCAGCTCTGCCAGGTCGGCCAGGCGGCCGTCATGGGTCAGGCCGCGATAGCCGTTGACGTTCTGGCCCAGCAGGGTCACTTCACGCACGCCGTTTTCGGCGAGGTGGATGATTTCCGACAGCACATCATCAAACGGCCGGCTGACTTCTTCGCCGCGGGTGTAGGGCACCACGCAGAAGGTGCAGTACTTGCTGCAACCTTCCATCACCGACACGTAGGCGCTCGGCCCGTCGATGCGTGGTTCGGGCAAATGGTCGAACTTTTCTATTTCAGGAAATGACACATCAACCTGCGGCAGCTTGGTGATGCGCGCAGCGTCGATCATTTCCGGCAGGCGGTGCAGGGTCTGCGGGCCGAAGACCACGTCGACATAGGGTGCGCGGTCGCGAATCGCGGCGCCTTCCTGGCTGGCCACGCAACCGCCGACGGCGATCACCATCTCCGGGTTGGCCAGTTTCAATTCACGCCAGCGGCCCAGCTGCGAATACACACGGTCCTGGGCCCGCTCGCGGATCGAGCAGGTATTGAGCAGGATCACGTCGGCATCTTCGGCGCGGGCGGTGACTTCCAGGGCCTGATGTTCGCCCAGCAGATCGACCATGCGCGAGCTGTCGTACTCGTTCATCTGGCAACCGTGGGTTTCGATGTAAAGCTTCTTGGCCATGGGGATCGTCAACTGGTGGTAAAGAACCGCGCATTATAGGGGGCATGCCCATTGGTTCCTAGCGTTGTGCATCGGGTGCCATGCTATAGTTCGCGCCCTCTTTTATATCCCCGATGTGTTGCTCGCCCACCATGACCAAACGTGAAGCTCCAATCTATAAGGTGATTTTCCTCAACCAGGGCCAGGTGTTCGAAATGTACGCCAAGCAGATCTATCAGAGCGATCTGTGGGGTTTCCTGGAGGTGGAGGAGTTCGTCTTTGGCGAGCGCACCCAGTTGGTCGTCGATCCGGGCGAAGAGAAGCTCAAGGCTCAGTTCGAGGGCGTGGTACGCAGTTTTGTGCCGATGCATTCGATTGTGCGCATCGATGAAGTCGAGCGCCTGGGCACGCCGAAGATCAGCGAGGCGCGGGGGATGGGCAATGTGATGCCGTTTCCGATGCCGATGCCTGAGAAGTAGGGCGTTTGTGGCGAGGGAGCTTGCTCCCGCTGGGGCGCGAAGCGGCCCCAATGCCATTTAGCGGCATGTCAGATAACTATCAGTGAATGGTTTTGGGGCCGCTTCGCAGCCCAGCGGGAGCAAGCTCCCTCGCCACAGGGGTTGGTCAGGGCAAGGGTGAAAACGGCGAACGCCCATCCGCACTCTGCAATTCCTGCAGATAATTGCGAAAGATCTGCCCCAGCACCTGAGTCGCCACTTCCAACTCATCACGCTGCATGTGTTCGGCCACTTCGTCGGCCGTATCCAGCGCATCCTCGGCACCGTTGACCGCCGCCATTTTCAACACGATATACGCTTGGACGTTGTTGGCCGGCACGCCTTCGCCCTTGAAGAACATGGTGCCCAGTTCGAATTGCGCCTGAGCATGGCCCTGCAACGAGGCTTTCTCGAAGTAGCTCAAGGCTTTGTTGAGGTCGCGGGCGGGGTTCTTGCTGTCGTGGAAGTACTCACCCAACTCGTATTGCGCCTGCGCATCCCCGCCGTCGGCCTGTTTCTGGCACGCGCTCAAGGCTTCGGCCTGGCTGTCTGGCTGGGTATTGAGGGTGCAACGACCCATCGCTGGGATTAACAACGAGTTGCCGCCTGCTTGTGCATGTGCCAGCAGCGGCTGAAGGAGCAACAGGCAGCCCAGAACCAGGGTGCGGCCGGTGCGTTTCATGGGAATCGACTTACCTCTGACGGGGCACGCGGACCCTCGCGGGATCCAATAAGCGCGCATTATGAAATAAGCAGGCCTCTGCTTACAAAGTCTTTACTCGTTTTTCTGCTGGTTGGGCAAGTTATCTGCCGGATTGCAGGTGATTTCTCGAAAAAACCAGGAAATGTCTGTAAGCAAAGTAGCAAATCTGACGCCGCCGCGGGCAGCGTCAGAATGTGCATGGGCTTATTTCAAGGCAGCGAACGCGCGCTCGGCGGCATCCAGGGTCAATTTCAGCTCGGCTTCGCCATGGGCGATCGAAGTGAAGCCCGCTTCAAAGGCGCTCGGCGCCAGGTACACGCCGCCTTCCAGCATCAGATGGAAGAAGCGTTTGAACAGGTCGGCATCGCTGCCCATCACGTCATCAAAGGTGACGATATCGTCGGCACCGCTGAAGTACAGGCCGAACATGCCGCCCGCTTGCGTGGTGACAAACGGGATACCGGCGGCGTCGGCGCGCTGTTGCAGGCCGTCGAGCAGGCGCGTGGTGTAGTCGGTCAGTTCGGCATGGAAACCCGGGCGGCTGATCAGGCGCAGGGTGGTCAGGCCAGCGGCCATGGCCAGTGGGTTACCGGACAAGGTGCCTGCCTGGTACACCGGACCCAGCGGCGCGATGTGCTGCATGATTTCGCGTTTGCCGCCAAAGCAGCCGACGGGCATGCCGCCACCGATGATCTTGCCGAAGGTGCTCAGGTCCGGCGTCACGCCGTAGTGCGCCTGCGCGCCGCCGAGGGCCACACGGAAACCGGTCATTACTTCGTCGAAGATCAGCACCACGCCGTGCTTGTCGCACTGCTCGCGCAGGCCTTCGAGGAAACCCGGCGCCGGCGGTACGCAGTTCATGTTGCCGGCCACTGGCTCGACGATGATGCAGGCCACGTCCTGGCCCACTTCATTGAGCATCTGCTCGACGGCGGCGATGTCGTTGAACGGCAGGGTCAGGGTGTGTTTAGCGAATGCAGCCGGTACACCGGCCGAGCTCGGCACGCCTTGGGTCAGCAGGCCGGAACCGGCTTTCACCAACAGGCTGTCGGAGTGGCCGTGGTAGCAGCCTTCGAACTTGATGATGCTGTCGCGGCCGGTGAAACCACGGGCCAGGCGGATCGCGCTCATGGTGGCTTCGGTGCCGGAGCTGACCATGCGCACCATTTCCATCGACGGCACGATCGAGCAGACCAGGTCGGCCATCTCGGTTTCCATGGCCGTCGGTGCGCCATAGGACAAGCCGTGTTCCAGCTGCTTGCGTACTGCGTCCAGCACGTCCGGGTGGCTGTGGCCGAGGATCATCGGGCCCCACGAGCCAACGTAATCCACATAACGCTTGTCATCTTCGTCAGTGACGTAGGCGCCTTCGGCATGCTTGAAGAACAACGGCGTACCGCCCACGCTCTTGAACGCACGCACGGGGGAGTTCACACCGCCGGGGATGTGTTTCTGGGCATTGGCAAACAGCGTTTCGGAACGGGACATGATGGGGCTCTCTGAAATCAAATCTTAAGAAGGGCGTTGAAGGCGCGGGCGCGGCGCGTGACTTCCTGGGTGCTGTCGGCACCGAACAGACCGTGGACCACCGCCAGCAAATCGGCCCCGTGGGCCACCAGCGGCGCGGCGTTTTCCAGGGTGATGCCGCCGATCACGCAGATCGGCACCTGCAGGCGCGCGCGGGCCTGGGCCAGCATCTCGACGGTGGCCGCCGGGGCGCCGGGTTTGGTGCTGGAATTGAAGAAGCGACCGAAGGCGACGTAACTGGCGCCCTCGTTCGCAGCCTGTTCGGCCAGTTCAATCTGGCTGTGGCAGGTGCTGCCGATGATCGCCTTGGGGCCAAGCAACGCACGGGCGGGCGTCAGCGGGCCGTCGGTCTGGCCCAGGTGCACGCCGACGCCGAGGCGCGCGGCCAGTTCGGCATCGTCGTTGATAATCAGCTGGGTCTTGTAGCGTGAGCACAGCTCCCGCAGCTTTTCCGCTTCGCGCAGGCGCCGGGCTTCGTCGCTGCTTTTGTCGCGGTACTGCAACAGGGTCACCCCACCGTCCAACGCCGCTTCGACGTAGGCGAGGAATTTGCCGGCCAACAGTTGGCTGTCGGTAATGGCGTAAAGGCCACGTAGTTTCATCGGGCAAGCCCCTTGGTCTTACGAGCAGAAATCCAGCGGCAACCGGCGCGGTACAAACTGGCCCTGGCCGAGTTGTTCGGCGTCACGCAGGGTGCGCCAAGTGTAGTTGAGGGCCGATTGCACGGCGCTGACCAGGCCTTCGCCCTGGGCGATTCGCCCCGCCAGTGCACTGGCCAGCGTGCAGCCCGAACCGTGATAACTGCCCGGCAGGCGCTGGCAGGTGAAGGTCTGCTGCGTGCCGTCGCGGCTATATAGGCGGTTGTGCACTTCATGCTCGTCGCCATGCCCGCCGGTAATCAGCAGGTGCCTGATATACGGCAGCAGCTTCGCGGCGCATTCGTCTGCGGTGCCGTCAGGCAGCTCGGCGAGGATGCGCGCTTCGGGCAGGTTTGGCGTGGCAATCAGCGACAGTGGGAACAAACGTTCACGCATGGCAAAGCCGACTTCATCCTTGCCCAGGCTGCCACCGCCACCGGCGCGCAGCACCGGGTCGCACACCACCGGCAGGTGCGGGTGCGCCTGCAGCAGTTCGACCACGGTCTCGACCATGGCGGTGGAACCGAGCATGCCCAGCTTGACCGCCGCGACTTCGGAGTCGCCCAGTACGGCATTGGCCTGAGCCAGCACCCACTCGCGGTCGAGCACGCGGAAATCGCTGACATTGACGGTGTTCTGCACGGTCAGGGCGGTGACGGCCGGAGCCGCATGGCAACCCTGGGCGAGCAGGGCTTCGATATCTGCCTGCAGGCCGGCGCCACCACTGGGGTCATGGCCGGAGAGACAGAGGACAACGGGGCGAGAGCTGTAGATATTCATGGTGCGCGAGCTTACCACCAAACGCTTTTTGCGTGGCTGTCTGACGATGGTTGAATTTTGCCCCGCGTGTGGCACTTTTTTGGCGCTCGCCATACACGGAAAAACGCTCTGAAAGTACTGTCCTAGAGCCTTCGTAAAATTTATTTACATGGCCTCTAGTGGCCTTTAGCAGCTATGCTAGAGTGGATCCAAATTACTAACAGTATCGCCGGTATACGTCTTCTCAAAAGGAATGGGGGCTTTTTGACATAACCGGACAGGCCACGCTGGGGCTCTATGCGCTATTTTTTGATCTTACTGTTGTGCGGGTTGCCGCTGCTCGCCAACGCCATCGGGTTTAACCAGGACACGCGAAGCCTGCCCCTGGGCCGAGTGATGCAAGTGCTCGAAGACCCCACCGACGCCCTCACCATCGCCGAAGTCAGCTCCCCCGCTTACGCCGCCCAGTTCAAGACCCACGACAAAGCCACCCTCAATGCCGGTTATTCGCGTTCGGTGTTCTGGCTCAAGATCGACCTGCATTACCAGGCCAAGGATCCCCGCGCGCCACGCACCTGGTTCCTGGAGTTGGCCTACCCGCCGCTCAATCACCTGGACCTGTACCAGAGCGACAGCACCGGCGCTTACCGCCTGAGCACCCGTACCGGCAGTGCGCTGCCGTTTTCCAGCCGGGAAGTGCGCCAGAGCAACTACCTGTTCAAGCTCAATTTCGTGCCCGACCAGCAGGAAACCATCTACCTGCGCCTGCAAAGCCAAGGTTCGATCCAGGCACCGCTGACCCTCTGGGCCGGCACCGCCTACCTGGAAGAACAGCCGCTGCGCCTCTACGTGTTGGGCGCGATCTACGGCGTCTTGCTGGGCATGTTGATCTACAACCTGTTCATCTACCTGAGCGTGCGCGACACCAGTTACCTCTATTACATCCTCTATATTGCCTCGTTCGGTTTGTACCAACTGTCGGTCAACGGCGTGGCCGTGGAGTATTTCTGGCCGAACAGTCCGAGGTGGACGAATGCCGCGGTGCCGTTCCTGATCGGCTCGGCGGCGCTGTTCGGCAGCCTGTTCGCGCGCAGCTTCCTGCATACCGCGCAGCACAGCCGTTGGATCGACCGCATCTTGCTGGCGCTGGCCGCCTGCGGTGCGTTGGTGATGGCGCTGGCGCTGCTGACCAGCTACGCCATGGCCCTGCGCCTGGCGACCGGCCTGGCGCTGGTGTTCACCGTGACCATCTTTATTGCCGCGATCAAAGCCTGGCTGTGCGGCCAGCGCATGGCGCGGTATTTCATCATTGCCTGGTCGGCCTTCCTGCTCGGTGGGGTGGTCAATACCATGATGGTATTGGGCTACCTGCCCAACGTCTTCCTCACCATGTACGCCAGCCAGATCGGCTCGGCCATCGAGGTGGCACTGCTGTCCCTGGCCCTGGCGGATCGCATCAACGGTATGCGTGAGCAGCAGGCGCAAATCCTGTTCGACGCCAGCCAGAAACTCGAAGTGCTCAACCAGCAGCTGGCTCGCAGCAACCGGCTCAAGGACGAATTTCTCGCCACCTTGACCCACGAGCTGCGCACGCCGATGAACGGCGTGATCGGCTCCCTTGAACTGATGCAAACCGTCCCCCTGGACGCTGACCTCGCGCAGTACCAGCAGACCGCCGCCGGCTCGGCACGGGACATGATGCGCATGGTCAATGGCATCCTCACCCTCACCGAGCTGCAAGCCGGCCGGCTCACCGCCCAACCGCAGGTGTTCAGCCTGCGTGGCGTGCTCGATACCTTGCGCCAGCAATTCAGCGCCAGCGCGCAAAGCAAGGGCCTGGCGTTTTCCATCGATGTGGCGGATGAACTACCGGACCGGGTGACCGGCGATGCAGACAAGCTGACCCAGTGCCTGGATTGCCTGCTGGATAACGCCTTCAAGTTCACCCACCAAGGCGCAGTGCGCGTGCGCGTGGTCGGTGTGCCCGATGGCGCGGGGGCGTTGCGCTTGAGTTTTATCGTCACCGACAGTGGCATCGGCTTTGCCTTTCTTGACGAGGCCACGCTGTACCAGCGCTTCTTCCAGCTCGACGGTTCGACCACCCGTGAATACGGCGGCCTGGGCATTGGCCTGGCGATCTGCCGGCAACTGATCGAGTTGTTGGGTGGGCGCCTGACCCATCATTCCGAACCGCGCAAGGGCAGTCGCTTCCAGTTGGAAGTCGAGGTTAAGCCACTGCCGTCCGCGCCGAACGCCGCCGGGCCTGGCCCGCAGCGCGCGCCGCAGGACTGCGCGGTGCTGTTGGTGGATGACAACAGCGTCGGGCAGTTGGCGGTGCGCGGCATGCTGCTCAAGCTCGGTTACCGGGTCAAAACCGTGGACAGCGGCCCTGCGGCGCTGGCGGCCTTGCAGGGGGAGACTTTCGAGGCGGTATTGCTGGACGTGCCGGAAGGCGGCTTTTCGTTGTGTTGTCAGATCCGTGCCTTGCCCGGCTGCGGTGAGCTGCCGGTCATCGCCCTGAGTTCATCGCTGAACACATCAGACCGTGAGCGCTGCCATGGCATCGGGATCACCGAACGGCTGGCCAAACCCGTGCGTTTCGAGGCGTTGCAAGCGGTGCTGGAGCGCTGTGTGTTGTGCCAGGTCGAGGGCGAAAGCGCCGGACATTAGGCGCCTATGCCACTTTTTTAAGCGCAGTGCCGGTGCTTAACTGAAATTCAGGCCACCAATGACCGTGGCCTTTTTTCCAGGAGGCCCGTCATGAACCTGCATCAGTTCGCCGAAACCCACGACGTCACCAACCAGCCGCCGTCCCTGGACGGCACCAACCTGTACCGCATCGACGCGCCCTTGCAAGAGTGGTCGCGACGCTTTGGCGCCGGCTGGGCCGAGGCACGCCTGGATGCCTACGGAGCGCTGGCCGGTGGCCCGCTGATGGCGGCCGGGTTCCTGGCGAATCAGAACAAACCGCAGTTCAGCAGCCATGACCGTTATGGCCATCGCATCGACCTGGTGGAGTTCCACCCGGCCTACCACGAGCTGATGCGCACGGCCGTCGAGCACGGCCTGCCATCGCTGCCATGGGCGCATCCGCAGGCGGGCGCCCACGTGGCCCGCGCCGGCTTGACCTACCTGCACAGCCAGGCCGAAGCCGGCACCGGTTGCCCGTTGACCATGACCTTCGCCTGTGTGCCGGCCCTGCGGCTGCAACCCGACTTGGCGGACATCTGGCTGCCGAAAATCCTCAACACCGAATACGACCCACGCAACGTCGGCATCGCCCATAAAGCCGGGGCCACCATCGGCATGGCCATGACCGAGAAGCAGGGCGGCACCGACGTGCGCGCCAACACCACCCGTGCCTATCCGGTGGGTGCCGGCGGCCCCGGGCAGGCGTATGAGCTGGTAGGGCACAAATGGTTCTGCTCGGCACCGATGTGCGATGCCTTCCTGACCCTGGCCCAGACCGACAAGGGCCTCACCTGTTTTCTGCTGCCCCGGCACCGCCCGGATGACACGCGTAACGAGTTCTATATCCAGCGCCTGAAAAACAAACTCGGCAACTGCTCCAATGCCTCCAGCGAAGTGGAGTTCCGTGGCGCCCTGGCGTGGATGATCGGCGAAGAAGGCCGGGGCGTACCGACCATCATCGAAATGGTCGCCATGACCCGCTTCGATTGCATGGTCGGCTCCAGCGCCCTGATGCGCCAGGCACTCACCCAGGCCAGCCATCATTGCGCCCATCGGACGGTGGGCGGTCGTGTACTCAGCGAGCAACCGTTGATGCAAAACGTCCTCGCCGACCTGGCGCTGGAAAGCGAAGCGGCGCTGGCGCTGAGCATGCGCATGGGCCGTGCGCTGGATCACCTTGGGGATGAACAGGAAGCCAAGTTCGCCCGGCTGGTGACGGCGGTGGGCAAGTACTGGATCTGCAAGCGCGCGCCGGCAATGATCAACGAAGCCGCCGAGTGCATGGGCGGTGCGGGGTATGTCGAAGACAGCATCCTGCCGCGCTTGTACCGTGAGGCACCGGTGAATTCGACGTGGGAAGGTTCCGGCAATGTGCAGTGCCTGGATGTGCTGCGCGCGCTGTCGAAAGAGCCGGGGGTGTTGGAGGCGTTGTTTGTCGAGCTGGGGGATGGGCACGGTGACAAGCAGTTGGCGCGGCATATCGAACAGTTGAAGTCGGCGTTTATGGACACTCAGGACATCCAGTATCGCGCGCGGCAACTCACCGAGGATATCGCCGTGGCGTTGCAGGCCAAGCTGTTGCTGGAGGCGGGCAATGGGGCGGTCAGTGATGGGTTTATCGCCAGCCGCCTCGGCGAATCGTCCGGCCGGGTGTACGGCACGTTGCCGCGTGGGGTGGATGTGGAAACCATCGTCACGAGGTCCACCCCCCAACCTCTCTGAATAAACACGATCAAAATGTGGGAGCGGGCTTGAACTGGTCAAGTAATCTTGGACACCGATTAAGGTTCATGCCGCCAACCTTTCCTTCGCGACCGGCGACCGGTAGTCGTTGTAGCTGTGAGGCCTGCT
>NZ_JBUZST010000014.1:0-139819 GCF_055407965.1 Pseudomonas sp. B611
ATCCAAACACCTCAGATTTGGGCGCTATCATAGCGCCCGATTGAAGTGTCCAAAATCATTAGGCCAGTTCAGCTTGCTCGCGAATGCGGTGTATCAGTCGCCGAATAGGTTGACTGACACTCAGCATTCGCGAGCAAGCCCGCTCCCACATTTGATCCCATTTCAGGTTAGAACCTGGTTTGTACCGCCAACTCGAAAGTCCTTGGCGACCCCAGGTAATACGCCGGCGACACATGCGCAAACTCGGCATACACCTCATTCGTCAGGTTGCGCACTCGACCCGTCACCGAGGTGTGTTGATCCACCTTGTAGCGCAGGAACGTGCCGAACAACGTGTACGTCGGCACGGTCAGGGTGTTGGCGTTATCCGCATACACCTGCGCCACATACCGCGCATCCACACCGCCTTGCCAGTCTTCGGTGAAGTCATACGTCAGCCACAGGTTGCCCACGCGCTTGGGCACGTTGGTCGGGGTGTTGCCCTTGCGCGAGACCACGGCGCCGCTGGCGATCTTCTCGTTGGACTCGTCGTATTCGGCGTCCACCCAGGCGAAGTTGCCTTCGGCCAGCAACCGTGGGGTGATGCGCAATGAGCTGGCCAACTCGATGCCGCGGGATGTCTGTGCGCCGACGGGAATGCTGCTGGTCGGGTCCAGTGGGTCGGTGACGGCAAAGTCCTTGCGCTCGATCCGGTAGGCGGCAACGGTGGCCGAGCCACGGCCGTCCAGGTAATCGAATTTGCTGCCCACTTCCCACTGCTTGCCGGTAGACACGTCGAACACCTGGGTCGTGGTTGTCGGCTGCTCGGCGGCGGTGCTGTATTGCACGTAGACATTCGCTGAGGGGATGAACTGGTAGGTCAGGCCAACGCGTCCGGTCAACGGCTCCCAACTACGTTTGAAGTGTCGCGGGTTGGTGGCGGTCACGGTGCCGTGATTGGTGACATCCAGGTCGATAGCGTCATAACGCAGACCGGTCAACAGCGACAGTTTGTCGGTGAGGCCCAGGCGGTTTTCCACGAACAGGGCCCGGGTGGTGACCTCGTTGGTCTTGTCCTTGATAAAACCAGGTCGGGTGCCCGGGATCGCATAGAAATGCCCCGGGTCGAAGTGGTTTGGATCAACTGCACTGTTTCCCGCCGCGCGCAGTGGGCTACTGGTGGTGCTGTTGATTTTGTATTCGAAGCCGCCAGACCAGGTGGTCGCCAGGCCGAAGACGCTGGCGTCGTGGCGCAGCTCGAACTGGTTGCCATTCTGCTCGCCCTGATGGCGCACCTGATACGCGGTCGAGCGGTTCACCGCGCTGTTGTCGGCGTTGTACTGGTAGGTCTCCAGGTTGCGGTAGTCGCGCTGGCTGTCGAGGTGATAGAGGGTGTTTTTCAACGTGGTGCTGTCGTTGATCCGGTAGTCGATGATCGACCGCGCCCACAGGGTGCGCTGCTCATAACGGCCATCGGCAACGTTGTAGTTGTTGAAGCGGTTGTGCCGGTCGATCTTCAGCTCGCCGGCCTTGGGATTGAGCACCGGGGTGCCCCAGTAAGGGCTGTCCTCATGTTCATCCTGGTATTCCAGGGCCAGGGTGTGGGACAGGTTTGGCGTGAGGTCGCTGAGCAGGGAAAACGCCAGGCTCCAGGCCTCGCGTTGATCGCGCTCGATATAGCTGTGGTTGGTGTTGCGGCTCACATCCAGGCGCGCGTAGTGCTGCACCTCGGCGCCCGGCTCGGTGAGGGCGTGGTTGAGGCCGAAGGCGATGCCGGTGGTGTCGTAGCTGCCATAGCTGAGCTGACCTTGCGCAGCTTGTTCTTCGCGGCCGGCGAGCTTGGTCACGTAGTTGAGCGAACCGCCCACGGAGCCGGCACCGTTGATCAGGGAGGAGGGGCCGCCCACCAATTCCACGCGGTCGTAGATCCAGGCGTCCACCGGGCGGGCCAGGCCGGTCGCGACGTTGATGCCGTTGAACATCTGGGTGATCTGGCTGCTGGTAAAGCCACGATAAGACACGAACCCGCCAAACCCAGGCGGCGCGCTGGCATTGACGCCGGGCAGGGTGTTGGCCGCATCGCGGAAGGTCTTGACGCCGTGGCGTTCGATATCGTTACGGGTGGCGATGGCCACCGATGCCGGGGTTTCCCGCACGCTCAGCCCCAGCCGTGAGGCCATGCCGCTGGATTGATCCAGCGTCAGGCCGGGTTCGGCGCTTTGCTCGCCATCGATGGTGGTGGGCGCCAGCTCTAAGGCCCAGGCGCAGACAGGCAGGCAGCCGAACAGGCCGGCCAACAGGGGTAAATGTTTCATGGTTGAATCCTGAAAAACTTGGCTTGAAAACAACGCACAGCCGCGCGCACGCCCTTGGGGATGCGGTGCTCAGTGCAGATCAGACAGCGAAGGGATCAGGCGACAGCAGGTGGCGCGCGCGGGTGAGCCGCGGGCCAGGTAAAACGGGCAGGGATGTCAGCGGCCAGCACCACGGCGGGTGGTGGCGCATGGGGTTGGGGCAATACCGCCACATTCAGGCTGGAACTGAGGGCCGGGCCCATACCGCCGCTGGAACACAGCGGGCAACCGAACGCCTTGGCCAGGGTCGGCAGGCTCTCGTCGGTGGAGTTGGCAGGGGCGGGCGCCTGGGTGCGCGGGTCCACCGTACAGAACTGGCCGCCGATGCCGTTGAGCTGCATCCCGACCATCTGCCCGTGACCGATGCTGCAGGCGAACACATTGAACAGGACGCAGCAGTAGAGCATCCAGGCAATGAGTGAGCGGTCGGCGCGGGCGAATTTCATGGGGCGGCACTTTACCACCAGCCGCCGACGAAATGCCTGCAAAAATACTCAGGGCGACTATCCTCTTCCGGACTTTTCCAGGGAGAGCCAGCCATGAGCTTTGTCATTGCGCGATGGATCGTCGGGGTGTTTACCTGCATCAGCATGGTCCACCTTTACTGGGCTGCCGGTGGCAAGCTCGGCAGCCTCGCCGCCATCCCCCAATTGCCCGGCGAATTTGCCCGCGGGCCCAGGCCGGCGTTCAAGCCTTCGGCACTGGGGACGCTGCTGGTGGCGATGGGCTTGGTAGCGATTGCGTTGCTCGTGTGCCTGCGCGCCGGCTTGTACTTTTCGGCGGTTTCCCATGGCGCGTTGCAGTGGGGCATCAGCGCGATAGCCCTGGTCATGTTTGCCCGGGCGATTGGCGATTCGGAGCTGGTGGGCTTTTTCAAGAAGGTCGGTGGGTCGCGGTTTGCCCGGCTGGATACGTATTTCTATTCGCCGTTGTGCCTGGTGTTGGGGGTGGGGTTGTTGGTAGTAGCGTGGGGCTGAAAACACACCGGCGCAAATAAAAATCGCTCTCATCCTTGCCCGATCTTCCGAGCTGCCCGTCATGGTTAATAGAACCTCTATTACCCAGGACTTCCCATGTCGCTTGCCCGTCCCTTGCACCCACTGGCCCTGTCAGTGGCGATGGCTTTTGCTGCTGTGCCGTTGCTGAATACTCCGTCCGTTTGCGCCGCCGAGACCTCCAGCACCGTGCGCGGTTTCTCGATTCCCGCTGGCGATTTGAGCCAGGCCCTCAATAGCCTCGCCGAGCAGGCTGGCCTGGTGCTGGCATTCGATGCCGGCCTCACTCGCGGCAAACACAGCAACGGCTTGAGCGGGCAGTACGCCACCGATGTGGCGCTGAGCCAATTGCTCGCCGGCAGCGGCCTGCAAGCGTTGAAGATCTCCGCCGACCGCTATCGCCTCGAAGCCATCCCGGATAACGGCGCGGCCATGGAGTTGCAGGCCACCACCATCAGCGGCGCCTACCACAGCGAAAGCCCCACCGGACCCGTGGCCGGTTACGTGGCCACCCGCAGCCTGTCGGGCACCAAGACCGACACGCCGATCATCGAGACCCCGCAGTCGATCTCCATCGTCACCAAAGACCAGATGCGCGCGCAGAACGCCGAGAGCCTCAACCAGATCCTGCGCTACAGCGCGGCCGTGGTCCCGGAAACCCGTGGCGCCACCGCTTCGCGTCTCGACCAGTTGACCATCCGCGGTTTTTCGCCCGCCACTTACCTCGATGGCCTGCGTATGCCATCGAGCCGCGACGCGTTGCCGCAAAAAGATGCCTTTGACCTGGAGCGTGTCGAAGTCCTGCGTGGCCCGGCCTCGGTGCTGTACGGGCAGGGCACGCCCAGCGGCGTGATCAACATGGTCAGCAAGCGCCCGCTGGACACGCCGTTTCATGAGGTGGGCGTGGAGTACGGCACCTTCGACAAGAAGCGTACGACCTTTGACCTGAGTGGCCCGATTGATGACCAGGGCGTGTATTCCTATCGCGTGGCCGGGCTTTTTGACGATGCCGATGGGCAGGTGGATCACACCGAAACCCGCCGCCAGGCCCTGTCCAGCGCTTTCACCTGGCGCCCGGATGACGATACGTCGCTGACCCTGCTCGGGCACTTCCAGAAGGACCCCAAGGGCGCCTCCTACGGCTCGGTGCCGGCGTGGGGCTCGGTGCTGCACAGCCCGACCGGGCACGATATCGATGTGGGGTTCTATGATGGCGAGAAGAACTTCGAGAAGAGCGACCGCGAGTACTACTCCATCGGTTACGCCTTCGAACACCGCTTCAACGACGTGTGGACCGTGCGCCAGAATGCCCGTTACCTGCGCAGCGAAGGCCAGTACCGCAGCCTCTACAGCAACTACCTGATGACGGACTACCGCACCATCCGCCGTTCGACCATCGCCAGCGATGTGAACATGGACGCCTATACCCTCGACAACCAGGTGCAGGCCAAGTTTGATACCGGCCCGTTGCAGCACACCTTGTTGATGGGCCTCGACTACCAGAACACCAGCACCGACACCAAGTCCGGATCCGGCGTCTACACCGCCGGGCCGACCCTGGATATTTTCAACCCGGTGTACGGCGCGGCTGTGCCGGTGCCGGCATACACCACCGACGGCACGTCGCGCAGCGAACAGACCGGCGTGTACCTGCAAGAACAGATGAAGTGGGACAAGTGGGTGCTGCTGCTGGGCGGTCGCTATGACTGGGCCAGCACCGATAACAGCACCCAGACCCTCAGCACCGGCGCCAAGAGCAAGTCCTCCCTGGACAGCAAGGCCTTCACCGGCCGAATCGGCCTGGTCTATCTGTTGGATAATGGCCTGGCGCCGTATGCCAGTTACTCGGAGTCGTTCAACCCGCAGTCGGGTACCGGCTACGGTGGCTCGGTGTTCAAGCCGACCGAAGGCAAGCAGTATGAAATCGGCATCAAGTACCAGCCGCCGGGCAGCAACAGCTTTATCACCGCGGCGATTTTCGATCTACGCCAGAGCAATGTACTGACCACCGATCCAGACCCCACCCACCTGTGCGGCACCGGTCGCTGCCAGAGCCAGGATGGCGAAGTGCAGTCCCGTGGCTTTGAACTGGAAGGCAAGGCCAGCCTCAACGATAACCTGGATATCACCGCGGCTTACGCTTACCTGGATAACCGCATCAGCAAGTCCAACAGCACCGTGCGTTATGCGCCCATCAGCGACATCGGCGTAGGCCCGGCCATCGCCGCCGAAGGCACCACCACCTACGCGGTGCCTCGCCACACGGCATCGGCCTGGGCGGACTACACCTTCCATGATGGCCACCTCAAGGGCTTCGGTGCCGGCGCCGGTGCGCGTTATGTCGGCTCGTCCTGGGGCGACACGGCCAACACCCTGAAAGTGCCGGGCTACACCTTGTTCGACGCGGCGGTGCACTACGACATCCCGAACATCACCAGCCTCAAGGACAACCTGCGCCTGGCCCTCAACGCCACCAACCTGGCGAATAAAGAGTACGTCGCATCGTGCTATTCCTACTCGTGGTGCTGGTATGGCTCACAGCGCACGGTACAAGCGAGTGCCACCTATCAGTGGTGATAAGGCACTTTAATGGCCCCTTTGTAACAAAATCCTCGGCAGAATCGCTTTTATTTTCAGTCGGTTAGTCGGGGATGTTAATGCGCACTGTTGGAATCATGCTGATCGCCTGCTCACTGGCAGGCGGCGCGGCTGCCGTGCAGGCACGGGAGCTGCGCGAGGGTGACAAGTACATGTGCAGTTGGGGCGCGGGCACGGCCGCCAGGGCCCAGGAATTGAAGCTGTCGGGGGTGTCGTTGTATGCCGCTCGGCAGAAGATCCAGACCATCAAGTTCAACAAGTCGTGGATGCGCATGATGGCCATGGGCATCACCGAACAGACCTATGACAGTCGCTCCCGGCTCAAGCCCGAAGCGATCCGCCAGAGTTTTTACCAGGATTGCGTGCGCTACAAAGTGGCGCGCAAATAGCCGGTTCAGTGCGACAGCGGTGAGCTGGCGTCTTCCTGGAAATACACCTTCGCCGTTTCAATAAACCGTCGATTGGCCTGGGACAGGTATTCGCTGCCCCGCCAGCACAGGTTGAAGTGCATGAACTGCGCAGGTTCGAACGACACTCCGGCCAATCCGGGCTCCTGTTCCTGCACTGAACGCAGCAGGGTGGAAAGCCCCATGCCACTGCGCGTGGCGGCAATCACCAGCGGCACGAAGTTGCTTTCCAGGGCGATGTTGAAGCGCACCCGGGCGTTGCTGCAAAACGCATCCAACAGGTGGCGTTGCAGGAAGGTGTTGTCGAACACCAGCATCGGTTCGCCCCGCAAGCGCTCTGCCGCGACCGAGTTGGCGCTCGCCAACGGGTGGTGCTCATGCATGCACAACACCATCTCATCACTGCCGAGCAACACCGACTGCCAGTCGGGATCGACGCGCCGCGACTCAAGCAGGGCCACATCAATATCCCGTGTTGCCAGGCGCGCGCTGATGTCATCGGCACTGCCTTCCACCACGTGCATGGCAATGCCGGGGTAGTGCGCGCGGAACTGCATCAGCAACTCGGGAATATGCCGGATGCCGTACATCGGCGGGATGCCGACGCGGATTTCGCCGCTGTGCAAGTGCGTCAGGTCCTGCAACTCACGACGGGCACCCGCCAACCCTTGCAGGCAGGCTTCCGCGCGGGCGAGGAACAGCTGGCCTTCGGCCGTTACGCTGATCTGCCGCGTGGCACGGTTGAAGAGTGCCACGCCCAGCTCATCTTCCAGGCGGCTGACCGCCATGCTCAGCGCCGGCTGCGCCACATGCAGGGCCTGCGCGGCCTTGGTAAAGCTGCCTTGGCGGGCGATTTCGACGCAGTACTCCAGGGCTTTGAGGTTCACGAGGGCTCACATAACAAAGAGTGATGGGTTGTTTCACAAATGGATATTTTTTGTGATGCCAGCCAGTCTATAACCTGTCGGCACTCTTCTCCATGCCGGACTTCATCATGACCCTCAACCTTCGCCAGTATTGGCTTGTAACCCTGATTGTCGGCGCCTTGGGCGGCAGCCTTGCGCAGTGGGCCGGCTGGCCGTTGCCCTGGGTCATCGGTTCGTTGCTGGCGGTATTGATCAGCCGGTGTAGCGGGGCGAGGGTTCCGCAAATTCCCCATGGGCGCGAAGCCGGGCAGTTGATTGTCGCCGTGGCGGTTGGTTGCCATTTCACCTTGCCGGTGATGCAACAAGTGGTCGCGCACCTCGGGCTGATCGTCACGGCGGTGCTGTTGACGCTGGTGTTGGCATTAGGCTCGGTGTGGTTGCTGCACCGCTGGGGCGTGGCCTTTGGCACGGCGTTTTTCGCGTTGATGCCGGCCAACTCCACGGAGATGGTCCACTTGGGCCGCCAGCGCCAAGCCGACCCCGGTTTGATCGCTGCCGCCCACAGCCTGCGGTTGTTGTTGATCCTGCTGGCAGTACCAGCGGTCGCGACCTTTGGCTTGGCGCATACCGCTGCCCCCGCGCCATTACCGGTGATCTGGCCCTGGCTGATCTTTATCCTGGGCATCAGCCTGCTGGCGGCGATGGGGTTCAAACGCTGCAACCTGCCCAATCCCTGGACCTTCGGCCCGTTCCTGATTTGTGCGGTGGGCGTCGCCTGCAACAACTTGTCGATGAGCATGCCCGGCTGGCTGAGTGGCGCCGGCCAGTTGCTGATCGGCTGTGCATTGGGCGCGGCCTTTGAGCGCAGTTTTTTCCGGCGCGCCCCGGGTTTTCTCGCCAAGGTGCTGGTGCTGCTGAGCGGCTCGGTGATCGCCACGGCGCTGGCGGCCTGGGCGCTGGGGACGTGGCTGGGTATGCCGTGGCTGTCGCTGGCCCTGGGCATGATGCCCGGCAGCGCGCCAGAGATGAGCCTGACCGCCGAGGCCTTGGGGTTGGCCGTGACGTTGGTGACGGCGATGCAGGTGATGCGCATGCTGCTGATCCAGGCGGCGTGCTTGCCGTTGTATCGGCTGCTGAGCTGCTCTTGGATAGGCGTGGTGAGCATTGCTGCTGGACCTGTGGCGAGGGAGCTTGCTCCCGAGACGGACAGTCCTGCGGCCGAGTCTTACCGGGTGTAAACCGGTTCAACTGTGGGAGCGGGCTTGCTCGCGAAGGCGACCTATCATGCGACCAAGTCTTATCGGGTGTACGCCGGCCTAATGTGGGAGCTGGCTTGCCTGCGATAGCTATGTGTTGGGCGCTGAGGCTTTTTGGTCGGAGTACATATCCGTTATTTCGGTAACGGCTGATATTGGTTCCGCCCTTACGGCGGCTCACTTTTGAAGAGCGCAAAAGTAAGCAAAACGCTCTTGCCCCACCACTCGGCACCTCGCCTAGGCTCGGTGTGCCCTCTCTCCGGCTTGAATCCGTGGGCCGCCGTCATGGGCCATCCATGGCGCGGGGCGGCTAACCCGGCGTCCTGCCGGGTTACCCACGGATTCAAGCCTGCGTTCGGCCAGCGTGGTTAACGGGGCGCCCAAGATCAAGATCAAAAGCTGAAAAGCCAGAGCCGGAGCCAGAGCTTCGGGTTTTGTCAGGTCCGGTCGTTGTGTCGATACCTATGCTTGGATAGGGCAAGCAGGGACTGTTGCCAAACCTGTGACCCGCTAGCGAGACGGTTTACAAAACCACGACAATTGCTGTGTTTGTATTTGCATACAATTGCGCCCTTCAAAAGGAGGCAACTATGCAAACCCTTATTCGGGCAGCGACGCAGGATGACGTCGAGATTCTCTTCACCCTGCGTACCTCGGTTGTGCAAAACCATTTGAGTGTCGAGCAGATGGCGGATCTGGGCATTACGCCGCAAGTGCTGGCCGACAGCATCCGCCAAGCCCCTTGTGTCTGGATTGCTGAAGTCGACGGCCAGCCTGCGGCTTTCTCGATGATTGACCTGGCCGCAGGCGAGGTGTTTGCGATGTTTGTGTCGCCGGCCTACGAGAACCTTGGCTTGGGGCGCCAACTGATGGCAGTCGCCGAGGCGGCGTTGTTTGAACACCATGAAACCCTGTTCCTGATAACGGATGGGCGTGGCGAAATCCGCGCCAACGGTTTCTATCAACGGCTGGGCTGGACGGTGGTCGGCGCAGTTGAGGGCGACGACGTGCGTTATGAGAAGAGCAGGGCTAGCTAACGCCATGGCTGCCCCAGAGACGTCGCCCTCTAATAGCCTGCGCCACTTCGCGGTCGGCGTGCTGTGTGTCGCGGTGCTGCTGGGCGCTTACTTCATGCATATCAACGCCAGCGCGGATCGCCAGCGGGCCGAGGCGGCTGAGCGTTTGGTGCTGTGTCAGCAGGTGGAACGTTTGGCCGGTGCTGCCGCGTCCGGGGGCTTGAAACTGGGCGACAGTTGCGCGAACAACGGTGGCGAAGTGTCAGGTCGCAGTAATCAATAACCCTCTTTAATAAAGGGGAATATACGTCACAAGTATCGCCCTTACTTGCACCAAAAAGTGGCACTCATATACCCGGCCACCTTAAAAAACATGTGGTTATTGAATGACTTACGGCTGTTTTAATCCGACGAAAGGATTGATTTGGACTTGTTACAGCTTTTTACAATCGCTACTATAGCCACGCGTTCACCTCCCACGGTTTATGCATTTTTAAATCCCAAGTTTCCATCAGCTACTTGGGATTTTTTTTGCCCGCGATTTGACCTCGGCGTCAAACTTCAATAGCGGCAAACTCTGCGCGCATCCGTCCATTGCGTTTGGCCTGGTACAGCAACTTATCGACCTGTTCGACAAACCCCAGCATTGGGCTGTCTGGCGTCACCGTGTGGGTGCCAACGCCAAGGCTGACGCTCAGCCATTTGGATACCGGGGAAAACCCATGCTCGATCTGCCTTTGGCGCACCAGGTGCAGGCAGCGTTGCGCCACCAACTTCGCCGAGTCGGCGTCCGTTTCCGGCAGCAGCCACACAAACTCTTCACCGCCAATGCGCGCGATGAAGTCCCGAGGGCGGTTTGCGGCCTGTGACAGTGTATGCGCGACCTGGCGCAGGCATTCGTCGCCCTTGATATGGCCGTAGTGGTCGTTGTACTGCTTGAAAAAGTCGATATCGAGGATGATCAGCGACAGCGGCAACTGGCTGCGTTGGGCGCTGGTCCATTCGCGCTCCAGCACGGTGTCGAACATGCGCCGGTTGGCGATGCCGGTGAGGCCGTCCTGGAAGGAATATTCCTCCAGTTGTTTCTGCAGGCGGATCAGGTGTTCTTCGGTCTTCTTGCGTTCACTGATATCGAACATAAAGCCAATCAGCGCTTCGACTTCGCCGTCCTTGCGCACCACATGCACCACATCGCGGATCCACACGTAGTCGCCGTTCACCGTCAGCGCGCGGTAGTCGGCCTCGTGGTCCACGCCCGCGCGGGATTGCGACACGCAGAAATTCACCACGTATTCGCGATCATCCGGGTGCATGCGCTCGACCCAGTCATCCACGCTGACCCAGCTTTGCGGGGTCCAACCCAGCAGCGTTTCAATCTGCGGGCCGATGTAGCTGAAGGTCATGGTCTGCCAGTCGATGCGCCAGGGGATGGCCTTGGTCGATTCCAGCAGGGTCTTGTACACATCGCTGTCGGGCTGGCTCGGGGGATCGATGCTCATGGGCGGCGGCTCGGGTAGTGGCGAAAAGCCAAGAGCGTCTGGTGATCGCGGGTGGGAGTCAAGCCTTCGCCGTGGCAGCAGACGAGAGGTCGTGTGCTGGGTTTCTGGCGCCAGCGGGCCAGCGTTTTGCGGGCAAAATGAGGCTTGGCTAACACTTTTGCATTAATTCTCCAGATGCGGCCAAACCTCAACTAATCTGGTCGAATCCAACCAGCAGGGTAGAACCCAGGGACGGGGGCTTATCATGATCCCAATCACCGAATTCAATCGCATCATGGCCGTGGGCTTTCTGCCGCTGTCGTGTGACTGCACCCTCAATGGCGACGGTTCGCTGCGCATCAGCGTGTTTGAGCCGGTCTCCGGGCGCGTCGATCTGTTGCTGACCCGCGTGTCGCCCGAAGGTCTGGACAGCATCCGTTCCATCTCAAACCTTATTGGTGAGCTGCGCACTGAGCTCAAGGCCGGGCGCCGGGGGTTTGCGGCGGTTGGTTAGCTGTTGACGGTGTCTGTGGTGGTTGAGACCGCACCGTAGTAGCGCCAGCAGCAATGGCGGTGTTCGGGCAGGATCACGCAGCCGCTGAGGCTGGCGATCAGCAGGGCGGCAACCAGCAGGGATAGGCGACGGGACATGGTATTTCCTCTTGGTGTGTGCGGCGTTATCCCTTTAACGCCGGTGCCCGCATAAATCCGTCGCGTAGCTTTCAAACATTTCATCAAGCGCTGTTATCCCCTGGGCAATACTGCCCTTCATACACTCCCGGAAAAAACCTGCGTGCCCTGCGACGGATTTTCCGGCACCCGCCGTTCAACCCATCAGCAGCGGACATTTTCGTTCGCCGCCTGAAGGAGTTGCCATGAGCACACTGGCCCAATTGCGCTATGCCTTGCTGGTCCCGCTGGTTTTTGCGGCGTTTGTCAGCACCCCGACGTTTGCCCAGACCGAAGTCATCATTCGCCAGGCACCGCCGGTGGAGCGGGTCGAGGTGATCCCCGCCGGGCGCCCGGGTTACGCCTGGGACCGTGGCCACTGGGGCTGGCAGCGCGGCGCCTACGCCTGGGTGCCGGGGCACTGGCAGCCGGTGATGCGCAATGCGCGCTGGCAGCCCGGCCACTGGGAATCCCGTGGCCCGAACTGGTACTGGCGTGAAGGCCGTTGGCTGCGCTGAAACCTGATACTTAGCCTGCGGACCGAGAATTAGCCGATTGAAAGACACTGATCCGGACGTTGAGCTGCTGGCGCGTATAGGCAATAACGAACCTGCGGCCGTCAACGAAATGGTCACGCGCAAACTCCCGCGTCTGCTGGCGCTCGCCAGTCGGATCCTGGGGGATGCCGATGAGGCCAGGGACGTGGCCCAGGAGAGCTTCCTGCGGATCTGGCGCCAGGCGGCCAACTGGCGCGCCGGGGAGGCGCGATTTGATACCTGGTTGCACCGGGTAGCACTGAACCTGTGCCGGGATCGCCTGCGTCGGCGCAAGGAGCGCCCGCTGAACGAAGATGAGGCGCTGCAACTGGCCGACACCGCGCCGTCGCCGGACGAGCACCTGGAAGCGGCTGACCGCAGCGCGCGGATGGCCGCTGCGTTGGCCGCATTGCCCGAGCGCCAGCGCGAAGCCATCGTGCTGCAGTATTACCAGGAGCTGTCGAACATCGACGCCGCGGCCCTGATGGAAATCAGCGTCGAGGCACTGGAGAGCCTGCTGTCACGGGCTCGCCGCCAGTTGCGCAATCAACTTGCCGATACACCAGGGCTTGCCCGCCCAGGAAGGGAAAAACCATGACGCCCGAACGATTCGCTCACTTGGCTGATGCCTACGGGGCCAGCTTGCATCGCTGGCCGTTTGCTGAACAGGCGCCCGCCCAGGCCCTGCTCGACAGCGGCGATCCCAGCGCCCGCCAGGCCTTGCACGAGGCCGCTTGGCTGGATACGCAACTGGATGCTCACGCGGTGCTACAGACCGATCTGGCGTTGGCCAGGCAGATTCGCCAATCCGCACCGCGACGGGCGTCATTTTGGTCGCGGTATACCCACTGGCTGTCACCCGCCGGCCTGGTGGGCGTGGGTATTGCCGGCATCGCCGCCGGGGTGTTGGTGGCTTCGATGAGCGTGCCGCTGCCGATGCTGTCCGCCGAGGTGCTGCCCAGCGTGTTCGATCAGGGCGATGCGGAAGTCGTGTTTAGCGTTAACGCCGAGGAAACCGAACAATGACGCCCAAGTCCCTTAAACCGTGGTTGATGGTATCGGTGTTGCTCAACGTGTTTTTGCTCGGTGGCGTGGGCGGCGGCCTCTACCATTGGATGGCGACGGCTAAACCCGTCGAAGCCGTGGTCAACAGACATGGGCTGCGCCAGGCGATGTTCAAGTTGCCACCGGAGCGCCGCAGGGAACTGCGCCAACTGTTGCGACATAACCGTGCCGACAGCCAGCCGTTGATCATGGCTGGGCGCGAAGCCCGGCTTGGGGTGATCCAGCAACTACAAGCGCCGACGCTGGACCGTGACGTACTGGTGGCTGAGTTGGCCAAGGCCCGCGAAGCGGATATGGCCTTGCGCGCGTTGGTGGACACGACGCTGGCACAATTCGCCAGCACGCTTCCCCAGGATGAGCGACAGAGCCTGGTAGAGGCGTTGTATTTGCGGGGGCAGGCCAAAACCAGACAGAAATGAAGGTTACAGGCGACGCAGGAAGGATTTGACGATATGCCGGGTGGCGTCGGTGGTGTCCAGTTGGTCCATCGCGCCATAGGCATGCCACTGGCAATCGACTATTTCGTTACAAGGCTTTGCGTCGGCGATGTTCACCACCGACGCCTCGAACACATGATGCAGCGTGTCGCGCGCCTTCAGTTCCTGCAAATACAGCAACCCGTCCACGGTCAGCCCGGTTTCTTCCTCCAACTCGCGTTCGGCCGCGCCCACAGGGCGCTCGCCGCGCTCGACCTTGCCGCCTGGCAATGCCCATTTTGACCTGGCCTTGCGCACGAAGAGGATTTGCCCCTCGTGTTCACAAATGACCGTTGCACGAATTTTCATCGTCTGTGCCCCCGCAGGTGGATGAGTGTCATAAAAGTGTAATGCAATTGTCATGCTAAGTGCTTGTAGCGGGGGCCTCGAGGTAGGTGGATACTGCGCGCTTGATTTGAACGGCCGAGGAAAACAGATGAACACCGTACGTTGGGGGATGATCGGTTGTGGCAGTGTCACTGAGTTAAAGAGTGGACCCGCTTTCTACAAAGTGCCAGGTTCGGCGCTGGTGGCCGTGATGGGGCGCCGTGAAGCAACGGTGCGCGATTATGCGGCACGCCATGGGATTGCCCGCTTCTATACCGACGCCCAAGCGCTGATCAACGACCCTGAAGTGGATGCGGTGTACATCGCCACGCCACCCGCCAGTCACCTTGAATACAGCCTGATGGTGGCTGCAGCCGGCAAGCATTGCTGTGTCGAGAAACCCATGTCGATGAATGCCGAGCAAAGCGCGTTGATGCAACGCACCTTTGAGCGCGCCGGGTTGCATCTGTTCGTCTCCTATTACCGGCGCTCGCTGCCGCGCTTCCAGCAAGTGCGTGATTGGCTGCGGGAAGGGCGCATCGGCGAGTTGCGCCACCTCACCTGGACCCTGTGCAAACCGCCTGCCGCCGAAGATGCCAGCGCTGCCAACTGGCGCACTGACCCGGCGATTGCCGGTGGCGGCTATTTCGCCGACCTGGCCAGCCATGGCTTCGACCTGTTTCAGTATCTGGCCGGGGATATTGTCGAAGTGGCCGGTTTTACCTCGCGCCAGGAGGGTCGTTATGCCGCCGAGGATGCAGTGACCGCCAGTTGGCGTTTCGCCTCGGGCGCACTGGGCATGGGTTGCTGGAATTTTGTTGCGGACCGTCGCGAGGATCGCGTCGAGTTGATCGGCAGTCGAGGCCGCATCGAATTTTCAGTGTTCGACGATCAACCGTTGCGCCTTGAGGGTGACACCCAGGTGGTGCTTGAGGTGCCTTGTCACGCGCATATCCAGTGGCATCACGTGGCGGGCATGAACGCACATATCCGGGGCGACGCCGAGCATCCATCACTGGCGATCGAGGCCCTGAAGACAGATCGCATCCTGGACAAGGTGCTACAACGTAACCCCCATCACCCTGGGTAGGCACGGTAGATTTTGGTTTTCAAGGATATAGACGAATGAAATATTGGATGGTGGTGTTGCTGTTCATTGCCGCAAGTTCAAGCGCGGCCCCGCGTAGCCAAGGGACGCCGGGGGAGTTTGATTTTTATGTGTTGTCGTTGTCGTGGTCACCGACGTTTTGCCTGACGCACCCGAATAACGAGCAGTGTTCGGGCAAAGGCTATGGTTTTGTGTTGCACGGTTTGTGGCCGCAGTACGCGCGGGGCGGGTGGCCGGCGTCGTGTGCGCCGCAGTCGCGGTTGAGCCGCGAAGAAATGGACAAGGGCGCGGCGCTGTTCCCCACGCGTGCGCTGCTCAAGCATGAATGGGCCAAACATGGCACCTGTTCCGGGCTTGAGCCCCTGGACTATCTGGAGAAGACCGATGCGGCGCTAGGCGTGGTGGTTATCCCGACGCAACTGCAGCCGTTCAATACCCCACCGGCGTTGCCGGCCCGTGAGATCGAGGCGCTGTTTCGCGAGAGCAACCCGCGCCTGGGCAACCATGGGCTGGCGGTGATCTGCAAGGGCAAGGTGTTGTCGGAAGTGCGCGTGTGCCTGACCAAGGACCTGGCGTTCGCCGGCTGCCCGCGCAGCGTGAAAACCACCTGCCGCGCTGGCGATATCCGCATTCCGGCCCAGCGCTAAGGCAGCGTTGCCAAGCGATAGCGCTCATCGAAGTCCTCGGCCAACTGCGCCAGGCTGACATCGCCCAGGCGCTTCAATAGCAGGGCCTGGGCCTGTTCGAATGCGTCTGTCAGGGCGGCGTTTACCGCTTGCTCCACCAGGCATTCCGGGTGATCGGTGGACAGGCCGATGGCAAATATCGACGGTGTGCCCAAGGCCCGGTGAATATCCAGCAAGGTGATTTCACTCAAGGGTTTGCCCAGCGTCCAGCCGCCCTGGTGGCCCTTTTCCGAGCGTACGTAGCCTTTTTCCTTGAGCAACCCAAGCGTGCGCCGCACGACCACCGGGTTGGTGCCGAGCATCTGTGCGATGGTCTCCGAGGTCGCGCGTTCTTCATGGCGGCCCATATGGATCAGCACGTGCAGCATGCGCGAAAGCCGGGTGTCGTTTCTCATCAAAAAACCTCAGGATCGATTCGCCGCAAAGTATCGTTCGTAACCTAAAAAGTTGCGAGACTCTTGACGCTGTATTTTCATGTAACTTATGGTGTGCCGTGATAGCGCAAGGACCCCCTGGCGCAGAAAGCACGGAGTCTCCCATCATGCTGTATGACGTCATTATCGTGGGCGGCAGTTATGCCGGCCTGTCTGCGGGCCTGCAACTGGCAAGGGCGCGGCGCAAGGTGCTGGTGATCGATGCGGGGCAGCGGCGCAACCGGTTTGCCGCGACCTCCCATGGCTTTCTCGGCCAAGACGGCCAGGCGCCCGACCTGATCGCCGCAGAAGGGCGCAGCCAACTGATGGAGTACCCGACGGTGAGCTGGGTGCAGGACAGCGTGTTCCAGGCCCATGGCCAAGCGGACGGGTTTCGCGTCAGCACCCAATGCAACGGCGAATTTGACGCCCGCCGCCTGATCCTCGCGACCGGTGTGGTGGACGAGTTGCCCGCTGTCGAGGGCCTGCAGGAACGCTGGGGCTCGCGGGTGTTCCATTGCCCTTACTGTCATGGTTATGAGCTGGAACAAGGGCGCATCGGCGTATTGGCCAGCTCCGCGCTGGCGATGCATCACGCGCTGATGCTGCCGGACTGGGGGCCGACCACGTTGTTCACCAACGGCGTATTCACCCCGGATGCAGAGCAACGGGCGCAGTTGGAGCGGCGTGGCGTCAACTGGGAAAGTGGCGCCGTGCGTCGCATCAGCGGTGAGCGTGCGGATGTGGAGCTGGAAGACGGCCGGGTTTTCAGCCTGGATGGCCTGTTCACCCTGACGCGCACGCGAATCAGCGCGCTGGCCGAACAGTTGGGGTGCACAAGGCTCGATGGCCCCACGGGTCCTTATGTCAGCACCAACGAAACCCGCCAGACCTCCGTCCCCGGCGTGTTTGCCTGTGGCGATGCGTCCCTCGCCGCCGGTTCGGTGGCGTTGGCAGTGGCCGAAGGCGTGCGTGCCGGGGTGGGCACGCACGTGTCCTTGATCAATGGTTGAGGTACACCGGGCTATCCGTGGACAGCGACGCCTTCACCCCATGGCTGGTGTCGCTGACCAGCACTTCTTCGCGGTCCTCGGCCAGGGCTTGCAGGGTGAGTGCGACCACTTCCTGGGGCGTGCTTTTCGGCGCTTGCACATCGGCGATCATGTCGGTGTCGATGTAGGCGGGGTGTACGCCGATGACCAGGGTGCCTTGTGCGCGCAACTCGCCGCGCAGGCCGTTGGTCAAGCCCCATTGGGCGGACTTGGACGTGCTGTAGCCACCGGCGCCCGGTGGGCTCAGCCAACTCAGTACCGAGAGCACATTGATCAGCGCGCCGCCGCCCTGGCGGGCGAGGATCGGTGCGAACGCGCGGCTTACACGCAAGGTGCCGAAAGTGTTCACATCAAAGTGTTGCTGCAGGTTCTCGACACTGTCTTCGGCCAGCAGCGAGCCGTACTGGAGAAAGCCCGCGTTGTTGATCACCACGCTGACGTCGCTGCATTGCTCGGCGGCGTGTTGCACGCTGGCGGCGTCGGTGATGTCCAGGGCGATCGGCGTGCTGCCTGGAATGTCCACGCTGGCAGGGTTGCGCGCGCCGGCGTAGACCTTGGTTGCGCCGGCTTCAAGCAGCGCGGTGACGAATGCTTTGCCCAGGCCACGATTGGCGCCGGTGACCAGTACCACTTTTCCACGAATGTCCATGCTGAGCTCCAGGCTGTGAATTTGGTTTAATGATGAAACTGTTTTTATCCTGAGCGTATCGGTCCTATAATGCAACCGTATTTTTTCAACTGGCTGGAGGCCCGACAATGAAACGCAAATGCCTGGAAGGCGACTGTTGCCCGGTCGCACGCGCCCTGGATGTGGTGGGTGACTGGTGGACGCTGCTGATCATTCGCGATGCCTTTGCCGGCGTGACGCGTTTCAGCGACTTCCAGAAGCATCTGGGCGTGGCCAAGAATATCCTCGCCGCGCGCCTCAAGGAGATGGTCGAGCAAGGCCTGTTGCAGCTCAGCGAAGTGGGCGCGCGCAGTGAATATCAACTGACCGACAAGGGCCGCGCGCTAATGCCGGTGCTGGTGACGCTGGCGCAGTGGGGTGAAGCGCACACCGAACCGGAGCAGCTTGGCACCCGCTTGCTGGATGCCCGCGCACTCAAGCCGTTGCGCAAGGTCGAGATCGTCTCCGAAGACGGCCGAGTGTTGGGCCAGGGCGATATCGTGACCCAGGCCCCCACGTCGGCGCAGTGAACGCCCAGAGGGTGATTTTGTTCAATACCGCGTGGGATTTGCCCTTTACCGTGATGCCATCTTCAGCGTCACGACAATAAGGGAATCGCAATGAGCTTGATCATCTCCATGGCCGCCTTCGCCCTGGCCACCTCTATCACGCCTGGCCCCGTCAACGTGGTCGCCCTCAGCTCCGGCGCTCGCTTTGGCTTTGCCGCCAGCCAGAAACATGTGTTCGGCGCCGCAGCCGGTTTTACCCTGCTGCTGGTGTTGATCGGTCTGGGCTTGCACGAAGTGTTGGTGCGCTGGCCGTTGCTGACGCAGTTGATCCAGTGGGGCGGGGTGGTATTTTTGTTGTGGATGGCCTGGAAATTGGCCGCCGACGATGGCCGCTTGCAAGCCGACAATGCCGCCGCCGCGCCATCCATGCTGTACGGCGCAATCATGCAATGGCTTAACCCGAAGGCCTGGCTTGCGTGCGTGGCAGGGATGGGCCTGTTTGTCGCTGATGGCGACGCGCAGCAGGTTTGGCTGTTTGCCGGCTTGTATCTGGTGATCTGCTACCTGTCGGTGGCGTGTTGGGCCTATGCCGGTACGTTTTTGCGGCGTTACCTGAGCAACCCGCAGGGCATGCGCGTGTTCAACCGCTCGATGGCCGCGTTGCTGGTGGCCAGTGTGGGTTATCTGCTGATGGCTTGAGGACCTCGCGGTATTGCCCTGGCGTGGCCGCGAAATGCTGTTTGAAGGTGCGTTGGAAGTGCGCCTGGTCGGCAAAGCCGGCGGCCAGGGCCACGTCGGCGATCAGTTCGCCCTGGCGCAGTTGTGTGCGGGCAAACTGGATACGCTGGTTGACCAGGAACGCGTGGGGCGTGAACCCGCAATATTGCTTGAACGCACGGATCAGGTAAGACGGCGACAGCTCGGCGGCCTGGCAGATGTCTTCGAGTTTCAACGCCTGGGTGCAGTGTTCACGGATGTACTCGGCGGCCCGCTCCAGCTTGTGGTTGACCTCGCGCAAGGGCGCCTGCGCAGGGTTCAGGCGTTGCTGCACGTCGCTGAAGTAGCTCACTAGCGCGCTTTGCTTTTGCAGGTGTTCTGCCTTCTCATTCACCAAAATCCCGTGCAGCTCCAACAGGCCGCGATACAGCAGCTTGTCGCGGGTGTATGGCGTGGTGAACTGGCGAAAGCCCAGGTCGGTACTGAACCCCAACTGGTATTGCAAGTCGGTCAGCCAGGGGGTGTCGATGTACAACATCTGGTAGGACCAAGGCTCGTCATGGATCGGATTGCATGCATGCACGTCGCCGGGGTTCATCAGCACGACGGTACCCGCGCTGATCTCAAACGTATCGGCGCCGTAGTGGTAATAGCTGCGTCCTGTGGTGACTGCACCGATGGAAAAGTGCTCATGGGCGTGCCGCGTGTAGGTGACCTTGCGCCCGTCAGCGATGGTCCGCGCCTCGACAAACGGCAAGGCGGCGTCACGCCAGAAACTGGGGGCCGTGGGGCTGGTTGGCGAGGACATGGCGCAAGGTTCCGAAGAGTGCTTGGCACTAGACTCCTGCATAACGGGAGACGGTTCAAGGCTTCATTTGGTGGCCAGGGCCATGTTGAGCAAGTACTCGTTCCACGGGTCTGGGGCGCTGCTGATGGTTTCCAGGGTGGGGACGACGGTTGCCAGCGAGTGTAGTGGCGCACGGCCCTGCAAGTAATGGTGCTCGATGATAAGCGACGCCAGTGCCTGGGAGCGCGGCGAGTCAAAACTGCGGGGTATGCGGTAGCCCTCGGCATCGGTCTGCGGCAGGTCTTCGACTTCGTCTAAATGCCTGTCGAGTTGGCCGATGTATAGCCCGGGCCCGGTTGGCGCTGGCGTTTGCCTTGAGGGTTCGGTACCTCGGGCGTAGGCCGGCCAGTCGACGGCGAGGTTTGGTACTGCCTGGTCCGGCGAGGCAGCGGCGGCCACCAGCGTAGCGTAGTCCAGGTCGCGGCGGGCCCTGAACAGCAGATATTTGGGGAAGCATTCATAGACATGCCGGTTCCCGTAGAAACTGGCGCAGACAATCACGCCGAACACCCCGACCAGGCCCGGGCCGCTGCGTAAGGCAAACAACTCGACCTTGCCGTACTCCAGGGCTTCGCGCCGTGGCAGCGACAACCCCGAAAAGACATTTTGCAGGTATTCCCTATAGGCCGCCTGTAGCCGTGCGACGTGGGCGTCGAAAGCGTTGGCGAACACTTGGTTGAACGGCGCCAACTGAACAAAGCGGCGGGCCATGTCCGGGTAGTTCATGCGCGTGTCCGAGCACACCCAGCGACTTGATGTAGCGTCCAGTTCGTTGGCGATGTAGAGGTCGACGAATGAATACTTACTTTCTGACAAAGGCGTATGCGTCAGCTCACTGCTGGACGTCACGGTGTCCTGGGTAGCTCTTGACCACGTAAGGTCGTCCAGTGACGTTGCCTGTGGGTAGACCTTTTTCAGCGTTTCCAGGGCGATGACCCGTTGACTCGGAATTTTCACGGAAAAGCTCGCCTGGGCTTCATGCAACCGCGTGCGCAAAGCATTGAGTTCCGTGATTGCGCTGTTGGTCTGTGTCCCGGTGTAGTGTTTCTTGCGCGGCAACACCGCGTTAGTCGCTGCCCAGGCGAGAATGGGCGGAGTGGCCTGCGGGGTGTCCAGAAACAGCTTCCAGCTGCCACGCGGCGGCAGGTAGGCCAGGTAGAGGATTTCGTCATGGCTCATCTGGCGTGCGGCGCCTGGGGCACGTTGCTCCAGATAAGTTGCGTATTGCTGGAACAACACCCAGGTCTGGGTGGCCATGTACGGCAGCGAGTCGGGGATGTCGCGTACCAGCAACTGCGGTGCCAGGCCGCAGAGCATCAAATGTGCAGCCAGCGCCGCGGTACCGGGCTCAAACCCCCGGAAGCTGGACTCCACGTATGAGCGGACAAAGGTGCAGGACTCGCCCCAGAAGTAGGGGGCAGTCAGGTCGAGGCCGTTTATCCGGCCCTTATGGGTGTCGGGAGTGGGGGACAGGCTCAGGATCAACGCCGCCCATAGCAGGGCGCTGCGGTTGGTGTGCCCATCGCTTACGCTGGTCTCCCTGCCTTGCCAGTGCACGGCCAGGGCCAATTGCCCCGCCAGTTCCTGAGCGCGTGGCGAGGCGATCAGGCGAATCAGCAGCACGTCGGCTTCGGCGCGGACATCTGCCGGCGACTTGCCTTGCAGCACAGGTTGGCTGAGGTACTCGAACAGGCTCAGCTCGGTGCCCACGAGAAACCGGATACTGGTTGCAAGCACTTGCTGGCGGTCCCGAGTCGACAAGGTCAAAGCGGCCTGCTGTGAGGTTTGGGCTGGGGTCAGTGCGCGCCAGTAATGACTATCGTACATGGGGTGGGGCACGGTAATCGTCCAGCGACGCGCTAGCAGGCGCGCGCCTTCCGGCGTGCCGGGCAGCGGGATACGATAGAGTTGCAGGGCCTGGCGCAGGCTGATTGCATCGTTGGTGCGCAGTTCGCCGCCCAATTCGCCGGCGAGGGTCCTCAGCCGGTTTGCCATGGTCGCTAGTCGCGAGTCGGCCAACACCGCCCGAGTCAGCGATTTCCACACGCCCTCTGTGTCCAGAGCGCCGATCCCAGTGTCGGTGCTGAGTAGAACGTGGCTGCCGGGATCGATGCGGTGTTCTTTCAGGATTACCGCGAACTGCGGTTGATTCACCAACGCCTGCAATGCCTGGCGACCGGGCAACAGTGTGGCATGCAAGGTTTCGGTGTCGATCGTGATGATCGCATTCAGTCCTTGTGGCCCGTGGAGGATGCCGCTGTCGGCGATTCTGTTGAGGGCGTTGCGCAGGGTGTGACGGTCATTGAGCACGCCAATGAAACGGTGGTAGATAGAGTGTTCATCCAGGCTGCGTGCGGCCACGTGCAGGGTGGGTGCTGGCGCTATCTGCCACTGCCTGAGGTGTGTGACCAGAGGCGTCAGTGCGGCTTGGCTGGTAATGCGCTCGATTCCATAGACCTGCATGCACGCGGCGAGGCTCAGGCTATGGTCAGGGTAAATATCGATATCGAGCCTGTCTGCCAGGCGGCACAAGGTATGCCAGTGCAGCCCCAGCGTCTTGGGAAGCAAGTCGCGCATCTGGAATTCGCCCTTGAGCCGATTGGGCAATACGCTCACCACGTGCCTTGCGCGATCAAAAAAATACCCGGCCAATCGCGCTGATTCGCCGTCGCCACTTTCTTCAATGATCACCTTCAGGTACTGCGCCGCTTCTTTCACGGTGCGCGCCAGCAATGATCCCGACGTCAGGTGCACGCGGGACCTGAACAGCTCCAGGCCGCTGAAGTCAACCAAGCTTTCCAGGGTAGTGGCCAGTAGTTGGAAGTCACGCTGTTGATTGAGACGTTCCCCATGCAATAACGAGCGGTTTTGGCCAACGCTATCAATGGACGGAAACGCATCGGCGGCCCGCAACTCCTCGCTGATCACCAAGGCTTGGGGGCGATTGGTGGGCATCGGGTAGCCGTAGAACGCCAGTACCCGATCCAGGCCCAATCGGCGCTCGGTGTGGGGAATGCGATCACCGAGGTAGGGCATGCCCAGGTCCGCCGGGTCCATCAGTTGGGCGATGAAGATGATTGGATTGGCCACTGTCCACCAGCCCGAGTTGTCGGCCAGGGTAAAGCGCTGCACGTTGGGTTGGAGGTACGCCTGGCCTTCGAGTGCACCGCTACGTACCCGCAATGTGGAGAAGTCCAATCGGCGCTTGTCGGCCCATTCGAGGAAGGGTGCGCTGTTGAACGCTTTAGTGAGCATATCGCCCCATTGACCTAACAGGGAGAGGTGGGAAACGCTGACCGAACTGTTCGCCGCCGGGACGACAGGCGCCTCCAGGATAGGCAGCAATTGTGCGATCAGTTCACGGTCACCCAGGCGGCGCCGATCGTCGCGCTCACTGAGCTCGGCGGCTGTATAGCTGATGTCGGCGAACGCCAGGTTTTCAGGTGAATAGTCTTCGGGAGATAAAGCGAGTGTCAGTGAACCTTCCATGGGGGGGCCTGGGTAATGGCTAAACCCCCATGATTGGTTGTCTGGACGGGTCTGGACAGCAGGCCGTTCGCAAACTGGCGTGGTTTGCCGCTACGACCGCCGTCAGACGTCAGAAATCCCAGCGCGTGGCCAATTGCAGGCTGCGCGGTTCACCGTAGAACCCGGTGCCGAAGTTGCCAAGGCCCGTGTAGTACTTTTTATCGAACAGGTTCTTCACATTGAGCGTGGTGCTCAGGTGTTCGTTGAAGCGGTAGCGTGCCATCAGGTCCACCAGGTAGTAGCTGTCCTGGGTGATGCGCGCGTAGTCGCCGCCGTTGACGCTGTCATTCGGGTTGGGCTGGAACACGTTGCCAAAGAACTCGCTCTGCCAGTTCACGCCGCCGCCCACGGTGACGTTGTCCAGTGCGCCGGGCAGGCGATAGGAACTGAACAGACGCACCACCTGCTGCGGCGTGGTGGTTTGCAGCACCGAGCTGTACACGTAGCCGTCATCCGCATCGCGAGTGTGCTGGTAGGTGTAGCCGGCCGAGATGTTCCAGCCGTCCAGCACCTCACCGGACAATTCAGCTTCAAAGCCCTTGGTGGTGGCGCCGGCAATTGCGCGGTACACCGAGTCGGTATCAAAGCCGGAAACGTACTGGGCAACGTTGTCCTGCTCGATGCGGAACACCGCAAAGCTGGCGTTCAGGCGACCGTCGTAGAACGCGGCCTTGAGGCCCGCCTCGTAGGTGTTGCCTTCCACCGGGTCGAGCAGTTTGCGGTCGGCGTCCTTGCTGGTTTGCGGGCGGTAGATCTGGGTGTAGCTGGTGTAGGCCGACCAGGTGTCGTTGAGGTCGTAGACCAGCCCGGCGTATGGCGTGACCACGCCGCTCTGGTGATAGGTGGTGCGGTTGTCGGCCTGGGTCGGGTCGTAGAAGTCGGTGGTGTCGGTGCCGCTGAAGTTGTTGACCCGTGCGCCGAGGATCACCGACAGGTCGTCGGTGGGTTTCAGGCGGGTGGCCAGGTAGGCGCCGGTCTGGCGTTGCACGATGTCGTTCTGGCCGCTGCGGGGGATGTCCGGTTTGGCGTACTCGCCGTGCCAGTCGAAGATGCTGCCGCCCACGCCTGGGTAGATCGAGCCGTACACCGGCACATCCTGTTTCGAGCGGGTGGCCATGAAACCCATGATCAACTCGTGCTCGCGACCCAGCAGGCTGAAGGGGCCGCTGACGTTGATGTCCAGGGTGTTTTGCACCTGGTCGCCTTTGTATTTGCCCATGAACATGTACATACCATCGCCCGTCACCGGGTCCGGGTTACCGCCGCTGGCCGAGGCGAGCAGGGTGTCGTGCTGACTGCGCTTGCGGTCGAGGCTGACTTTGAGCGACCAGTCGTTGGCCAGTTTCTGTTGCACGGAGGCGAAGATTGTCTGGTTGGTGAAGTCGCGGCGGCTCCAGTCGGCGGCCGGGTTGAACGAGCGCGAGAAATTCGTGCGCGAGCCGTCGCTAAAAAACATCGGGAAGCCGGTCCAGCTGGCGCCACGGGAGCGGGTGTTTTGTTGGTCGATGCCGAAGGTCAGCAGGGTATCGGGCGTGAGGTCCGCTTCCAGGATGCCGTAGGCGATGTCCTTGGTGTTCTGGTAGTGGTCCAGGTAGGACTGGCGATCCTGATACACGCCGACAAAACGCCCACGCACATTGCCGGACTCGGTCAGCGGCCCGGAGATATCGCCTTCGGTGCGGTAGTTGTCCCACGAACCAAAGGTCTGCGTCACCGAAGCCTTGAAGGCGGCAGTGGGTTTTTTGCGGATCAGGTTGACCGTCGCCGACGGGTCGCCGGAGCCGCTGAGCAAACCGGCGGAACCCTTGATGATTTCCAGGTGGTCGTACACCGCCATGTCGGTGCTGGTGGTGCCGTAGTCGTACACACCGTCGTAGGTCGAGTTGACGCCGTCGTACTGGAAATTGGTGATCGGCAGGCCCCGCCCGGAAAACTCCCAGCGCTCGCTGTCGTAGTTCTGCACGCTGATGCCGGGGGCGCGGCGCAGGGTGTCGGCGATGCTGTTGGAGCCTTGGTCATCCATCTGCTGGCGGGTGATCACGGTGACCGATTGCGGGGTTTCGCGCATCGACAGCGGCAGGCCGGTAGCCGAGGCCATGGACCCGGTGGTGTAGGAATGGCTGTCTTCGGTGATGGCGCTCAGTTGCTCGCCGGAAATCGTCGTGGCGCCCAGCTCCAGGGCGCCAGTGTTGGCCGGGATCAGTTCGAGCACGTAACCGTTATTGCCTTGGGGCTGTGCCTGCAAGCCGCTGCCTTGCAACAGGCGCTGCAAGCCGCTGGCCGGGGTGTAGCTGCCATTGAGCCCGGGGCTGCTCTTGCCGGCGGCAAGGCTGTTATGGCCGGCGATAAAAATGCCCGATTGCGCGGCGAAGCTGTTCAACACACTGACCAGGGAGCCGCCCGCGATGCTGTAGTTGCGCGTGGCTTGCTGGGTGGCGTCCGGCCCGGCGGCGTACGCCGTCGGTAGGCCGAGGCAAAACAGTGAGGTGGCCAGCGCCAGTGGGCGCAGCGCGAAACGAGCAGGTTGCGACATGAAGAGTTCCCTTTGAATCAGATCGAACGGCGAATTGAAAGCGTCTGCAGGGTTAACCGGACGAGTGTTCAAAAGGGGAACTGGCGCAGGCAGATTTTTATTTGGGGACGACGGTGACCCACCAAGGGAGCGGGCTCTCAAGGCGAATCGGCAATGCGGCTTGCAGCAGGTGCAAGGCGTGGTCGCTGTCCTTGAGCGGGAATGAACCCATCACCGGCAACTGCGCTACCGCCGGATCGCAGCCGAGGTGGCCGGGGCTGTAGCGGTTGAGTTCGGCGATCAGTTGGCCCAGCGGCAGGTTGTCGGCCAGCAGTACGCCGTGGCTCCAGGCTTCACGTGCAGGGGACGCGGCGGTAGTTGTGTCGAAGTGTTCGCGGGTAAACCAGACTTGCTGGCCGGCTTCGATAATGCGCACTTGCCCGCTGAGCGTGCTGACTTGCACGCGGCCGTCGAAGACGTTCAGGTGGGTGCGATGTTCGTCATGCAGCACGCTGAAGCGCGTGCCCAGCGCTTGCAGGCGGCCGTGTTCGGTGTCCACCAGAAACGGCCGGTGGGCGTCCTTGGCGGTGTCGATCAGCACCTCGCCAAAGCGCAGCTGCAACAGGCGTTGCGTGCTATCGAAGCGCACATCCAGGGCTGTCAACGCGTTGAGCCACACATGGCTGCCGTCGGCCAGCAATGCATCGCGGGTTTCGCCACGGGTGGTGGCGTAATCCGCGCTCCAACCGCCCACCAGTCGGGGCAGGGCGGTGTTGCGCCAGGCGCCCCAGGCCAGTGTCGAACCGCCGCACAGCACCAGCAAAGTCTTGAGGGTTTGCCGACGGGAACTGCGCAAGGCCCGGCCGGCGCTTTGCGGCTGCTCCAGCAGCGGCGCAAAGCGTTGGCTGACACGCTCGACATACTGCCAGGCCGCCAGATGCTCGGGGTTCTGCGCGACCCAGGCCTGCCAGCGCTGTTGCTCCTGGGCGCTGCCTGGGGCCTGCAAGCGCACATACCATTGCGCCGCCTGTTCCAGGCTGGCATGGCTGAGCGTGCCGGGGCTGTTCATTGCACCAGCATCCCGTCCAGTTCGGCTTCGAGGATCGCGCAGTGCAACAGGGCCTGAGCCATGTATTTCTTGACCATGCGCTCGCCCACGCCCAACTGCCCGGCGATCTGCTGGTAGGGCAGGCCATGGAGTTGGGCGAGCAGGAAGGCTTCGCTGACCTTTCGCGGCAGGCGCGCGAGCATGGCGTCTACTTCGTAGAGCGTCTCGACGATGATTGCGCGCTGTTCCGGCGACGGCTGTGTGTCTTGCGGGCGCAAGGCCAGGCTGTCGAGCCAGGCTTTTTCCAGTTGGCGGCGGCGCCAGTGATCGATGCACAAACCCCGGGCGATAGTAGCCAGGTAGGAGCGCTGGCGCAGGTGATCGCTCTCGACGAGCGGGCGGTTGAGGATGCGGATGAAGGTGTCGTGGGCCAGGTCGGCGGCATCCCAGCGGTCATTCAGGCGCCGGCGCAACAGGCCGAGCAGCCAGCTGTGGTGGGTGCCGTAGAGGTAGGTGAAAGAGGTCGACACAATATCCATCCAGCGCAAAAGGATTGGCGTAAATAAGAATTGGTCGCGATTAAAGCAAAGGGACGGGGTGTGCGCAAATGATATTGGATGCTATTGGTATGTTGAGGCGCCCGCAGTCAAATGTGGGAGCGGGCTTGCTCGCGAATGCGGTGGGTCAGTCAACTCATCCAGTGACTGATCCACCGCTTTCGCGAGCAAGCCCGCTCCCACACAAGCCCGCTCCCACATGTTGAACTGTGTTGTGTCAGGCCGGTACGAGGAAGGCTGCTTCTAACAGCTGCCGGGTATAGGGGTGCTGCGGGTCGGCGAAAATCGCCTTCGCCTCGCCTTGCTCCACCACCTGGCCCTGTTTCACCACCATCAGCTGATGACTCAGCGCCTTTACCACCGCCAGATCATGGCTGATAAACAGGTAGGTCAGGTTGTACTTGGCCTGCAAGCTGCGCAGCAATTCCACCACCTGGCGCTGCACTGTGCGGTCCAGCGCCGAGGTAGGTTCATCCAGCAAGATCAGGCGTGGCTTGAGCACCAGGGCGCGGGCGATGGCGATGCGTTGGCGCTGGCCGCCGGAGAACTCGTGGGGGTAGCGATGGCGGGATTCCGGGTCCAGGCCGACTTCCTTGAGCGCCGCGATAATCGCCGCTTCCTGTTCCACCGGCGTGCCCATCTTGTGAATGCGCAGGCCCTCGCCGACGATCTCGCTGACGCACATGCGCGGGCTCAGGCTGCCAAACGGGTCCTGGAACACCACCTGCATTTCCCGGCGCAGCGGGCGCACCTGTTGCTGGGTGAGTTGGTCCAGTTGCTGGCCTTCAAAGCGAATACCGCCCTTGCTGCCGATCAGCCGCAGGATCGCCAGGCCCAGGGTGGATTTGCCCGAGCCGCTCTCGCCGACAATCCCCAGGGTTTGCCCCTGGGGCAGGCTGAAGTTGATGCCGTCCACGGCCTTGACGTAGTCCACGGTACTGCGCAAGAAGCCTTTCTTGATCGGGAACCAGACCTTCAAGTCATCGACTTCCAGCAACGGCGGGCCCACCACATTGGTGGCCGGGCCACCGCTGGGCTCGGCCGCCAGCAGCTCCTGGGTGTAGGGGTGCTGGGGCGACTGGAACAGCGTTTCGCACTCGGCCTGTTCAACGATGCAGCCTTTCTGCATCACGCACACGCGATGGGCAATGCGCCGCACCAGGTTCAGATCGTGGCTGATCAGCAGCAAGGCCATGCCCAGGCGCGCCTGCAATTCCTTGAGCAGCTCGAGGATCTTCAACTGCACGGTGACGTCGAGGGCGGTGGTCGGCTCATCCGCAATCAACAATTCCGGCTCATTGGCCAAGGCCATGGCAATCATCACCCGCTGGCGCTGACCGCCGGACAATTCGTGGGGCAGCGCCTTGAGGCGCTTGTGCGGTTCGGGGATGCCCACCAGGTCGAGCAGTTCCAGGGTGCGCTGGGTGGCGACCTTGCCTTGCAAACCCTTGTGCAGGCCGAGCACCTCGTTGATCTGCTTCTCGATGGAGTGCAGCGGGTTCAACGAGGTCATCGGCTCCTGGAAGATCATCGCAATGCGGTTGCCGCGAATATGGCGCAGGGACTTTTCTTTCAGGGTCAGCAGGTCTTGCCCGGCGTACTCGATGGTGCCGGAAGGGTGGCGTGCCAACGGGTAGGGCAGCAAGCGCAGGATCGAGTGCGCGGTCACCGACTTGCCCGAGCCGCTTTCGCCCACCAGCGCGATGGTTTCGCCGCGCTTGATGTCGAAACTGACGTTGTTCACCACGCGGTGGGAGTGCTCGCCCGTGACGAACTCGACGCTGAGGTCGCGGATTTCGATCAGATTGTCCTGATTCATCTCATTTCCTCGGGTCGAAGGCATCGCGAGCGGACTCGCCGATAAACACCAGCAAACTCAACATGATCGCCAGCACGGCAAACGCACTCATGCCCAGCCACGGCGCTTGCAGGTTGGATTTGCCCTGGGCCACCAGCTCGCCCAACGACGGCGAACCGGCCGGCAAGCCAAAGCCGAGGAAGTCCAGGGCGGTGAGGGTACCGATGGCGCCGGTGAGGATGAAGGGCATGAAGGTCATGGTCGAGACCATCGCGTTGGGCAGGATATGGCGGAACATGATCGCGCCGTTCTGCATGCCCAGCGCCCGCGCCGCACGCACGTATTCGAGGTTGCGCCCGCGCAGGAACTCGGCGCGCACCACGTCTACCAGGCTCATCCAGGAGAACAGCAGCATGATCCCCAGCAGCCACCAGAAGTTGGGCTGCACGAAGCTGGCGAGGATGATCAACAGGTACAGCACCGGCAAGCCGGACCAGATTTCCAGGAAGCGCTGCCCGGCCAGGTCCACCCAGCCGCCGTAAAAGCCCTGCAAGGCGCCGGCGATCACGCCGATGATCGAGCTGAGCACGGTGAGCGTCAGGGCAAACAGCACCGACACGCGAAAGCCGTAGATCACCCGCGCGAGCACGTCGCGGCCCTGGTCATCGGTACCCAGCAGGTTGACGCTGGACGGCGGCGCGGGGGCCGGCACTTTCAGGTCGTAGTTGATGCTCTGGTAGCTGAACGGGATGGGCGCCCACAAGGTCCAGGCGTCCTTGGCCTTGAGCAGCTCCTGGATGTACGGGCTCTTGTAGTTGGCTTCCAGGGGGAACTCGCCGCCGAAGGTGGTCTCCGGGTAGCGCTTGAGCGCCGGGAAGTACCAGTCGCCGTCGAAGTGCACCGCCAGTGGCTTGTCGTTGGCGATCAACTCCGCGCCCAGGCTGAGCACGAACAGGATCAGGAACAGCCACAGCGACCACCAGCCACGCTTGTTCGCCTTGAACCGCTCGAACCGGCGGCGATTGAGGGGGGATAGATTCATCTCAATGCTCCCGGCTGGCGAAGTCGATGCGTGGATCGACCAGGGTATAGGTGAGGTCGCCGATCAGTTTCACGATCAGCCCCAGCAGGGTGAAGATAAACAGCGTGCCGAACACCACCGGGTAGTCACGGTTGATCGCCGCTTCAAAGCTCATCAGGCCAAGGCCGTCGAGGGAGAAGATCACTTCCACCAGCAGCGAGCCGGTGAAGAAGATGCCGATAAAGGCCGACGGGAACCCGGCGATCACCAGCAGCATCGCATTGCGAAACACATGGCCGTAGAGCACGCGGTGGTTGGTCAGGCCCTTGGCCTTGGCGGTGACCACGTATTGCTTGTTGATCTCGTCGAGAAAGCTGTTCTTGGTCAGCAGGGTCATGGTGGCGAAGTTGCCGATCACCAACGCGGTGATGGGCAGCGCCAGGTGCCAGAAGTAATCGAGGATCTTGCCAACCCAGCTCAGCTCGTCGAAGTTGTTGGAGGTGAGCCCGCGCAACGGGAACCAGTCGAAGTAACTGCCGCCGGCAAACACCACGATCAACAGGATGGCGAACAGGAACGCCGGGATCGCGTAACCGACGATGATTGCCGAGCTGGTCCACACGTCGAAGTGGCTGCCATGGCGCGTGGCCTTGGCGATCCCCAGGGGAATCGACACCAGGTACATGATCAGCGTGCTCCATAACCCGAGGGAGATGGACACCGGCATCTTTTCCTTGATCAGGTCGATGACCTTGGCGTCACGGAAGAAGCTGTCGCCAAAATCCAGGCGGGCGTAGTTCTTGACCATGATCCACAACCGTTCCGGCGCCGACTTGTCGAAGCCGTACATCTTCTCGATTTCCTTGATCAGCGCAGGGTCCAGGCCCTGGGCGCCGCGGTAGCTGGAACCGGCCACCGCGACTTCGGCACCGCCGCCGGCGATGCGGCTGGTGGCGCCGTCAAAGCCTTCGAGCTTGGCGATCATCTGCTCCACCGGGCCGCCTGGCGCGGCCTGGATGATGATGAAGTTGATCAGCAAGATCCCGAACAGCGTGGGGATGATCAGCAATAGGCGGCGAAAAATATAGGCCAGCATTTAATCGCCTCCGCTCGCCGGGTCGGCGCTCGTTTGGGGGTTAACGGGCGGCTGCACATTCGGCTTGCTCCACCAGGTGGATATGCCGACGTCGTACAGCGGCGAAACCTTTGGATGGCCGAGGTTGTTCCAATAGGCCACGCGGAAGGTCTTGATGTGCCAGTTGGGGATCACGTAGTAGCCAAACTGCAGCACGCGGTCCAGGGCCTTGGCGTGGGCGATCAGGCTGACGCGGGTGTCGGAATCGATCAGTTGCTCCACCAGTTGATCGACAGCCGGGTCTTTGAGGCCCATGTAGTTGCGGCTGCCGGGCTTGTCGGCACTGGTGGACTTCCAGAACTCGCGCTGTTCGTTACCCGGTGACGACGATTGCGGGAAGCTGCCCACCACCATGTCGAAGTCTCGCGAGCGCAGGCGGTTGATGAACTGGGACACATCGACCCGGCGAATCACCAGGTCGATCCCCAAGTCGGCGAGGTTGCGCTTGAACGGCAGCAGGATGCGTTCGAACTCGGTCTGGGCCAGCAGGAACTCGATGGTCACCGGTTTGCCGGTGGTATCGACCATCTTGTCGTCGACGATCTTCCAGCCGGCTTCCTGCAACAACTGGTAGGCCTCGCGCTGCTGGGCGCGGATCATGCCGCTGCCGTCGGTCTTGGCCGGTGCGAAGGCTTGCGTGAAGACTTGCGGCGGGATCTTGTCGCGCAGCGGTTCAAGGATTGCCAACTCGTCCGGGCCGGGCAGGCCGGTGGCGGCCATGTCGGAGTTTTCGAAGTAGCTGCGGGTGCGGGTGTAGGCGCCGTTGAACAGCTGCTTGTTACTCCATTCGAAATCCAGCAACAGGCTGATGGCCTTGCGCACGCGCACGTCTTCGAACATCGGTTTGCGCACATTGAACACAAAGCCCTGCATCCCCGTGGGATTGCCGTTCGGGATCTCTTCCTTGACCAAACGGCCTTCGGCCACCGCCGGCACGTTGTAGGCGTTGGCCCAATTCTTCGCGCTGAACTCGGCCCAGTAGTCGAACTGCCCGGCCTTGAGCGCCTCCAGCGCCACGGTGGCGTCGCGGTAGTAGTCGGTGATGCGCTGGTCGAAGTTATAGAGGCCCTTGTTGATCGGCAGGTCCTTGCCCCAGTAGTCCTTGACCCGCTCGTAACGCACCGAACGCCCGGCCTTGACCTCGGCCACCTGGTAAGGACCGCTGCCCAGCGGGAATTCCAGGTTGCCTTTGTTGAAGTCGCGGGTGGCCCACCAGTGTTTCGGCAATACCGGCAATTGGCCGAGGATCAGCGGCAATTCGCGGTTGTTGGTGCGCTTGAACTTGAACAGCACGCGCAACGGGTCTTCGGCGATGACTTCGTCCACATCGGCGTAGTAGGTGCGATAGAGCGGGGTGCCGTCCTTGATCAGGGTTTCGAAGCTGAACACCACGTCGTCGGCACGCATCGGGTGGCCGTCGTGGAAGCGCGCTTCGGGGCGCAGGTAGAAGCGTACCCAGCTGTTGTCCGGGGCCTTTTCGATCTTGCCGGCCACCAGGCCGTATTCGGTGAAGGGTTCGTCGAGGCTTTGGGTGGCGAGGGTGTCGTAGATCAGGCCGATATTGTCGGCGGGCACGCCCTTGCTGATAAACGGGTTGAAGCTGTCAAAGCCGGTCAGGCTGGATTCGCGGAAGGTGCCGCCCTTGGGCGCGTCGGGGTTGACGTAGTCGGTGTGCTTGAAGTTGGCGGGGTATTTGGGCGGTTCGTTGTACAGCGTCAGCGCATGTTGCGGGGCGGCGTGGGCCAGGTTGCACAGCAACAGGCTGGCGATCAATGCGTTGCGCAAATACGTCATTGGGCTTTCTCCGAAGCTTTCAGCCACCATGCGCTCAGGCCCAGGCTGTAGGGCGGCGTGGTGACAAAGGCGAACCGGTTGCGGTACGCCACGCGATGATAGTTGAGATACCAGTTGGGAATGCTGTAGTGCTGCCACAGCAGCACCCGGTCAAGGGCGCGGCCGGCGGCCAGTTGTGCGTCGCGGGTTTGCGCTGCGAGCAGTTGTTCCAGCAGGTGATCGACAATCGGGTTATTGATGCCTGCGTAGTTCTTGCTGCCCTTGATCGCGGCCTGGCTGGAGTGGAAGTACTGCCACTGCTCAAGGCCGGGGCTCAGGGTCTGGTTGAGGGTGATCAGGATCATGTCGTAGTCGAATTGATCCAGGCGCTGCTTGTACTGGGCGCGGTCAACCGTGCGCAGGCGTGCGTCGATGCCGATACTGATCAGGTTTTCGACATAGGGCTGCAGGATGCGCTCCAGGTTCGGGTTGACCAGCAGGATTTCGAAGCGCAGCGGTTGCCCATCGCTGTTAAGCAGGCGCTGGCCGGACAGCTTCCAGCCGGCCTCGCCGAGCAGGGCCAGGGCGCGGCGCATGGTGTCACGCGGGATGCCACGACCGTCGGTCTGCGGCAGGCTGAAGGGTTGGGTGAACAGGTTCACCGGCAACTGGTCGCGGTACGGCGAGAGCAGCAGCCATTCATGGCCCAGCGGCACGCCGGTCGCCGAGAATTCGCTGTTGGGGTAATAGCTCAGGGTGCGTTTATAGGCGCTGCTGAACAGGGTGCGGTTGGTCCATTCAAAATCGAACATCAGCCCCAGGGCTTCGCGCACCTTGGTCTGGCTGAACGTGGGCCGGCGCGTGTTCATGAACAGGCCTTGGCTCTGGGTGGGGATCTGGTGGGCGATTTGCGCCTTGATCACATCGCCACGGTTGACCGCCGGGAAGTTGTAGCCGGTCGCCCAGTTCTTCGCCTGGTGTTCGATATAGATGTCGAATTCACCGGCCTTGAAGGCTTCGAAGGCCACGTCGCTGTCGCGGTAGAACTCCACTTCGACCTTGTCGTAGTTATAGAAGCCCTGGTTGACCGGCAGGTCCTTGCCCCAGTAATCCTTGACCCGTTCGAACACCAATTGCCGGCCAGGGGTAACCTTGGTCACACGGTACGGCCCACTGCCCAGTGGCGGTTCGAAGGTGGTGGCCTTGAAGTCGCGGTCTTTCCAGTAGTGCTGGGGCAGCACCGGCAACTCGCCCAGGCGCAGGATCAGCAACGGGTTGCCGGCACGCTTGAAGACAAAGCGGATGCGGTGACGGTTGAGCACATCGACCCGCGCCACCTCTTGCAGGTTGGTGCGGTATTGCGGGTGGCCTTCGGTCAGCAGGGTGCGATAGGAGAATGCCACGTCATTGGCAGTGATCGGCTTGCCATCATGGAAGCGTGCTTCCGGGCGCAGGTTGAACACCACCCAGCTACGGTCCTCGCTGTACTCCACCGACTGCGCGATCAGGCCATAGCTGGAGGTGGGTTCATCACCGGATGGCGCGTACTGGCCAGTACCGACCATCAACGGCTCGTTCAGCTCATTGACGCCGTATTGCAGGAAATTGGGGGTGGAAACCGGGCTGGAGCCCTTGAAGGTGTAAGGGTTGAGCGTGTCGAAGGTGCCAAATGCCATGACCCGCAAGGTCCCGCCTTTCGGCGCTGCAGGGTTTACCCAATCGAAGTGGGTGAATTTGGCCGGGTACTTGAGCACGCCGAACTGCGTATAACCGTGGCTCTCGGTAATGGTCGCGTTCGCGGTAAAGCTCAAGGCCAGACTTATTAGTAGAAGGAGGGGACGCTTCAAGTCAGAGATCCGATCCAGGCGGCTTGGGCTTTATGATCGGTACAGTAACAGCTTGTTCCGGTTGGAAAAAGCATCTTGAAAATGGCGATAAACCAATGTGGGAGCGGGTTTGTTGTGGCGAGGGAGCTTGCTCCCGCTGGGCTGCGTAGCGGCCCCAAAATCTTGGGAGCGCTTCGCACTCCAGCGGGAGCAAGCTCCCTCGCCACAGGCAAGCCTTGCCCCGGACGCTGAGTTATCAGCGCGGCCCGGAAACCACCAGCATCTGCCCGGGCTTCAACGCCTGGCCGGTGCGTGGGTTCCAGCGCTTGAGATGTTGCATCTCGACGTTGAAACGCTTGGCGACGATATACAGCGAGTCGCCTTTCTGCACCTTGTATTGCACGGGTTTCTTGCTGCCGGCCTTGGCCACCAGCTTGCGCTTGTCCTGCATCACCAGGGTCTGGCCGACCTTGAGTTGCTGGCCATTGAGCTTGTTCCAGCGTTGCAGGTCGTGCACATCGACCTTGTTGGCCTTGGCGATCAACGTGAGGTTGTCGCCACTGCGCACCTTGTAGCTGCGGGTGCGCCCGGCAACGGCCTTGGTTTCAACTTCGTCGAACACCGGCTTTTTCGGGCGCATGCTCAGCAATTCTTCCGGCTTCATCGTCGAAAGGGTGCTGGTCAGTAGTTGCGCCTTGGAGGTTGGCACCAGCAGATGCTGGGGGCCGTCCAGGGTGGTGCGTTGCTTCAGGGCCGGGTTGAGCTGGAACAGTTCGTCTTCGTCGATCTCGGCCAGCGCGGCAACCCGCGACAGGTCCATGCTCTGCTTGACTTCAACCACTTCGAAGTACGGCTGGTTGGCAATCGGGTTCAGGTTCACGCCGTAGGCTTCGGGCGCCAGCACCACCTGGGACAGCGCCAGGAACTTGGGCACGTAGTCCTTGGTTTCCTGGGGCAGTGGCAGGTTCCAGTAATCGGTGGGCAGGCCGAGCTTTTCGTTGCGCTCGATGGCCCGGCTCACCGTGCCTTCGCCAGCGTTATAGGCGGCGAGGGCCAGCAGCCAGTCGCCGTTGAACATATCGTGCAGACGGGTCAGATAGTCCAGGGCGGCGGTGGTGGAGGCGGTGATGTCGCGACGGCCGTCGTAGGCACGGGTCTGGCGCAGGTTGAAGTAGCGCCCGGTGGAGGGGATGAATTGCCACAAGCCGACTGCATCGCTGCGCGAATAGGCCATTGGGTTGTAGGCACTTTCGATCACTGGCAGCAGCGCCAGCTCCAGGGGCATGTTGCGTTCTTCAAGGCGTTCGACGATGTAATGAATGTAGAGGCTGCCGCGTTCGCCAGCGTTTTCCAGGAAGGACGGGTTGCTGGCGAACCACAGGCGCTGTTGCTCGATGCGCGGGTTGACGCCGACGCCGTCCTGCAATTGAAAGCCCCGGCGCATGCGTTCCCAGACATCCTGGGGCACTTCCGGGGCAGGCTTCTCTGAGAGCCAGATAACGGGTTTTTGCTTGATCTTGGCAGCAAGATTCGGTTTGGGTTGCACGGTGGATTGTGCAGCGTAATTTGTCGATTGGCAGCCCGCCAGAGTCGCGGACACAGCCACCGCCACGGCTTGAGCCAGGCGGGTCAATGCGTCTGAAGAGATGGATTTACGAATAGATGACGACATTGGCTGGAAGTAAGTTCCGGGCAAAAATGTCGGGCGATTCTAGAAAGCGCTTTGGTTCCGGTCAACCATTCAGAAATTACGTATCAGATTGCGTTGCCTTAGAACTTATCTTTCCATGCCCTCAAGCTAGCAAATACCTCGGCCCCCGGGCGGTTGTCGCGACCATTCCGTTCGTCCGCTTTTTGTTTAACGGATGTTTCAGCGGTGCGCAGGAAGGGGTTGGTACGCTTCTCCAGGGCCAGGTTGGACGGCAACGTCATCTCGCCGCGAGCCCTTAGCTGGCGGACGTTTTCCACCCGTTCGGCGATGTCGGCATTGTGCGGTTCCACCGCCTGGGCAAACTTGAGGTTGCTTTGTGTGTATTCGTGGGTGCAATACACCAAGGTGTCGGCAGGCAGGGACGCCAGATGCTCAAGGGACGCGTGCATCTGCTCCGGTGTCCCTTCGAACAGGCGCCCGCAGCCGGCGGCGAACAGGGTGTCGCCACAGAACAGCACGCCCTGGTGGTAGAAGGCGATATGGCCAAGGGTGTGGCCGGGCACGCTATAAACATCGAAGTCCCAGCCCAGTACGCTGATGCGGTCGTTGTCGTCGAGGGCGACGTCCCTCGCGGGGATTTTTTCGTGCGCCGGGCCGTAGACCTTGGCGCCTGTAACACTTTTCAGTTGCTCGACACCGCCGACATGATCATGGTGATGGTGGGTGATCAGGATGTCGCTGAGGGCCCAGCCAGGGTTCTGTTCGAGCCAGGCCAGTACGGGCGCGGCATCGCCGGGGTCGACCACGGCGCAGCGCTGGGTCTTGGGGTCTTGTAACAACCAGATGTAGTTATCGGTGAAGGCGGGCAGGGCACTGATCTGTATCATTCTTCGATTCGCCAAGCTGAACACATTGGTGCATCTTAGAACGTCTAGGCGAGTTGGAGAATGCAATGACTGATAAAGCGTTCGCCCAGGCCGATCCTGAGTGGCTGGCCCTGATCAGCGCCGCCCGCGAATGGCTGTCGGGGCCGATCGGGCAATTTTTGCTGGATGAAGAGCGGCGCATGCTCGAAGACGAGTTGGGCCGGTTCTTTGGTGGCTACCTCGTGCATTACGGCCCCTCGGCCCAGACCCCGCCGTCCGCACCGCAGGTGCAACGCAATGTGCGCCTCGGCGCACCGCTGCCGGGGGTGGAGATTGTCTGTGAGGAGCAGGCGTGGCCGCTGAGCGAGCACGCCGCCGATGTGGTGGTGTTGCAGCATGGCCTGGATTTCTGCCTGTCGCCCCACGGCCTGCTGCGTGAAGCGGCGAGCAGCGTGCGCCCGGGTGGCCATTTGCTGATTGTCGGCATCAACCCCTGGAGCAGTTGGGGCCTGCGCCATGTGTTCGCCCACGATGGCCTGCGCCAGGCGCGCTGTATCTCGCCGTCACGGGTGGGGGACTGGCTGAACCTGCTGGGCTTCGCGCTGGAGAAACGCCGCTTCGGGTGCTATCGTCCGCCGCTTGCCTCGACCAAGTGGCAAGCCCGGCTGGCCGGCTGGGAGCGCCGCGCTGGCGCCTGGCAACTGTCGGGTGGCGGCTTCTATTTATTGGTGGCACGCAAGATCGTGGTGGGCCTGCGGCCCGTGCGCCAGCTACGGCGTGAACCCATGGGCAAGCTCGTGCCGATGCCGATGGCCAAGGTCAACCGCAAGCAAAGCGAACCGTAAAACTTCTTTTTGATTTCGAACCGAGTAACCGATGACCGATACCGTAGAACTCTTCACCGATGGCGCCTGCAAAGGCAACCCGGGCCCTGGCGGCTGGGGCGCGTTGCTGGTGTGCAAGGGCGTGGAGAAGGAACTGTGGGGCGGCGAAGCCAACACCACCAACAACCGCATGGAGCTGATGGGCGCCATTCGCGGCCTGGAAGAACTCAAGCGCCGCTGCAATGTGCTGCTGGTGACCGACTCGCAGTATGTGATGAAGGGCATCAACGAGTGGATGGTCAACTGGAAGAAGCGTGGCTGGAAGACTGCCGCCAAGGAACCGGTCAAAAATGCCGACCTGTGGCAACTGCTCGACGAGCAGTGCAATCGCCATGACATCACTTGGAAATGGGTGCGCGGCCATATCGGCCATCCTGGCAACGAACGCGCCGACCAGTTGGCCAACCGGGGTGTGGACGAAGTGCGCGGTTACAAGCAGAGCTGACGCCTACAGCGCAGCGATGGCCTGGGCCAGTTGCATATCGCTATAGGTTTGCCCGGGCAGGCGTTCTCGCACATGCACCAGCGCCGACTCCAGGCGCACACCACGGATCTCGCCGTCGCTGGCGACGAAGGCTTCGGCGTCATCCCTGGCCGCCTGCACAATCTTGTCATCCTTGAATGAAGAGCTGGTGCCCTTGGTGGCGCTCATGGAGAGGCTGACCATAAAGTCGGTGGTCATGACGAAACTGGTGGCGTGCGCCGTGCAGGCGCTGCCCATCAGCAGCAGGGCGCACAGGGCTTTTGAAAGGTTCATGGGGGTAGGCAATCCGTGGTTGGCTGGGGCGTGCAGGCTAACAAGGGGGCCCTGGGCAAACTGCGGCGGCTTTGCGAAAGAGTGTAAGAAACTGTCCAAACGTCAAGGCCTTGGGCCAGCCTTGGGCTGCTTGGGGCATGACGTGCTAAAATCTCGACCTTTGAAATACACCACCCGTTGAGAGCTGAACCCTGATGGCCATCCGATCCGTTGTACTCGATACCGAAACCACCGGCATGCCGGTGACCGATGGCCACCGGATCATTGAAATCGGCTGTGTCGAACTGATGGGGCGGCGCCTCACCGGTCGTCACTTCCACGTCTACCTGCAACCTGATCGCGACAGTGACGAAGGCGCGATTGGCGTCCACGGCATCACCGACGAGTTCCTCAAGGGCAAGCCGCGCTTTGCTGAAGTGGCCGATGAGTTTTTCGAATTCATCAACGGCGCCCAGCTGATCATCCATAACGCGGCGTTCGACGTCGGCTTCATCAATAATGAGTTTGCCCTGATGGGGGCGACAGATCGCGCGGACATTTCCAAGCACTGCTCGATCCTCGATACCTTGATGATGGCCCGTGAGCGGCACCCGGGTCAGCGCAACAGCCTCGATGCGTTGTGCAAACGTTATGGCGTCGACAACTCCGGCCGTGAACTCCACGGCGCCTTGCTCGACTCCGAGATTCTTGCCGACGTCTACCTGACCATGACCGGTGGGCAGACCAGCCTGTCCCTGGCCGGTAACGCCTCGGACGGCAGTGGCTCGGCGGAAGGCTCGGGCAACCGCCCTTCGGAAATCCGTCGCCTGTCGGCGGATCGCAAACCCATCACCATCATCCGTGCCAGCGAGCAGGATTTGCTCGAGCATGCGCAGCGGTTGGAAGCGATTGCCAAGTCGGCGGGTGCGCCGGCGTTGTGGACCCAGCTGACCGAGCAGTGACCCCAGGCTGAACGCCATCCCAATGTGGGAGCTGGCTTGCCTGCGATAGCATCACCAAGGTGTGACTGACACACCGAGGTGTCTGCATCGCAGGCAAGCCCGCTCCCACACAAGCCCGCTCCCACATTTGATCGGCAGTGGCTTCTAAATCTTCATTCGCTACATCCGCTCCCAGCTTCTACCCTTGAGTGCATAGCCCTCAGGACTCCCAGCACTCATGTACAAAGACCTGAAGTTCCCAGTGCTTATCGTGCATCGAGACATCAAGGCCGACACCGTCGCCGGTGACCGGGTTCGCGGCATCGCCCGAGAGTTGGAACAAGAAGGCTTCAGTATCTTTTCCGCAGTGGACTACGCCGAAGGTCGGCTGGTGGCGTCCACCCATCATGGCCTGGCGTGCATGCTGATCGCCGCCGAAGGCGCCGGTGAGAATACCCACCTGCTGCAAAACATGGTCGAGCTGATCCGCCTCGCACGGCTGCGGGCGCCCAACCTGCCGATTTTCGCCCTGGGCGAGCAAGTTACCCTGGAAAACGCGCCAGCCGATGCCATGAGCGAACTCAACCAGCTGCGCGGCATTCTCTATCTGTTCGAAGACACCGTACCGTTTCTCGCCCGACAAGTGGCCCGCGCCGCCCGCACGTACCTAGATGGCCTGCTGCCGCCATTCTTCAAGGCGCTGGTGCAACACACCGCCGACTCCAACTATTCCTGGCACACCCCCGGCCATGGCGGTGGCGTGGCCTATCGTAAAAGCCCGGTGGGGCAGGCGTTTCATCAGTTCTTCGGGGAAAACACGCTGCGTTCGGACTTGTCGGTGTCCGTGCCGGAGTTGGGCTCGTTGCTGGATCACACCGGCCCGCTGGCCGAAGCGGAAGCCCGCGCCGCACGCAACTTCGGCGCCGACCACACGTTCTTCGTGATCAATGGCACGTCCACCGCGAACAAGATTGTCTGGCACTCCATGGTCGGTCGCGACGACCTGGTGCTGGTGGACCGCAATTGCCACAAGTCGGTGCTGCATTCGATCATCATGACCGGCGCGATCCCGCTGTACCTGTGCCCGGAACGCAACGAGCTGGGGATCATCGGCCCGATTCCCCTGGGCGAATTCAGTCCCGAGTCGATCCGCGCCAAGATCGACGCCAGCCCGCTGACCCGTGGCCGGCCGCCGAAGGTGAAGTTGGCGGTGGTGACCAATTCCACCTATGACGGGCTGTGCTACAACGCCGAACTGATCAAGCAGCAATTGGGCAACAGTGTCGAGGTGCTGCACTTTGATGAAGCCTGGTACGCCTACGCGGCGTTTCACGAGTTCTTCGCCGGGCGCTACGGCATGGGCACCTCGCGCACGCCGGACAGTCCGCTGGTGTTCACCACGCACTCCACGCACAAGCTGCTCGCGGCTTTCAGCCAAGCGTCGATGATTCACGTGCAGGACGGTGGCGCGCGCCAACTGGACCGCGACCGTTTCAACGAAGCGTTCATGATGCATATCTCCACCTCGCCGCAGTACAGCATCATCGCCTCGCTCGACGTGGCCTCGGCCATGATGGAAGGCCCGGCCGGGCGCTCGCTGTTGCAGGAGATGTTCGACGAGGCCCTGAGTTTCCGCCGTGCCCTGGCTAATCTGCGCCAGCACATCGCTGCCGAAGACTGGTGGTTCTCCATCTGGCAGCCGCCCTCCGTCGCGGGTATCGACCGCGTAGCGACGACGGACTGGTTGTTGCACCCCGAGGATGATTGGCACGGCTTTGGTGACGTTGCCGAGGATTATGTCCTGCTCGACCCAATCAAGGTCACGCTGGTGATGCCCGGCCTGAATGCTGGCGGAGCGCTTAGCGATTGTGGGATTCCGGCTGCGGTGGTCAGCAAGTTCCTTTGGGAGCGCGGGCTGGTGGTGGAGAAGACCGGGTTGTATTCCTTCCTTGTGCTGTTTTCCATGGGCATCACCAAAGGCAAATGGAGTACCTTGCTCACCGAGCTGCTGGAATTCAAACGCAGCTACGACGCCAATGTGAGCCTCGCCAGTTGCTTGCCATCTGTCTACGCCCAAGGTGCCGTGCGCTATCAGGGCCTGGGGTTGCGCGACCTGTGCAACCAATTGCACAGCTGCTATCGCAGCAACGCCACCGCCAAACACCTCAAGCGCATGTACACCGTGTTGCCGGACATCGCGATGAAACCGGCGGACGCCTACGACCAATTGGTGAGGGGCGAAGTGGAGGCGGTTTCCATTGATGCCTTGCCAGGACGCATCGCAGCGGTAATGCTGGTGCCTTACCCGCCGGGCATTCCGCTGATCATGCCAGGGGAGCGCTTTACCGAGTCGACGCGCTCGATCATCGACTACCTGGCGTTTGCCCGGACGTTCGATAGCAGTTTCCCCGGTTTTGTCGCGGATGTTCACGGGTTGCAACACGAAGACGACGGCAGTGGTCGTTGTTACACCGTCGATTGCATCAAGGGTTAAGGATGTTTATGCAAGCTGTAATGAACCCGAAGTATCCAGGGCTCAGTGTGCGAGTCGCCGACGAGGGCTTCGATGCCTACGTGTGGGGTAATGACTTCAGTTTTGAGGTCAGCGCCTATGGCGTACCGGAGATGGACGTGCGGGTCGATCAATGGGCGGTGGAGCGCATCCTGCCGTACCGCAAGTGTTATGGCATCGACCCGGAAGAGTTCGCCAGTTTCCGTGATGCGCCCGACAGTGCGATCTTCATGGCCTACCTCGACGATCAAGCGGTGGGCCACATCGTGATCAGCACCAACTGGAATGGTTTTGCCCATGTCGATGAGCTGGCGGTGGCGTTGCCCGCACGGCGTCATGGGGTGGCGAAGGCGCTGTTGGATGTGGCGCAATTCTGGAGTCGCAAGAAAAACCTGCCGGGCATGATGCTCGAAACCCAGAACAACAACCTCGGCGCCTGCCGCCTGTACGAGCGTTGCGGCTACGTGATGGGTGGCATCGACCACCTGCGCTATCGCGGCATCGATCCGCAGACCCGTGAGGTGGCGATCTTCTGGTATCGGCTGTTCAAGAGCGAAGTCGCCAAGCCTTAACCCGCCAACAGATCCTGCGCCTTCTGCGTGACAACCTCCAGCAAGGCATTCAGTGCTGGGGTAGCCGCGGCGTCCTTGAGGGTAAGCGCATACAGGTTGACCATGATCGGCGGAGACAGCGGGCACGCATCCAGCCCGGCGTCCCGTGCGCCAAAGGCCGTGAACGGATCGACAATCGCCAGGCCTTCGCCGGCTTCCACCATGCTGCGCATCATTTGGTAGGTCTGCACGCGGGTCTGTATCACCGGTAGCGGGCGCAAGGCTTGCAGCTTGGCGTCCAGCAGGCGGCTCAGCGGGTCTTGGCCCTCCAGGCCGATCATCGACTGCCCGGCCAGGTCGGCCAGCGCAATGTACTTCTGCTTGGGCTTGAGCCAGCCGTGGGGCGCGAGCAATTGCAGTTTGCCCTGGGCCAGCACGGTACTGTGGATTTGTGGGTGCTCCGGGTCATGCAGGCTCAGGCCGACCTCGGCCTCATGCAACAGCAGGCTCCTGACGATCTCGCGGGTCGGCTGGCTGGACAGGTTGCAGGGTGTGTCCTGGAAGCGTCGGCGCAGCACTGCAATGCTTTGTGGCAGCAGTTGATTGGCCAGCGGCGGGGTGCACAAGGCGCGCAGGGGCGGGGCGTGATGGTGTTTCAAGCGGCTGGCCAGGCGTTGTACCGGCTCCAGTGCTTCGTACACATGGGCGATGGTGGCTTGCAGCTCCAGGGTTTCCCGCGTGGCCTGCAGGCGCCCGCGCACGCTGGCGAACAGCATGAAGCCCAGTTGCTGCTCGGCGTCCTTGAGCGCGGCATCCACATCGCCCACGGGGAGTTGCAACCATTCGGCGGCCGTGCCGAGGTGTCCGGTCTGCAAGATGGCCTGAATCACTTCGATATGACGTAAACGCATCGGCGGAGTCTATGTGCAGCGCGCCGGGGATTCAATAGAATGGCTGCGCTGATCCACAACGACCAAAGCCGGCTACCGGCACTTACAACAAAAACAGGTCTGGTCCCATATGCCTCTACCCTCGATATTCTTCGGGGTAACGGCCAAGCAACTCCTGGTCCTGGTGACCGTGGGGTGCGTGGCTGCTTATCTCTTCGACCTTCATGACGACACCACGCCGGACAATCTGGCACTTGAAGCGTTTGTCCGCTCGCAGGAGCAGGTGACCGAGCAGGTGGGCGCTGTGCTGGAGATTGCGCTGGTCAGGCAGGTGGTCGCGCACCCCAGCAGTAACGCAGCGGGCTACAAGCGTTCGTTGTATGCCGTAGAGGGCGAGCGGGGGAAGGTGTTGGTTGCGCTGAAGGAAGTCGAGGGTGAGCAGGGGATAGAGGTCACGCAGATCCGCCGCCCGTGATCACCCCGGCCCAGTCAACGCCATGCATGGCCAGGACTGAGCGGGTAGACAGGGCGCGGTCTTATGACGCGAGGGTCGTTTCCGATTCGCGCACAATGATGATGCCCGACTGAATCAATTTGAATTCATCGCCTTCCAGCTTTTCTACACGGTCGCCAATGGCCAGCTTGTAGGTGGTGGTAGGCGCCGAGCCAGTCACATCGCCTTGCGCCGGGTTGGATTCCTGGAACTCATGCACCGAATACACACGTCCCTCTGCGTCTCTGGCATGAAACTGTCCGACTAGTACTGCTGCCATCTGTTTAGAACCTCTGGAGATAATCACTCGATTTGCGGTTCTGTAGACCGTCATGGAGCGGTGTAGTTTACCTACGTGAAAAAAATACTATTCACTGTGGTTTTTAGAATATTCCTACAAGGCAAAGCACTTGGGGGGATTCTCAAAACCTTCTGGTGAACGTGCCGCGAAGACTCTATAACTACAGGCTCCTTTAGTCAGACGTCGGGAAAACCCCCATGAGCAAGGTCTACACGATTGCCGTCCTGGTTGGCAGCTTGAGAAAAGAGTCGATCAACCGCAAGGTCGCCCTGGCCTTGGCCGCACTGGCCCCGGCCAACCTCAAGTTGAACATTGTCGAAATTGGCGATTTGCCGCTCTACAACGAAGACATTGACGGCGCGACACCGCCGGCAGCCTACAGTAGTTTCCGTCAACAGGTGAGTTCATCCGACGCGGTGTTGTTCGTGACCCCGGAATACAACCGCTCCGTGCCGGCACCGCTGAAGAATGCGATTGATGTGGGATCGCGCCCCTATGGCAAAAGTGCCTGGAGCGGCAAGCCGGGAGCGATCATCAGCGTGTCACCGGGCGCCATCGGTGGTTTTGGCGCCAACCATCATCTGCGCCAATCCCTGGTGTTCCTTGATGTGCCGTGCATGCAGCAGCCGGAAGCCTACCTGGGCGGTGCGGGCAGCCTGTTTGATGAGGCTGGCAAGTTGTCGGAAAAGACGCGGCCGTTCTTGCAGGCGTTTATCGATGCCTATGGCGCGTGGGTAGAAAAACAGAAAGCCTGACTTGGTAATGAGCTCAAAAAATGTGGGAGCGGGCTTGCCCGCGAATGCGGTACATCAGTGAATACATCTTTGACTGACAGTCCGCCATCGCGGGCAAGCCCGCTCCCACATTTGGATATGTGGCAGGCTTGGCATCCAAGCCTCCTCACTTATTGGGCCTAGCGAAGCCAGTTCGTGCGTGCCAGCTCAATGACCTCATCGCCACGCCCGCTCATCACCGCCTTGAGCATATACAGGCTGAAACCCTTGGCCTGCTCCAGCTTGATGCTCGGCGGCATCACCAATTCCTGAGTCGCCGTCACCACATCCACCAACACCGGCCCATCATGGGTCAGTGCGCGAAGTAATCCTGAAGGGTTTCTAAAAAACACGAGTCGATTCAAGCTTCTTGCTTGTTAACTTTTGTTGTCTGCCTAATAGCAGTGTTGTGCCCACGCCAAACAAGCCAATAAAGCAAGATGCTGCGACTATAATTAATGTCAGCGAAAAGCCATATATGTCTAATAATTTGCCGAAAATAATGTAAGAGAAGCCAATAATAATTGAGTTGACTAGGTTTGCAGCAGAGAGGCAGGATGCTCGGATGCGTGACTCGATATTTTCATGGATATATGTTTCGTAAGAGGTTTCATATATTGAAGGCAGTGACATAATTATCAGGAAAATTGCAATTGAGAGTGTTGATCCAACACCCAATGATAAAATGAAGAGGAGGAAGGTAACAATGCTGGTAGTAGTGAAGGCAATTAAGCCAAGGGAAAACCTGGAGCAAATGAAGCCAGCGAAAATGAACATTGCTGCTGATATAGCTTCGACGGCAGCATAGATAGCGGCAATTATGGGTACCTCTATACCCTGCATGGAAAAAAATGGTTGACCATAGATGAACAAAGGAATCGTTGAAAGCTCAAATAAAGCATACCCAATAAATAAAGGTATAAGAAAAGCGCCCTTTTTTGATCTGAAGAAACTCACAAATAATGTAAGGGTTTTCTCCGTTCTTTCGTTGCTCAATTCAATTGCTTTGCTGGTTTTTACTGACGTAGGTGGGAGTTTGATTTCAGGGGTGAGTACCGCAACTATAGCTCCAACAAGCTTAGATATTGCAAAAAAAATATAAACGCTATTCCAAGATAACGTGTTCTGTAATATACCGCCAAGCAGCATAGACAAACCTAGTGACACCGCACCAATAGCTCGGGCGCGTGATAGTATTACAGGGTATTCTTCAGATCGATGCTCGGCTAATAAATTATCATATAATAATGCCCTGTCTGAGCCGGAACTCATAGCAATACTAGCACCGAACAGGCAAAATATGATTGCAAAGGGAATAAAAGATGAAAATAGCAAAAAGCCAAGACCGCTTATAAATAATCCTAAAAAACCGATTATTAGAGAAAATTTACGACCGTATCGATCGGCGATTAAGCCAGATGGAATTTCTAATGCAACAGAGGAGAAGAATAAAAAAGATTGAAGAATGCCTATTTCCCCTTGTGTGATACCAAGTTGCAGCAGGTAAAGCACAAACAAACTTCTCTGTACATCCAGATTCATAAATATAGACAAATAGTAATATAAGTTATCGTTTCTGCTTTTGAAAAACTTAAGTATGCCCATGTTTATTTGAATACCTGGTTTTTTGTTAATTTAAAAGATTTGAAATTCAGGTTAAATGTGCATGTATCTATTTTTGAAGGTCCGATACCAGCTAAATATTGAAAGGCCTCCCAAGCTATGAGGTTAGCAATGATTGAATTTGTTATTCCGTTGGACGGAAAACGTGCAGGAATGATTATTTTTTCACAGACTTTACGTACCTCTCTAATCCAGCGTAGATAGGCCTGGAATGAAGACCTATCTTTTAGAAGTGGCCCAAGTGAACCGTTATTAATACCCACGGAGCCAAATAGTGCTGATGCGCCTGTGCTTAGTGCGGCGTTAGCTACGTAATACTGAATTGCTCCTTTGGGTTCATCAGCACAGCAGATAATAAGATCTGTTCCCTTGGCTAACTTTGCCAGCTGTCTGCTAGATGTTATTTCAGATACAATGGGTTTGGCTTCGACTGCGTTTTGATTTTTTAATAAACGCTGAGCAAGTATGTCTGCCTTGTATTGGCCAATGTCCTGTGCGTTAAAAACAAATTGACGATTAAGATTGCTCATGCTGACTTTGTCGAAATCGATCAATATAAAAGAACCAACACCCGAACCTGCAAGGCTTTGTGCAACTAAAGATCCTGTGCCACCGCACCCAACAATTACTATCGATGAGTTTTTTAGCTGTTTACTCACTTCTTGGTTTGGTGAAACTGCTTCATTCCACGACCATTGCATAGTTTGTAGCGGTGTCATCTCATAAGGGGGCGCAATATGAATAAGATTAGTATCCTTAAGTTGTCGAAGAAAGCTGCCTTCTGGCTCATTTTCAATCTCTATCACTACGCCTGTTGTGCTAAGTAAATAAAGTAATTTTATAATGTGTGAGCTATGAGACTTTATGCTTTTTATACCATCCTCCGTGATTAATTTGAATTGATCATCTTCGCGGAGAACAACAACATCTCCACGTAATACCCACTGGTTATGTCTTTTATGCAAAGGGGGGATCCTCCGTTGTATTTGTTTTGCCTATGCTTTTCACAAACATGGCCATCGGTCTGTAAACTGTTTCGGCCAAAAGCATTGGTAAAATTTCATCGCTCGATTTTGAGTAAAGTTTTTTAAAGACAGATTTAATAAAGTTCATAGAGCTAACAGTCGTGTCTAAGCCAGATACGTTTCTTTGAAATAGAATTAGGCGCAAGCTTTTCTCACTTGCGGCATCTACAATTAGCAGTTTTAACACTGTTTTTTCTTCATTTGTGAGTTCCTGCCAGAGTTCATCGCACTCAATAAGGAGGTGAAGTGATTTTGCTTTGTTTTTTTGTCGCGGCTCAACAAATGCTTGGAGCAAGGTCTCAGCGGGGCTCATCATTTCAAATGGGCTGTTTAATCGTTGATAGTTTGCAAGAATAGGAAAGGAGTAGTACGAGGAAAATGCAGACCATGATAGTAGTGTTTTTGTATTAGGGTTGGGGATGATGTCTAGTGCTTTAGTAAGTCCAATACCACGATATTGTGGGTGTACAATGACTCGAAATGATTGCAATACACACTTATTGACTTCCCAGAACTCTGGGAATATTTCAAAGGCTTTTGGCCATGGGCGAATGCACAAATTAACACCTACTAACTCCCCCTTTGAGTAAGCGGTGACAACGTGATCAACTAGAGGCTCTAGCATGGAAATGTCATTAGGGTTGTCATTTTCATAATGATAACGGGAGAGTTTTTTATAATCGGCTACAGTGCCTTTTTTAATTACTATTTCTAGGCTGTCTAAAATGCTCGTGTTGTATTTTTTTTTGTCAGAGATAATGTGCTTTCCATTTGAGCAAAGTCTAATATGAATATCCGGTTTTAAAAAATCGACAATGTCATCGTGGCAACTTGCAATGAAGGCATTTTGTTTGTTGGAGCGGAGGATTTTTCCTAAATTCATGGCGATAATTTCAGCTGTACGCCTGTCCAATCGCGTGGTGAATTCGTCGAGGATAAGTGGCCCTGCGCCTTGGAGTAAAGCTAGCGCAATAAGGAAGCGTTCTTTTTGTCCATCGGACAGGTGAGAAAACGGACCAATTAGGACGCGTGGTTCCCCCAATCCAAATTTCGAAAGATAACGGATGACTTCACCTGCATCTTCACAAGACATTATCTCTGCGATAGATTTCCTTTCTTCAATTTGGTTGGGTATTTTTCTTATAGTTGAAAAATGCCGAGAAATATCATTCAGTAGTAAGCTTTTGCCTACGCCACTTGCTCCTGTTATTAAAATGATTCCGTTTGCAGGGATGTCTAGATTTGATAGCGACTCTATCCACCCTTCTTCAGATAGACCAAATGTTTTAATTATATCTTGGCAAATTTTGCCGCCGCTATTTAGCGGCGGGATATGTAGCTCTACTTTTGTACGTATCATGTTCATGGGTGACTCGCATTGTTTATTAGCTATAATTGGTGTGCAGGGTTTTAAAATCAACATTGCTCAAACAAATACTTGGAATGGAACCAATTATCACGCTCGGACATATTTCATCTAGTAACTGATCAAGCAATTGACTTTGCACATGGCTAAATATAGTTGATTTCAATATGTTAATATATAATGTAAGAGCTTTTGAGTGGCTTCGCCAAGCTGGGCATAGTGTTAATGATGCATATCTACCCCAGGCATCATCGGTTGGTCCGCAAACTATCATTAGTCGCATAGCCGCTTTAACTTTAGGGTCTGAATAGCTATCAGAAATTGGAGTGCAAGGTATACCGTTTTGATGAAGAGTCGTTGCAATAGACCAAGCGACAGTAGCATTAGGGTAATAATCGGAAAATGCTAGAATGTGACCAGTTTTCGATGTCGTATGCGACCAGTCTAAAGTTGTTAAGCTTCTTAGTGGTGCTGGATCATCGAATAGTGTAGGTGCTCTTGCCCAACCTACGTGTTCTCCACAGTTTGTGTGTGTTTAAATATTTTTAATTTCTTTACGAAGTAATTTTTTGTCGTCTCCAGCAAGTTCGCCCGAAAAGACGAGAATAGCTCTAAGAGGTGTTTTTTTAAGGATGCGCTGTCCATTTATTTGTGAAGTTGCGTTAAATGGTGTGGCAGTGTCTGCAGTTTGATTAATAATCCCTTTTTCGTAAAGAGTGATGTTCTCTTCAGGATTACGTATGACCTCTATAAGAATAGAAGGGATACTGTTACGGGGGCAAAATGCTTCCCACCGATTAGGGGCGATTTCACATACTTGTCGCGCCCCTGGCCATTTATCAGTACGAAACGGTATCCATGCGGGGGATGATAGTAGCCCTTCGAAGGCTGGGGTTTTTTCCTTAAAGCTGATAATGGCACTGCCATCTTGTGTTAATCCTAACGTTGCTTTATTCATGATTAGATTACGGACAATGACATCATGACTAGCCAAATAATTTAGGCCGTTCAAATAATCTGTTCCTGATGTTTTGTACGATTTGTAGGCATTGTTGTTTTTGGGGGAAAGAATGTATGTATGTCCCTCATTTCTAATGCTTATATTGCAGCCGCCTTCTATGCTCACGTTTGGAAGTGGTGCAGATAATGGCGCTCGTGGCGGAAGTGCTCCCAAACTGGCTAGTTGTAGGGCGCCATAGTTACGTGGGGACTTTAATAATCCAGGAGGTGCGTCTACAGCAATTATAATTGACTTGTTTTGATCCGTCACACACCCTCCTTGTGTTCCTCATTATTAGTTTGTTTGGAATATTTAATTTTTGTATTTATATGGGTGGGGCTATTAGGTATTAATTTATTTGATGGTTGCCGAAAAATACAGCGTAAAAGATTGTCAGTGTATTGCTTTGTTGATTTTGTTTTAGTGAATATGTTGCTTCTTAGCGTCTAGCACTCTGTGGATCATAACTTTTTAGATAGTCTTCAGATTTTTTTACTGCCTTTTCAAGGAACATAATGTATCGCTTTTCATTCTCGATGAAATCCCCAATCTTATGTGATAAGGGATGAGGTGGTTTTATTTTTTCTCTAAACAACTCTTCCCTAGCCGCCCTTCCTAAATCTTCGATTTTACTCAATAGGGGGAGAACGAATCCACGCATTTTCTGTTCGAAAAGTGGAAATCTATAAGTGTCTACATGTAAGTTTTGAACGGCGATTGTGAATCCGCAGTTGATTACGTTATGCCACCAGCCAGGCGGGATATAAAACGCATCACCTGCCGATATTGATCCTTCAAAAATATCGGCACCTTGCTCGAGCACACCATTAGCGATTTCAGGATTAAATAAATCTTGGCCATTTAAAACTGCGTGAGTATGGGCCGGCGATACCATGCGTGCTTTTTTTTCACCCACAATCATTGTTAGTACAGAGTTAACGAAAAATGAATCTGTATGGAGAGGGCTTGATACATCCTTATAGCCAATAAGTAAATTTGTCGGTGGTATTGAAATCGATGGAGGTAGTTTGTATAGCCAGTTATCAGGAAAGCAAGGTAGTGTCATATCTATATCATCTAGCAGTTCAGGAAACTCTTTATGATAGATCCATCCGCCTAGGTATGGTAACTCCGCGTCATTTTCTAGAGTATTATCTCTTTCTGCTGTGTGTATGTATTCGCTTAGAAGCATTGTAACCTGGTTTTTATAAAGTTCCTGCCGTTTCGTCTTGTAATAGCAGACAGGTACTTTAACGTGACCATAGGTATTGATGAAAAAGTCCGCAGACCAACGCTTAATTGCAGGCCAATCCTTACCCATTCCTTTTAGAATTACTGGCTTCTCACTCATGAGATAATTTTTTTGGAATAGTGTTACATCGCTAGCATCAATACTCTGTAAAAAAGTTATATTTTTTTTTGACAAGGTAATACTCCTTGCGTAATGGATCGCTGTTGATGCTATTAAAAAAGGCCAAACTTATGAATTTATGAATGACCTTTTTTATCATGGCCCTAGCGAACTGTTAACAGCGGCTAAAAATAGCTTGAAGCATCAAGTTGTCATCTGCTTCATCGATGAAAAAAGAGACATCTTCATTTTCATTGCTAGCAGGAAAAGTGGTGTCAGGTTCTAATGCATATTCAATGACTTCTTCATTTTTCATTTTTTTGTTCTCATCTATGATTGAGGAGTCTTAATTAACTTCCTCACGATTTATAAAGTATATCTATGTTGCATTTTTGCAAGGGGAACTTGGTCGGAATACTCCTACTCTTTCCTACGCATTGGTCTTAAGTGGGGGGATAAGTTATTGTTTTTTTGGCTGATGTTTTTAGGTTTGGTTGTTAAAAGCCTTGGCATTGAAACATTAAGAAATGTTCTTTCGATTTTTTGACTGGTTTAGAGTCATTTTTTCCGGGGGGGAGGGGGTCGTAGTGTGTCAGTCAGCGGATGCATCGACTGGCTCACGGTCATGGGGGGGGGCGAGCCCCCTCCCAAATTTTTTGATCAGCGAAGCCAGTTCGTGCGTGCCAGCTCAATGACCTCATCGCCACGCCCGCTCATCACCGCCTTGAGCATGTACAGGCTGAACCCCTTGGCCTGCTCCAGCTTGATCGTCGGCGGCATCACCAATTCCTGAGTCGCCGTCACCACATCCACCAACACCGGCCCATCATGTTCCAGGGCACGGCGTAGTGCAGGCTCCAGGTCTTCGGACTGCTCCACGCGAATCCCCAGGATGCCCATGGCGTTGGACATGGCGGCAAAGTCCGGGTTTTTCAGCTCGGTGCCGGCGTCCAGGTAGCCTGCGGCTTTCATCTCCATGGCCACGAACCCCAGTGAGGAGTTATCGAAGACGATGACTTTTACTGGCAATTTCAACTGCGCCAACGAGATGAAATCCCCCATCAGCATGGCAAAGCCACCGTCGCCAGACATCGAGATCACCTGCCGCCCGGGAAATGCGGCCTGCGCCCCGATGGCCTGGGGCATGGCGTTGGCCATGGAGCCGTGGTTGAACGAGCCGATCAGCCGGCGCTTGCCATTCATCTTCAGGTAGCGCGCTGCCCATACGGTGGGCGAACCCACATCAGCGGTGAAGATCGCATCATCGTCCGCCAACTCACTGAGCAACCGTGCCACGTACTGCGGGTGGATCGGACGGTTGGCCTTTGAGGGCTGCGCAAGGTCATCCAAGCCCTGGCGGGCTTTCTCATAATGCTTGAGCGAGGTGTCAAGAAAGCTGCGATCTGCCTTGCGCGTCAGGCGCGGCAGCAGGGCGGCGATGGTTTCACTTACGTCGGCGCAAATACCCAGGTCCAGCGTGGCGCGACGCCCCAATGCTTGCGGGTTGCGGTCGATCTGGATGATCTGTGCGTCGGTGGGGTAGAACTGGCGGTAGGGAAAGTCAGTGCCGAGCATGATCAACGTGTCGCAATCGAGCATGGCGTGGTACCCGGAACTGAAGCCGATCAGGCCGGTCATGCCCACATCGAACGGGTTGTCCCATTCCACGTGTTCCTTGCCGCGCAAGGCGTGCACCACGGGCGCGCCCAAGGCATCGGCCAGGGCAACGACTTGGTCATGGGCACCGGCGCAACCGCTGCCGCAGAGCAGGGTGACTTTTTGGCTGTGTTCAAGGATGTCGGTGAGGCGTTGCAGATCCTGCTCCGCCGGCAAGGTGCGCGGGGTGTGCAGGGCAGGCCAGGGCTTGAGTTTGCTCTCCACCTCCAGCAACGACACATCCCCTGGAATCACCACCACCGCCACGCCGCGATTGAGGATCGCTGCGCGCATGGCGCGGTGCAGCACCTGGGGCATTTGCTCGGGGTTGCTCACCAGTTCGACGAAGTGGCTGCACTCCTTGAACAGTTCCTGGGGATGGGTTTCTTGAAAGTAATTGAGGCCGATCTCCGTGGATGGAATCTGCGCCGCAATCGCCAACACCGGCACATGGTTGCGATGGCAGTCGAACAGGCCGTTGATCAAATGCAGGTTGCCTGGCCCGCAACTGCCGGCGCACACGGTCAATTCACCGGTGGCAGCGGCTTCGGCACCGGCGGCGAATGCGGCGACTTCCTCGTGGCGCACGTGCATCCACTCAATGCTGTCCATGGTGCGCAAGGCGTCGGTGAGGCCGTTGAGGCTGTCGCCGGTCAGGCCCCAGATGCGCTTGATGCCCGCCTGTTCAAGGGTGGTCGCCAGCTGTTGGGCCAGGTTGATTTTCGCCATGAAGAACTCCAATCGTCAGTGAGGTTAAAAACTGCTGATCAATAGGGGACAGTTCGATCATGGCGAATGCTCCGCCCTTATTGTGAAGATTGCGTCATGGCGGCGCGGTACTGGCGGGTACGCCGTGCGATGAACCACTGATCACGCACCAGCGCCATGCACGGCGCAACGTTGGCCTTGGGTTGGTGCCCGCGGCTGAGGCGATGCATCTGGTAGCGCACCACCGCGAGAATGGCGAGAGACGCCAGGGGCTTGCGCTTCCAGTCAATCGGCTTGAGCTGCGGGTTGGGATCGCGCCCTTCACGCCAGTGCTTGATCAACTGCGGTTCCAGGGTCAGCGCGGTGGCGATCCCGGCCATGGCGATGCCGCTGTCGAGCACCTGCTGCACGATCGGCAGGCGGCGGATGCCACCGGTGACCATCACTGGCATCTGGGCGATGCTGGCCAGCTCCGTGGCCATGTCCAGGAAGTACGCTTCGCGGGCCAGGGTGCGGCCGTCCCGTGCTTCGCCCTGCATGGCTGGCGCTTCATAGCTGCCGCCGGACAACTCCAGCAAGTCGATGGGCAGCGGGTTGAGCATCTCGACCACGGCGCGGGCATCGGCTTCTGCAAAACCGCCACGCTGGAAGTCTGCCGAGTTGAGTTTGACCGACACGCAAAATGACGGGCTGACGCTGGCGCGTACGGCGCGGATCACTTCCAGCAGCAGGCGCGCACGGTTTTCCAGCGGGCCACCCCAACGGTCGGTGCGTTGGTTGCTCAGCGGCGAGAGGAACTGGCTCAACAGGTAGCCGTGGGCGCCGTGGATTTGCACACCGGTAAACCCGGCTTTCTCGGCCAGGCGGGCGCTGGTGGCGAAGCGCTGGATCACCTCCTGGATGTCGTCTTCGGTCATGGCCTTGGGCTTGGCGAACATCTTTGAGAAGCCACCCAGGTCGAGGGCCACGGCGGAAGGCGCCACGGCTTGCTGGCGCAGGTTGGCCGGGGTCTGACGCCCAGGATGGCTGAGTTGCACCCAGAAGTGCACGTCTTTGTCCCGTGCCACATCGGCCCATTCGCGAAAACTGTCCAGCTGTTGCTCGTCCTCCAGCGCGACACCGCCGGGGCCGGTCATGGCGCGACGGTCGATCATCACGTTGCCGGTGATCAGCAAGCCTGGCTTACCCTCGGCCCACGCCTTGTAGAGCTGCTTCAACTCGCGGGACGGTGCCTGATTGCCATCGGCCATATTTTCTTCCATCGCGGCCTTGGCGATGCGGTTCGAGATGACTTGGCCATTGGGCAGTTGCAAGGCTTCAAAGGGTGACATGGGTTGACTCCTGTGCGGGGGAGGCCTCAGGCTAAGCTTAAAGTTAACTTTAATGTCAAGCAGGCGATGGCGATGAATATTGGCGAACTGGCAAAACAGAGCGGATTGGCAGCGTCACGTATCCGGTTTTATGAGGCCGAGGGCTTGATCAGCCAGGTGGGGCGCCAGTCCAATGGCTATCGGCGCTACTCGGCAGAGGCGTTGCAGACGTTGCAACTGATCCAGAGCGCGCAACAGGCCGGCTTTACATTGCAGGAACTCAAGGCGTTGATGCCGGCACCGGGTGAGCACAAGCGCGAGGAGTTGATCGAAGCGCTGGAGCGCAAGGTGGGGCAGATCGAAGCGATGCAGGCGCAATTGGCCCACAGCAAGGCGCAGTTGCTGGGCGTGATCGAGGCGGTGCGGGCGCAGCCGGAAGGTGTGCCGTGCTCCATGGGACAGAAGCAGGTGCTGGCGTCGATCAAACTCAACGGATAAAAAAAGCCCTGGCATGCCAGGGCTGATTGTTCCCACGCTCTGCGTGGGAACACAGATTATGACGCTCTGCGTCACACCGGCGATGCCTGGACGCGGAGCGTCCGGGGTGGCGTTCCCACGCGGAGCGTGGGAACGATCACCATCAGCGGCGGCGGAACAGCGGCAGCGGTTCATCCGTTGCGGCCTGGTACGTCACCGAGAAGTCCTTGAGGCTTTCCAGTGCTTCGTACGGGTCTTTGTCGGCGCGCAAGGCGAAGGCATCGAACCCGCAGCGGCGCAGGTAGAACAGCTGATCGCGCAAGATATCGCCAATGGCGCGCAGTTCGCCTTTGTAACCATAACGGTCACGCAGCAGGCGCGCGTTGGAGTAGTTGCGCCCGTCGGTGAAGGCCGGAAAGTTCAGGGCGATGACCTGGAAGTGTTCCACGTCGTCACCGATTTCTTCGGCTTCTTCATCAGCGTCCAGCCACACACCCAGGCCGCCGTCGCGGGCCTTGAGTGCGTGGCCGTGCTCGCGCCACAAGGCCAGCGGCACGATCAGGTCGTCGCAGTTGGAAATGCCGTCGAAGCTCGCGTCCTTGGGCAGCAGGTGCCAGGTCTCGTCGAGGACTTCGTTGTTCTTAATGATTCGCTGCATAGACGCGCTCCTTGAACAGGTCGATGCCGATGCGCTGGTAGGTGTCGATGAAACGCTCATCTTCGGTGCGCTGTTCGATGTACACATCGATCAGTTTGCCGATCACCTCAGGCATGGCTTCCTGGGCGAAGGATGGGCCAAGGATCTTGCCCAGGCTCGCATCGCGGCTGGCGCTGCCACCCAGGGACACTTGGTAGAATTCTTCGCCTTTCTTGTCCACGCCCAGGATGCCGATGTGGCCAACGTGGTGGTGACCACAGGCGTTCATGCAACCGGAGATGTTCAGGTCCAGCTCGCCGATGTCGAACAGGTAGTCCAGGTCGTCGAAACGGCGCTGGATCGATTCGGCAATCGGGATCGACTTGGCGTTGGCCAGGGAGCAGAAATCGCCACCCGGGCAGCAGATGATATCGGTCAGCAGGCCGATGTTCGGCGTGGCGAAACCGCCTTCGCGCAGTTCGCCCCACAGGGTGAACAGTTGGCTTTGCTCAACGTCCGCGAGAATGATGTTCTGCTCGTGGGAAGTGCGCAGTTGGCCATAGCTGTAGCGGTCGGCCAGGTCGGCGACGGCGTCCAGCTGCTTGTCGGTGATGTCGCCCGGGGCAACGCCGGTCGGTTTCAGCGACAGGGTCACCGCAACGTAGCCTGGCTTCTTGTGCGCCAGGGTGTTGCGACCACGCCAGCGGGCGAAACCTGGATGTTCCAGATCGAGGGCCGCAAGCTCGGCGTCCTGATTGCTCAGGGCCTTGTACTCAGGGTCGACGAAGTGCTTGGCAACACGATGTACTTCGGCTTCGGTCAGAGTGGTCTGGCCTCCGCGCAGGTGTTCCATCTCGGCATCGACTTTCTGGGCGAACACCTCAGGGGTCAGCGCTTTTACCAGGATCTTGATCCGGGCCTTGTACTTGTTGTCGCGACGGCCATAGCGGTTGTAGACCCGCAGGATGGCATCGAGGTAGCTCAACAGGTCCTGCCACGGCAGGAATTCGTTGATAAACGCGCCGACTACCGGTGTACGGCCGAGGCCGCCACCCACCAATACGCGGAAACCCAACTCGCCCGCTGCGTTGTACACCGGCTCCAGGCCGATATCGTGTACTTCGATGGCGGCGCGGTCCGAGGTCGAGCCATTGATGGCGATCTTGAACTTGCGCGGCAGGTAGGCGAATTCCGGGTGGAAGGTGGTCCATTGGCGGACGATTTCACACCAGGGGCGCGGGTCGATCAGTTCGTCAGCGGCAACGCCGGCGAATTGGTCGGTGGTCACGTTGCGCAGGCAGTTACCGCTGGTCTGAATGGCGTGCATCTGCACGGTCGCCAGTTCAGCCAGGATATCCGGCACGTCTTCCAGCGCGGGCCAGTTGAACTGTACGTTCTGGCGGGTGCTGATGTGCGCGTAGCCTTTGTCGAAGTCGCGGGCGATCTTGCCCATCATGCGCATCTGACGCGAGGTCAGTTGGCCATACGGCACGGCTACCCGCAGCATCGGCGCAAAGCGCTGAACATAAAGGCCATTTTGCAGGCGCAGAGGGCGGAACTCTTCTTCGCTCAGCTCACCTGCCAGGTAGCGTCGGGTCTGATCACGGAACTGCTTGACGCGGTCCTCAATGATGCGCTGATCGTATTCGTCGTATACGTACATATAGGTCCTGTTCTCGGCAAATCTGCGCGCACGGCCGCGCACTCCCAACGGAGCCGGCGCACGATACCAGTTTGCGTTTATGCGCAAAAGTGATGTTTGAGTATATGCAAATAACCAAATCGACTAATGAGAACGGTTATCGCAATATCCACATTTGTCATGCGGGCAATCTTGATCTTTACTGTGGTCGAGTCTTAGTGCAGTCACCTAATAAAACCGATAAGAGGCGATGCGATGAGCAATTCAACCAAAGCCCGTAAACCCGACAGTACCGTTGATGCCTGGGCCATTCTGTTTCTGATCATCCTCGTGGTGGGCACCGCCGTGTTCTGGGTGAGCCACCAATAAACGACGTTGATTGAGCCTCGATTGAGCCGCTAATTGCCACTATCATGGCGGTCATTGCTCAAGGCTTGAATGACGATGTTGAAGGTTCTGATTACGTGTGTGTGGTTGTTGGGGGCGGCGTACGGGGCGGTGGCTCATGCGACGTCTGTGGTGTTTCTCAACCCGGGCCTGTCAACGGAAACCTTTTGGGTCAGTTACACGCAATTCATGCAGGCCGCGGCCAAGGACCTCGGCCTGGATTTGCGTGTGCGCTATTCCGAGCGTGATCCCCAGAACTATTTGGTCCAGGCCAGGGAAGTGCTGCAAGGCACTGCGCGGCCCGATTACCTGGTGTTGGTGAACGAGCAATACGTGGCACCGCAGGTTCTGCGGATGGCCCAGGGCAGTGGGGTCAAGTTGTTGATTGTGAACAGCCTGCCAACCCCCGACCAAATGCAGATGCTCAATGGGCGCAACGCCGCCCAATGGATCGGCAGCCTGGTGCCCAACGACGAAGAGGCGGGCTACCTGATGCTCACCGACCTGTTGCGCCAACACGGTCCGGTTGCCCCGGGGCAGTTCCTCGACCTGTTGGCGTTTTCCGGCGTCAAGAACACCCCGTCTGCCCAGTTGCGCGAACAGGGCTTGCGCCGTGCGTTGGCGCAGCACCCGCACGTGCGTCTGCGCCAGCTGGTCTACGGTGAATGGGCGCGCGAGCGCGCGTTCGAGCAAGCGACGCAGTTGTTCAAGCGCTACCCACAGACGGCGCTGGTGTGGTCAGCCAACGATCAAATGGCGCTGGGCGCCATGCAGGCGCTGCAAGACAGTGGGCGAACACCGGGCAAGGACGTGCTGTTCAGCGCGATCAACAGTTCACCCGAGATATTACAGGCGCGCCTCGACGGGCGGCTGAGCACGTTGGTGGCCGGGCATTTCACCTTGGGTGGCTGGGCGATGGTGTTGATCAGCGATGATGCTGCAGGCGTGGATTTAGCTGCGCACGGCGGGCGCGATCGCCAGGCTGCGCTGTTCCAGCTGATCGATGGCGCGCAGGCGCAGCGGTTGCTGGGGCCGCTGCCGTTGGTGAACTTCCGCGCACTGTCGGCCAAGGGCAAGCCGGCGTCCTACCGCTACCCGTTCGGCCTGCAACTGCTGCTGCGCTAAATCCCTGCGAGGTGCAGCACCAGTTTGACGATGCCGAATAGCGTCAGGGCAAACACCGCCGTGAACAGAACGCCCAGGATCACAAAGTGGCTGGGCTTGCCGTGGGTAAAATCGCGTGCGCGGTTCTTGCCGCTCTGTACGCCGAACGCGGCGGCCATGACGCTGTGCAGCATCTGCCAGAAGGTTGGGGGCTTGTTGTTGACTGGATCGTCCATACATCCCTCGACACAAGGTGTGTGAGGGACAGCATAGACAATCCATTCCAGGTCTGGGGGCTACGCCATCATGGCAACGCTGGCACCCGCTTCAAAAACAACTGCCGGTCCAATGGAGTCTTGATCAGCACCTTCTCAAGAATGAAGGCATTGCAGTCACGGTCTTCGGCCACTCAAGTAGATAGGTGTTCCATGTTCTTCCAGTAGTTGGGCCCGTAATCCAGCAAGAGTTCCTTTCCGGCCGGGATGTTATCCCATGCCACCAGAAATACCATGTATTTACCGACGTTGATCGCCCCCACATTTTCCGGTCCTATCAGGGGTTGCCCCGGCGCCTTGGGCGCGTTGGTCAGGCTCAACAAATTGCTGTTGCCATGGGCGCTGAGCGTGGCACCTGCCGTATTGGTGTCGTAAAGGAACGTCGTGACCGCAGCTGCGCCCTTGTCGAGTATTTCACGCTGCAGTGAGCTGTCGTCCAGATGCAGTTTGCCCGTATAGGGGCCCAGCACCTCAAACCGCTCGATGTCGCGTTTAGCCACCACCGACAGGCCCCGGGGGGGGCCGTCGTCCAGCTTGGTGAGGGCGAGCATATCCTCCAGCCTGGTGGCGTGGCGGCCCTCGTTGGCGATCCATTCATGTATGTCTTCAAGCACATGCTGTTCGACGGTTTTCGCCTTCGTCGCATTCAGGTCGGCAAACATGCCATTGCTGTTGGTGATTGTGATTTTGTCGATCGGACCTTCAAGTAGGAGGGTCAGGCTGCGCGTCACGTCGTTCGGGTCTTGTAGGATCGGGGCATTGTTATTGTTCCTGTGGCCAAGGGAGGGGGTCAAGGATGACGTAGTGGCATCGGTATTGCCCCGGTGGCGTTTCGATGTGCTCGGGGCGTCAGGGTTGCCGAGGTTGTCCGGTGGTGAACGCTTGCCTTGTGGTTGGCCACGTTTAAGGCTGGTAGAGCGCTTGTGCGGTACTGATTTGCCTGAGCGGGTGAACTCACCAAAAAGCACGGCGTTATTACCTTCGGTTGTCATGCTGCCGTTGTCTTTTACATATTTTCGCCACTCAAGTGGATTCAAATTGTGCTGGTCGATATACGCCGCCATGGCCAGCCCCGGGCCTGGGGTGCGGTAGATCCGGCTCCATCCCAGCAGGTGTTCTTCCGTAATCGAGGTAAACCGTTCGTTGCGGGTGAACTTTTCAAGGACTTTGCCGGCATCACGCAAGGAGCCATCCATTCTGATGTGTTCCATCAGCCTCAGCGGGTTTAGGTTGTGATCGGCTGCGTAGCCTTCCAGTGTCAGAGTGTTGCGGTGTTGTTGCGACAGGTTGCGCCAGTCTTCCAGGTGCTGGAAGGTCACGGCGGTGCGCGCGGTCCTGGCACGATCGACCAAGACCTGGCCGCGGGTGTTCAGGGGCGCTTGGGTTTGCACAAATTGACGCAGTGCGTTTGGGTCCAGTTTATGTTGCGCGGCGAACTGCGCGACCGCGTTGTGCAAGGTGGCTTCTTTGAGTGAACTCCACTTCAACAAATGCCCTGCGGTCACCACGTTAGGGGTATCGGGGGCGCCGCCGGTCAACCGTATTTGCCTGGAATACCAGTGGCCCGCTTCCACCGATGAAAGGCTGACCGACAGGTCGCGATTAGTCTTCGGGTTGACCAATACGACGGAGAAACTGTTTGACCCGCCCTCGGCGGTTTCCCGAATGAATCCATAGGAGTTCTCGCGCACCTGGTACACGGCAATCGTCCCGTGCTCATCCACGTTGCAGATGAGCTTCTGGTTGTAACCGGACCGAAAATAAATGCCGTGGGCGTCGGCCTTGAGCCCGTCGATCCAGTGAGAGGGGGCGGCGTATTGACGGATCAGCGGGTCGCTATTGCTGATCACGGTAACCGGCGCGCGATAACGTGGCCCAAAGGGCAGGTTTGTCGTCGCATCGATCAGCCGGTAATCCGGTATCTCGGGGCTGCCGACGTTGCGCATTGGGATGTTTGCAGTTTTTTCGACTGTAAATAGCCTGTCACCGCTTTGTTGTGGCACCCAGGTCTCTGGGTCGACCGGGATCCTATAACTGGAGTAGCCGAATCGCTTGAGCAATAGAGCCTTTCCCTTGGCGGTTGCATTCAGCACCTTCACACCCAGGCGGGTGACCACATAGCGGCTCAGGTCGATGACACTCCCCAGCGCGTTCAGCTCCTGCAACACATTGATCACAAAGCGTTGGCTCAGTTGCTTGAATGCTGGCATCACCAGCCGCACGCTGGCTTTGCCGGCCTGACTGACCAGGCGGGCAGAGCCGGCGATGTATTTGCCGACGGGTATGCCGAACGACACAATGTCGGTGAACAGGCTCAATGCGCCCGATTCGATCCGTTGTGGATCACCCGAAGCCATGTCCTCCATGCTGCCCCAGAACGGCGCGAGCATTTTGAACCAGCCGGTAAAGTCTTCGATCAGTTCCTGGCCAATATCCACTGCGCGTGTGTCCTTGCGCGCCTGCTCCAGCAATGCCTTTTCATCGCAAAAGAACAACAGGCGGGCGATCATGGCTGTCAGTTGTTCGCTGCGAGGGGAATGCAGTGGGCCGTTGAACAGCCCATCTGCGGCAGGCTTGGCACTCGGGATGCCCGGCAGGGTGTCGCCGATTTGTTCGGCAATCAATTGGGCTGCCTGGCCATCGCTCGGTGGCTTGAAGCGCTGGTAGGCCGACCAGTCAAACGGCAATTCGGTGGCTACTCTGAAAGTACCTTTGCTTGCACGCGAGGAGCCGCCAACGGATTTGACTTTTAACTCGCCACCGATCAGCAGGCTTTGGATGTCTTTGCGCACGCGTATCACGCCGGCGCAGGGGAACACCTCAACGTAGGTCGCGGTTGCCGGGTGGGCTGGGTTGCAGATGCGCAGGATAAAGCCAGCACGCGCCCGCACCGCGCCGATAGTGCGTTCGTTCTCGTGGCTGGCTTGGGTATCGCGCAGCGCCGTCCTCAGGGCATAGACGCGGACCTCGTGCTGCTCGATGTCGAGAACGGCGCGATCAAGCCGTGCCAGCAGTGACTTGATCAGGGTCTTGTAGGCTGCCCTGGATGTTTCCAGGTAAGGGGCGAACGCCTTGTCGTAATCTTCATCCGAGGCGAAGCTCCAACGGCTCGCAGGTTGAAGGGCCAGATCCTGGACGGCCTTGGCCATCTCGCGTTCATGTTGTTCCAGCGCGGCCACGGCACCGGCTATCTCATTGCGTGAATATCCGGAGGGTTGGATGGCGAGCAAGCCATTGGCTTGCGCCCAGAGCACGGTCGGTGCCAGCCGGGCAGCGACGACCAACGCCTGTTGCTCGCTGCTGTCGGCGTGGACACGAAGCTGCTCTGCAGGCAGGTTCAGCAGCTGTGCGACGCTCATATGCCGCGACGAACCGGGCACCATCGCTTCAGCCAGGGTAAAACCTGCCTTGAAGTTGACCCAGGTGCTGCTGACACCGTAGGCCAGGTCATCCGGGATATCCTCGACCCAGAGTTCACTGGCGATATTGGCCTGGGCCACGCACATCACTAGTCGTGCTTCAGCGGTGCTGAGTGCAAGCTGATGCGCATAGCCTGCAATCAGCTGCTCGCGGATATCCGCATAAGACGTACCGAAAGCGATGGGTATGTTGAATTCATTGTCGTGGGTCGGCTGTGCGTCAGACCGGATGGTCAGCCACAAAGCATGCAGTAACACCTTGACCTTTACAGCTTGCGGGCAACTTTCAGCTGGGTGTGCACCATACCAGTCCAGAGCGCTCAGCAGACGTTCGGCCAGTGCCAGGCTCTGTGGCAGATTGAGGATTTGCTCAAGCAAGGCGGTCGGCGTTGTGTTGAGAGTGAAGCTCTGCAGCGATACCAGGGACGTGGGCACTACATAACGGAATAGGGACTGTTGATGGTCTTTTTCAATTTGGCCGATGGCGTTTTTTATAACCTCATCAGCGCCATCATCCAGTAGCGGGTGAAGCTCGCTACAAAAAGCCTCATGGCCCAGCATTTTTAAACTCCGGTGCTCCTCCATTTTCAGGATGATGGATCGCCATTGTAGGTAGGTGTTTGGCTCAAAGGGCCGAATGGCGTAGTACTTGAGCACAAGGTCCACGCGCACAGAACCGTCGCTCTTGAGGCCGTTGCCGACGCTGTAGTAGACAGCCAGCAGCACATTGACGTCGATGCTCCAATAATGGGGGATGTCACGTAAAACCACGGTATGGGCACCCAGGGTGAAGACCTCTGGAGGCGTAGGGCGTGGCGTTTTTACGGAGCTGAAAAAATCGGATAAGGCGTCGCTGAAGAAGTGTTTTGTTGAGTCGGTGTTGCGACGGGGGGAGTAGTCCGCAAGAAAGGCCTGAAAGTCTTCATCCGCTTCGAGCTTCTTCAGGACCCGAACGGCTTCCCGGCATTCGCGACCCAGTGCGGAGTCTTCAGGGGGGTGGTAATAGTGTTCGGATGCTGGCTTGTATGACAGGTCGTTCAATCGTGGTGAGAGACCAGCAATCAGATGATCGAGATGGGCTAATTGTTTGGGCGGGGATTTGCCATATAAAGCAATAAGAGCGTTATTCATTAACGTTCACCTAGCGTCAGTCAGAGGATGAACCACTGACGGTATTCGGTTGGCGCGATGAACCGATGTACATAGATAAACGCGTGAGCTGAAGCGGTTGGAACATCGTCTGGCCACCTCCCGGGCCACAACCATGCACCGCTTAGAGGCGCCCCTGGCGTGATTTTCTGATGTTTCTTAATGACGCATCAGGAAGCTGCAACATGCCCACCCCTTCATTTCATGCTCCTTTCATCAAAGCCAATCTGCCTGGATGGATCAAACATCTGGCGGCACCCGATATCCAGGCGTTGCATCGCGCCCGTGACCCGGTGCAGCAATTCAAGCAGGCTTTCCCCGAGAAGTTCGCCGCCGCCAGCCTGCAACTGCGTCAGGCGTTGACCGACAGCGTTGCGCGGCGCAAGGCTTCAAGCGAAGCATTGGCCAAGACGCTGAAGGATTTCAAAGGTATCACTGAGTTTGGCGAGCCGCTTCTGCTCGAAGCCCTGCGCAAGCAGTTCGCCCTGGCACCCGACGTCAACAAGACGATGATTTTCCATCTGCGTGCGCGCCAACGTGCGGATAAGCAAACGTTGTTGCAAGCGGCATTGCGTAATTTCGAGGCTGATGAGTCTTTTGATGACGTCGTTGGCGGGGAAACCAGTGCGCTGGCGCCAACAGGATCGCTGGAGGAGGTCTTTTCCAGCGATGAGAAATATTCGAGGTTGAGCGTACGCTACCACCTGCGTGACAAGCTGGCGATCAAGCCTGGGGCGTTCGCCAACCTGTGCCGCCAGTTGGATCTGGGCGCGCAGTACCAGGCTCACCTGAGTGCGGTGTATGAAACACCCGCCACCGCTGCACAGGTGCGACAGCAAACTATTGATACCAACAAGGATACGTTGCGGGTGCAGGCCCATATCGCCAGGATGCACGCCGCAATCAGCGAAGAAACTCACACAACGCTGCTCGCAATACTGGATGGCTCCCCCGCGCCAATGCTGTACGGCTGGCCAGTGGCTTACAGTCAATTGAACCTGCTGGGTTCGGACGTGAGCGACGTGGTGATTATCAGCACTGCCGCGCGCAAGCGGCAGGTAAACACGGCTTTTGGTCCTCCCAGAGCCCGCGAGTACGAGTCTTTGCTCGTCCAGAGTCGCATTATCGTGTGCATCCCGGGCGACCCCCTGGAGCCGGTCAAGGAATATCGCTCGCTCGGGGTATTTCTCACACAGTTGGCGGTCAACCTGCGCTCACCTGACTATCAACGCTTTTTTGCCGGTCTCTTGCCTCAGGATGAAGCACCGAGATTTATGGCGCGGCTCAAACCCCAGATGCAAGTCTTAAAATGGAACCCAGACGCCAAACCCCCGAACAGCAACGTCAACCCCGGTGCCTTCAGGAACGGTATCTACGAGTCAGTCTGGAACGACAATGTCAAACTGCATGCCAAAGAGTCATTCATAGACGCCGAAGTGTTTGGCCATCTCTACGAAAAGCACCTTGCGCGGGTCAAATCCAACGCGAAACTGCTGGCGGTACCCACGGCGCAGGTTGATCACGATGCCTGGATCAGTCGCCTCAAACACTGGGCCGAATGGGGGTTGAATGTGCTCAACGTCGCGGCGTTCTTCGTGCCGGGGTTGGGTGAGGTGATGATGGTGGTCACCGCCGTTCAACTCGGCTACGAGGTTTATCAAGGGATTGAAGCGTGGAGCGTCGGTGACAGTGATGAGGCCTGGGCGCACCTGTTCTCGATCATGCAGAACGTCGCGTTCATGGCGGTGCTGGGGGCCGTGGCCGGCAAGGCGCCGGCGATCTTGCCGTCGAGGTTCGTCAATGGGATGTCCCGGGTGAAATCGCCGTTCGGCAAGCTGCGTTTGTGGCATCCGGACCTTGCGGCCTATAAGAGCAGTGTGTCGCTCAAGGGCCTAACGCCCAATAAGCTGGGGCAGTATGAGTTAGCTCGCAAGACTTACATTGCGCTGGATGGCAATACCTACGAAACGATCTTCGACCCAGCGGCCAACCATTGGAGGATCAAGCACCCTTACGCGATAGATACCTACGAGCCGATTTTGCGGCATAACGGGCATGGTGCTTGGCGACACACGCTGGAGCGGCCCTTGCAGTGGGACCGTGCGACGTTGCTCAAACGCCTGGGGCACGCCACCGAGGGGTTGGATGACGCGGCATTGGAAAACGCCGTCAAGGTCAGCGGCGTGGACGACGCTGAGTTGCGCCGTATGCACACCGATTCCCTGCCCATGCCATCGGCCCTGGTCGACACGCTGCGCCAGTTTAAAGTCGACCGCCAACTCACTGACATGCTTGAGCAGGTGCGTCTCGGTACCCCAGTGCCGGACAATCGCTACAACTACACACTGCCGGAAGTGATCAATATGCCCCGCTGGCCGCTTGGCCGGGTGATCGACGTGTTCGATGATGCGAACTTTGCAGGGCCATCGACGCGCTATGGCCAGACATCAACGCCGCCCAAGCCAGTGATCAAGCTATCTCGGGGGGATGTCTCTTCTGGGAGGTTGGCGGAACGGGCGTTGGCAAACCTTGAGGAGGAGGAAATCATCAGCCTGCTCGGTACACAGGGTGCACGGGTTGCGACCGAGCGTGAGGCCGTTTTCCGACAGCAACTGGCAGACCATCTGACGGCAAACAGCACATCACTATTTGACAGCATGCTTGAGGGCGAGCGGCTGTCCGCTCCACAGACCGCTGACACGCAAGCGTTGCAGCGGGTTTTCCCCAGCTTGCCGACTGAAGCCGCCTACGAGGTGTTGGCCGAGGCAACGCCGGCCGAACAGCCGCAAATGGCTCGGCCTGCAACACCTCCCGCCACACTGCTGCTCAATGCGCGCACTCGCGCGCGGCTGGCGCGTTTGAATCGGGCATTGATGGGCCTGCATTTACCCAGCGCGATGTCGTCAGATAGTCAGCGCGTAGCCTTGTACACGCTGGAAAAACTACCGGGTTGGCCACAGGAGCTGCGCTTGGAGGTCCGCCAGGGGAACAGGCGTGGCAGGTTGCTGGACAGTATCGGCAGCGAGTCGGCCGCGGAGGTCAAATACCTGGTTGTTAAAGACACTTACCACCAATACGGTAGCCAGCAGTTCCAAGCTTTCGATCAGCAGGACAATGCCCTGAACAGCGTTCCCGTTCAAGGGGATAACTTCTTCGCCTCGATCATGCATGCGTTACCGGATCATGCCCGTACGCAGCTGGGCGTGCCGCAGGTGGGGCAAACAGCTGAGTTGGAGGGGTTGGTTCGCGACTATGCGACGGCAAACCGCGAGCTGATGATGCAAGCGTTAGTGCCTGAGTGGAAACCTTCGCGATCCAAGGCCCGGACTTTCATGAAAGATCGACAAATCGGGTATCCGTTGAGCGGGGAGGGGAGCAGTGCGCAAGATATGGCCAATGAATCATTAGCCGTGCGGGTGGGCGATGTTTATTCAAACCTGACTGAAGCACAGGCGTTGGAATTTGTACAAGTGCGTCGGACCGCAGGGAACACGGCCCAGCAGATTTATCATCTGCTGGAAATCCGGGGCAGGGAGTTTGAGGGCCTGCGTTCGGCGCTGGCTACCTGGGTCCAAGGTGGCGCCCCGGCGCCACAGTTGCCATTCGTGCCTGGCCGACAGAACGTCATGAATCGGATTATCACCAGTTGGAGAGCTGGGATGAATCGCGATCTGGGCGAGATTGAGGGGGTGTGGTGGCTGGACCTGCGGGGCGCGGACCCTCTGCCGACGTTGGCCGGGGACTTTTCTCATGTGCGAACACTGGAGATAGACAGCTCCCAGATCAACGATGGCGCCTTGCGGCAAGCGTTCAGGCATCTAAGAGGGATCAGAATTTCTGTCCATAGCGCAGACATGCCGGCTTTGGCCGGCGAACTGGCTGGTTGGAACTCTATCACCGAGCTGCACCTTGGCCTGCCCCGGGACGTGGGCGCTTCACCGGCATTGACCCAGACCCTGCTGGGCATGACCCAGCTTGAGTCCTTGAGTTTCGCCGGCCGGCCGCCGGTGCTGGATTACAGTGCATTCACCCGTCTTCGCACCCTGGCTCTATCTGGCGTGCAGGGCGAGTGGCCGACCGGGATTCTGACGCTTGAAAGCTTGGAGTCCTTGAATCTCACCGGTCTTGAGCTTCGCACACTCCCCGACGCACTGTTCGACGGGCACGAAGCGCTGTGGCGCCGGTTGGGGGTGAACTGGGGGGCGTTGGAGCGCGAGTCGTTCATGAGGGCGTTTGACTATGTGTACGAAAACCCCGCCCATCTGGTAAACGAACCTGTGATGGTAGAGGTGTACTGTCGGGCGCGTCTTCAAGAAATGCTGCCGCAGCAGGATTACGGGGCGGCGAATCGCGCCGTGGCGGCGCTCACACGAGAAGGCCTGGCCGGTCGGGCATTGTTGGAAGCGGTCGAGGTCGTGCAGGACGAGTACCGCACTTTGAATGCAACGCTGGAGCAGTGGCAGGGCCGCGAAGGTGCGCTGGTCGAAGGCGAGCGAATGTCTTTGAGCTCCCGGACGGTGCTGGCTAACAGAATTCGCACCTGTTGGCGCAACGCCCTGGCTGACCGCTATGCGCCAGAAGAATCCGTGACGGCCTCCTTCCCGGCTCGTGACCAACGAGCGGTCGAGACGCTGTCCTTTGATGAGGGGGCGCCGGGAGATTTGCCAGCGTTGGGGAATGCCGTCTTCCCTCACATACGCCGCTTGAATTTGTCAGGCGCAAGGTTGACGGCCACGCAACTGGACGATTTTCTGGGCCATTTTTCTCAACTCAATGAGCTGAATTTGAGCGGAAACCGTCTAACCGAATTACCGTCGTCCATCGAGGCAGTCGGACAGCTCACTGAGCTGAATCTGTCCGATAACGTGCTGACGATCACTGCCACGACTCAGGCACGCTTGAACCGCCTGACTTCTGTGCAGAGGTTGGACCTGTCGAGAAATCGCGTCGGCCGCCTGGACGTGAGTTCACTGAGCGATCTCGTGTCTTTGGACCTGAGTAGCACCCAGATCAGCGCATGGCCCGAGGGTGTGCTGACATTGCCGAGGCTGGGCTTCCTGAATATGAGTGCAAGCGCTATCACCGACATTCCCGTCGCTGCGCTGACGGGGCACGAGGTCTTGTTGGCAGGCACTTCGTTACGCGCTTGCAGGCTAAGCCCGGAGGGCATGGCCAGGGTGCAGGCTTTCGCGCGTAGCACGCAGCCAGGAACACCTTATGCGACCATGTTCCGCCGGCCACTGGGCATTGACCGGGCGGTGCTGGCCGAAGGTCGCACGGGAGGTGACCCCATGTTCTTCCCCGTAGAGGTTTCCGAACGACCGGACCTCTTGTTGCCGTTGCCTTTGACTACGGCGTCCACGCGGGCGTCCCTGACCTCGGCCGAGCGGCTCCACCGCCTTGATTCGCAATTGAGTGTGGGCCAGGCCCGTACGCGGATAGACGCCTGGCTTGCACAGGACGTAGGTGCCGCGCAGATTGAAAAGACCTTGCAGCAGTGGGAAGAGCAACATAGCCAGTTGATCCAGCGTTTTAATAGCTGGATTGATGTGCCTGCCACGCGTAACCGTGATGAATGGGTAAACGCGACTGACCGGCGCCGGGCGGCTGATCGACTGCTGGCATGTTGGCGGGAAACACTGCGTGGAGCACCCGGGCAAGAAGGCGCCGGCAGCGACTATCACGTTGATTTGAGCGGTCTGATCCTCGGTGATCTGCCGGACCTGCCTGTTACTTTTTCCCATGTAGGTGGATTGGACTTGAGTGGTGTGCGGCTCACCACCGCGTCGCAGCAGTTTCTGGGTGCATTCCCACGGTTGAACAGCTTGAACCTCAACGGCAACAGGTTGGGTGTGCTGCCCGACAACATAATGAACCGTGCCGAACTGACCCACTTGATGCTCAATGACAATGCGTTGTGGGACAGCGAAACCTTGCAAAACCAACTGCGTACTTTGCCTCGCTTGCAATCGCTGGACCTGGGGAGGAATCACCTGGGCACATTTGACATGACCGGCCTTGATCACTTGCAACGCCTGGACTTGAGTGACAGCGGCTTGTCGCAATGGCCTGGGGGTGTGCTGCAAGCGCCTGCGTTGACCTCCCTTGCGTTGAGGAACAATCAGATCGAGACAATTCCTCTGAATGCCCTCGAGCCGGAGCACGCCGCCTTGATGGCAGGCGTCGATCTGTCCGACAACCTGCTGCTGCATGAGGAGTGCATCAGACTCCGGGAGTACCTGCGTCGAACCGGGCGAGGTTTAGGCTTTACCGCCGAGGAGATTGAACGTGTCATGGCGGGCTATGGTGACGAGCCATTTGAGCAAGAGGGCGCGCATGCTCATCCTGAGCAGGAGTCCGCGCAGCAGCAAAAAGACCGCTGGTTTGAAGGCGTCCCCGCAGACTCGGAGAAACACCGGATGTGGGACATCGTGATGGCCGACGACAGCACCGGTGATTTTGCCTTCATCGTGTCGCAACTGCGCAATACAGGGGACTTTAGCCGCAGCCGCTCCCGCCTTGCCGCGCGGGTTTGGGCGGTGCTGGAGGCGGCGAGTGCCGATGAAGCGTTGCGAGAGCGGTTGATGGGTATTGCCCGGGCCTCAAGGCACACCGCTACCTGTGGAGACGGCCGTATTCTGTTGTTCAATGCCCTGGAGGTCGAGGTCTATGAATTCAATGCATTAAAAGATATTCAACCCTCTCAGCGGGGGCGCGCACTGTTGAAGCTGTCCAGGAGTCTGTTTCGCCTGGCCCAGTTGGAAACAATTGCCGGCGAACGTATACGGCGCAACCCGTGGATTGACCCTGCGGAAATTCGCCTGGCCTATCGAGTCGAGTTGGCTACACGACTGGGCCTTCCGCCACAACCTGAGAACATGCTCTACAGACCCTTGGCTGGACTGACGCAAGCTGATTTAGACGCGGCCTGTGCGCGTGTCCTGGAGCAGGAACAGACACCGGCATTCGTCGAGCAACTGACTGCACGCAGGCCCTGGAAAGATTACTTGCAGGAGAAATATCCGCATGAGTTTGCTGAAGTGCAAAAGACTCTCGACGATAAAGTCGAGCAATTGGATGAAACGTTTCCCGAAATGAACCCAGCGTATCTAGAACGGTACAACGCGTTGTCTGACGCTCACAAGATTGAGCTGGAGGCCTTGGTCAACAGGCTGTCCGAGCAGGAAATCGCCGCCCTGGCGGATTAACCGAACAGCCGTTTTATCCCACACTCGGTCATGGCGATTCAATGCCGTGACCGAGCGATGAGGTTTTATCCAGCCTGGCTGATCAGTTCACTACAAGAGCACACTCATCAGTCGGGCAGTCAGTTGTCGTAACCCAGGTTCGGCGCCAGCCAGCGCTCGGTCACGGCCAGGTCCTGGCCTTTGCGCGAGGTGTAGCTGGTCACTTGATCCTTGTCGATCTTGCCTACGGCAAAATACTGCGCCTGCGGGTGGGCGAAGTACCAGCCGCTGACCGCCGCCGCCGGGAACATCGCGTAGTGCTCGGTGAGGAACACGCCGCTGCGGCCGGCTTCCATCTCGCGGGCTTCGGGATCGAGCAGCTGGAACAAGGTGCCTTTCTCGGTGTGATCCGGGCACGCCGGGTAGCCCGGGGCAGGGCGGATGCCGCTGTATTGCTCCTTGATCAGCGCCTCGTTGTCCAGTTGCTCGTCCTTGGCGTAACCCCAGTAGTCTTTACGCACTTGTTGGTGCAGCCACTCGGCACAGGCTTCGGCCAGGCGGTCGGCCAGGGCCTTGACCATGATCGAGTTGTAATCGTCGCCCGCGTCTTGATAGGCCTTGGCCACTTCCTCGGCGCCGATGCCGGCGGTGGTGATAAAACCACCCACGTAGTCGGTCACGCCGCTGTCTTTGGGCGCAACGAAGTCGGCCAGGGAGAAGTTCGGCTTGCCGTCGGTCTTGATGATCTGCTGGCGCAGGTGATGCAAGGTCGCCAGCGGCTGGCCATCATCGCCATAGACTTCCAGGTCATCGTCCTTCACCTGGTTGGCTGGCCAGAAGCCGAATACCGCGCGGGCGCTGATGAGCTTTTCGTCGATCAGCTTGGCGAGCATTTCCTGGGCATCGGCGTACAGCGCGGTGGCGGCTTCGCCCACTATTTCATCGGTAAGGATGCGTGGGAACTTGCCGGCCAGATCCCAGGAGATAAAGAACGGTGTCCAGTCGATGTACTCGGCCAGCACCTTGAGGTCGATGTTGTCCAACACCTTGGCGCCGGTGAAGGTCGGCACCACCGGGGTGTAGGTGCTCCAGTCGAACTGCGGCTTCTTGGCGATGGCTGCCGGGTAGCTCAGGCGCTCGGTGCGGGCGCTGCGGTTGGAGGTGCGCTCACGCACGTCGATGTAGTCCAGGCGGGTTTTCTCGACAAAACCGGCCTTCAATTCCTTGGACAGCAACTGCGTGGCCACGCCCACCGCGCGGGAGGCGTCGGTCACGTAGATCACCGCGTCGTTGCTGTACTTGGGTTCGATCTTCACCGCCGTGTGGGCCTTGGAGGTGGTCGCGCCGCCGATCATCAGCGGCAGGTGGAAGTCCTGGCGCTGCATCTCGCGGGCCACGTGGACCATCTCGTCCAGGGACGGCGTGATCAGGCCCGACAGCCCGATAATGTCGCACTTCTGTTCCTTGGCCACCTGCAGGATTTTCTCCGCCGGCACCATCACGCCCAGGTCGACGATGTCATAGCCGTTGCAACCCAGCACCACGCCGACGATGTTCTTGCCGATGTCATGCACGTCGCCCTTCACGGTGGCCATCAGGATCTTGCCCTTGGCCTCGGGCTTGTCGCCTTTTTCCAGCTCGATGAAGGGGATCAAGTGGGCCACGGCCTGCTTCATCACGCGGGCAGATTTCACCACTTGGGGCAGGAACATTTTGCCGGCGCCAAACAGGTCGCCGACGATGTTCATGCCGGACATCAGCGGCCCTTCGATCACTTCGATCGGGCGCGCGAATGACTGCCGCGATTCCTCGGTGTCTTCGACGATATGGGTGGTGATGCCTTTGACCAGCGCGTGCTCCAGGCGCTTGTTGACTTCCCAGCCGCGCCATTCCTCGGTCTCGGCTTCTTTTACGCTGCCGTCGCCCTTGTACTTGTCGGCGATGGCGAGGAGGGCGTCGGTGCCTTCCGGGGTGCGGTTGAGCACCACGTCTTCCACGGCGTCACGCAGCTCGGCCGGAATCTGGTCGTAGATCTCCAGTTGGCCGGCGTTGACGATGCCCATGGTCAGGCCATTACGGATCGCATGCAGCAGGAACACCGAGTGGATCGCCTCACGCACCGGGTTGTTGCCCCGGAACGAGAACGACACGTTGGACACGCCACCGGAGGTCAGCGCATACGGCAGTTCGTCGCGAATATAGGCGCAGGCGTTGATGAAATCGACGGCGTAGTTGTTGTGCTCCTCGATGCCGGTGGCGACCGCAAAGATGTTCGGGTCGAAGATGATGTCTTCCGGCGGGAAGCCCACTTCATTCACCAGGATGTCGTAGGAGCGCTTGCAGATCTCTTTCTTGCGCGCTTCGGTGTCGGCCTGGCCGGCTTCGTCGAAGGCCATCACCACCACTGCCGCGCCATAGCGCTTGCATAGCTTGGCGTGGTGAATGAACTGCTCGACGCCTTCTTTCATGCTGATGGAGTTGACGATGCCCTTGCCCTGGATGCACTTCAGGCCAGCTTCGATCACTTCCCACTTGGAGGAGTCGATCATGATCGGCACGCGGGAGATATCCGGCTCGCCGGCGATCAGATTGAGGAAGGTCACCATGGCCTTCTTCGAATCCAGCATGCCTTCGTCCATGTTGATGTCGATCACCTGGGCGCCGGCTTCCACCTGCTGCAGGGCGACTTCGAGGGCTTCGGTGTAATTGTCTTCACGGATCAGCCGGGCGAAGCGCGCAGAACCGGTGATGTTGGTGCGCTCGCCGACGTTGACGAACAACGAGCTGCGATCAATGGTGAACGGCTCCAGGCCCGACAGGCGGCAGGCCTTTGGAATATCCGGGATTGGGCGCGGCGCATAACCGGCCACGGCCTTGGCGATGGCCTCGATGTGGCCTGGAGTAGTACCGCAGCAGCCGCCGACGATATTGAGGAAGCCGCTCTGGGCGAATTCTTCGATGACCTTGGCGGTTTCCGACGGCAGTTCGTCGTACTCGCCGAATTCGTTGGGCAGGCCGGCGTTCGGGTGCGCCGACACATGGGTGTTGGCTTTGTTCGACAACTCTTCCAGGTACGGACGCAGCTCGCTGGCGCCCAGGGCGCAGTTCAGGCCCACGGAAATCGGCTTGGCGTGGGCGACGGAGTTCCAGAACGCTTCGGTGGTCTGGCCCGACAGGGTACGGCCGGAGGCGTCGGTGATGGTGCCGGAGATCATGATCGGCAGTTCGATAGCCAGCTCTTCGAACACGCCCTGCACGGCGAAGATCGCCGCCTTGGCGTTCAGGGTGTCGAAGATGGTTTCGATCAGGATCAGGTCGGCGCCGCCTTCGATCAGGCCTTTGGTGGCCTCGGTGTAGTTTTCCACCAATTCATCGAAGGTCACGTTGCGGTAGCCGGGGTTGTTCACGTCTGGCGACAGCGAGCAGGTGCGGCTGGTCGGGCCGAGCACGCCGGCGACGAAGCGCGGCTTGTCCGGGTTTTCCAGCGTCTTGGCGTCGGCGATCTTGCGTGCCAGGCGTGCGCCTTCTACGTTTAGCTCAAAGGCCAGTTCTTCCATGCCGTAGTCGGCCATGGAGATGCGCGTGGCGTTGAAGGTGTTGGTTTCAAGGATGTCGGCGCCGGCATCCAGGTAGGCTTTTTCGATGCCACCGATCACGTCGGGACGGGTGAGTACCAACAGGTCGTTGTTACCCTTGACGTCGCTTGGCCAGTCGGCGAAGCGTTTGCCACGGTAGTCTTCTTCTTCCAGTTTGTAGCTCTGGATCATCGTGCCCATACCACCGTCGAGGATCAGGATACGTTCCTTGAGGGCTTGATGAAGGGCTTGCAGACGAACGCTACGATCGGACATGGGACTACTCTAGGTCAGGCATTACGGAGGGCGTGAATCATAGCAAACCTGTGCCGATTTAGAGCATGTGCAGGTTTTGCATGAATATCGTTCATGTTGCTCGGGGGTGTGGCCCGGTAGAATCACCGGCAAATTTTCAGCGCACGCATTGAATCGGGACCGGGTACATGTCATTTCGTCTTATCGTCAGCGCCGTCCTGGCCTTGATCGCCAGCACCGCCCAGGCCGCAGCTCCCGCCCCGGCGATTTCCTACACTCGCGATGTGCAGCCGATCTTCACCGAGAAGTGTGTGGCGTGCCACGCCTGCTACGACTCCGCGTGCCAGCTCAACCTGGGCAGTGCCGAGGGCGCGGCCCGTGGCGCGAGCAAAATGCCGGTGTACGACGGTGAGCGCAGCCAGGCCACGCCGACGACGCGCCTGTTCTACGACGCCTTTGGCAAACAAGCCTGGCAACAGAAGGGCTTCTACTCCGTGCTGGACGCCCAGGGCAGCCAGGCGGCGCTGATGGCGCGCATGCTGGAGTTGGGCCACAGCGCGCCGCTGCAACCCAATGCCAAGTTACCCGAAGAGATCGTGCTGGGGCTCAATCGCGAAAACATGTGCGCCACGCCCGGCGAGTTCAACACCTACGCCGGTGCCCATCCCAGGGAAGGCATGCCGTTGGCCGTCACCGGCCTGACCGACCAGCAATATCAAACGTTGCAACGCTGGCTCGCGTCCGGCGCGCCGATTGACGAACAAGGCCTGGCCCCCAGTGCCAAGGAAGCCCTGCAAGTGCAGCAGTGGGAAAACCTGCTCAACCAGCCCGGCGCCCGGGAAAGCCTGGTGGCGCGCTGGTTGTTCGAGCACCTGTTCCTGGCGCACATCTACTTTGAAAACGGCGAACCGGGGCATTTCTTCCAATGGGTGCGTTCGCGTACGCCCAGTGGCCAGCCGATCGACCTGATCGCCACCCGCCGCCCGAATGATGACCCGGGCACCCGCGTGTATTACCGCCTGTGGCCGGTGCAGGGCGTGATCGTGCATAAAACCCACATCACCTACCCGTTCAGTGCCGAGAAAATGGCGCGAATCAAAGAACTGTTCTACGCCGGCAACTGGCAAGTCAACGCCTTGCCGGGTTATGGCCCGGGCCGTCGCGCCAACCCGTTCGAAACCTTTGAAGCGATCCCGGCCAAGGCGCGTTACCAGTTCATGCTGGATAACGCCGAATACTTCGTGCGCACCTTTATTCGCGGGCCGGTGTGCCGTGGGCAGATCGCCACGGATGTGATCCGTGACAACTTCTGGACCCTGTTCCAGGACCCCGACCACGACCTCTACATCACCGATGCGCGTTATCGCGGCCAGGCCACGCCCTTGCTGGCCATGCCGGGGCAGAACGATGATGTGGGCAGTGTGTTGAGCCTGTGGCTGGCCTACCGTGACAAGCGCAACGAATACGAGGCCTTGCGCCGCGACAGCTACGCTGATCTGCCGCCGCCCAGCTGGTCGAGCCTGTGGGCCGGCAATGACAACGCGTTGCTGAGCATCTTCCGCCACTTTGACAGCGCCTCGGTGAACAAGGGCTTGATCGGCGAAGTCCCGCAAACGATGTGGCTGTTCGACTACCCGCTGCTGGAGCGCACCTATTATCAGTTGGCGGTGAATTTCGATGTGTTCGGCAACGTCTCGCACCAGGCCCAGACGCGGTTGTATTTCGACCTGATCCGCAACGGTGCCGAGCAGAATTTCTTGCGGCTGATGCCAGCAAACTCTCGCGATGATTTCCTCGACGACTGGTATCAGAACAGCGGCAAGATCAAGCTGTGGCTGGACTACGAAGCCATTGACGACGACAAGCCCACCGGCCTGCACCTGGACGCCAAGGACCCGAAACGCGACTTCGCCAACCAGTTGCTAGCCCGCTACGGCGACCTCGACGCCAGCCCGGACCCGATCAACCGCTGCACAGGCGCCTTCTGTTCGCGTGATGGCATCGACCCGGCATTGCAAGACGCCGAGCAAGCGCTGAGCCGCCTGACGTCGCGCCCGGCGGCGGGCCTCAAGGTCATCGACCAACTGCCCGAAGCGACGATGCTGCGGGTCGAAACCGCCAACGGCAAACGTGTGGTCTACAGCATGCTGCGCAACCGCGCCCACAGTAACGTGGCGTTCTTGCTGGGTGAGGCCTATCGCTATCAGCCAGGTCTGGACACGGTGACTATCTATCCCGGCGTGCTGAGCAGCTACCCGAACTTCATGTTCAACCTACCGGCGCAGGACGTACCTGAGTTCGTTGCTGAAATGGAGCGGGCCAAGGATGCCAAGCGCTTTGAGAAGATCGTCGATCGCTGGGGCGTGCGCCGCAGTCATCCGTTGTTCTGGCAGTACTTCCACGACTTATCGCAGTACATCCGCGAGACCACGCCGGTGGAAGAGGGCGTGTTGGACATGAACCGCTACGAGAACCTATAACTGTGCACGTGATCCGGTCGTCTCTCTAAGAGGGCGCTGAAGCAGTCGGACATCTACCTCGCGGGACTTGGAAAAGGTAAGCCGATGATGTTGATTTCAGTGCAGGCGCTTCGGGCCTTGGCGGCGTGGTTTGTGGTAGGGCATCACTTCGTGCAGTTGTTCTTCAACTTTGAGGTGGATGCGCCGCTGGCGTATCTGTTCGCCGACAAAGGCGGCATTGGGGTGGATGTATTCTTTGTCATCAGTGGCCTGGTGATTTTCCTCGCCACCGCAGACAAACCCCTGACACCTTGGCGCTTCATGCTTATGCGCGTGGCGCGCATCGCCCCGGCGTATTGGTTCTACACCCTGCTCATGGCGCTTCTGGTGGCGGCGGTGCCCTCGTTCATTCCAGAGGTTCAGCTCGAAGCGAGTCATATACTCCTGTCGATGCTGTTTGTCCCTGCCCAGAATCCGGCGGGCTACGGCGTCTATCCGTTGCTGGATGTGGGGTGGACCCTGAACTTCGAGATGCTGTTTTATTTGCTGTTCGCCGTTGCCTTGTCGGTGCGAGGGTCATATCGATTGTGGGTGGTGGCAGTGCTGCTGTATCTCGTGTGTTACATCATCACGCCTGCCCTGGGCTTCGCGGATGGCTTCTACAGTAATGACATGGTCTTTGAGTTTCTGATGGGCATTGTGATTGGCATACTGTATCGCCGCGGCCTTTGCCAGGCCAAGCCATGGCTGCCTGTGCTGGGCATCGTGATTGCATTGGTGGCGATTTGGCATGGGGCGGATGTGCCGCGTGCGTTGGAGTGGGGAGTGCCAAGCGCGTTGTTGGTCATCAGTTGCGTGACCCTTGAGCCTTACTTCAAGGATTTACGCTTCTTGAAGCAGCTCGGGGACTGCTCTTATTCGGTGTATTTGATCCACGTGCTGGTGTTGTGCGCTGGTCGGTGGGTCGTTGAGCGCACGGGCATAGACCCCTATGTGATCTTGCCTTTTTGCCTCCTGGTGACGGCGTTTGGCGCATTTTTAAGCTATGAGTGGCTGGAAAAAGGCACGTATCGCAGGCTTAAACACTGGCTTGGCCCTGATGGGCCGCCGGTCCTTTCCCGACAAAAATACTAGGACTTTGTACCTGCGTAATATTTTGGCGTAAACTGCCGGCAAGCCTGTGAGGAGTTTCCATGACTGCCATAACCATTACCGACGCCGCCCACGATTACCTGGCTGACCTGCTGTCCAAGCAGAACACCCCGGGTATCGGCATCCGCGTCTTTATCACCCAGCCTGGCACCCAGTACGCCGAGACGTGCATTGCCTACTGCAAGCCGGGCGAAGAAAAACCTGAAGACACCGCGCTGGGGCTGAAAAACTTCACCGCCTACATCGACGCCTTCAGCGAAGCCTTCCTTGATGACGCCGTGGTTGACTACGCCACCGATCGCATGGGCGGCCAGTTGACCATCAAGGCTCCCAATGCCAAGGTGCCGAACGTCAACGCCGACAGCCCGGTAAACGAGCGCATCAACTACTACCTGCAAACCGAGATCAACCCAGGTTTGGCCAGCCACGGCGGCCAGGTCAGCCTGATCGACGTTGTGGACGACGGCATCGCCGTGCTCAAGTTCGGTGGCGGCTGCCAGGGTTGCGGTCAAGCGGACGTGACCCTGCGCGAAGGCATCGAGCGGACCCTGCTGGAGCGTATCCCGGAGCTCAAGGGTGTGCGTGATGTGACCGACCACACGCAGAAAGAAAACGCCTACTACTGAGTAAGGCGTTCACTGCGAAGAAAAAAACGGCGCCCCGTGAGCGCCGTTTTTTTATGCTTGTTTTTCAATGTTTTGCACTATCTACCTAACAAAGCAGATCAACTGTGGGAGCTGGCTTGCCTGCGATAGCGGTACATCAGCAGACCCATGTACTCCTGACACACCGCCATCGCGGGCAAGCCCGGCTCCCACAGGGTTTTGCATTGATCTCTGGATAGGCTCAGGGGCGGTAAAGGTGCGCGTGGCCTGCCCGGTACAGCGACGATTCACTGAAGCTGTCACTGGCCAACACCCGGCCCACCACGATCAACGCCGTGCGCCGAAACCCTTTGGCCGCTACCTTCCCGGCAATATCACTCAAGGTGCCAACCGCCCAATCCTGGTCCGGCCATGTCGCCCGATGCACCACGGCAATCGGGCAATCCGCGCCATAGTGCGGCAGCAGTTCAGCGACGATTTTCTCCAGATGGTTGACCCCCAGGTGAATCGCCATGGTCGTACCGTGCCTGGCCAGGCTGGCGAAATCCTCACCGGCGGGCATGCTGGTTTTGTCGGCATAGCGGGTGAGGATCACGCTCTGGGCGATGTCCGGCAGGGTCAATTCTGCTTCTAGCAGCGCCGCGCAGGCGGCTACGGCCGTCACGCCAGGGATGATCTGAAAGGGGATGCCCAGCTCGCGCAAATGGCGGATCTGTTCGCCAATCGCACCGTAAAGGCTCGGATCACCGGAATGCACACGCGCCACATCCTGGCCGTTTGCATGGGCAGCCTTGATCAAATCGATGATCTGTTCCAGGTGCAGTTCGGCGCTGTTGACCAGGGTTTCTGCCTGATGGCCTTCCAGTACCGCCGCAGGCACCAGCGAGCCGGCATAGATGATCACCGGGCAACTGCGGATCAGCCGCTGGCCTTTGACGGTGATCAATTCCGGGTCGCCGGGGCCTGCGCCGATGAAGTAGACGGTCATGGGGATTCCTGTTGAAAAACGGGCGAGCATGAAGAACGCTCATGATCGAGAGGGTCGATTATCGGGTTTTTAGTCGGCGCACGCCAAGGCAAAGGTGGCCTGGGCGGTTTTTTTGCGGGTGATCAGCAGGCGGGCAGAGCTGCCGGCGAGGTGTTCCGCCACGGCCAGCGCGGCACTTTCAGCGATGCCGTAACAGCCGGTATGGGCGAAGGCCACGACGGATTTATGGCTCAAGCGGTCGACATAAAGCGCCAACTGCGCAGCGTTGAAGCAGTGCAGCGGCAGTTTCAACGCTGCGGCCAGGGCCAGCAGTCCGGGTTCATCGCTTTTGCGGTCGATACTCGCCAACGCGGTGATGCGGTGACGCTCGATACCGCCCTCGGCGAGGGCGGATTCAAGCAGGGCCAGCAAGGTGTGAACCTCACAACCCCGCTGGCAACCCAGGCCGACTACCAGGGTCATGCCGAGTATTGATCGCCGCGGTTGCGACGGAACAGCCAGGCACTGATCAGGCCCAGCGCCAACCAGAAGGCGACGTTGGTCAACTGCGAAGCGATCTTGAACTGCGCTTCCAGGGCTTCTGGTGCGAGCATCGAATGCACTTCCGGTTGTGGTGCGCCAATCACATGGGGTACTACCAGGATCGCTGCGCCCAGTGCTTTAAGCAGCCAGTTGCGCCCGAATACGATCAGCGCGATACCGGCCGCGGTGGACGCTGCGGTACCGATCCACCAGGTCTGGCGTAGCGCGAGATCAGCGGCAGCCGTGCCTGGCAATTCAGGTGGCAGGCCCAGGGTCGGCGCGAGCACGAAGGTTGCGTACCCGGCCAACCCCCACAGCAGCCCTTGGGCGGTGCGGGTCGGTGCACGCAAGGTGTACAGGCCGGCCAGCATCAGCGCGAAACCGACCGCCACCACCAGGTTGCCACCGGTGGTGGACAGTACGCGCTGCCAGCCATCTTCCGGCTCCCAGGCTTCGGCATCATGGGTGTGGGCGGCAGCGCCAGCGGCGTGCTCGTGCACCACTTCGGTGGCGTCCGGGGCTTTTTCAAAGGTTTCCGCCTGCAAAATCAGCGGGGCGACCCAGAAGCTTTGCAGCAGGGTCAGCAGCAGGGCGGCCGCAAGGCCAGTGAAACCTGCGGTTTGCGCAATACGCTTGATCATGTCGGCAGGTCTCAGTGGCACGGGAACGCGGCGCTGTGGCGGGTATCGTGGGCGGCGTTGTGCACGGCCTCGATATGGGAGAAGCCGGCGAAATACACCAGGCACGCGCCGAGGATCGACGCACCGATGGCGGCGGTCAGGCGTTGGCTCAGGGTAGAGGTGCTGCTGGCGGAGTGCGAGGTGCTGCTGATGATCGACATGGCGCGTCCCTTTCAGGTGTCAGGGTGAAGCGAGCGCATGAAAACCCCGCGAGCCAGGCACGCAGGGTTCTGAACAGCGCCCGCCCACCGCGGGTTTGTTATCTGATTTTTTCGGGCCGGTCTCCGGGCTTGCGAGGGGCTTAATGCCTGAAAACGTCGCCTTCCCATGCCGTCTGGCACAGTGGATATGACGTTTCGCTCGCTTACCGTTGCGGGGGCAGCACCGGACTGGCCATATCGCTATGACGCACCGGTTTCCCGTTTCACCCTTTGCAGGGCACCCGAAACAAGATGTGTAGGAGAGCATGGGGGTGGGAGGGGAGTCAATTGGGATGTGGGGTTTGGTGGTGATGGTGGTGGTGGGGTACATATCCGTTATTTAGGTAACGGCCACTTATGGTTTCGCTCTTACAGCGACTCACTTTGGAAAAGCCCCAAAGTAAGCAAAGGGCTCTTGCCCCAACACTCGGTGCCTCGCCTAGGCTCGGCATGCCCTCACTCCGGCTTGAATCCGTGGGCCGCCGCCACGCGCCATCCATGGCGCGGGGCGGCTAACCCGGCGTCCTGCCGGGTTACCCACGGATTCAAGCCTGCGTTCGGCCAGCGTGTTTGACGGGGCAAGTAAGATCAAAAACAAAAGCGCGGCGGCCTTAAAGCCGACCGGTATTTGTCTTGGCGTTCACCATTCAACTGTGGGAACCGGCAACTGTGGGAGCTGGCTTGCCTGCGATGCAGACAACTCGGTACATCAGGCAAACCCAGTTGATGCCATCGCAGGCAAGCCAGCTCCCACAGGGGAATGCGCACGCTTCACCTATCAGGTCGGCTGTCAGGCCGCCTCGCTTTGTTTTTGATTTTGATCTTAGGCGCCCCGTTAAACACGCTGGCCGGAATTCGGCATGGATTTGGGGGGTAAACCGGCAGGGATGCCGGTTTAGCCGCCCCGCGCCATGGATGGCGCGTGGCGGCGGCCCCCCAAATCCATGTCGGATTACGGGCATGCCGAGCCTAGGCGAGGCACCGAGTGTTGGGGCAAGAGCCCTTTGGTTACTTTGGGGCTTTTCCAAAGTGACCCGCCGTAAGGGCGGAACCCTAAGCCGCCGTTACCGCAGCAACGGATATGTACACAAACCAAACCAAACCAAACCAAACCAAACCAAACCAAACCAAACCAAACCAAACCAATCCCAGCCCATCATTGACCATCCCCCAAGCACTGCGTAGCCTTGCACCCTCGAGGTTCTTCAGCCCAGGCCGAAGCTAAGAAGGGAACGCGGTCCAAGCCGCGGCTGCCCCCGCAACTGTAAAGGGTTCATCTGACTGCCACGCCACTGCCAAACCGGCGGGAAGGCGCAATCAGCGCCGGTCGCAAGACCTGCAAGCCCCAAGCCAGGAGACCTGCCTCGCAACCGATTTTTCAATTCAACCGGGCGGGGTGATCCGGTGACGAAAACCGCTGCTGCGCGCCGTCGCAGGGCCTATCGTCCCGTATGCCCGCCCCAAAGGGCATCCGATGAAAACACTGGCCAAACTCCCCGTCACCATCGTTACCGGCTTTCTCGGCTCGGGCAAAACCACCTTGCTGCGCCATATGCTCGACAACGCCCAGGGCCGTCGCATCGCCGTGATCGTCAACGAATTCGGCGAGTTGGGCATTGACGGTGAAATCCTCAAGCAGTGCTCCATCGGTTGCACCGAGGAAGAAGCCAACGGCCGCGTGTATGAGCTGGCCAACGGCTGCCTGTGCTGCACCGTGCAGGAAGAGTTCTTCCCGGTGATGCGCGAATTGGTCGCCCGTCGCGGCGACCTCGACCACATCCTCATCGAAACCTCCGGCCTGGCCCTGCCCAAACCCTTGGTACAAGCCTTCCAGTGGCCGGAAATCCGCAGCGCTTGCACGGTTGACGCGGTGATCACCGTGGTCGACAGCCCAGCCGTGGCCGCCGGCACCTTCGCCGCGTTCCCGGACCAAGTCGATGCCCAGCGCAAACTCGACCCGAACCTGGACCACGAATCCCCACTGCACGAGCTGTTCGCCGACCAACTGGCCAGCGCCGACCTGGTGATCCTCAACAAATCCGACCTGATCAGTGCCGAAGACCTCGCCCGTGTGCGCCTGGAAGTCGCCGAAGAGCTGCCGCCAGCGGTCAAGATCATTGAAGCCAGCAGCGGTCGCCTGCCATTGGACGTGCTGATCGGCCTGGGCGCCGGCTCCGAGGAGCATATCGACGGCCGCCACAGCCATCACGATCATCATCACGAAGGTGAAGACGATCATGATCACGACGCCTTCGATTCGATCTCCATCGACTTGCCACAAGCCGACGAAGCCTTGCTGCTCGACGCGCTGACCCAATTGGTGGTGCAACACGGCATCCTGCGTGTCAAAGGTTTCGCCGCCATCCCCAACAAGCCGATGCGCCTGCTGATCCAGGGCGTGGGCACGCGGTTCGACAAGCATTTCGACCGCGCCTGGGGCGCTGACGAAGCACGTATCACCCGCTTGGTGCTGATCGGTCAGGACCTCGACGCGGCGGGCCTCGAAGCGCAATTGCGCGCCGCCCTCAGCGTTTAACCCATGCACCTGCTCAGGACCCAGCCCGGTGGTTTCGTCTCGGACGACAATATTGCCGACCTTGGCCAAACTCCCGCTGAACTGGTGATCCTGTGCAGCGGTGATTCCAGCCTGGCGCTGCTGGCCGAAGCGGCCCAGCAGTTGCCTGACGACTACCCGAGCCTGCGCCTGGCCAACCCGATGCAGGTGCAGAACCACGCTTCGGTCGACCTGTACGTCGATGAAGTGCTGCGCCATGCCAAGGTCATCCTGATCTCGCTGCATGGCGGCATCGGTTATTGGCGTTATGGCATCGAGCGTCTGGTGGAGCTGGCCGAGCGCGGCGTGCAACTGATCCTGGTGCCGGGGGATGATCGCCCGGACCCGGAACTCAGCGGCTTGAGCACCGTCGGCGCGCAGGAGCGTGACCGCCTGTGGCACTTTCTGCGCCAGGGTGGCTTGGGCAATGCGCTGGATTTCTATCGCTGCCTGGCCAGTACCCACCTGGGCCGCGACTACGCCTGGGCCGAGCCGCAAACCTTGCCGCGCACGGCGATCTATCACCCGCATAAAGCCAACACCTGCCTGCACGACTGGCAGGCGGACTGGCACGCCGAATGGCCGGTGGCGGCGGTGCTGTTTTACCGCTCCCATTTGCAGGCGGCCAATACCGGGTTTATCGATGTGTTCTGCCAGCGCTTGCAGGCGGCGGGCCTTAATCCGCTGCCGATGGCGGTGGCCAGTTTGAAAGAGCCTGGCTGCCTGGCGGTGGTCGAGGACCTGCTGGATGAGGTGGGTGCGGCGGTGATCCTGAACACCACCGGCTTTGCCCAATCCAGCCCTGAAGCACCGCACTTGCGGCCGTTTCGCCGCAATATCCCGGTGATCCAGGCGATTTGCGCCCAAGATAACGAACCGGGCTGGCAGGCCAGCGAGCAAGGCCTCGGCCCGCGGGATTTGGCGATGCATATTGCCTTGCCTGAGCTGGACGGGCGCATTATCAGCCGGCCGATCAGCTTCAAGGACCTGGCCTGGCGCAGCGAGCGCAGCCAGTCGGATGTGGTGTGTTACCGCGCCGCGCCCGAGCGCATGGATTTTGTCGCCGAGCTGGCGCGGCGCTGGGTCGAATTGGCGCGGGTGCCCAATCGCGAAAAACGCATCGCGCTGATCCTCGCCAACTACCCGACCCGCGATGGCCGTATCGGCAACGGAGTGGGCCTGGATACGCCGGCAGCGGCGTTGAATATCCTGCGCGCGTTGCAGGCCGAAGGGTATCCGCTGCCTGCCGACTTGCCGCAGAGCGGAACGGCGCTGATCCATGACTTGCTCGGCGGCGTGACCAACGACCTCGACAGCCTCGACCTGCGCCCGTGCCACCAAAGCCTCGGTCTTGACGACTACGAGGCGATGTTCAAGCGCTTGCCCGAAGCCAACCGCCAAGCGGTGATCGAGCGCTGGGGCACGCCCCATAACGACCCGATGTGCCGCGACGGCCGCATGATGATCGCGGGCCTGCGCCTGGGCCTGACCTTCGTCGGCATCCAGCCGGCGCGGGGTTACCAGGTGGACGCCAGCGCGGTGTATCACGACCCGGACCTGGTGCCGCCCCACGGCTACCTGGCGTTCTATTTCTGGTTGCGCCACACCTACGGCGCCCACGGCGTGATCCACGTTGGCAAGCACGGCAACCTGGAGTGGCTGCCGGGCAAGGGCGTCGGCCTGTCGCAGCACTGCTGGCCCGATGCGCTGCTGGGGCCGTTGCCGAATATCTACCCGTTCATCGTCAACGATCCGGGTGAGGGCGCCCAGGCCAAGCGGCGAACCCAGGCGGTGATCATCGACCACTTGATGCCGCCGCTGACCCGCGCCGAAACCTACGGGCCATTGCGTGACCTGGAGCTGTTGGCCGACGAATATTACGAAGCGCAATTGCTTGACCCTCGGCGTGCGCTTGAACTGCAAAAAGACATCCTCAAGCTGGTGCGTGAAACCCGTATCGACCAGGAGCTTGAGCTGGACAACGATGCCGACGCTGCCGTCTGGCTGCCGCGTCTCGACACCTATCTGTGTGACTTGAAGGAATCGCAGATCCGCGACGGCCTGCACATCTTTGGCGAGTCGCCCGAGGGCCGTTTGCGCATCGACACCTTGCTCGCGTTGTTGCGTATCCCCCGTGGCGATGGGCGTGGCGCGCAATCGAGCTTGTTGCGGGTATTGGCCAAGGCGTTCGAGCTGGGTTTCGATCCGTTGGATTGCGCCCTCGCTGAACCCTGGACCGGCCGCCGCCCGCAGGTGTTGCAAAACATCGATTCACAGTTGTGGCGCACCGCCGGAGACACCCGTGAGCGTCTGGAATTGTATGCGGCGCGGTTGATCGAACAGGCACTGGAAGGCCCGCTTGAGCAGCTTGAAGAGCCCGGTTGGGAGGATGTGAAGGCGGTTATCGAGAGCCTGCGCATCGTCGTCGCGCCGCGCCTGGATGCCTGCGGCCCGGCCGAAATGTGCGGTTTGCTGGATGCCCTGAGTGGCCGTTTCGTGCCGGCGGGGCCAAGCGGCGCGCCCAGTCGCGGGCGTTTGGATGTGCTGCCCACCGGGCGTAACTTTTTTACCGTGGACGTGCGCAACCTGCCGACCACCACGGCCTGGCGCATCGGTTTTCAATCCGCCAACCTGATCCTTGAGCGGCACTTGCAGGACCACGGCGACCATCTGCGCCAACTTGGCTTGTCGGTATGGGGCACTGCCACCATGCGCACCGGTGGCGACGATATTGCCCAGGCCATGGCCCTGATGGGCGTGCGCCCGGTTTGGGCGACCGGCAGCCAGCGGGTGGATGACTTTGAAATCCTGCCGATCAGCCTGTTGGATCGCCCACGGGTCGACGTGACGCTGCGGGTGTCCGGGTTCTTCCGTGATGCCTTTGCCAACCTGATCCGCCTGTTTGACGCGGCGGTGCAGGCGGTGGCCGCATTGGATGAGCCAGACGACATGAACCCGCTGGCCGCCAAGGTGCGCAGCGAGCGGGCAGCGTTGATCCAGTCCGGCCTGGACGAAGAGGCCGCCGCGAAACAGGCCGGCTGGCGCATCTTTGGCGCCAAACCCGGGGCCTATGGCGCGGGCGTGCAGGGTGCGATCGATGGTCGCCTGTGGCAAAGCCGCGAGGACCTGGCCGAGGTGTATCTGAACTGGGGCGGTTATGCCTATGGCGGCGCCGACGAAGGCACCGCCGCCCGCGAACAATTCGCCCAGCGCTTGAGCCAGGTGCAGGCCGTATTGCAGAACCAGGACAACCGCGAGCACGACCTGCTCGATTCGAATGACTACTACCAATTTCAGGGCGGCATGCTCGCCGCCGTGGAAACCCTGAGCGGCGACAAGGCTGCCAGTTACCATGGCGACCATAGCCAGCCCGACTTGCCGAAAATCCGCACCTTGAAGGAAGAGCTGAACCGGGTGATCCGCTCCCGCGCCGCCAACCCCAAGTGGATCGAAGGTGTGAAGCGCCACGGCTATAAAGGTGCGTTTGAGATGGCCGCAACTGTGGACAATCTGTTCGCCTTCGACGCCACCACCGCGCTGATCGACGATCATCAATACGCCTTGCTCGCCGATGCTTATTTGCTCGACCCCGACACCCGCGCCTTTGTGCAACAGCACAACCCCGATGCCCTGCGCGACATGACCGAGCGCATGCTTGAAGCCCAGCAGCGCGGCATGTGGCAGGAGCCTGGGGCTTATCGCGAAGCGTTGGAAAACCTGTTGCTGGATATAGAAGAAGACAGCTGATGGATCGTTCCCACGCTCTGCGTGGGAATGCAGTTCGTGACGCTCTGCGTCACAAGAGCGGACGCTGAGCGTCCATTGATACGTTCCCACGCGGGAGCGTGGGAACGATCGTAAAGAGAGTGTGCATGACTGATATTCCCCATTTCCCGCTGTCCGCCGTGGTCGGCGCCGATGAATTGAAACTTGCGTTGTGCCTGACCGCCATCGACCCGAAGATCGGCGGCGTGCTGATCGAAGGCCCGCGCGGCATGGCCAAGTCCACGTTGGCGCGGGGCTTGGCTGACCTGTTGGCCAGCGGCCAGTTTGTCACCTTGCCGCTGGGCGCGACCGAAGAGCGCCTGGTTGGCACCTTGGACCTGGACGCTGCGCTGGGCGAGGGCCGGGCACAGTTTTCGCCGGGCGTCTTGGCCAAGGCTGATGGTGGCGTGCTGTATGTCGATGAAGTCAATCTACTGGCCGACCACTTGGTGGACCTGCTGCTGGATGTGGCGGCCAGCGGCACCAATCTGATCGAGCGCGACGGTATTTCCCATCGCCATTCGGCACGTTTCGTACTGATTGGCACGATGAACCCGGAGGAGGGCGAGTTGCGTCCGCAACTGCTCGACCGCTTCGGATTCAACGTGGCCTTGAGCGGGCAGACCTTGCCAGCGGAGCGGGGGCAGATCATCCGTCGCCGCCTGGACTTCGACAGCGATCCGGTGGCGTTCTGCGCACAGTGGGCCGAGCAGCAAGCCGCTCTACAGGCGCGTTGCACTGAGGCGCGGGCGCGGCTCGATGCAATCGAGTTGGATGACCAGGCCTTGGCGCAGATCACCGAGCGCTGTTTTGCCGCCGGTGTCGACGGCTTGCGCGCGGACCTGGTCTGGCTGCGTGGCGCCCGTGCCCACGCGGCTTGGCGCGGTGCTGATGCGATCGCCGAGGAAGATATCGAAGCTGTCGCGGAGTTTGCCCTGCGCCATCGTCGCCAAGAGCACTCTCCACCGGCCAGCCCACCGAACCCAGGACAACCGCCCAAACCCAGCGACACCTCGCCAGGCCAAGGCCAATGGGGCGACATGCCCGCACCTGCCTTGCCCACGGGCGCACGCCGGGAAGTCCCTACCTGGCCAAAAAAGCCCTAGGCATTCGCCCTCGACCTGACGCGGGGGCGGATGCCCGACCCAAGGCAGGACGCGTCGAGAAAGGCCGGCACGGCAAGGCCCGCAGCGCGCAACAGGGGGCGATCAATTGGCCGGGCACCTTGCTCGGCGGCCGTCCGCAAACGCGGGACGACGTGCTGTTTCACCTACGCAGCCGCTCGGCCCACGAATTGTGGTTGGTGATCGTCGACGCCTCGGCTTCGACCCGCCGCCATCACGCCTTGACCGACGCCAAGGGCCTGCTGGCCCAGCTGTTTGACGACGCCTACCGCCAACGCGCACGCATGGCGTTGCTGACGGCCAGTGGGCAATCGCCAAAATGGCAAGTGCAAGGCCTCAAAGCCGCCAAAGGCCTGACCGGCTGGCTGGACCAATTGGGGGCAGGCGGCGGCACACCGCTGCTCGCAGCGCTGACCGAAGCCAGGCATTGGTTGATGGCCCGGCGCAAGCGCTATCCGGCCGAGCAACAGCGGTTGCTGGTGATTACCGATGGGCGACTCAAGGCTATCGACGGGTTGCCGGTGTTGGACTGCCCTGGGTTGCTGGTGGATATCGAGCGCGGGCCGGTCAGGTTGGGGCGGGCGCAAGCGCTGGCTTCGGGGCTGAAGATTGAGTACCGGCATATTGATGGTTTGTAGGTTTTGATGGGTGATTGGGAAGGGTCGGTCTTTTAAAGTCGAATCTTCTGACATTCATCGTTGATAGAAACTCTTTACTCTTTTGGCTTTCACACGATGAGGAGTGAAGGGATGCCTTTCAGTGTGTTGTCGAGTCCATATTCCAGATTCCATATCTGCATAAGCGTTTTCTGTTGGCGCTGGGGCTTATGCGTTTCTCGTCGTGCTGAAGTTATGGTGCGGCAGGAAATCATAATAGTGGCGAATTTAAAACAATCATTAGTGCACGGCATATATGTGTTGTTGGGCCTGTCAATGTTTGGGTGCTCTGCGAACAGTCCTGAGATGGTGGCGGGGAATATACAGGCGGTTAACCATACTACGGGAGCGATTAATTGGTTGTCTGTGAATGGTTATCGGGCAGATGGCGGTGGCGGGCGGTCGTGCTGCGCTGTTATGCCCGCTGTATGGCGACCTGGTTTAAAGGCTGCCATTGAGTGGGAGGTCGATCCTGAGCCCTATGCAAAAATAAAACGAAAAAAAACTGGGTATGGTTATGACGAAGATGCATGGCGCCAGCATGTAGAAAAGTTTCGGCGTCACAGCACCATCGTAGAGATACCCGAGTGGCCAGGGACAGAGTCATGTGATCTGAAAGTTCACTTTTTAACCTGTAATCAGGTACAGGTCACTACGACGTGCTGGGCTCATGGCTCACCCAACTATCCTATTAAATATCCTGACGATATGCAGGAGCCTGCGGTATGCCAATAGTCAAGTTGATTTCAAGGGTGAATATATGGGGGGCGCAAGTTTTTCTAGAACTTGGCCGTCTCAAGGGGCTATTGGGTGGCTTGTGAGCTTAGTTTGCTTATTTATTTGTAGTATTTCAGATTCGCGAAATTACTTTTCTGGCGGGTTGGGCTTCTCTGTTTACCATTGTGGTGAAATTACAAGGTGGTGGAGGCGTGTGGTAATTCAGAATTCAATAACGTTATTGGCGCGCGGTGTATGTGGCTTTTTTGGCTTGTTGATGCTCGGTTGTTCTTCGGGTGGCTCTGAAATGGTAGCGGGTAATATACAGGCAGTTAACCATACGACGGGTGCTATTAACTGGTTGTCGGTGAATGGTTATCGAGCCGACGGCGGTGGTGGGCGGTCGTGCTGCGCTGTTATGCCCGCTATATGGCGACCTGGTTTAAAGGCTGCCATTGAGTGGGAGGTCGATCCTAATCCAACGGCGAAAATGCCATCTGTGACATCTGCTGAGTTTCTCGAGGTGTATGCAAAGCATGCCAAAAACTACGTGCGCCATAGTGCTGTGGTTGATATTCCTGAATGGCCAGGGACAGAGTCATGTGATCTGAAGGTTCACTTTTTAACCTGTAATCAGGTACAGGTCACTACGTCGTGCTGGGCTCATGGCTCACCCAATTATCCTATTAAATATCCCGACGACATGCAGGAGCCTACCGTATGCCCGGAGTAAATGTGATCTCAAAAAACAACGCTTGGGCTCCGTCAAGTTTTCCGGTCGCAGGACGGTTGCCGCGCGAAACTTTGAAAGTATTCGAAAATTACGAAATGCAGACGGCGGAAGAAAACCGCTTTCGCCGGATGACTAACAGCGATGGGCGCAAACAGCATTCTGAGTGCTGCCATAGCCTACATATCAGTCTGTTCTTCGACGGTACCAACAATAATGATGATAACGACCGTAAGAAAAATCATCCTAGCAATATATCTAAGCTTTTCCACGCATCGTTGAGAGACAAGCAAGCAGAGGCGCGAGGCTATTTTTCTTATTACATGCCTGGAGTTGGAACGGCTTTTCCAGAGATCGGAGAGCTGGATTACAGCGAGGGCGGATTGAAGTATGCAACGGGAGGTGAGGACAGAATTAATTGGGCCCTAGTTTCTGTAGTGCATGCGCTGACCTCTGCGCTGGCAAAGCAGGACCTTTCCAAAACTGAAAGAAAGCATGCTGTCGGGTCCATGAGCACCTGGAAAGCCCCCCTGATGATTGCTATGGGCAAGGGTAATCGCCGGCGCACGATGGACAAACTGCTTAAGCCATTGCAAGACCTCACGGGGAGGGCCAGGCCTCGCGTGCTGGGTATCAAATTGTATGTTTATGGGTTCTCCCGTGGCGCCGCGCAGGCGCGCACGTTCGTCACGTGGTTGAGTGAATTGTTCGATACACCGCCGGGGGCCGAAAGGCCGTCGCAGAGCCTGATTGGTCTACCCGTCAGCGTTGAGTTTCTCGGGGTGCTGGATACGGTCGCTTCGGTAGGCATTGCCCATGCGGCACCTTTTTTTGCCGGGCATATGGATTGGGCCGACGACACCCAACTGCTCCCGGATGCCCAGCGTTTTCCGGGCCTGGTCAAGTGTTGTCGGCACTTTGTCGCGGCCTTTGAGCAGCGCTCATGCTTCCCGTTGGATTCAATCCGTAACGAGGACGGCCAATATCCCGACAACACCTATGAAGTGGTGTATCCCGGGGTTCATTCTGATGTCGGTGGCGGTTATCCGCAGAACGATCAAGGCAAGGCGCGCGGTAGCACCCAGGAATTGGTGTCGCAGATCGTTTTGCATGATCTGTATGCCTCGGCTTTTGAAGTGGGTGCGCCATTGCAAGTGCCAGTGGAGGTGCTACCGAAATCATTAATCCCGCAAAAATCCTGGCGAGAAATGGGCCCCCAGACCTTGGCGGATTTTGTGGTCAATCAGCAGGTAATCGAACGCTTCAACACCTGGCGAAAAACCCTACCCGGCATCCCCGCCGACGAGCCCACGCCCGATTCCTCCGAGCTCTACCAACCCCTGCGCCTTAACGCCCCCGTCGAGGCCGTGCTGGCCGACCAACTCTCCTGGATCACCGGCTGGCGCATCGGTCGTTACGCCAATGATCGCGACGGCACCAACGACAGTTACAAGCATCAGCCATTCTTCAAGCAGGCGGTGGAAGCCACGCCTCACCAAGCCAGTGAACAACTCAAGGCGTATGAACAACATAAAAAAGACCTCGCCGACCTGCGCTTGAGCACACCCGAAGCCGCCACGAATTACCCTGGTCCGCCGATCTACGAACCGCAGATCGACCAGACCCAGCTCAGCCAGGCTGCGGCTGAATTCAAGAGCGACTATCTTGGCCGCAAACGCGAGCAAACCAGCTGGGTTGGCACGCTCACCGACGTGGTGCTGCGCGATGCGATCTACCTGCTCAACTCGGATGATGAAGCCCAGGATCACGCGGCGCTCAGGGCCGCCGGTGAGCGGCGCAGCCGGCAACTGTTCCGGGATGCCCACGGCACACCCAGCGCGGACCCGCAGATGGCGCAGTTGGTGGCGCTGTTCGATGACCAGATACACGATTCACGTGCATGGTTCATGCACGACGCGCTTGATACGCGCGAGCTGTGGGCAGGCTATTTCTTCTACCGCATGACCTATTTTGGCAACGACAACAGCCGCGCGCTGTCGCCTGTGGTGGTGGCCGGCCGGGTGCTGGGTATCGCGATGATCGCTGGCGCGACGGCATACGGCATCAAGCGCAAAGGTGCAGTGGGTGGGCTCGGTGGATTGGCAGCTGGAATCGGTGGCGCGACTATTGGTTATCAGGTCATCGACAAGGCGCGGGGTGTTGTGGTGCCGTTCCTGCCGGATGCCGAGAAAGTGCTGCAGCCCACCACGCATATCGGCCAGGTAGCGGGCGAATTGAAGCAACAGATTGTCCAGGATGACTTGAGGCAGCGCATTGAGCAGACCAGCGCTATGTTGCGCGCGGCGGGCAGTCTTTTCGAACCTGGAGCGGGGGTAGCCTGATGATGAGGCTAGCTATTGCCCGGCACATCCGGCCAAAGATCCGCCACCAAAAACAACCGCTCCGCCTCTTCCCAATCCTCACCCACCTGCACCATCCGCACCAACAACTGCGCCGGCGCCATCGGATCAAGTGCTGCCAGCCAGCCTTGCATCTGCGCTTCGCTCCACACATCACTCGCACAATAATGCGCCGGCGCCAGCCATGCATGGCGGGGTAGGGGTTGCCAGCGGCCTGGCGCGCAGGTGCTGACAAAGTCTGGCCAATCCCGTTGATGCAGCCAGCGGCCACGCAGGTGCTGCGGATGGGCGCCAACCGGGGCTTGGGCCAGGCCGGGCCAGGGGTAGAGCAAATATCCGCCGAGCCAAAGATGCGCGTCGAACTGCTGGATATCCAACGCGGCCAGCGCTTCGCGGCTTTCCGGGCGTGCAGAAATCGGCAGTTGATGCTGGGCCAGATGCGCGAGCTTGCGGTCCAGCCGATCATGGCACCCAGGCCCCAGCCACAAGGCGCTGTCCTGGCCGTTTCCGTCCTGCGGCCCGAGGTAGAGTTTGATTGCCAGTTCCAGGTGATGCACGCCGTCGCGGTCGCGCAGGAGCATATCCAGTTCGCCGAGGGTATGCCCGGCACGGCGGATGGGCAGGTTGGCAGCCAGCAACTCTACGCCTGGCGCATGCTGTACGGCGAATTGCCATAATCGCTCGTAATACAGGCCCAGGCGCCGGGAGCGGGACAGGCTCAGCCAGTGTTGCAAGGCGTGGCTGTCTTGATCGAGTTTACGCAGCCAGCGCTCAAGCAAATCCGGCGCTTGTACCCAATCACTGCCTGCCAACGGATGGCGTTGTGGCCAGGGTGTCTGTGCGAGCATCGGCGGGGCGAGCATCACCCACGCGAGGTCGCGCACCTCAGGGTGGCGCAATTGGCGGGGCAGGTTGTGCAAATCCGGGAACACAGTCATGGTCCGAGCATAGCCGCTTAAATGTCTTGCAGGTGGCTGAGAACCATTGTCATCAAGGCTTCGCGGCGACAAAGGGTTTTGCCTGACGCGGCCTTTCGCCCATAATCGCGGTTTTCCGCCACACCGCACATCCCGCAGGAGCCCCATGGAGCAATTTCGCAATATCGGCATTATCGGTCGCCTGGGCAGTACCCAGGTGCTGGACACCGTCCGCCGGCTGAAAAAATTCCTGCTGGAACGCCACCTGCATGTGATCCTCGAAGACACCATCGCCGAAATCCTGCCGGGCCATGGCCTGCAAACCTCATCACGCAAGATGCTTGGCGAAGTCTGTGACATGGTCATCGTCGTCGGCGGCGACGGTAGCCTGCTCGGCGCCGCCCGTGCGTTGGCGCGGCATAATGTGCCGGTGCTGGGGATCAACCGTGGCAGCCTGGGTTTTCTGACGGACATTCGCCCGGACGAGCTGGAAGTCGAAGTGGCTAAGGTGCTCGACGGCCATTACCTGGTGGAAAACCGCTTCCTGCTGCAAGCCGAAGTGCGCCGTCACGGTGAAGCCATCGGCCAGGGCGATGCCCTCAATGACGTGGTGCTGCACCCTGGCAAATCCACGCGGATGATCGAGTTCGAGCTGTATATCGACGGCCAGTTCGTCTGCAGCCAGAAGGCTGACGGCTTGATCGTCGCCACGCCGACCGGCTCCACCGCCTATGCGCTGTCGGCCGGCGGGCCGATCATGCATCCCAAGCTGGATGCCATTGTGATCGTGCCGATGTACCCCCATATGTTGTCCAGCAGGCCCATCGTGGTCGATGGCAACAGTGAGCTGAAAATCGTGGTGTCCAAAGACATGCAGATCTACCCGCAGGTGTCCTGCGACGGGCAGAACCATTTCACCTGCGCCCCCGGTGACACCATCACCGTGAGCAAAAAGGCGCAGAAACTGCGGCTGATCCATCCGCTGGACCACAACTACTACGAAGTGTGCCGCACCAAGCTGGGCTGGGGCAGCCGCTTGGGGGGTGGAGGCGACTGATGCTCGATCCCGCGCGTAGCTACGACCTGATTGGTGACGTGCACGGTTGCGCTCATACCCTTGAGCACTTGCTCGACCAAATGGGTTACCAGAAGATCGGCGGCGTCTGGCGGCATAAGTCGCGGATGGCGGTGTTCCTCGGCGATATCATCGACCGTGGCCCGCGTATCCGTGAGGCGCTGCATATCGTCCACGACATGACCGAGGCCGGGCAGGCGTTGTGCATCATGGGCAACCACGAGTTCAACGCCCTCGGTTGGACCACCCTCGCGCCCCCCGGCAGTGGCAAGCAGTTCGTGCGTGAGCACAACCCACGGCATGCGCGGTTGATCCACGAAACCCTGACCCAGTTCGAGCAGCACCCGGCCGACTGGCACGACTTCCTTGGCTGGTTCTACGACATGCCATTGTTTGTCGATGCCGGGCGTTTCCGCGTGGTGCACGCGTGCTGGGATGACGGCTTTATCACGCCGCTGCGTGCGACGTTCCCGGACGGCTGCATTGACCCGCACTTCCTGCAGGCCGCCGCCGTGCCCGGCAGTTTTGCCTGCAACGCTTTTGACCGCCTGTTGCGCGGCACCGATATGCGCCTGCCGGATGGCTTGACGCTGACCGGTGGCGACGGGCTGACGCGCTCGTTCTTCCGCACCAAGTTCTGGGAAGACGACCCGAAAACCTACGGTGACATCGTGTTCCAGCCCGACGCGCTGCCTGACCCGGTGGCGCGTACGCCGTTGTCATCGACTGAAAAAAATTCCTTGTTGCGCTACGGCGTCGATGAACCGTTGTTGTTCGTCGGCCATTACTGGCGCAGCGGCAAACCGGCACCGATCCGCGAGAACCTGGCCTGCCTGGACTACAGCGCCGTGCTGTACGGCAAGCTGGTGGCTTATCGCCTGGATCAGGAAACACGCCTGGATCCGAGCAAATTCGTATGGGTCGACGTTGAGCGCCCCGAGGTTATCCAATGAGTACCGTGGCTGTATTGCGCTTGCCCCTGAGCGTCGACTTGGGCGGGTTCGTCCAACTGTTGCAACGCATGCAAGTGCCCCATCGCGTCAGCGAGGAAGCGGGCGAGCAAGTGCTGTGGGTGCCCGAGACCATCAGTGACGACGTGCGCGTGTTGTATCAGCGCTTTCCTGCCGGCGACCCGGACCAGCAGCTGGACATTCCCGAGCAGCCGCAAGCGCCGGTGACCCGCCCAAGTTTTGTCCAGCAGGTACGCCACAGTCCGGTGACGGCCTTGGTGCTGCTGGCGAGCATCATCGTCGGCGCCGTGACCTTGCTCGGTGACAACCTGCAAGCCATGGCCTGGCTGACCTTCCTGCCGTTTCGCATCATGGGCGAGTACATCCAGTTCACACCGCTGGCCGACACCCTCGCGTCCGGGCAGTGGTGGCGGTTGGTCACGCCGATGCTGATCCACTTCGGCATCCTGCACCTGGCCATGAACGGCATGTGGTACTGGGAACTGGGCCGGCGCATCGAAGTGCGCCAGGGCAGTATCAACCTGCTGGGCCTGACCCTGTTGTTCAGCCTCGTCTCCAACTACGCTCAGTACGCTTACGGTGGCCCCGGCCTGTTTGGCGGCTTGTCCGGCGTGCTGTATGGACTGCTCGGGCATTGCTGGATCTTTCAATTGCTCTCGCCAAACCCGGCTTACCGCCTGCCCCGCGGGGTGCTGGTGATGATGCTGGTGTGGCTGGTGCTGTGCCTGTCGGGCCTGGTCTCGATGATCGGCTTCGGCGAAATCGCCAACGCGGCCCACGTCGGCGGCCTGGCTATCGGTTGCCTCACAGGTTTGCTGGGCGGTTTGTACAACCGCCGCAAAGCTTCTATTTGATAAGGAAGAGCTCATGTCCTCTTTTGCTGAAATGATCGAAAACATCACCCCGGACATCTACGAGAGCCTCAAGCTCGCCGTGGAAATCGGCAAATGGTCCGATGGCCGCAAGCTCAGTGCCGAGCAGCGTGAACTGTCGTTGCAAGCGATGATCGCCTGGGAAATCCAGAACCTGCCGGAAGACCAGCGCACCGGTTACATGGGCCCACAGGAATGCCAGTCGAAATCGACCACCGTGCCGAACATCCTGTTCAAGTCGGATGCGATACATTGATTGAAATCGGTCGCGGTGCAGTCAGCAAAATGTCGGCGCAACTCGGTGAGCCGACCGTTCAATACGCGTTTCGCCTGGGCGATATCGAGGTGCCGGTCAACCCGTTGATCGGCAGCCATATCCGCCTGGAATACCTCGGCGCCATCCATTGCAGCCATTGTGGCCGCAAGACCAAGACCAGCTTCAGCCAGGGCTATTGCTACCCCTGCATGACCAAGCTGGCCCAGTGTGACCTGTGCATCATGAGCCCCGAGCGTTGCCATTACGACGCCGGCACCTGCCGTGAGCCGGGTTGGGGCGAGAAATTCTGCATGACCGACCATGTTGTCTACCTGGCCAATTCGTCGGGGATCAAGGTCGGCATCACCCGTGCCACCCAGCTGCCGACCCGCTGGCTGGACCAAGGCGCCAGCCAGGCGCTGCCGATCATGCGCGTGGCGACGCGCCAGCAGTCCGGTTTCGTCGAAGATGTGTTTCGCAGCCAGGTGGCCGACAAGACCAACTGGCGCGCGCTGCTCAAGGGCGATGCCGCGTCGGTGGACCTCAAGCACGTGCGCGATGAGCTGTTCGCGTCCTGCGCCGAAGGCATCAGCGCCTTGCAGGAGCGCTTTGGCCTACAAGCCATCCAACCAGTGACCGACATCGAGCCGATAGAAATCCGCTACCCGGTGGAGCAATATCCCGCCAAGATTGTCAGCTTCAACCTGGACAAGAACCCGATTGCCGAAGGCACGCTGCTGGGGATCAAGGGCCAATACCTGATCTTCGACACCGGCGTTATCAATATCCGCAAATACACGGCCTACCAGCTCGCCGTGCATCAGTAGAAGGATTGCAAGCATGCGCACCGAACAACCGAAGATGATTTACCTCAAGGACTATCAGGCGCCGGACTACCTGATCGACGAGACCCACCTGACCTTCGAGTTGTTCGAGGACCACAGCCTGGTCCACGCGCAGCTGGTGATGCGCCGCAACCCTGAACGCGGCGCCGGTTTGCCGCCGCTGGTGCTGGATGGCCAGCAACTTGAGCTGTTGAGCGTGAACCTGGCGGACCAGGAACTGGCGGCCGCTGACTACCAGTTGACCGACAGCCACCTGACCGTGCAGCCCAAGGCCGCAACCTTCACCCTCGACACCACGGTCAAGATCCACCCGGAAACCAACACCGCCCTGGAAGGCCTGTACAAATCCAGCGGCATGTTCTGCACCCAGTGCGAGGCCGAAGGTTTCCGCAAGATCACCTACTACCTCGACCGCCCGGACGTGATGAGCACCTTCACCACGACGGTGATCGCCGAGCAACACAGCTACCCGGTGCTGCTGTCCAACGGCAACCCGATTGCCAGCGGGCCTGGCGAAGACGGCCGCCACTGGGCGACCTGGGAAGACCCGTTCAAGAAGCCGGCGTACCTGTTCGCGCTGGTGGCCGGTGACTTGTGGTGCGTGGAGGACAGCTTCACCACCATGACTAATCGCGAAGTGGCGCTGCGCATCTATGTCGAGCCGGAAAACATCGACAAGTGCCAGCACGCCATGACCAGCCTGAAAAAATCCATGCGCTGGGACGAAGAAACCTACGGCCGTGAGTACGATCTCGACATCTTCATGATCGTTGCCGTGAACGACTTCAACATGGGCGCCATGGAGAACAAGGGCCTCAATATCTTCAACTCCAGCGCCGTGCTGGCCCGCGCCGAAACCGCCACCGACGCCGCGCACCAGCGCGTCGAGGCCATCGTCGCCCACGAATACTTCCACAACTGGTCGGGCAACCGCGTGACCTGCCGCGACTGGTTCCAGCTGTCGCTCAAGGAAGGCTTCACTGTCTACCGTGACTCGCAATTCTCGGCCGACATGAACTCGGCCACGGTCAAGCGCATCCAGGACGTGGCATACCTGCGCACCCACCAATTCGCCGAAGACGCCGGCCCGATGGCCCACGCGGTGCGCCCGGACAGCTTTATCGAGATCTCCAACTTCTACACCCTGACCGTGTACGAAAAGGGCTCGGAAGTGGTCGGCATGATCCACACCTTGCTCGGCGCCGAAGGTTTCCGCAAAGGCAGCGACCTGTACTTCGAACGCCATGACGGCCAGGCCGTGACCTGCGACGACTTTATCAAGGCCATGGAAGACGCCAACGGCGCTGACCTGAGCCAGTTCAAACGCTGGTACAGCCAGGCCGGCACGCCACGCCTGGCGGTGAGCGAGTCCTACGACGCGGCGGCCAAGACCTACAGCCTGACCTTCCGCCAAAGCTGCCCGGCCACCCCGGACAAAGTGGAAAAACTGCCGTTCGTGATCCCGGTGGCGTTGGGCCTGCTGAACGGAAAGGGCGCCGGCATCGCCTTGCGCCTGGCCGGTGAAGCCACTGCGGGCGACACCTCCCGCGTGATCTCGGTGACCGAAGCCGAGCAAACCTTCACCTTCGTTGACATCGCTGAACGGCCGTTGCCGTCGCTGTTGCGCGGTTTCTCGGCGCCGGTGAAGCTGAGCTTCCCGTACAGCCGTGACCAACTGATGTTCCTGATGCAGCACGACAGCGACGGTTTCAACCGCTGGGATGCGGGCCAGCAACTGGCCGTGCAGGTGTTGCAGGAGTTGATCGGCCAGCATCAGGCGGGTCAGCCGCTCGCGCTGGATCAGCGTCTTGTCGACGCGTTGCGTACCGTGCTGCGCGACGCAACGCTGGATCAGGCGATGGTTGCCGAAATGCTTTCGTTGCCGGGCGAAGCCTATCTGACCGAAATCAGCGAAGTGGCGGATGTCGAGGCCATCCACGCCGCCCGTGAGTTTGCGCGCCAGGAACTGGCTGAGCAGTTGTTTGACGACGTATGGCCGCGTTACCAGGCCAATCGCGAGCTGTCGAAGAAAACCCCTTACGTGGCCGCCGCCGAGCACTTTGCCCGGCGTGCCTTGCAGAATATTGCGCTGTCGTACCTGATGCTCAGCGGCAAGCCGCAGGTGTTGGCGGCGGCGCTGGAACAGTTCGACGCCAGCGACAACATGACCGAGCGCCTCACCGCGCTGGCGGTCCTGGTGAATTCGCCGTTTGAAGCTGAGAAGGCCCAGGCGCTGGCGGTGTTTGCCGAAAACTTCAAGGACAACCCATTGGTCATGGACCAGTGGTTCAGCGTCCAGGCGGGCAGCACGCTGCCGGGCGGCCTGGAGCGGGTCAAGGCGTTGATGGAGCATCCGGCGTTCACGCTCAAGAATCCGAACAAGGTACGCGCACTGATCGGCGCATTTGCCGGGCAGAACCTGATCAACTTCCATGCGGCAGATGGCTCGGGCTATCGCTTCCTGGCGGACCTGGTGATCCAGTTGAACGGCTTCAACCCGCAGATCGCCTCGCGCCAACTGGCGCCGCTGACCCGCTGGCGCAAATACGACAGCGCGCGCCAGGCGCTGATGAAGGCAGAGCTGGAGCGCATCCGTGCCTCCGGTGAACTGTCCAGTGATGTGTTTGAGGTGGTCAGCAAGAGCCTTGCGTAAAACCCATGGCGTTTGACTCACCACGCGCAGCCTACCAACACGCCATCGCCCAGCAGGGTTTCGTTGCCGACGAAGCCCAGCGTCGGGCGGTGGAGGCGCTGCAAGCCTGCCATGAAGCGCTGCATCAAGGCCGCTCGCCGATCACCGGGGTTTACCTGTGGGGCCCGGTGGGGCGTGGTAAAACCTGGCTGATGGACCAGTTTTACCAAAGCCTGCGGGTGCCTGCGCGGCGCCAGCATTTTCATCACTTCATGGGCTGGGTGCATCAGCGCTCGTTTCAGCTCACGGGTGTTCAGGACCCCTTGCAGGCACTGGCCCGTGAGCTGGCCCAGGAAGTGCGCGTGCTGTGCTTTGACGAGTTGTTCGTCAATGACATCGGTGACGCAATCATCCTGGGGCGTTTGTTTCAGGTGATGTTCGAGGAAGGCGTGGTGATGGTCTGCACGTCCAACCAGCCGCCGGATCAGTTGTACGCGGGCGGTTTTAACCGCGAGCGTTTCCTGCCGGGTATCGCGGCCATCCAGCAACATATGCAGGTGGTGGCGGTGGACGGCGCTGAGGATCATCGTTTGCACCCAGGCCTGGGCGTGCAGCGTTATTGGGTGAACCAGCCCGATGCGCTGGGCGAGGTGTTCAAGCAATTGACTGAGGGGCAGGCCGTGCGCAGTGGACCGGTCAGTGTCGGCTACCGCTCGATTGTCGCCGTGCAGTCCAGTGATAGCGTGCTCTGGTGCCGCTACGCCGATCTGTGCGAGCAACCTCTGGCGGCGATGGATTTCATGCAGCTGTGTGATCGTTTTAGCGCGATCCTACTCGGCGAAGTCCCTAACCTCAGTGCGCAAAAACGCCCTGGGCGCATTGCGCGTGGTACCGAAGATGGTGTCCAGCGTGTCGAGGCGGGTGATCGGGAGTTGCCCGAGTTGTCGGTACACGATGACAGTGTGCGGCGCTTCATTGCCCTGGTGGATGAATGCTACGACCGCAAAGTGCCGTTATTTATCGAGGCCAAGGTGCCGTTGGAGTGCCTGTACACCGAAGGTTATCTGGAATTTGCGTTTCGCCGCACGCTGAGTCGCTTGCAGGAGATGCAGTTGCAGCGCTTTGGGGCGTAAGAAAAACCCCCGGCACCACACTGTTCACGCGTGTTCATGCGCGGAACCACCGTATTTTCAGGCGGGAATTTGTAGTTAATCTCCTTCATCTATCGCCCGTACCGCGCTTACAATCGTCCGCCTTGAAGGGAGATGATTCCCGTGTGGTCGCTATCGAGGAAGGAAATGGACACCCCAGACATCCTGGTGCTGCAAGCCAGCTATACCAATCCCGTACACGCCGAGGCGATCAGCCTGGTACTCAACCATTACGCCGAAGACCCCATGGGAGGTGGCCACAGCCTGCCTGCCGATCTGTTGCAGCAACTGCCTGGCGAGTTGGCCAAGCGCCCGCATGCATTCAGCGTCCTGGCGTTTGTCGGCGGCGAGCCGGCGGGGCTGGTCAATTGCTTTGAAGGGTTTTCGACCTTTGCTTGTCGTCCCTTGGTCAACGTCCACGATGTGGTGGTGATGAATGCCTTTCGCGGCCTGGGCTTGAGCCAGAAAATGCTGCAGAAGGTCGAAGAAATCGCCCGTCAGCGCGGTTGCTGCAAGATCACCCTGGAGGTGCTCGAGGGGAATGCGGTGGCTCAGTCGGCATACCGCAAGTTTGGATTTGATGATTCGAAGTTTGATCCGGCACACGGACGCATGTTGTTTTGGCATAAACCTTTGTAAGTGGTTAGTGCTCGAAAGTGCAAAAAAAAGGCGCCAGAATCTGGCGCCAAGTTATCCTGGTCAAAAGAGCGGAATGACAAGAGGGTGACGGGTTAATCAACTTTTCGGTTGTGGCTCGTTGCTGTTTTGAACAGCAGGCACTGTTTTCGGGTTCTTCACATTAGCGGCAGCCGTTTGTTCGGCCTTGCTATTCTGCTGGTCTTGCATGAATTTGAAATTGGCATAGAACTCCCGCGAACGCTCGGCGCCACCTTCAGCAAAGGCGGCGGCAGAGGTCAGGGTCATCAGGCCGGCAAGCATCAAAGTAGAGAGTTTCATCGTCGGTATTCCCATAAGTATTTGATTGGCGTCTGTTCGCTTGATCAGACTCGTGGGGGCGATTATGTGCAGGCATTGTTAAGTGAGGCTTAAGTGAGCGACCGCGAAACTTAACGACCTCGTTAAGTTTCGCGGCTGCGCAGGCAAGAGGATTTACAGTTTCCAATCCAGAGCCAGCGTAATAGCGCGTGGGTCACCCCAATACACACCGTTGTAGAAGCCGACGCGCTCGTAATATTTTTTGTCAAATAGATTGTTTACGTTAAGGGATGCCGAAACGTGCTCGTCGAACTGGTAGCGCGACATCAGGTTGACCACGGTGTAGGCCTGTTGGGTGATCTTGGCGCGTTCGGTGTTCAGGTAGCCTTCCGTGTCCCGGCCGCCGCTTGGGCGATCGGCGAACTGGTAGAAGTCGCTCTGCCAGTTCACCGCGCCGCCAACGGTCAGCCCACGCCATTCGCCGGGCAGGCGATAGGACGTCGAGACTTTCAGCATGTTCAACGGCACGTTGGTATTGCTGCGCTGCTTGTCACCGTTCAGCGAGTGGGTGTAGCTGTAGCCCGCCGTGAGGTTCCAGTCCTGCATGACCTCACCTGACACCTCGGCTTCAAACCCCTGGACCTTGCTGCCTTTGCCGCCGGATGTGTAGAACTGTTCGCGGGTGATGGGGTCGGGTTTGGCGGCATTGTCCAGTTCGGCAACGTTGTCCTGGGTGCTCCAGAAATACGCGGCCGCCAGGTTCAGGCGCTCGTTCAACAGGCTGCCTTTAAGGCCGATTTCATAGTTGCTGCCCACCACGGGCTCCAGGTATTTCCTGCTGACATCACGCACGCTTTGCGGGTTGAAGATGTCGGTGTAGCTGGCATACACGGTGTACTCCGGCGTGATGTCGTACAGCAGGCCGGCGTAGGGGGTCCACATGTCGTTGTGGGTCTGGCGGGTTTTGGGCGCGCCGGTCAACTGGAAGTTGGCGTCATACTCCGGCGAGACGCTTTCGATCTCCCAACTGCCATAACGGCTGCCCAGTACCGCATGCAGTTTTTCGGTGAGGCTCAGGCGTGTCGCCAGGTAGCCGGCTTTTTGTTTCTTGCGCGAGTGTTCGCCTTGCAGGTTGGTGGTGCGGTCGGGGAACTTGGCGATGCCGCCCATGTGTTTCCAGTCTGCGATGTTCTCGTACCCATCCGGTGTTTCAAAACGCTGGTAGGGCGACGAGTCGCGCTGCTCGGACTCGCCGTAACCGACCATCAACTCGTGTTCACGGCCTAGCAATGAATAGGTGCCATTGAGATTCAGATCGACCACATCCATTTTCGACGTGCCCACCATCTGGTTGGTCCAGGCGGTCATGCCACTGCCATCGGGGTTGGGAAACCCCGAGCCGCCGTAATACACCTTGCCGTCGGTGTCACTTTGCCGGTGGGTGTAGGCGGCCTTCAGGCGCCAATCCGCAGACAGTTTGTGGTCGATGGAGGCGAAGGTGGTCTTGTCCTTGAGCGGCCAGGAGCTCCAATCGGCCGCCAGGTTGGCCGAGCGCGAGAGCCGCGCCTTGCTGCCGTCGCTGTTCCAATAGGGCAGGGTGCCCCAGGAGCTACCCTGCACGTGCTTGTTCTGGTAGTCAAAGCCTACGGCGACCACGGTGTCGTCCGTCAGGTCGCCTTCGAGAATGCCGTAGCCGACTTCCCGTTGCAGTGCGTAGTTGTCACGAAAGGACTTGCTATCACGGTACGCCAGCACCGTACGCCCGCGCAGCCGGCCGTCAAATGCCAGCGGCCCGCCCACATCCAGGTAGCTGTAGTAATTGTCATGGCTGGCGCCGCTGACGCCGGTCTGGGCTTGCCACTGGGCGGTGGGGCGCTTGCGAATCATGTTGACGGTGGCCGATGGGTTGCCGGCACCGGTGGTCAGGCCGGTGGCGCCGCGGACCACTTCAATGCGGTCGTAGATGATGGTGTCGGCGTCTGACTTCATGCGTCCGAAGGTGTTGAGCATGCCGTCGATCTGGAAGTTATCGATCCCGTAGCCACGGGATGAATAGCCCGCGCGATCCGAGTCCAGATGCTGCACGGTAACGCCCGTGGTCTGGCGCAGTACGTCAGTCAATGTATTGAGATTGAAATCATCCATCTGCTGGCGTGTGACCACCGAGATGGATTGCGGGGTTTCCTTGATCGACAGATTCAAGCGCGTGGCGGTGCTCATCGAGCCCGTGGTGTAGGCGCCTGTGTGCTCGGTGGTGGCGCCCAGGCCTTCGGCGGTGATGCTGGTGCTGCCCAGCTCCAGAGCCTTGGCCGGTGTGGGTTCGGGGTCGGTTTCAGCCAGCAGGTCAGGGCTCAGCACCACGCTGAACAGGCCAAGGGTGAAGGTCATGGAACGGGTGAAAGGCGCGAACATCGCGGAAGACTCCTTGTCGTCTTTGCGGCCTTCTCGGTAAGAAAAGGCCATGGCTCAAAGACGAAAGGAGCGAGGGAACTTTAGGGCTAGATGAGAATGATTGTTATCTTTTTGTTACAAGCCATTGTTTACTTGGCCACCACATCAGTGGGTTCGGCCTTCTTCGGCTTGATCAAGCTGAAATCAATCAACGGCTTTTGCTGGCGCATGTACGGGTTGCCGATCATCTGCGGGCGCGCCTTGAAGCTGTCGCTGACCAGGCTTTTGCTGCGATCCAGTTCGTCGAAGCTCAGCCCGGCCAGGTCGGCCCAGGTATGAATCAACTGCGAGCTGCTGTAAGGGCGCTGCAAGTCGCCGGCAAAGCTCCAGTCGTGGCTCTCGCGCCATTTCGGCGAGGCGTAGGCCATGAACGGAATGGTGTACATCGGCGCCGTCGGCTTGCCTTCGTTGCGCCCCAGGGTGGTATGGCCGGCAGAGTCGAATACGTCTTCGCCGTGGTCCGACAAGTACAGCAGGAAGCCGTTGGGATCGGTCTTGGCGTAGTCCTTGATCAGGCTCGACACCACGAAATCGTTGTACAGCACCGCATTGTCGTAGCTGTTGTAGGTCGGCAACTGATCGTCGCTGACCCCGGCCGGTACGCCTTGGCGGTCGGTGAACTTGTCGAAGGTCGGCGGGTAACGGTACTGGTAGCTCATGTGGGTGCCGAGCAAATGCACCACGATGAACTTGCGCTCGGCCGGGTCGGCCAGGGCCTTGGCGAACGGTGGCAGCACGTCGCCGTCGTACTGGCGGGCATTCTGGTTGCGGTTGTTGTTGAGGTAGACCTGCTCGTCAGCCTGCTCGGAGAATGTGGTGAGCATGGTGTTGCGCTTGGTCATGGTCTGCTGGTTGGTGATCCAGTAGGTCTTGTAGCCGGCTTGTTTCATCACGCTGACAATGGACGGGGTCTTGAGGTACAGGTCCGGGTTCTCTTCGTCAGCAAAAGTGAGGACCTGTTGCAGCGCTTCGATGGTGTAGGGGCGCGGGGTGATGACGTTGTCGAACACCGCCAGTTGGTCGCGCAACTTATCCAGTTCCGGCGTGGTGTTGCGCGGGTAGCCGTAGAGGCTCATGCGCTGGCGGTTGGTGGACTCACCGATCACCAACACCAGGGTCGAGGGTTGGCCGGCCATGGTGTCTTTGAGGTTGCGCAGCGGTGGGATCTGGCTGGCACTGTCGAGCATGCCTTGCATATTGTCCAGCTGCTGGGTGTAGCGGTGGTAGGCGACGATCATCTGCCATGGCACCGCCGGCTCGATACGCGCTTCGAAGCGGTCGATGGCATCTTCCATGGTGTCGCTGCGGGCGATCTGCTTGACCAGCGGGTAGCCGACAATCGCGATCACGATGGCAGTGGCCGCCACCAGTGCCTGGCCACGTGGCAGGTACACCGGGCGTACACGGGTCCAGAGGAACACGGCCAGCGCGGTGTGGGCAATGAACGCCAGCACGATCCACCAGGCGAAGTATTGGGTGGCATATTCGCCGGCTTCAGAGATGTTCGATTCGAACATGATGAAGATGACGCTTTGGGAAAATTCCTGCTGGTAGATGAAGAAATAACCCAGGCCTGCCATGGAACAGGCCCACAGCACCACGCCGATCAAGGCGGCGAGCAAACGGGTGTGGCGTGGGAAGACCAACAGGGGCGCGAGCCACAGCGCACTCATGAAGAATGCCTGGCGAAAGCCCGCGAAACCGGAAGTGCCGGTCAGTAGGATAAGAAGCTGGGTAATACCCGAGAAGTACCAGAAAAACAGGAACAGCCAGCCAAGGCCGGCCCAATCAAAGCCTTTCGCAGACTTAGTGCTGCGTTTGAACATCGCCATCCAGCGCTCCAACCCGGTGATTTTTCAGTTGTGTGCAGGAATGCACGCAACAGAGGCCACCCTTGCATGGGGTGGCCCTTGGGGGCTGGAGTATCGGGAAGGGGGTGTGAAAACTTCGTGAGTTTTTTGTAAGGATTGCCTTACAGGGTGCTTAACGCCGGGATCGAGGCCTGATCGAGCTGGGCTTGCAGGTGCGAGCGCAGGCGCAGGACTTCCTGCTGCAATTGATCGCGCTCATGCTTCAGCTGGCGCAACTCATCGCGACGGACAGTGACGTAGAGGGTCTGTGGAGGGCGGGTCATCTGTGCTGTGCTCATTGCTTGCCTCGCAAATAGCCGGTAGATCGCGGTGCCAGAACGCTTGATTCGAGGTTCTCGGCATCAGTCGGAAGCAAGTCTGAATTCTTTTTTGCAGCAAGGGAACTTTTTTATTTTTGATGGTCGTGTGACTTTGGCTGCCGTGATGGTGAAACGATGGCTACTTTTTTGTCATGAAACTGAATGGATCTGCACTGTTCTCATCCTCATTAGCCTCATTGCGCTATAAACTATGTCACACATTTTTTAGTAGTTAGGAGCATCAGCACATGCAACTGGGGATTATCGGACTAGGCCGCATGGGCGGGAATATTGCACGGCGCCTGATGCTCAATGGGCATACCACCGTAGTTTTCGACCGTAACGAAGCATTTGTCAAAACCTTGAGCGAAGAGGGCGCCACCGGCGTTTCCGACCTCAAGGCCCTGGTCGCCGGGCTGCAAAAGCCCCGCGCCGTGTGGGTGATGCTGCCAGCAGGCGCACCCACCGAAGACACCATCAATGAACTGAGCGAGTTGATGGACGCCGGCGATGTGATCATCGACGGCGGCAACACCAACTATAAAGATGACGTGCGTCGCGGCAAGGCGCTGGCGGAAAAAGGCCTGCACTACGTCGACGTCGGCACCTCCGGCGGCGTCTGGGGCCTGGAGCGCGGCTATTGCATGATGATCGGTGGCGACACCGAAACCGTGCAGCGCCTCGACCCGATCTTCAAGACCCTGGCGCCAGGTTTGGGCAATATCCCGCGCACCAAGGACCGCAAAGACAGCGCTGACTCGCGCGCCGAACAGGGTTACATCCACGCCGGCCCCGCGGGTTCCGGACACTTCGTCAAGATGATCCACAACGGCATCGAGTACGGGATGATGCAGGCGTTTGCCGAAGGTTTTGACATCCTCAAGACCAAGAACTCGGACAACCTGCCCGAAGACCAGCGCTTCGACCTCAACGTCGCCGACATCGCCGAAGTCTGGCGCCGTGGCAGCGTGGTGTCGTCCTGGTTGCTGGACCTGACCGCCGATGCCCTGGCCACCGACCCGAAACTCGACGGTTACTCCGGCTCCGTGGCCGACAGTGGCGAAGGCCGCTGGACCATCGAAGCCGCCATGGAACAAGCCGTGCCGGTACCCGTGCTGTCCACCTCGCTGTTCGCCCGTTTCCGCTCGCGCCAGCAGAGCACCTACGGTGACAAAATGCTGTCCGCCATGCGCTTCGGCTTCGGTGGCCACGTGGAGACTTCCAAAAAATGACCGCTAACGGCAAGAAGTCCAAGGCCGAACCCGCTCCAGCCACCACCCTGTTTCTGTTTGGCGCCCATGGCGATCTGGTCAAGCGCCTGCTGATGCCGGCGCTGTACAACCTCAGTCGCGATGGGTTGCTGGGCGAAGGCCTGCGCATTGTCGGCGTTGATCACAACGCCATCAGTGACGCGGACTTTGCCAAGAAGCTCGAAGACTTCATCCGCACCGAGGCCGCAAGCAAGGTCAAGGGCAGTGCCGACAACGCCCTGGACCCACAATTGTGGGCCCAGTTGGCCAAAGGCATCAGCTACGTCGAGGGCGACTTCCTCGACGACAGCACCTATGCCGACATCGGCCAGAAAATCGCTGACAGCGGTACTGGCAATGCGGTGTTCTACCTGGCCACTGCACCGCGCTTCTTCAGTGAAGTGGTGCAGCGCCTGGGCAGTGCCGGCTTGCTGGCGGAAACCGAGGAAGGTTTCCGCCGTGTGGTGATCGAGAAGCCCTTCGGCTCCGACCTGGCCACCGCCGAGGCGTTGAACGCCAGCCTGCTCAAGGTGATGAGCGAGAAGCAGATCTATCGCATCGACCATTACCTGGGCAAGGAAACCGTGCAGAACATCCTGATCAGCCGTTTTTCCAACGTGCTGTTCGAAGCGTTCTGGAACAATCACTACATTGACCACGTGCAAATCACCGCCGCCGAAACCGTCGGCGTGGAGACCCGGGGCAACTTCTTCGAAAAAACCGGCACCTTGCGCGACATGGTGCCCAACCACCTGTTCCAGTTGCTGGCGATGGTGGCCATGGAACCGCCTGCCGCCTTCGGTGCCGACGCCGTGCGTGGGGAAAAGGCCAAGGTGATTGGGGCAGTGCGTCCCTGGTCCCTGGAGGATGCGCGGGCCAACTCGGTACGTGGGCAATACACTGCCGGTGAAATCGGCGGCAAGCAGTTGCCCGGTTACCGTGAAGAAGCCAACGTCGCACCGGACAGCAGCACCGAAACCTTCGTCGCCCTCAAGGTGATGATCGACAACTGGCGCTGGGTCGGCGTGCCGTTCTACCTGCGCACCGGCAAGCGCATGAGCGTGCGTGACACCGAAATCGTCATCTGTTTCAAGCCGGCACCCTATGCGCAGTTTCGCGACACCGAGGTGGATGAACTCAAGCCCACCTACTTGAAAATCCAGATCCAGCCCAATGAAGGTATGTGGTTCGACCTGCTGGCGAAAAAACCTGGACCGACCCTGGACATGGCCAACATCCAGCTGGGTTTTGCCTACAAGGACTTCTTCGAAATGCAGCCGTCGACCGGGTATGAAACGTTGATCTACGACTGTATGACCGGCGACCAGACCTTGTTTCAGCGTGCGGACAACATCGAAAACGGCTGGCGCGCGGTGCAGCCGTTCCTTGATGCGTGGAAGCAGGATGACGGGATCGAGGCCTACAAGGCCGGCGAAGATGGCCCGGCAGCGGCAGATGCGCTGCTGGCCCGTGATGGCCGCACTTGGCACACACTCGGATGAGTGATGCCGCGATTCATCCCATCCGATTTGTCCTCAGTGATGTAGACGGTACGTTGCTGCACCCGGATCACCGGCTCAGCCAGCGCACGCTGGATGCGGTGCGGGCCTTGCGCGCCGCAGGGGTGTTTTTCAGCCTGGCCAGCGGGCGCCCGCCCAAGGCCATGCTGCATCTGGTCGAGGCCTTTGGCATCGATATCCCGGTGGCGGGCTTCAATGGCGGCACGCTGATCAATCCCGACGGCAGCGTGCTGGTCGCCCATCATCTGCCCGCCGAAGCGGCGCTGGTCACCCTGGCGCTGTTTTCGGCCGAGCCGGATGTGGAGGTCTGGGTGTTTGCCGACGGCGACTGGTTGCGCCGCGACCCGCCCGGTCCGATGGTGCAGCGCGAGGCCGATGGCCTGGGCTACGGGCCGGTCGTCGTGGAGAGCTTCGAGCCGTATCTGGACCGCATCGACAAAATCGTCGCCGCGAGCCTCAACACGCAACGGCTGATTGAGCTGGAAGCGCTGTTGCAGCCCAAAGTGCAAGGCTTGGCTCAGGTCTCGCGTTCGCAACCGGTTTACCTGGATGTGACGGCGATGTTGGCCAACAAGGGCGAGGCGCTGAAAACACTGGCTGCGCACCTCGGGGTCGCCCTGGAGCAGACCGTCGCGATTGGCGACGGCGGCAATGATCCGGCGATGTTTCATGTGGCCGGGCTGTCGATCGCCATGGGGCAGGCTGAAGAGGCGGTCAAACGCCAGGCCAGTGTGGTCACCGGCAGTAATGTCGAAGAAGGCGCGGCTGAAGCGTTTGAACGTTTCATCCTTTCTGCGGGTGTGCGATAGCCTGCTACCGCCTGCCCATCCTGCAATGTCTGAACACTGATGGCCGACCTTGGCGCCCCGATCTTCGGGGCGCTGTTGTTTAAAAGGAAGCGTGCCATGAACCCCGAAGTCTCCTTGTCCCCCAACTCATATGCGTTGTTCCTGGCGCAGACGCTGCGTCGTTATTTTCTATCGTGCCCCAGTTTGCAGGAGGTAGCGGTCAAGTCCTTGCAACGCAGTCTGGGTGAGCGATACCGCTGGCTTACCATCGACCAGGCCCAGCCTGTCCTGATGGCGCCGCTTTACAGTTTTGATGGCAAAGCTCCCAAGTTGGAAGGTCACAGCAGCCTGACCGTGGTCGATGCGCTGATTGAGCGCTGCGCCACAGGGCAATTCGTCGACTACACCCAGGGCCAGTTCCTGGCACAGAGCCCAGGCAATGGTGCGCCGATCGCGCTGCACGTGAAAAACAGCGATCTTGAGCAGGTGATCAATGAGCGTGGCGCGACTTTGCTTGAGGATTACCAGGAGGCACTGGTTGACTACTGGATGGCGCGAGATGCCAGCGGCACGGTGCGCTTCCGGTGGTTCGCGGATGTACTCAAGAATGCTTTGTTGCTGGCCGCCGGTAGCGCGCAAGCTTCCAGCGAGCAATTGGATATGGTCATCGATGTGGTCGTTGACCCGCAGCGGACCAATGGCACGCGTGCCTACATCGTTGATCAGTGGGGGGAGTCGGGCGCTACGAACCTGCAAATGCTCCGCGGCCTGGTTTTGGTCAGGCAGGAGGGGAGCGCCACCCGGGTGTTGTTGTTCACCGTGGCCAGGGGTATTCAAGCCTTCGATTCGCTGCACGCGCTGGGAGATTGGCTGGTCAATCTGCTCAGTGATATTGCCCCGGGCCACCACATGCAATGGCGGCTGTACGCTCCCGGCGGCAATGTTTTTGACAGCTTCAGCTTGACGTTCCTCGCCAAGCAGCTCGCGGACATCAAGGCCTTGTTGCCCCTGGTTCGACCCTACAACAGCGAGTTGCGCGTGTTGGAGCGCGCTTTGCGGGTGGTGACCCGCGATTTTGATACCGTCCCCATCGAATCGCCGCGTCTGGCGCGCTTGCGTGCCGCCTTGCCCAACTGGCTGTTGCAGGCGCCGGCGGAGCTTCAGATGGACATGGCGCGCTACGCCATCGACCTGGCGAACGCTGTGCGTCAGCCAGGCTGGAAGCCTTTTGATGACGGCGTTCCGTCCCTGGATACGTTTGCCAGGAACGCGTTGTCCGCACAGATGATCAAGGATTTCCCAGACAAACAGGCGTTGTCCCCCAATGCGATTACCCTGCGCATGAGGCTGGACGAACCTGACCGCTCGGGTACGGTAAAACCTTTCTGGCATGTGCTGCCGTTACTCACCCACGCAGTGTGGACGCTACCGGCGCTCGCCTGGCTTGGCTTGAGCGAGTTGGACCCCGGACGGTTGTCCCTGGCCCCGAGCGAGCCTGAGGGCAACGACTTTGGTTTGACTGTCGACGACGTCATGGGCCTGATCACGGCTGCCAATATCGGCGGTAGTTTTGCGCAATTGATCGTCAACCTGTTCCAGGACCAGGCGCAGGCCACCTGGCGAAAGGCGCGGTTTACCGAGCAGTTGGGTCTGCAATTGCCCATGTTGGCACTGGAGTACCACCTCAAGTACCCCAAAGCCTTTTCGCGTTGGGCGTATGACGCGGTAGTCGCAGTGCTGCAGCCCGAAGAGTCGGCGCGCAAGGTCGGGGAGCAAGCCATCGTCCTGCGTCCTTTGGCGTTCAAGACCAACGATGGCGGTCCCGATTACGTGCATAACATGTATGTGATCGGCCCCGAGGATGTCAGCGCCGGCAGCCATCTTCTTTATCGGCCGATGGCCAAGGTGAAGCTGATCGAGTTTTCCAGCTGGGACGCAATTCTCAGCGCCATCCGCCAACCGGGACCGTTGCAATACCAGGTGTTGGCCTGGATGACCGAGCCTGGGCGCAGCCGCTACCTGATACCGGGCTTGCCCGTTCCTGGCCCCGAAGTGTTCCAATTGATGGATTTCAACGACAGCGTGTGGACGAAAGACCCTGTTACCCAAGTGCAAGACGTCGTGCAGGGCGACTACATGGACGCGCTGTTCACCAGTGCCGTGGAAGCGTTATCCGACCTCCCGCAGCGGCCATTGTTGAAGGGGATGGAAAACCTCTGGGATTGGATCAAGCGCTATTTCGGCTTGGGTCTGGCACTGATCCTGACCCTGTATGGTGGTCCTGTTGCCCAGGCGGCTGGCTGGTTGCTTGTCGCGTGGGCCGTCGCGCAGGATGTGACAGAGCTCGCTTCCGACGGGGTTCAAGGCAAGGCAGGCACGATCGCCGATTTGCTGCTGAATATCGGTTTGATTCTATTGAGTCGGGGCCGTATCTCCACCATGCCGGCAGCGTCAGTGACGGCTGACACGTTGTTGGAAATGTCCGAAGGAGCTGACTTGGAGCAGTCCATCGAGATGAGCTGGTCGGAAGCGGCGCAGCTGCCTTCTGAAGGAGGTAACACCAGCAGAGCCGTCCAAGAGCAGTTGCCGACTGAACAAAGTGCGTCTTCGCTGGTGCGTGGCGATATTGGCTTGGAGCAGAGCTGGAGTGGCCTATACAGCCGCCTTTCGGTGATTCGGCAGGCGGAGTTGGCGCTGTATCGGGTACGGGTACTCCCCTACGCGCAACGTATTCACACGGGAGACTACCGTGGGCTGTACCGCGCCAATGGCAGCATGTTTGCCGATATTGCGGGGGACTGGTTCAAGGTCGAAGACCATGATGGGGTTGTCCGGGTGGTCAGCGATGAGTTGGTGACGCGTGAGGGCCCTGCATTGATGTCTGCAGGGGCAGGGTTGTGGGGGTTCGCTCCCGAGCCAAAGCAGCCGGAAGACCTGAAACAGGCCTTGAAGCTGGAACAACTGCGCCTGGGCAAACTGAAAAGTGATGAACAACGGCGAACCGAGCTGGATGCCGAGTACGACACGCTCATCAAGCAATTCGACGGCCAGGTATTTACCGACAATGAAACCCTGGAAGGCATTACGCACCGTGTCGCCGAGCCGGGCGCCGGGGCATTGATTGATGACGAGTTGTTCAAGGCCGATGCATCGCACTGGTACGCGGCGACGTTACTCGATGCGTTGGTGCGCCGCCGGCAACTGTTGCTGGTACGGGACTTCAGCGCGCTGTCGAACAGGTTCTCCTCCGGTGCGGTCAAGGCGCGGCGAATCCAGGTGACGCTGTATGGTGGCAAGCGCAACTTGATGTTGATGCAAGACCAGATCCGGGTGGCATCCTTTGATGCGTCCAGCCTCAGCGAGGTGGTGCTGGCGCCCGCGACATTGCGACAGGTGGCGGCCAAGTTGCCCGATTATGTGGCGTTGCAACAAAAAGCCATCGAAGCCTGCAAGGAGGCGGAAGGGCGTTTTGAGACGATGAAGCAGCACGGCCGTCTTGCCGATACCTCGGTCGCCATGTTGGATACACCCGTCTGGGCTGGGCGGCGGATTTCACTGAAATGGCAGGAGTTGCAACTGCGCACGCTTGCTCTAGGGTGTTTTGATGCCAGCGCCACCTGTTACAGGGACGCCACCCTCGACCTGATTCAAGAGGTTACCTCGCTGTGCAGTTTGAAACTGTTGAGCCGTCGCGAGCTTTTCACCCCGGGCCGTTTCAACCTGGGCCAGCAACTGCGGGTGCTGAACGACGGACTCGACACTCTGGTCTTGGCCAACAGTCGCCTGTCCTATCAGTTGGGGCCATACCCGCGCTACATCAATGCCTGGGCAATAGGCGCCTACCGCAGTTTTATACGCGGCCTGCTCGAGGAGCTCGAACAGGATTTGATCGCAACCTATCGCTTGTACGAAACCGCGCCGCTCGCGACGCAATCATCATCGTCGGCCAGTGGTTCCAAGCAGATCATCGACGATGTGCTTGCTGGCCTTGTAATCGGCAATCGGCGCAGCGTCATGGAACTCGGAGAGATGGCGGAATATGTCGATGTATTGGAGCCGTTCGACCATCGCAGTGTGTGGTCTTTCAAGCGCATGGGCACCGACAAGGAGCCGGTGTGGAAGGAAGTGCCGCGTGTGCAACCCGCAGTTGCGCCGGACCTGCCCGCCCATGAACGCCTAGCGGATATCGGCGGTGAGGCAAATCGCTTGTGGCGTGAGGCGGGCAGTCAGTTCACCCAGATTACTGCGTTGGAGGCCATCCCTCGCATGTCGCCACGTCGGGTACGCAGCGAGTGGGTGAATTACGCCAACAAGATGATTGTGCAGCGCGACCTGCTCATTGATGCACTGAAAGTGCCACCGGCGTCGGCCAAGCACCAGGACTTACTGGAGTTTTTCAAATACTCACCGGTCATGTTGCATGACGAAGTCATGCGTTTCCTGGAACAGGCTAACCTGTCGCGCAAACGCATGATCATGCGCAGCCCACCGTCGTCCGAAAACCTGTTGATTTTGTACAAGTCCTGGCTGATCGATGTGGTGGAGTTGACGTCGGAAGAGCCCTTGGCTCGACGCTTCGAGATCCGTGAAAACACTACGGGTCGTCCGTTCTGGCTCGCCCATTTTGTATACGAAGATCAGGCGGCGCGCGACATCGGCTATCACTTCAGCCAAGGACTACTCAAACGTTATGCCGAACGTGGCATCAGTTATAAGAAGTTGAAGCAGCGCGCCACTAACCCAGAACGCCTGATCAATGTCCTGCGTTCGAACATTGACCATGAAGTTGCGGAAATAGTGTTTTTTACCGAAGACGTCGAGCCGGCGTCACACTGAGTTACTTGGGCATTGCCCAGGACTGCAACTGATAACCGCCTTGATCGAGTTCGGCGCGGGCTTGCAACAGCAAGTCTTCAAGTTGCGCCGGGTCGGTATAGGCGCTCGAAGACAGTTGCTTGCTGCCGATACGGTTGTTGGTACGGTCGATGACGCTCAGGCTCAGGGCGCCATTGCCGTCATGCCAGGCCACGCATTGAAAGGGCTGGAAGGCACGGTCTGCGATCAAAAGAGCTTCGTTGATGCGGAGCGGGGCGTTCATGTGGGTCTTCTCTCTAAATGCCCAATCAAGTGGAGTGCCGTCGGTTGGGCGAGCCAGGCGGCGAGTTACTTGTACTGATGCACGATGGCGGGGTACGGGTCACATGTTAGAGCAAGAAATTTCAAACTTTCGTGATGGGTGTCATGTAAACAGCTGTTTTGAAAGCTGAATGAAAGTTTTCAGGCGCGGCAACTTTTTCATCCCCAGCGCAGCGAAGTGGCTTTTTGCCAACACTTATAGCGAAACGGTACAAGACACGCGTCAATACCTTGCTACTGTAACGATCAGGCATCACAAACCGTTGTTTCTAAATAAATTTAACAATTTTGACGCCAAGGAATAGTCATGGTTGTTACACCTGTGCAGCGCCGCTTGCTGGTGGTTGACCCCTGTGACGACTGTCACGGGTTACTGCCGGGTTTACGCACGGCCGGCTGGGAGGTAGACAGTTGTGCGCTGGAAGCCGTCGGGGACAGGTCATGTGACGTTGGCCTGCTGCGGTTGCAGCCTTATCACCTGGAGCGGCCCGAGGCGGTCAAGGAACTGATTGGCCGCAGCGGTACCGAATGGATCGCCGTGCTCAGCCACGACGTGTTGCGTCTGCAAAACGTCGGCGATTTTGTCTGCGAATGGTTCTTCGACTTTCACACCTTGCCGTTTGACGTCTCCCGGGTGCAGGTCACGCTGGGCCGTGCGTTTGGCATGGCGCGCCTGCGCGGCCAGGCCAATACGCCGGTGGACGAGCCCGAGCATGAATTGCTGGGAGACAGCCGCCCCATCCGCGAGTTGCGCAAGCTGTTGTCCAAGCTGGCCCCCACCGAATCCCCGGTGCTGATCCGTGGCGACAGCGGCACCGGCAAGGAGTTGGTGGCCAAGACCCTGCACCGTCAATCCCAACGCCATGCCAAGCCGTTTGTCGCGATCAACTGCGGCGCGATCCCGGAACACCTGATCCAGTCGGAACTCTTCGGCCATGAGAAGGGCGCGTTCACCGGTGCTCATCAGCGCAAGGTCGGGCGGATCGAGGCGGCCCATGGTGGCACGCTGTTTCTCGATGAAATCGGCGACCTGCCCATGGAGCTGCAAGCCAACCTGCTGCGTTTTCTTCAGGAGAAGCAGATCGAACGCGTCGGTGGAAGCCAGCCGATTCCCGTGGATGTGCGGGTATTGGCTGCGACCCACGTCGATCTGGAAGCGGCGGTCGAGAAGGGTGCCTTTCGTGAAGACCTGTATTACCGCCTCAATGTCCTGCAAGTGGTGACCGCGCCCCTGCGCGAGCGCCACGGTGATGTCGCCATGCTGGCCAACCACTTTTCACGCTTCTACAGCCAGGAAACCGGGCGGCGCCCACGCAGCTTCAGCGAAAGCGCCCTGGTCGCGATGGGAAAACACCCTTGGCCGGGCAATGTCCGTGAGCTGGCAAACCGCGTGCGCCGTGGCCTGGTACTGGCCGAAGGGCGGCAGATCGAAGCCGTTGATCTGGGATTGCAAAGTGAACAGGCAATTGTTGCGCCGATGGCTACACTGGAGGATTACAAGCACCGCGCCGAACGTCAGGCGCTGTGTGATGTGCTCAACCGGCACAGCGACAACCTGAGTGTCGCCGCCCGTGTGCTGGGGGTTTCCCGGCCAACGTTCTACCGGTTGCTGCACAAACACCAGATCCGCTAGGGCGGGTAAACCGAAAAGCCCCGCAACGACCCTTATCGTTGCGGGGCTTTTCCTTGTGTGGCAATCAGAAGTAGTAGGGGAATTTCAGGCTGAAGGTAAAGTCCGGCGCATCGTCGGTCATGCCGATGGCCAGGTTGGGCACGATGGTCAGGTTATCCGACGCAGCAATCGTCATGCCCACGTTGAAATAACCGGCGTTGGCATCGCTGGAGACCACCGATTGCCAGTCGCCACCGTCAGGCTTGAGCTTGCTCTTGCGCTGAATCAGGTCGGAGACCGAAAACGACATACTCATCTTCTCGTTCAGCGCGAAGGCTACGCCGACGCCGAGTTGGAAGCTGTCGCCAAGGGCGACTTTGCCCCCAACTTTCTGGTTGACGTCACTGCTGATGTCGTCAAACGAACCTTCGAAGTTGTGGGTGTAGGACAGCGAGCCAAACAGTACGGCAGGGTCGAAGGTCTTCACCAGCGAGATGCCTGGCGTGATCGACCATACGCCGTTGCCCGTCGGCAAGTTCTCGGGCACATAAAGGTTGGTATTGTTCGCCGACTGCACCAGCTTGATCCCGAATGGCTCTTTGCCCGTCGGCGCCTTGACCCGCACCGACACCACCGCATCCGGCAGGGACGGGGTTTCGTCGAGGAACTTGTAGGACACCCCGAAGTTGACATCACCAATGGTCGGATCGCGCGTCACCGATTCCTCGGAGGTCGAGGTGCCGCTGCCGCCATTGGCGCCGCCGGATTGGTAGGTCGACTCGCGGTACACCACCGGCACGTTGACGTCGAACTGCCAACGGTTGTCGACGTTGTAGCGTCCGGTCAGGTCCAGGGTCCAGTTGTCGGACTTGATGCGGTCCAGGTTGATATTGCCGAGGAAGATCGAGTCCAGCGCCAGGAAACCGTTAAGGGTCAATTGGCGAGCGTCGTAACGCGCGTAGGTGATGCCGGTTTCAAAGCTGAAATTGCCATTGCCGAAAAAGCCGCTGGCTTCGTTGTAGAGGTTGCTCACGCTTTGCGCAGGTGCCGAATCGTCCTTGAGGGCCTGGCCATAGGAACTGCCGCCGCCCCCCGCGCCACCGGACGCAGCCGCCGCACCAGTACCGGCAACGGCTGTACCGTTGGCCTTTTGGAAGTCAGCCGGGGATTTGGCCAGGCGTTTCGGTGCCGGGGTCGCCGGTTGATCCTCAACCTGACGGACTCGCTGCTCAAGTACCGCCAAGGCTTTCTGCTGCACTTCGTACCGCTGCTTGAGTTCCAGAAGTTCCTGTTTGAGGGTCTCGATATCGGCGTCTGGCGCGGCATACAACATGGATGCGGGCAAGAGCGTACTTAAACAGACCACCGCACGTAGCGATAACGATCGATGCATGAAATAAGCCGTCCTTTTCTAATGCGAAAGTGTCGAGGGTCAGCGTAGTTCAATAACCGAGAGCGCGTAGGCCTTTGAGTTGATCCAGGTTGCAGTTCAACGCTGGGTTGTTCAATCCGTTATTGCCCATTACTACGTTGAGTTGGGTCATGTTGTTGACGAAGTTGGCGTTGCCGGTTAGGCGGATGGATTGGCCCACGTTACCGCCGCCGATCTGCTGGAGACTGTTGCCTTGGTTGTTCTTGGCTTGAATCGCCATTTGCAGGCCGCCGTTTTGCGCTGAAACGGCGATATCACCTGCCGCGCTTGTGCCCCTGACCACGCCACCCGCCAGGAGTACTTCCCCGGATTGCACGACATTGGCGGGTGCAAAGCCATTTTCCGTCACGCTGATACCGACATTGTTGTAGGCCGTGTTGCCATCGCCGGCGGCGCGTACGCTTTGCGTCACGCCCTGGCCGCTGCCCAAGCCGGCGCCCCCGGTTACCGTGCCGGTGCCCGGCCCTTGGCCAGTGCCCGTTCCTGAAGAACCGGAGGTATGCACATAAAACTGCGGGGTGACCGTGGACGAGTCGATCTGCATGTTGGCCGTGCCGGTGATAATGTTTCCGGCGGCATCTTTGAAGGTGCTGCTCATGACAATGCCAAAGCTGATGATTCGCCCCGGCATCACGTAACGGCCGCGTAGCTCGGCCATTTCCGAATCCTTGAGTTCAATGGGCTTGAACGCCGATGAAGCATAAGCGGGCATTGAGGCTGCCAGGCACATGACCGTCAGCCAACGGTAAGTGTTCATCTTTTGCTCCTGGAGCGTCCTGCCCCTTATTGCGCTTCTTAGAAGAAGTCGCTTTGGATGAAACCGAAGTCCATCAGCTCGGCATCGCCTATAGGCCTGAACTCATTCAACTGGTTCTTGGCGGTCAGCGGCAAGGGCGGGTCGAGCAGGGCGTTGGCCTTGTCGTACCCTTCACCCAGCACGGCGAAGACGATGCCATTCCAGCCTTTGACGAAGTCATCGCGTGAGTAGCGTTTATGGCCCAGCACCGGGTCGCCGATATAGACCCAGTCCTTGTCCGAACGCTGCAATACCACGAAGTGCTTGTAGCCACGAATCTCCAGCAACACCACCACGGGGATCTTCAAGGTCGCCAGGGTGTCTGGCCCGATCTTGTAGCCCCGGGCACGCATGCCGATGCTTTCGAGGTAGCGCTTCATGTCCAGCATGGAAAACCCCTGGGTGCGTACCAGGTCCTGGTCGGCGTTGACCAGCATGCCTTTGATCACGTGTTCTTCATCTACGTCGAGCCAATAACCCTGGCGCAGGATGGTGGCGAGTGCGGCAGCACCGCAGCTGAAATCGGTTTTCTGTTCCACCAGGTTGGCGAAGCGGCGTTCACGGATGCTCTCGACCTTCTTGTAGATGACTGCACCGCCAGGCAAGGCGGAGATCGCCATGGTGCCTGCCCAAGTCGGGCCGGTGAGCAACATCAAGAGGGTGAGGGTCGCGAGGCGCATGATCGAATGACCTGTTGGACACTGGAATAAAAAAGGGCCTTGTTGCCAAGGCCCTCGTTACATCAGAAGCGCACGCCGCTGGCGCAGACAGTGCAACCTTGACCAATCGACAGGCTGTTGCTGCCTTGGTTACCCGAACCGGATTGCAGGTTCACACCTACGTTGCCGGAGTTGTGGTTAACCGAGTTGTCGAGGCTGGAGTTGTTCGACACATACTGAGGTTTGCCGTGATGGCCATACCCGCTGGCTGCGGCGTTGAGGTAGCTGTTGGCGAGCGAGTTTTGCTCAGTGTTGGCCGCGGCGGCGATGTTTTTGCCGTCAGCAGTCACGATCGCCAGGTTGTTTTTGCCTTGGTTACCTTGACCGGCTTGACCGTTGTAACCCACGTTGCCGGAGTTCCAGTTAACCGAGTTATCCAGCGAAGCGTTGTTTTGCGTGCCTTTGTTCACGAAGCTGTTCAGCCCGCTGTTTTGAGTCACATCGACCACGCCGAATACGGTTGCAGCATCGCCTTTAGCGCTGGAGATGGCGGCAGCGTTATCTGCCTGGTTGCCACTGCCGGCTTGAGCGTTGACCCCAGTGTTACCGTTATTGCTGTTGACCGAGTTATCGGCCGACGCGTTGTTTTCAGTTTTAGTGTCGTCGAACTTGTTCAGCCCGCTGTTTTGCACGTCCGTAACGACGGCGGCAATAGTGCCGGTTGGTTGAGGTGCAGGGTGCCAGCCACCTGCTTGAGCAGCAGCAGCCATGAGTGCGGCGAGAGCGAAAACCATTGGTTTCAGAGCCATTTGAGGTTTCATGGTGTTTCTCCTTGCTTCTAATTAGTTGGTTAAGTGTTGGTACGGTCTAACTAGTGCTACCAAGCCTTTACTTGATAGTGATGCCCAGGGTGTTAGCCACTCGGTTCCCCACCCCAGCACTCTGGTTCACCTGAATCACTCCTCGGCTGCCTGTGAAGGCCTGGTCGCTTGTCACGACTTGGCGGCTGCCAGTGGTGGGGGTGAGCCCTGAGTCGGTTGCCAGCGTCGTCGTGTTCTGTTGCAACAGGACGCTGTCGTCGATGCTTTGCGGGCCAGCGTTGACGCTGATCCTCACGGCATTGACTAATTGGTTATTGGCCCCGGCGGACTGGTTGATGCCCAACATGCCGTTGCCATTGGTAAAAGAGTTGCCCTCGATCGCTGCCTTGGCATTCAGGGAGGGGTCGACCTTGCCATCCATGTTCTGGATGTTGCGGGTGGTGGCCTGGCCACCGAGTGCAACCGCGCGATTGTTAGCGGTTTGCTGCTGGTTGCCCGCCGACTGGTTGATCATCACGTTGCCGTTGTAGGCTTTGCCGCTGTTGTTCATCACGGCAGTGTTGTCGGCCATCGCCGAGGTGCTGGTGAGCAGGGCGAGGATGAGCAGGGAGCGTGTCATTGTTTGCCCCCCATCATGCCGCCAAGGCTGTTCAGGGGCGCCAGACCACGTTGGATCGAGCCGCTGATCTGACCGCCCATGCCGCCACTGCTGGCGCCACTGCGGCTGGCGGCTGCGCCAGCGCCCAGGGTGGACATGCTGTTTTGTGTGGCATTCAAGCCGGAGAGATTGCCGTTGGGCTGGAGCGAACGGTTGATGCTCAAGCCGCTGCTGACGTTGCCGAAGTCGCGGTCGCTCAGTTCGCCGGAAAGGGCGCCATGGATTTCCCGGCTCGGATTGACGTTGGCGGTTTGGGGGTATGGATCAGGACCGAACGATGCGCGACCTGCCATGTGCGCTTGCACATTGCGGCCTGTCACGATAATGCCGTCGCCGGCCAGGGTCGGAGCACTGATGCCAACGCTGAGTACACAGCTGATCAGCAGTACGTTCATCGAACCTTGAGTGAGTGTGATCACGGCGGCATTCCTTATTCTTCGCGCTGACCCTAAACAGCGCTGTAAGGGATAGAGCAGAAGCCGTGCCGCTTTTTATTTACTGTTTCTATTCAATGGGTTGAAGTTAATTGATGGCCAAGTAGTGAGTAAGTTGTAACGCCGGCGAGACAACACCCCTTGCAGCCGCGCGTACCCCGCCATGGCACAAACGCTTCACCAGGCTGTATCAGCGCTGTAACACCGCACATGACAAAGCGATGAATCCGTGCCGTCCGGGCGATTCAGAGGAGAGGGGTGTTAAAAAAATGGACACCGCAGGCGCGAGAATGCTCGGGCCTGCCAGCCAGGGATCAGCCTTTCGGGGTTTTACGCGGAATCGAATTGAGCACAGGATTGCCATCCTGGTTTTGCGTCAGGTAAACCGGCAAAACCTTGGGCAACGAGGGGACGAGGTTGTTGACCTCATTGATGTTGTAGATACCGCCAATGCGGATCGTGCCGGTATTGGCATCGGCCAGCATCACCGATTTTTTCAGGTAGCGGTTGATCAGAGGCAGCGCGTCAGCCAGGGCCAGGTTGTCGAGCACCAGCTTGCCCTGGCGCCAGGCCAGGGCCGTGTCATTGGGGTTGAACGAGTTGACTCGGGGGGTTGCATCACCTTGGCGGTAACTGGCTTGCATTCCCGGTGTGAGCGGCACGCTGCCGTGCACCCGGTCGCTGGCGATCTGTACCGAACCCTCAAGCAGCATCACGCGGACCTGGTCTTCATACTTCCAGACGTTGAACTGCGTGCCCGTCACCCGTACCTGGCCGTCGCCGGCATGCACGATAAACGGATGGGCGCTGTCATGGCTGACCTTGAAAAACGCCTCGCCTTTTTTCAGGGTGACGCGGCGCTGGTCCTTGTAGTTGCTATAGACCAGCTCGGTGCCCAGGTTCAGTTCCACTTGGCTGCCATCGCTCAGCGTAACTTGACGCAAACCGTTGGGTGCTTCGAAGCGCTCATAGGTGTTTGGCAACCAGCCTGCTTCCCAGCCAGTGAATGCCGCCAGCGGCAGCGCCGCCAGGCAGATTGCCGCCGCTACCGCAAGGTTGCGCAGGCGACGGCGCGGTGTGAACGGCACCACCACCGACGCGGGTTCGTCGCGCGGCAGGTGGTCGGCGACGTCCCAGATCTCGAGCATGGCCGCGTATTCAAACGCGTGCAGCGAGTGAGCGTCATGCCACTGTTCAAAAGCCTGGCGCTCGGCGGGTGTGCAATCGTGCGCGTGCAAACGCATGCACCAATGCGCGGCGGCGTCGGTGATCGCGTCATATTCGGCTTCTGAAAGAGACTTTTCTGTCATTTAAACGTCCTGATTTCCCACATTCTAACCTCCGAGGCTGGCGCCGAGAACTGCCATCATGGTGATTGCACGTCAATTGGAACTTATTCTCGTTTGTGTGCGCCTAAGCCTTTTAGGACATTCCCACAATGGAGTACGAAAATGCTGAAGAAAACCTTAGTCGCCCTGTGTGCAACCACCGCGCTGCTCAGCGCCGGCGCCGCCCTCGCTGATAAGCCGGGGGCGGGCTGGATCACGATTGAAAAGGCCATTGACGTGGCCAAGACCAAGGCCGGTTATGTCGAGGTCTACGCCGCTGAGGCCGATGACAATGGCTATTGGGAAGTCAAAGGCCGCAAGGCCGATGGCAGCGTGTACGAGGCGCGCATCGACGGCGCGTCGGGCAATGTGCTGCGTGATCAGAAGGACTGATCCAGGGATCGGGGGCTGCTTCATGGCCCCCGATGCAGCGCCCGTCCCAGGTGCGTAATCAGGTAGGTCACCGAGTCCGCATTGGCCAGGATGATGTCCATTCGCCGATCTGCATCGCTCATGAACGTTACCCGGGCATCTTGCAATGTCCTGGCTCCGGTGAGGTGCAGTACCTTGTCGCGCGCTTTGCTCGAGCCGCTGCTGCCCAAGTCTTCCCAGCGTTGTGACAAGTCATCCCAGGTCTTGAACAGCATGCTTGCAGGCGTTTGTATGGACAGCGCGCTACTTTGCAGGTTGGCCAGCGCTGTATATTTTCTCAGGCCTTCGGCCGTTCCACGGTTGATCAGGTCCAGGAACGGGCGCATGGAGTCCATGTACGCGATGTCGAAAGTGTCTGACACCAGGTGGCTCGTTTCATGAATCAACGTGGCCGCTCGTGCATGATCGTGGATCTCGAAGGGCGTATTCAGATGTCCCTGGTAAATGTCCATTGGTGTACTGAAGAAGAGGTCCAGCAGATAGATTTTCTGCTCCACATCTTCCGGTATGACAAAGGCAAAGGTCTGACCAAGATGCCAGCGGGGCGAACCGACCACGAAGCGCATTGAATCGAACCTGAGCAGGCTCGGCTGGGTCAGGCCATCGCGAATTTCCCTGACGCGGTTTTGTATTTTCGCCATTTGTGTCGGGTTGAAGTTAAGCACGCCAAACATTTCTGTCAGCACTCGGCCGACCGGGGAATCGGGATCGTTGTGTGCGGCAAACAGCGTCAGGTTATCCAGGCAGGTGAAGGTGTAGTACAGCGCCACGTTGAGCGCCCGATGAATGGCCAGGGCTCTATCTGCGTCCATCGCATGGATGGCCTGCAACCCCACGGCTTCAACATTGAGGGCGTCGCGTATCGTCCTTCGGGTGATGAACCGCCCCCTGAAACGCGACAAGGTCGGCCCGAAGCGCGGCTCGCGCTCGCTCAGGTCCAGTACCCATCGGCCCTGTGCATTGCGTTCGACAAACGGGCCCAACTCCGCAGCAAGGCTTATACGCCAGTGCTGACCACTGCGTGCCACCGGGTAAACCCGTCCCGCCACCGGCACGTAGCTGCGGTTGCTGACCGGTTGCGTGTACACGTGGTGCTGTGGGTCCAGGCGCAGATCATTCAGCGCTACAGTCATGTCTTCAAAATGCCGCAGTCGCGTGCGTATCGGGTCTGTCACGTCGAGCGTGTCACTGGTGGTGGCAGCTGCGGGGCCGGTCTCTGGCGGGTTGCTGGGCACGGGGATTGGCTCATCAGGCAGCGACTCGTCAAGTTGTCTACGCAACGACGCCAGCGCTGCCAAACCCTGGATAAACCTGCGCAGCCCCTCGCCAAAGCGCTGTTGCTGCAAGTCTTCGGCGGACGCCAGGAACAGCTTGAAACTGCGCCATACCACTAACGGGTACTTCAGCTTGCCGGCAATGAACTGCATCGTCATTGGAATGCCGTCGCGTAACAGGCTGGTGATGCCATCCCACTGGTCCTTGCCTTCGCGTTCGAACTGGCAGGCGAGCATTGTCAGCAGTTGCAGGGTGTTGTCGTGGAACAGCTGCGGCAGGATATTACCCCGGACCGGGTTCGAGGCCAGGCGGATATCCGAGCCTGCGCGTTGCGGTGCACTCAGGAGGTTGCGGTAGGTCGCCTGCTGCGGCACCTCCAGTTGGCGAACGACCCAGTCCTGCAACGGACCAGGGCGGTTGATCTCGACCAACAGCTCTGCTTCGTTAGCGTATTCCCTGAGCACACGTAGCGGGCTGTAGGGCGCGTAGAGTACCAATGGTCCGGACGCCCGCGCCTGCGGACCGATCACGTACACCCCGACCACCTTGACCGCTTGCGCACCCTGCGTCGCCACCAGTTCCAGCGGGCGAATCATTGCCGTAGTGCCGCTCACCTGCTCGCGCGCCATCGCATCCGGCATGTCGAAGATTTGTTGGATAAACCCCCAGGCTGTCTCACTCAGGCGTTCTTCGAGCTTCTCTTCGTGGGCGTGACGTAACAGCTGCCAGGGCAATTGCCGACAAAACAGGTCGCGGCGTTGGCGCGCATCCTCGGTGTCTGCTGCCAGGTGCGTGCTGAGCAGGGTGCGATAGGTTGACGCAATGTCCAACTGGCGTACCAGTTGAACCACCGCTGCACCGTCGAATGTCGAGGGCAGGGGCGTTGCGCCACGAGCTTTCGGACGAAGGCTGTCGGTGGGCAAGTCGGGCAGGTGGCGCAGGGCAAAGTCCGTCAGGCTTTGACTGTGCCCGTTAAGCGCGATGCGCGTGGGGATCAAGACATCGTCGGGGTTCAAGTCCTGGCCTGGGTAGCGTGCGTCGAGCAAGGCACGCAGGCGTTCGGCGGCGTGCTCGCGCAGGGGTGGCAGGCTGTGCAGGTAATCGCGATCATCCGGCGCGCTGAGGCGGTATTGCTCCAACAATTCGGCGTGCAGCTGTTGCTCCTGGGGCGAGGCTATTCCGAGCCACACGGGTAATGCCTGCTGGTGAATTATCGCCTGGGCGACGGCTGTGGCTCGGCTCAGGTTGGACGGCGAGGCCTGCTGCATCTCGAGGTCCAGGCAATCCTGCAGCTGCGTAGGGCCAAGTGGCGCGGCCAGCCAGTAGTCAATATTGGCGAGTAGCTGGTCGAGGTAGCTGTGTTGGCGGTTATCCAGCAAATGCTCGTCGATACGTTGCAGCGCGCCCAGGCCAAAGGTTTTATGTGGGGGGTGCTGGCGGATGGACAAGTTTTGCAGGAGTGCCAGGCGCTTTACAGGATCTGCCAGACGTTGTTCCAAGTGCGCGCGCAGGGCATGTACGGAGGCGAAGGGTTCATGGCCACGCTGGGGCGTCCACAGCACTGCCTGGCCGGAGAGGCCTGGGTCGATACCGCCGCGTTCGGTCAGTACAAAACAGTTGGCCAAAGGCAGTACTTCATTGCCTTGGGTGAGGGTCAATCCGTAGGCGTCCGGCAGAAATCCCAGCAGGCCATGGCGTTGCAGGCGGGTCATGCTGTCGGGGCGTAGCACGGTGTCGAGGATGGCGTATGTGCGGGGAGCCAGCGTCTTGTTCAACAAGCGCAGTTGGGCTTCACTGCGTAGCCCGAGTAGCAGGGCGTTGGTTTCTGCACCGCGGTGACTGGCCAGGAAGCTGCGCGGCAACTCGCGCAGGTCATGGTTGGCGAACCCCAGCAGGGTATGGGTAACCAGGCTATTGACGGTCGTGCTGGTCAGGGTGTTCCAGCGCATGGCCGCGCCTGCCTGGTGGCGGGTGTAAAAGCCCATGTCCGGCGTGTCGCCCAAGGGGCCGCCGACCTGCGCCAGGCGTTCGACAAAGTGGTCGATCAGCGCCACCGAGCGCAGCGGTATGCGCTCCTCGCGCTGCTCGGCCTGGGTGGCATAGGTGTTGATGTATACGTCATTGGCATCGATATCCAACCGGCGCTTGTGCAGTTCGGCATCCAGTGCGTGGCACACCAGGCTGCGCAGGGTGGGATGGTTGCTGCGCAGTGCAACGGATGCTGCCTGCGCCGCTTGCAGCAGTGGCAACTGTTGCTTGGCGCGTTCGGCCAGCATCGTTGAGGGTCGCCCGTTCCCGCTGCTGACCGGGTGCAGGCTCCAGCGGCCTGCGGCGTCCAGCGCCAACAGGCGGTTGTCGAGCATATGGCGCACGTCCGTGGCGCAATCGAGCAGGGCCGCCAGGTCAACGGCGCCATCGCTGCGGCGAAATTGCCCGAGGGCATACTCCATATTGCTCATTTGTTTGTCGGCGATGTCCCTGACCATGCTGGCGAATACACTGCCGACCACGGGCAGGCCACTGACCTGAACCTCGTCCATGGCGATATAGGTACTGCGCTCCTCCAGGGACAGGAAGTTCAGCAACTCATCTTCGTGCCCCGCGGCCTTGAGCATGCTCAGCAACGTGTCATTGAGGTCGTCGAGGTCGTTGAGCACCTGCAGCCCACGGGATTGGGTGTAGAGGTAGGCGTGCTTGTCGCTGATCAGCAAGGTCGCGGCCAGCTCCACGTAATGTTGATAAGGCGCGTGGATGCTCACTTTTTCGATGCGCAGCGACGGCTTCCAGGCACGGCGCGCCGCCTGATCGGGCAGGTATATCGCGCGCAGGTCATGGCTTTCTTCAGCCGTCACGACGCCGGACTGGTGCTTGAACAGCAGGTCGACGCGGAATTTGTCACTCATCACCTGGGCAAACAGGTCCAGGCGCGATTGGCCGCTGTCGATGTCTTCGTTCCACCAGGTCAACAATAAGCTGCTCAGCAACTTGGAAAGGGTGCCTGCGGTTTGTTGCACCAGGGTTTCCCAGCGTCGCAAGTCCTCCGTGCGTTCGCCAGCGCTGAAGTGGCGGGTGATGTGGCGTGGGTGGGTAAAGGTGCGTGTTTGGCCCACAGGCCAGTCCTGCTTGAGGTAATACTGCAACAACACTTCGGCCAGGGGGGCGGAGCTGATCCAGCGGGGAATAGCGCTCGGATCGTGTTCGTCGGCAGCGACGAAACTGTTGACTCGCGTTTCCCGCTGGTCAAGGCCGGGGAAATAGGACTGCGCCATGATGCCAAGCAAGGTCGCGAGCATCGACGACAAGGTCGGCGTTGTGCGTAGTTCCGTCAGCATGGCGTGCAGGTTGAGTGTCTGGTTGGCGTTGATGGTGCGTGCCTGGTCTTCGAAGACCGCGCCGGGTATGGCTGCCGTATCCAATGTAAAGGCAGTGCCCGGCGGAAATTCTTTACGTTGTTCTATTGATAAAAGTGCAATTAAATCAATTCGTTGAGATGTATTCATCAAGCGATTTATAAGTTCATCTACCACTTCATCACGGTCATGGAACACCTCGATCCCGCCATACGGGGTGTAGAGCAACTCTTTGTTGTCATCTGGGCTTGGGCTCATCAGGAAGGCCCCGGCCAGGGGGATGGATACCTCGGGAGACAGTGTGAGGATGATTGTTTCGACCCGCATGGGGTGATCGCGCAAGCCGTCATCCTGACGCGCTTGATCGGTGGCGTAGTACAGCGTGTTCAACCAGTCCAGGTCGTTGAGGGTCAGGCCCAGGGCGCGTTCGCGTTCGCTAGGCTGTTTCCTCCTTACCGGAAGGTGGAACTCCTGGAAGAAATACGGGGGGGTTACGCTTGCCATCCACTGCTCTCCGTCAAGGCCTGCGCGGCCATAGTGTCGAGGTCAGGGTAGGAGGGGGCAAAGCATCCGTTGCGGTAGATAACTGCTGCAAAAGCGACCTGCCGGGTAAACGAAGATTGACAGCAGGCGGCCGGCGCGTTGTTTAATCACAGGCTTGAGTTACCCGTCTTGTTGCCCCTTCCAATCATAATTCGGAGCTGCAGATGTCTACCCCGTCCAAGGTCGTTGAGGGTTCCAATGTCTCTATCGCGTTCGGCGCGTTGGTGACGCTGCTGCAACAGGTATTCGAGCGCCATGGCACGTCGCCCGAGGTGGCTGCGATCCTCGCCACCAACTGTGCCAGCGCCGAACGCGATGGCGCCCACAGTCATGGCATTTTCCGTATTCCTGGTTACCTCAGCACGCTGGCCAGTGGCTGGGTGAATGGCCGCGCGGTGCCACAGGTCACGGATGTGGCCTCGGGGTTTGTGCGGGTGGATGCCGCCAACGGCTTTGCCCAGCCCGCCCTGGAAGCGGCGCGCCCGTTATTGGTGGAAAAAACCCGCAGTGCCGGGATTGCCTTGCTGGCGATCCATAACTCCCATCATTTCGCGGCCTTGTGGCCGGATGTCGAACCCTTCGCTGAACAAGGGTTGGTGGCGCTGAGCGTGGTCAACAGCATGACGTGCGTGGTGCCCCACGGTGCCGACCGTCCGCTGTTCGGCACCAACCCCATTGCCTTCGCTGCGCCGCGTGCCGATGGCTTGCCGATCGTGTTTGACCTGGCCACCAGCGCCATCGCCCATGGCGACGTACAGATCGCCGCGCGCAAGGGCGAGCGCCTGCCGCCAGGCATGGGGGTGGATGGCCTGGGCCAGCCCACGCAAGACCCCAAAGCCATCCTTGAAGGCGGCGCGTTGCTGCCCTTTGGCGGGCACAAGGGCTCGGCGTTGTCGATGATGGTCGAGTTGCTCGCGGCAGCGTTGACGGGGGGTAACTTCTCGTTTGAATTCGACTGGTCGGATCATCCCGGCGCCCGTACACCCTGGACCGGGCAACTGTTGATCTTGATCGACCCGAGCAAAACCAGCGGCCAGGCGTTTGCCGAGCGCAGCCAGGAATTGGTGCGGCAGATGCATGCGGCGGGGTTGCGTCGGTTACCGGGGGATCGCCGGCATCGCACAAGGGCGAAGTCCGAGCAGGAAGGGATTTTGGTGGATGCGCAGGAGCTGCAAGACCTGCGGGCGCTGGCAAACGCCGGATAAACCGGCTGCGCCCTGGGCGCAGCCGGTTGTACTCAGTTGCGACGGCCCAACAGCAAGCCGACCACCAGGCCAAAGCCTGCGGAAATCGCCACGGTCTGCCACGGGTGGCCACCGATATAGGTTTCGGTGGCATCCACCACCGGCTTGCTGCGCTCACGCACGCTGGACACCGAGTCCAGAGCTTGCTTGAGCTTGATGGCGACCTGTTCGCGCAGGGTTTCGCCTTCTTCGCCCACCAGGGCAGCGCTGCTTTTGAGCAGTTTGTCCGACTCTTCGATCAACGCCGTCAGCTCACTGAAGGCTTGATCCTTGATTTGTTCCTCGACAGCTTGGGCGGCAGTTTTGCGGGCCATTGGGCGACTCCTTGCAAGTGAATGTGACAGTGAACAATGGAGTGTCGGGTGTCGGCAAAAGTTGCAGTTTTTTTGCCTGCCGGCGGCTTTGGCCAAAATCCGAATCAGGAAAATTCGACCTACAGTGTAAGATGTCGCCTATTTGTGCAGCAGGTAATTCAACATGAGCTTCAATCTGGCCAACAAGACCCTCGCCGAACGCGCCGAGCTGGAAGATGAAAAGTCCCGCCTCTACGACCTGTGGCAAACCAACCTGGGCAAGGCCAAGGGCGAAGCGGCACGCTTGTTCGGCGAGCGCGCCAAGCGCAAGGGCAAATGGGCTGAATGGGTACGCGCAGAACTCGACGGCATGTCGCCGCCGGAGTTCTCCAATATGGTGCGCAGTGAAGTCAACAAGTTGATGGCGGCGGCTAAATAAAGCTCGCCACAACCGCTTCGCGCACCTTGAGCAACAGCGGGTCCAACTGCGCCTGGGTGCGCCAGCCCAGCTCCACCGGGTAGCGCGGTAGGGCCAGCGGGCAGGGCAGTACCCGCAGGCCGGTCATCTCGGCGATCGCCTGGGCCGCATGCCCGGGAATGGTCGCCACGGCCTGGCTGCCCTTGAGCAGAAACGGCAACGCGGCGAAGTGACTGGTGGAGGCGCAGACCTGGCGGCTCAACCCTTGGGCCGCCAAGCCTTCATCGGTAATCCCGATAAAACCGCCGGACGACACCAGCACATGTTCGCGCGTGACGAACTCGTCCAGGTCGATGCTTGCCTGGTCCGAGTCCAGCAGGCAACGGTAATCGCCTTCTCCCAGTACCTGGCGGCTCAACCGGCCCTGGGCAAAACCGCCCGCCGTAATCGCCAGGTCCAGGCTGCGGTCGAGCAGGGCGGCGGCGACGATCTGGCTGTGGGTCTGGCGGAAGATCACCCGCAGCTTTGGCGCCCGCTGGGCAATGGCCGCCATCAGCCGGCGCCCGTAGGCAATCTCGAAATCATCGGACAGGCCCAGCACCACCGAACGGCCCTGGTACTCCTGGTTATCGGGGTTGACCATGGCCAGGCTGTGCCGGCAACGATCCAGCGCTTCACTGATCACCGGCCGCAACTGGTTGGCCCGCACGGTGGGCGCCAAGCCCCGCCCGGTGCGCACAAACAACTGGTCGTCATACACCTCGCGCAAACGTCGCAGCCCTGCGCTGATGGCCGATTGGGTCACTCCCAGGCGCAACGCCGCGCGGCTGGCGCTGGACTCATCGTGCAGGGCTTCGAAGGTTTTCAGCAGGTTGAGATCGATCTTGTCGATATTCATTTGGCTCATATCATTCAGCACTGAAGGGGGCTTTATTCATGATCGCGGCGAGCGAGAGAATGGGCAACCCCCACTATTCGGAGTCATCGAGATGCCTGTTTCCACAGTCGCGGCCCTGCAAATCGGTGCCTTGCCCGGCGGCAAGGCTGAAACCCTGGCGCAAATCCTCGGCTATGAGGACGAGATCCTGCGCAGCGGCGCGCAATTGGTGGTGATGCCCGAGGCGTTGCTGGGCGGCTATCCCAAAGGCGAAGGGTTTGGCACGCAACTGGGTTATCGCCTGCCGGAAGGTCGTGAAGCCTTTGCGCGCTATTTCGCCAATGCCATCGATGTGCCTGGCGCCGAGACGCAGGCGCTGGCCGGCCTGGCGGCCCGCACTGGCGCCAGCCTGGTGATCGGTGTGATCGAGCGCAGTGGCAGCACGCTGTATTGCACCGTGTTGTATTTCGAGCCCACGGGCGGCCTGGTGGCCAAGCATCGCAAGTTGATGCCCACCGGTACCGAACGGCTGATCTGGGGCAAGGGCGACGGTTCGACCTTGCCGGTGATTGACTCGGCGGTGGGACGTATCGGCGGTGCGGTGTGCTGGGAAAACATGATGCCGCTGCTGCGCACCGCGATGTACGCCAAGGGGGTCGAGGTATGGTGCGCGCCCACGGTGGACGAGCGCGAGATGTGGCAGGTGAGCATGCGTCACGTGGCCCATGAAGGGCGCTGTTTTGTGGTGAGCGCGTGCCAGGTGCAGGCGTCACCCGCCGCGCTGGGCGTGGAAGTGGCCAATTGGCCGGCGCAGCGCCCGTTGATTGCCGGTGGCAGTGTGATTGTCGGGCCGATGGGCGACATCCTGGCGGGGCCGTTGGTGGGCGAAGCGGGGTTGCTGACGGCGCAGATCGATACCGACGAGTTGGTGCGGGCGCGGTATGACTATGACGTGGTGGGGCACTATGCCCGGCCGGATGTGTTCGAGTTGGTGGTGGATGAGCGCGAAAAGCCCGGAGTTCGCTTCATCACTGATTAAACGCAGTCCAAAATGTGGGAGCGGGCTTGCTCGCGAAAGCGGTGGCCCAGTAATAGATGTGTCGACTGACACACCGCATTCGCGAGCAAGCCCGCTCCCACACAAGCCCACTACACATTCGTTCTCTATTGGCTGGAGGATTTGGATTTCAGCCATTGCTCGCGGGTCATCTCCCAGATATCCCGGGGGAAGGTGCCTTCCACAAACTCGCCTTCATCCGTCCTGATCAACCGCATCCCCTCACGCTCGGAAATCCGCCGCGACCCCAGGTTGGGCGCCGCCTTGGGCACCCGCAACAGCGGCCGCTGCAGCACGCCAAACCAATAGTCAGTCACCGCTGCACTGGCTTCGCCCATCAAGCCTTGCCCCTGCCACTGCGGGCCAAGCCAGAATCCCCGGTTGTTATCCACTTCATCCATCAAGCTGACATTACCGATCAACTGCTCCGGCGCGCTTTTCAGGCGGATCGACCAGTGCCATTCCTCGCCACGTGCCATGGCGGGCAGGGCGACGTGTTGCAGGTAGTCGAGGGCGCCGTCGGCCGGGTAGGGCCAGGGCACCAGGGCGTTGAGGTAACGCACAACGTCCCAATGGGGGAACTGCTGCTGGATGCCCTCGGCGTCATCCAACGTCAGCGGGCGTAGGACCAGGCGTTCGGTGAGCAAGGTGGGTTGCATGGCCGTTACCAAGTGGCGGTGTTCGGCAGGTCCAGGCTGCCTCGGTCGACAAAGCGCATAGTGCCAAACAACCCGCCCGCCAGTTTGCCCCGCAGCACGTAGGGCAGGTTGTTCAAGCTTTGGGTCTGGCTCAGGCCCAGGGTCTGACGCAACACGGAAAACGCCGAAACACTCACCGGCACCATCAGAACGGTCTCGGAGAAACGTGGGATGGTGCCAGCCTGGTCACTCACCCCCGACGCCAGCGGGCGGCCATTGACTTCCAGGTCCAGGGCCACGCCGTTGTAGTCGATCGCCGTTTCATTGGGGTTCTGCACCCGCAGTTTCACGGCGAAGCGCACTTCCAGGTCCTGGCTTTGCAGGGGCTCGATGCCCACCACATTGATATTCACCGGGTCACGGTTGGGGAACAGCGCGCAAGCGCTCAGGGTCAGCAGCAGTAACGAGAGAACCATGAGCTTGCGCATAAAAAGTGTCCCTTATTTCGTGACGTCCGGGTCCTGCATCACTTTGAGGGTAGAGGACTCCGGATCAAATTCATCTTCTTCCAGCTCTATGAACTCTTCCGGCAGGAAAATGTTCAGCAGGATTGCACAGAATGCGCCCACGGTGATCGGCGATTCGAAGATGTTGTGCAGCGCCTTGGGCAGGTCGCGCAGCACTTCCGGCACGGCGGCGACGCCCAGGCCCATGCCGAGGGAGATCGCCACGATCAGTACGTTGCGCCGGTGCAGGCCGGCTTCGGCGAGGATCTTGATCCCGGCCACCGCCACGGTGCCGAACATGATCAGGGTGGCGCCACCGAGTACCGGCTTGGGCATCAATTGCAGCACCGCGCCAATCATCGGGAACAGCCCCAGCAGCACCAGCAGGCCGGCGATAAAGTACGCGACGTAGCGGCTGGCCACGCCGGTCAGCTGGATCACGCCGTTGTTCTGCGCGAAGGTCACCATCGGCAAACTGTTGAAGGTGGCGGCCATCGCCGAGTTCAGGCCGTCGGCCAACAGGCCCGACTTGATGCGCTTGATATACAGCGGGCCCTTGACCGGCTGTTGGGAAATCATCGAGTTGGCCGTCAGGTCACCGGCCGCTTCCAACGGCGAAATCAGGAAGATCACGGCCACCGGGATAAACGCCACCCAGTCGAACGAGAACCCGTACTTGAATGGCACCGGCACACTGATCAACGGCACCTGCGGCAACGCCGCCATGTCCACGCGGCCGAGCATCCAGGCCACCACAAAGCCCAGGGTCAGGCCGATAACGATGGAGCCCAGGCGCAGGAACGGATTGCTGAAGCGGTTGAGGACGACGATGGTCAACAGCACCAAGGCCGCCAGGCCCATGTTGGTGGCCGCGCCCAGGTCCTGGGCGCCATAGCCGCCGGCCATGTCGGTGACCGCGACCTTGATCAGTGACAAGCCCATCAAGGTAATGATGGTGCCGGTGACCACCGGGGTAATCAGCATGCGCAGCTTGCCGATGAACTGGCTCAGCACCACTTCGATAAACGCGGCAAAAAAGCAGATGCCGAAGATCGTCGAGAGTATCTCGTCGGTGCCGCCGCCCCGGGCCTTGACCATAAACCCGGCACTGAGGATCACGCTGATAAACGAAAAACTCGTGCCTTGCAGGCACAACAGCCCCGAACCAATCGGCCCGAACTTGCGCGCCTGCACAAAGGTGCCCAGCCCCGACACAAACAGCGCCATGCTCACCAGATATGGCACTTCGCTTTCCAGGCCCAGCACACCGCCGACAATCAGCGTGGGCGTGATGATGCCGACAAAACTGGCCAGCACGTGCTGCAACGCGGCAAAAATCGCGGCGGTGAAGTGCGGGCGGTCTTCCAGGCCGTAGATCAGGTCGGATTTATAACGGGGGCGGGGGGCTTGAGCGTCAGACAAAATGCGGGCTCGGGTCAGAAAATGGAGGCGCAGGATGCCAGAAACTGCCTAGCGTCAGAAGTGTAAAAAAATATTTATAAACGCCCTGCATAAATCGGCAGAGCCTGCCGATACCTCGTATAGGCCCACATTCCAACCATAACAGTGGTGACCAAAGGTCAGAACGGCGCGTTGACGCCGGCTGATCGTTTCGCGGCAGGGACGCTCGCAAACACTCCTTCTGAGAGCAGCCCCCTATGTCACTTCGTCAGCTGAATATCGCCCCACGCGCGTTTCTCGGTTTCGCTTTTATTGCGTTGTTAGTGGTTTTATTGGGGGTGTTTGCGGTCAACCGCATGACGCAGATACGCCAGTCCTCGGTGGACATGAGCGCCACCCAGCTACCCAGCGTAACGTCCTTGGGCAGCATCACGGAAAACGTGCTGCGCCTGCGCATTCTGTCGTTTCGTGTGCTGGTCAACCGCGAGCCGGCCGCCTTGCAAGAAGCTGAAACCCGCATGAGTGCGCTGGGCGACAAGGTCAAGGCGGCCCAGGCCAGCTACGCGGCGCTTCCCGCCGGCCCCGAGGAAGCAGCGCTGTACAAAACCTTCGTCACCACCCTGGACAACTACTTCAAGGCCCAGGCCGAGATGGTCGCCCTGTCCAGGCAAGGCAAGGTCGAGGACGTGCGTGCCCTGATCAATACCCGGATCAAGGACGGCACCGACCAGATGGGCGAGCAGTTGAACAAGCTGATCGCCATCAACGCGGCCGATGCCAAGAATGCCGACGCCGAAGCCGGGCAAAGCTATCAGGGTGCGATCACCGGTGTGATTGCCGTGTCGGTGGTTGCCGCGCTGCTCACGGTGGTGCTGGCCTGGTTGCTCACGCGCAGCATCGTCACCCCCTTGCGTAAAGCCGTGGAAGTGGCCGAGACCATCGCCAGCGGCAACCTGAGCAAGGTCATCGAAGACGATGGCAAGGATGAGCCGGCACGCCTGCTCAGCGCCCTGGGCACCATGCAAGCCAACCTGCGCCAGACCATCCAGCACATCGCCGGCTCGGCCACGCAGTTGGCTTCCGCCGCCGAGGAACTCAGCGCGGTCACCGAAGAGGCCTCCAAGGGCCTGCAACAACAGAACAACGAAATCGACCAGGCCGCCACGGCGGTCAACGAGATGACGGCGGCGGTGGAAGAAGTGGCGCGTAACGCGGTGTCCACCTCCGAAGCATCCAGCCAGTCCAACCAGGCGGCACGTGAAGGCCGTGACCGTGTGGTGGAAACCGTCGGCGCGATCCAGACCATGACCCAGGATGTGCAAAACACGTCCGTGTTGATCGAAGGCCTGGCTACCCAAGGCCGCGATATTGGCAAAGTGCTCGACGTGATCCGTGCGATCGCCGAGCAGACCAACCTGCTGGCGCTCAACGCCGCCATCGAAGCGGCACGCGCCGGTGAAGCCGGGCGCGGTTTTGCGGTGGTGGCCGACGAAGTGCGGGCCTTGGCCCATCGCACGGCGCAGTCGACCCAGGAGATCGAGAAGATGGTCGCCGGTATCCAGAACGGCACCGGTGAAGCGGTGCAATCGATGCAGCAAAGCAATCAACGCACGCAAAACACCCTGGAAATGGCTCGCGCCGCTGGTGTGGCGCTGGAGCAGATCACCCAGTCCATCAGCCTGATCAACGAGCGCAACCTGGTGATTGCCAGTGCTTCGGAAGAGCAGGCCCAGGTGTCCCGCGAAGTGGACCGCAACCTGGTGAACATCCGCGACCTGGCGACCCAGTCGGCGGCGGGTGCCAACCAGACCAGCGCAGCCAGCCATGAGCTGTCGCGCCTGGCGGTGGATTTGAATGGGATGGTGGCCAGGTTTGTGATCTAACGGGTATGGCTTACCTGCGAAGGCGGCGGCACAGGCGACATCTCTATCGACCATGCCGCCGCCTTCGTAGCCTCGCTAAAGCTCGACAACTCCCACATCGTGACCTGTGAACCCGCTCAAAGGTGGGAGCTGGCTTGCCTGCGAAGACGGCGGCACAGGCGACATCTCTATCGACCATGCCGTCGCCATCGTAGCCTCGCTAAAGCTCGACAACTCCCACATCGTGACCTGTTAACCCGCTCAAAGGTGGGAGCTGGCTTGCCTGCGAAGGCGGCGGCACAGGCGACATCTCTATCGACCATGCCGCCGCCATCGTAGCCTCGCTAAAGCTCGACAACTCCCACATCGTGACCTGTGAACCCGCTCAAAGGTGGGAGCTGGCTTGCCTGCGAAGGCGGCGGCACAGGCGACATCTCTATCGACCATGCCGCCGCCTTCGTAGCCTCGCTAAAGCTCGACAACTCCCACATCGTGACCTGTGAACCCGCTCAAAGGTGGGAGCTGGCTTGCCTGCGAACGCGGCGGCACAGGCGACATCTCTATCGACCATGCCGCCGCCATCGTAGCCTCGCTAGAGCTCGACAACTCCCACATAGTGACTTGTGAACCCGCTCAAATGTGGGAGCTGGCTTGCCTGCGAAGACGGCGGCACAGGCGACATCTCTATCGACCATGCCGTCGCCATCGTAGCCTCGCTAAAGCTCGACAACTCCCACA
>NZ_JBUZST010000015.1:0-134092 GCF_055407965.1 Pseudomonas sp. B611
CACGGATTCAAGCCGGAGTGAGGGCATGCCGAGCCTAGGCGAGGCACCGAGTGTTGGGGCAAGAGCCCTTTGCTTACTTTGGGGCTTTTCCAAAGTGAGCCGCTGTAAGAGCGGAACCCTAAGTGGCCGTTACCTAAATAATGGATATGTACACAGACAGACCGCTATCGCAGGCAAGCCAGCTCCCACACAAGCCAGCTCCCACAGTTGCCATCAGGGCAGCACGATGTAGTCATTGTGCTGCACGATGGGTCGGTGCTGAGCTTGCTCCAGATGAATATAACGCCCATCCACCAAGTCAATCGGCAGGCAGTCATCAATATCCATCACCGCATCGGTATGGGCCTGAGACCAGTGCCGCAGCATCTGCTGTTTGCCCAGGGCTTTTGCTTCCCGAGCATTGCGCGCCACCACCAGCAAGTAGTGATGGGCTTCACCAAACGCGTTGGCTTCATAACCGCCCAGGTTGATGAAGTACAGGCGCTCGGCGCCGGCAGCGGGGGCCAGGTGGCTGAGCTGGATCTTCCAGCCGTCCACGCCATCCACCGCCATCCATGAATCAATGTGTACACCTTTGGGGCTGCCAAACCAGGCATCGCGCAATTGCGGGTAGGTGGCTTGCAGCGTATCCGCCACGGCGAATACCACATCGTGCACTTCGATCCTGGCTCGTGGGTGCTTGCCCCCGAGCATGACGACAAACAGCATTGCAGGTTCTTCCTGGCGACTTGGCAGGCGCCAACCATACTGCGATTGAACCCTTTTGTCCGGCCAATGCCACACTGTTTATCCGCGAACTCATCAGGAGGTTGTCATGCGTACCATTGATCTGGCCGGTGTTCCGGTCCCTGTTGTCGGCCAGGGCACCTGGCGCATGGGCGAGGACCCGAGCCAGCGCCGCGCCGAAGTCGCGGCGTTGCAACTGGGGATCGACGAGGGCATGAGCCTGATCGATACCGCCGAAATGTACGGTGAAGGCGGCGCCGAGGAGGTGGTCGGCGAAGCCATTCGTGGCAGGCGCGACCAGGTGTTCCTGGTGAGCAAGGTGTACCCGCACAACGCCAGCCGCAAGGGCGTGCCACGTGCCTGCGACGCCAGCCTGCAACGCCTGGGTACGGACTACATCGATCTGTATCTGCTGCACTGGCGTGGCCAGTATCCCTTGGAAGAAACCGTCGAAGCCTTCGAACGCTTGCGTGACGCCGGCAAGATCGGCCGCTGGGGTGTGTCCAACTTTGATGTGGCAGACCTTCAGGAACTCGCCGCCCCGGCGTGTGCCACCAATCAGGTGCTCTACAACATTGAAGAGCGCGGCATCGAATTCGACTTGCTGCCCTGGTGGCAGCAGCACCATCTACCGCTCATGGCGTACTGCCCGATTGCCCAGGGCGGCGCGCTGTTGGCCAGCCCCACCCTCAAGCAGATCGCCCGCCGTTATGACGTCACCCCGGCGCAGGTGTCCCTGGCCTGGGTGTTGCGCCAGGACGGCGTGATTGCCATCCCCAAGGCCGTGACCCCCGAGCATGTGCGGCTTAACGCCCGCGCCGCACAGCTGGTGCTGGATGAGCACGACCTGGAGGCCATCGACCGGGTATTTGGTGCGCCGAAGCGCAAGCACCCGTTGGCGATGGTCTAGCCGGCTACGGGCGTGCGCCAGTCGTCCGAGCCGGAAGTGCCGGCCACTTCGTGGGTCCAGACGATCTTGCGATAGGTGAAGTGCACGTCTTCGAGATGGGTGAAATGCGCATTCGCCGGGTCCTGGCAATTGGGCATGCGTGACTGGATATCGACGATGGTCGCGCCTTCCAGCTCGATGGTGAAGTAATGCTCCTGGGTGCCAGCCGAGGAGGTACGGAACCACTCCAGGCGGCACTTGACCTCTTCGCCCGCCGTGAGCGCGCTGAAGAGCAGGGGCGAGGACTTGTCGAAGATCTTGCTGATCATCAATGGCTTATGCACACGCTGCCCGGTGGGTTGGCCGGACTGCGGATCACGAGGAATGATCACCTGGTGGCTGAACGCCTGCACCAGGATCTGATCTTCGTGGCCTTCCTGGTAGATGTTGCCGACCGAGTCCTGGGTAAACGTGCCTGCTGTAATCAAACCTTGTTTGACACCGGTGATAGAGAGATACGCGGGTGTTGGCATGTCGCTTTCCTTGTCTGGTTTTTAAGAGTTTCCACGCGGCGGAGGGTGCCGGGTGGGCAAGGTCCTATAACAAGAAGCGTGCCTGAAAGTGCAGGGGCTAATGAAATAAGGGGTGGCGGGTTAGTTGGGAGTTAGTTGAGGAGTAAGTGGGCGGGTTTTGGAAAGTATTTGCTCGGATTGACTGCGCAGTAGTGCGCAGTTAATTGCTCATCTCGTGGCGCTGAGTTTTTAAATGGTTTGCGAGTTTTTTGACGAGTTTTGCGTTGTTCAAGCTGCGCAAGAATTTGCGCATAGCCTTGTTTTATAAGGGTTGTAGGATATTCCTTAACCCCGGTTGCGTTGCTTGCCCAATGGTGTTTGCGTGGCTAAGGTTTGCGAGCTTCGCAGCGATTCAGCGAAGTTGATGCGGTGCGCTGATCTCGCGTTTAAATCGATGATTAGTTTGCCCGCCCTGCCTTTAATCGTCGTCGTGGCTGCGCATGATCTACTCCGATAAATTGCTCGATTATTACCTTGAAATGGCGCGCTCGCCTTGCTCGGCGGCGACGTTCGCCGGCAGTGACATGCGTTTTTCAAGTGAATATGAAGCCCTGGAGTTCGAGCTGGCCAAGGCGCAATCGATACATGGCAGCGGCCAGCCGGATTGGCAGAAGGTCAGGGACGTCGCTGAGGGGGTGTTGCGCCATCACTCAAAGGATTTGCGCGTCGCAGTGTGGTTGACCTGGGCGCTGCATCAGTGCGAATCCTTCCCAGGGTTGCTCGCGGGCCTGGGGTTGCTGCGTGATCTCTGCGAGCGGCATTGGGGCGAGGTTTATCCCGCCAAGCCGCGTACCCGTGCAGCGGCCTTTGGCTGGCTGGTGCTGCGCCTGGAGCCGCTGTGCCTGCAAAACCTGGCGCTGCACCCGCAACGTCCGTTATTCCAAGCCATCCTTGAACACCTCACGCAGCTCGATGAACTCTGGTCGGGGCACCTGGGGGAGGACGCACCGTTGTTGCTGCCAGTGCGCCGGCAGTTGGCGGAACATCTGGAGCGCGCCGCACAAGCAGCGCCCGAGCCCGGCGCAGTGGGTGCGGTGATTGCCCAGCTCAAGCACGCCACCACCCAATTGCTCGCGCCGGAACCTGCAATCGACAGCGAAAAAGCCGCGCACAAACGGCTGCGTGTCTTGCAGGATCAAGCCCGACCGCTGTGCGCCTGGTGGTTGCGTCAGGATGCCACCGACTTGCGCGCCCTGCGCCTGAGCCGCGCCATGGCCTGGCTGACGCTGGTGGGCTACCCGGATGCCGACGGTGAGCGCATCACCACCCTGCGCGGCCCCACGTCAGACAAACTCCAGCGCTATCAGGAGCGCTTCGACCAGGGGCATTACGCCGACTTGTTGCTTGAGCTTGAAGCCAGCCTCGCGACGGCGATGTTCTGGTTCGATGGCCTGCGCCGGGTCTGGGAGTGCCTCGCCGCGTTGCAGGCCGCAGCGGCGATGGCCGAACTTGAGGCCGACTTTGCCCAGTTACTCAAGCGTTTGCCGAACCTGCCCGAGCTGCGCTTTCACGACGGCAGGCCCTTTGCCGAAGCGGCCACCCGTGACTGGATCACGCTTCACGTCGAACGCCATATGCGCAAGCCCGAGCCGCACAAGGTAGCCATCGATGCCACGGCGCAGCCTTGGGAGACCGCCCTGCAGCAGGTCATGCCCGTATTGCGCAAGGACGGACTCAAGGCTGCCGTCAACCAACTCAACCAAGGCGTGCGCACCGCCGTCAGTGAGCGTGAGCGTTTCCAGTGGCGCCTGGCCGTGGCCCGGTTGTGTGTGCTGGCAGGCAAACACGAGCTGGCGAAGGTCCAGCTCGAGCAACTCGACCAAGAACTGCAACACGCCGGGCTCGAGCGCTGGGAGCCGGCGCTGGCCCTGCAGGTCGCGCAATTGCTGTACCGCTGTTGCGACCTCTTGCCGCAAAGCCAGGCCGTGCGCGAACGCAAGGAAGACACCCATCGCAGGTTGTGCCGTTTCGATCTGGAAGCGGTACTTGAATAGGCTTTCGAGCCACAAAAAAAGGAGAAACACCATGGCCAAAGAAGGTTCGGTTGCGCCTAAGGAGCGCATCAATATTACGTTCAAACCGGCGCTTGGCGGTGCTCAGGAAGAGGTCGAGCTGCCGTTGAAATTGCTGGTGCTGGGGGATTTCACCGGGCGTGAGGACCTGCGCAAGCTGGAAGACCGCAAGCCCATCGGCATCGACAAACACACCCTGGACGAGGTGCTCGCCAAGCAGGCGTTGAGCCTCACCCTCTGCGTGCCCAATCGCCTGCAGGACGAGGCCGACCCGCAAGAGCTGGGCATAGCCGTGCGCATCAACTCAATGAAGGACTTCAACCCCGCGAGCCTGGTCGAGCAGGTCCCGGAGTTGCAAAAACTGATGGCCCTGCGTGAAGCGTTGATGGCGCTCAAGGGCCCGCTGGGCAATACACCGAGTTTTCGCCACGCCATTGAACAGGCGTTGGCCGACGACGATTCCCGCGCGCGGGTCTTGGCTGAGCTTGGACTGAGCAGCCCTGACGCCTGATTTTTCAGTAAAAGGACACTGATGCATGAGCACCCAAACACAGCCGCAGCACCTGCAACCCACCGGCGAACGCAGCATCCTTGACGGCATCATCGCCCAGACGCTGTGGAACGCCGATGATGAGGCCTATGGCATTGCCAAGCGCGGTGTCGCCGCGTTTATTGCAGAGTTGGTCAAGCCGCATAACAACGGTGAACCGGTGAAGAAACGCCTGGTGGACCGGATGATCAGCGAGATCGACACCAAGCTCAGCCGGCAAATGGACGAAATTCTCCACCATCCCGAGTTCCAGGCGCTGGAGGCGGCGTGGAAAGGCTTGCAACTGCTGGTCGAACGCACCGACTTTCGTGAAAACATCAAGATCGAGCTGTTGAACGTCGCCCGCCAGGACTTGCTCGACGACTTCGAAGACTCGGCGGAAATCACCCAGTCCGGGCTGTACAAACACATCTACAGCGCTGAATACGGCCAGTTTGGCGGCCAGCCCGTGGGCGCGATCATTGCCAATTACTACCTGTCGCCCAGTGCCCCTGACGTCAAGCTGATGCAGTACGCGTCCAGCGTTGCCTGCATGGCCCATGCGCCCTTTATCGCGTCTGCGGGGCCGGGTTTCTTTGGCCTCGAAAGCTTCACCGGGTTGCCGGACCTCAAGGACCTCAAGGACCATTTCGAAGGCCCGCAGTTTGCCAAATGGCAGAGCTTTCGCCAAAGCGAGGATGCGCGCTACATCGGCCTGACGGTGCCGCGTTTCTTGTTGCGCACGCCCTACGACCCTCTCGAATGCCCGGTGAAGACCTTTGTGTATCAGGAGAACGTGGTCCACAGCCACGAACACTACCTGTGGGGCAATACCGCCTATGCCTTCGCCACGCGCCTGACCGACAGCTTTGCGCGGTTTCGTTGGTGCCCGAACATCATCGGCCCACAAAGCGGCGGTGCGGTGGAGGACTTGCCGCTGCACCATTTCCAGAGCATGGGCGAAATCGAAACCAAGATTCCCACCGAAGTACTGGTCTCCGACCGCCGTGAATACGAGTTGGCCCAGGAAGGCTTCATCGCCCTGACCATGCGCAAGGGCAGTGACAACGCCGCGTTCTTTTCCGCCAGTTCGGTGCAGAAACCCAAGCACTTCGGCATCAGCGCCGAAGGCAAGGACGCGGAGTTGAACTACCGCCTGGGCACGCAATTGCCCTACATGATGGTGGTCAACCGCCTGGCGCATTACCTCAAGGTATTGCAGCGCGAACAGCTGGGCTCGTGGAAGGAACGTGCCGACCTGGAGTTGGAGCTGAACAAGTGGATCCGCCAGTACGTCGCCGACCAGGAAAACCCCAGCGCCGAAGTGCGTGGGCGACGCCCATTGCGGGCTGCGCGGATTGTCGTCAGTGACGTGGAAGGCGAACCCGGCTGGTATCGCGTCAACCTGAGCGTGCGACCGCACTTCAAGTACATGGGGGCGGACTTCACCCTGTCCCTGGTCGGCAAGCTCGACAAAACATGAGCGCCAGCCAAGGGATGACCGATCACCGCAGCCTGTTCGAGCGCCTGGCACGGCCGGAGGCCGCCCAAGCCTCCCGCGTGGCCTGCATCGCCACACACCTGGGGAACATGCTCAGCACCCGCGCCGGCAGCGTGCAGACACGGCCGGACTACGGGTTGCCCGACTTCAACGACATGCGTTGCAGCCTGCATGAGTCGTTGAGCCAGTCACGGCGGCAGATCGAGGGTTTTATCCAGGCCTGCGAGCCACGGCTGGCGAATGTCCACGTCAGGCTGTTGCCCCGTGATCGCGACCCCTTGGTCCTCGCGTTTGTAATTGACGCGCTGCTGACCGTCAACGGCGTCACCCAGCCCGTCGCATTCCGCGCGCAATTGGGTGAGGCCGGGCGGGTCGAGGTGTTGCCCGATGGCCTTTAACCGCTATTACCAAAGTGAACTCAGCGCCCTGCGCCAGCTTGGGCGGCGTTTCTCTGAGCGCAACCCGGCCCTGGCGCCGTTCCTCGCCGACGCCGGGCAAGACCCGGATGTGGAACGGTTGCTGGAAGGCTTTGCGTTTCTCACCGGTCGTCTGCGCCAGAAGCTCGACGATGAACTGCCCGAGCTGAGTCACTCGCTGATGCAATTGTTGTGGCCCAACTATATGCGGCCGGTGCCGGCATTCAGCATCTTGCAGTTCGACCCGCTCAAGCACGCCGGGCCTGGCGTCGAGGTGGCGCGGGATACGGTCGTGGAGAGCGTGGTGGTGAATGGCGCACGCTGCCGTTTCCGCACCTGCTACACCACCCATGTCATGCCGCTGCAGATCGGCGCGCTGGACTATGTTGCCCAAGGCGAGCGCGGGTTGTTGAGCCTGCGCCTGGACATGAGCGCCGACGGTGATTTCAGCATGCTGGCCGTCGACGTCCTGCGCCTGCATCTGGCCGGCGACCGCTACATCAGCCAAGGGGTGTACCTCAGCCTGTTGCGTCACCTGGAAGGTATCGAACTGTTGCCGTTGGACGCGGACGGGGTGCCGCTCAACAGTGGGGACGGGCAAGCGATGGTCTTGCGACTGCGTCCGCAGCAGGTGCAACCCGTCGGTTTTGCCGAGGATCAGGCGTTGATCCCGTATCCGCAAAACACCTTTCGCGGCTATCGCCATTTGCAGGAGTACTTCGTCTTTCCCGAGAAGTATCTGTTTGTCGACATCGGCGGGCTTGAAGTCGTCCACACGTTACCCACCCACGTGCTGAACGCCACGCGCAGCCTGTTGCTGCGCTTTGCCCTGGATATTCGCGGGCACGCGCCGCCGCCGCCGACCCTGGACAACGTGAAGCTGTATTGCACGCCCATCGTCAACCTGTTCCAGCACGACGCGGTGCCGGTGCGGCTGGACGCCAGGCAGGACGAGTACCTGCTGCTGCCGGGGGAATATGCCCCAGGCAATGCCAGTGTGTTTTCCGTGGACACGGTGACCGGCTGGCGCCCGGGAGGCTTGGGCTACCAGGCTTACGTGCCGTTCGAATCCTTTGAACATGATGGCGATGCTGCGAGCTATACCGTTCGCCAGCGTGCTTCGGCGCAGCATGCCGGGCTGGATACCTGGCTGGCAGTCGGCCATGGGCACGGCCATGAGCAGGAAACACTGTCGGTCGAGCTGACCTGTACCAACCACAACCTGCCACGGCAACTGCAGGTGGGCGATATCCGCCAGGCCTGCGAGCAGACGCCGGCATTTGTCACCTTCCGCAATATCAGCGTGCCGACTCCCAGCCTTGCGCCGCCCCTGGACCAGGATTTCCTGTGGAAATTGATCAGCCACATGTCGCTCAACTACCTGTCGCTGACCGATATCAACGCGCTCAAAGTGATCCTCGAAACTTACGACCTGCCGCGTTATCACGACCGGCAGGCGCAGAAAATCAGCCGGCGCCGCCTGGACGCATTGCGTTCGATCCGCCACGAAGCGGTCGATCGCCTGCATCACGGCTTGCCATTTCGCGGGTTGCGCGTCGACCTGTGCATCGAGCCCCAGGGCTTTCTCGGCCAAGGTGAAGTGTTTGTGTTCGCCTCGGTGCTCAATGAGTTTTTCGCGCTGTACGCCAGCCTCAACTCGTACCACGAACTGCGAGTGATCAGCACACAAGGAGATGTGTACCTATGGCCACCCCGGATGGGCCAACAACCCCAGCTTTAAACACACTGACCCGCACCATTCGTGAGTACTCGCTGTACCAGGCGGTGCTGCAAGTGGTCGGTCACTTGCGCGTAGCCCATCCCTTGATGGATGAGGACGCGCTGTACGACCAACTGGAGTTTGTCGCCAACCCTGGCTTGGGTTTTCCCGGGCAGGACATTGACCGCGTGGAGTTCTTCCACGAACACGGGCAACTGCGTGCGCGCCTGCGCCTGAATGTCCTCGGGCTGTTTGGCGCGGGTTCGCCGCTGCCGGCGTTTTATGGCGAACAGGCCTGTGCCGAGCAAACAGGCGGCAACGCGACGCGGGATTTTCTCAACCTGTTTCAACACCGCCTGCAACGGTTGCTGTTGCCGATCTGGCGCAAATACCGCTATCACGCGCGGTTTCGCAGCGGCGCCGGCGATGCCTTCTCCGAGCAGATGTTTGCCTTGGTGGGCTTGGGCGGGCCGGCGATACGCCAGGCCACGCCACTCGATTGCAAGCGCTTGCTGCCGTACCTCGGGCTGTTGAGTCTGCGTGCGCATTCGGCGGCGTTGGTCGAGACGGTGCTGCGTTACTACTTCAAGCACGAGCGCTTGTTCATCGAACAGTGGGTGGCGCGCAGCGTGTCGATCGAGCCGCCGCAGCGCAACCGCTTGGGCCTTGCCAACCATGGGCTGGGCCTGGACCTGGTGTTGGGCGAACGCGTGGCCGACCGAGGCGGCAAATTCCGGGTGCATATCGTTGGGCTCGATTGGCAGCGTTTTCACGAATTCTTGCCGTTCGGCACGGGTTACCCGGCGTTGTGCGCCCTGGTGCGGCTGACCGTACGCGACCCGTTGGCCTATGACCTGCGCCTGGTGTTGGCCGCAGGCGAGATCCGCGCGTTGCATATCGGCGCACGCAATGTGTGTCGCCTGGGCTGGACCACTTGGCTGGCGCACGAGCGCGCCGACGGCGCGGTCACGCTGGCCGGCAATGATCAATAGGGAGCAAGGGTGATGATGAATATCGATTTGCAACAACTGATCCAGACCTTGACCTCCCGCACGCGCGGCGACCTGGAGCGGGCAGCCGAGCGTTGCGTCAACCGCGGTGGCCGGGACGTGTTGGTGGAAGATCTGCTGCTGGTGCTGTTGGAGTATCCCGCCGGTTTGGTGGACAAGGCCCTGATGGATGCCGGAGTTCCCGCGAGTGAACTGCATGCCGTGCTGCAACCCAAGAGCGAGAGGCATGCGACGCGAAATCCGGTGTTCGCCCAACCTCTGGTGCGCTGGTTGCAGCAAGCGTCGATGGTGGCCCATGTCGAGCTGGGACAGCCCGAGGTCGGTCACGGCGCATTGCTGCTGGCGCTGCTGCGCCACCCGCTGGAGCATGCGGGCAACGCTTATCAACGCTGCCTGGCACGCCTGGATGTGGCGCGCGTGCGCGACTTTATTCTGAGCCAAGCCCCCGCCCGTGAGCACGTGGTGGCGGGATCGATGCTGCAACGGTTTACCCATGACCTGACGCAACAGGCTCGTGAAGGGCGGATCGACCCGGTGCTGTGCCGCGACGGGGAAATCCGGCAGTTGATCGACATCCTGATGCGCCGCCGCAAAAACAACCCGATCCTGGTCGGCGAGGCCGGCGTGGGCAAAACCGCCGTCGTCGAAGGGCTGGCCTTGCGTGTGGCCGCCGCGCAGGTGCCAGCCCCGCTCCAGGAAGTGCGCCTGTTGACCCTGGACATGGGCTTGCTGCAAGCCGGTGCGAGCCTGCAGGGTGAATTTGAACGGCGCCTCAAAGGCGTGATAGACGAGGTCCACGCTTCGCCGCAGGCGGTGATCCTGTTTGTCGATGAAGCGCATACCCTGGTGGGGGCGGGTGGTCCGGCAGGTGGCAGCGATGCGGCCAACCTGCTCAAGCCGGCATTGGCCCGAGGTGAGCTGCGGACCATCGCGGCCACCACCTGGTCGGAGTACAAACGGCACATCGAAAAAGACCCTGCCTTATCCAGGCGTTTTCAGCCGGTACTGGTCAATGAGCCGAGCGTTGGCGAAGCCGTGTCGATCCTGCGCGGGCTCGTGCCGGTGTATGAGGCCAGCCATGGCGTATACGTGCGTGACGACGCGGTGGTCGCCGCCGCCCATATGAGCGCGCGTTATCTGGCGGGACGCCAGTTGCCGGACAAGGCCGTGGATGTGCTGGATACCGCGTGCGCCAGGCTGCGTACGCAACTGGCGATGCCCACTGAGGCGGTGCAGCAGTTGCACGCCGAGCGGGCAGAAGCCATGCGCCAGCAAGGGGCGTTGACCCGCGATGCCGACGCCGGGTTACCCGTCGACCACGCGGCCTTGCACGGCGTGACTCAGCGCTTGAAGGCAATCGGACAGGCGCGTGAGGCGTTGCCGCAAGACGAACAAGCGTCGATCAAGGCCGAAGTCTGCCCCCGCCTGATCGCTGAAGTTATCAGCGCCTGGACCGGCATTCCCGTGGCACAGATCGCCCTGGAACACAGTGCAAAGGTCATGGGTTTCGCCGACGCCTTGCGCGCACGCATCTTCGGTCAGGAGCACGCCGTGCAGACCCTCGACCGCAGCCTGCGGGCGGTCGCGGCAGGTCTGAACAATGCCGATTCGCCGGTGGGCGTGTTCCTGTTGGTCGGCCCCAGCGGAGTAGGCAAGACCGAAACCGCATTGGCCCTGGCGGACCTGTTGTATGGCGGCGAGCGTTTTGTGACCACCATCAACATGTCCGAGTATCAGGAGAGGCACTCACTGTCGCGCTTGATCGGAGCACCGCCTGGCTATGTGGGCTACGGCGAAGGCGGCGTGCTGACGGAGGCGGTGCGCCAGCGCCCGTATTCGGTGATTCTGCTTGATGAGGTCGAGAAGGCCGACCCGGAGGTGTTGAACCTGTTTTACCAGGTCTTCGACAAGGGCCGCGCCAATGACGGCGAGGGCCGGGCGATTGATTTTCGCAATACGCTGATCCTGATGACGTCCAACCTTGGCAGCGAGCGTATCGGCGCGCTGTGTGCCGGCGGCCGACGTCCCGCCATCGAGGCGCTGCACGCGGCGATCCAGCCGGAGTTGCGCGCGCACTTCAAACCGGCGTTGCTTGCGCGCATGCGTGTGGTGCCTTACTACCCGATTGCCGGTGAAGGACTGCATGACGTCACCCGTCTCAAGCTTGGGCGCCTGGGCCAGCGCTTGCAGCAACGCAAACTGGCGTTTACCTACACCGCCGAACTGGTTGCGCACATGGCTGAGCGCTGCGTGCATAGCGACAGCGGCGCCCGCTACATCGACCAATGGATCGAGAGCCAGTTGCTGGCGCAGATGGCGGATCAATTGCTGGCCGCGATGTCGGCTGGCGAATGCCTCGCCCACGTCCACGCGCGGTTGGACGAACACGGCGCGCCGGTCTGTGAGTTCAGCCAATGACGCAGACGTTATTCAGCCAACTGCCGCAACCCTTGGCCTATGCCGAAACCCTGCTGGACTGGATCAGCCGCCTGGGGCTTGAACACGATGAAAGCCGTTTGCCGAACCTGTGCGTGGCTGCTGCCGCACAACTGAGCGAGTGTGAACTCAGCCAATTGTATTGGCGGGATGCAACGAGCGGGCGGCTGGTGCTGCTTGCCCAGCACGCAAGCGACGCACAGCCGCTGGGCGACAGGGACTTCCAGCACGAGCAACTGTTGCAGTGTGTCGTCAATCAGCGCGTCGCCCTGTGCCTCGACGATGTGCACGGCAGCGTCTATAACCGCGCGTTCCTGCCAGCAGCGTCGACACCCTGGCGTGCCTTGGCCTGTGTGCCGCTGCTAAACCCGAGCCAGGCAATCATCGGCGTGTTGCTGTGCGCCAGCCAGCGCACGGCGGCATTGCAGGGCTACACCGCATCGCTGGCGCAACTGGGCAGTTTTGCCCTGAACCAACGGGCGCTGTTGCGGCGTATGCCGCCGGTCCATACAGGCGTGCTGTCCGAGGCGAATGCGCCAACGACCGGCACCTATGGCCTGATCGGCACCAGTGCGGCGATGCAAGACACTTGCCGCTTGATCGGCAAGGTCCTGCATACCCCTTACACCGTATTGCTGCGCGGTGAAACCGGCACGGGCAAGGAAGTGGTGGCGCGCGCCATTCACGCCAGCGGCTCGCGCCGGGCCCAGGCATTTGTGGTGCAGAACTGCGCCGCGTGCCCGGAAGGGCTGCTGGAAAGCGAGCTGTTTGGCTATCGCAAAGGTGCGTTCACCGGCGCCGACCGCAATCACGCCGGGCTGTTTGACGCAGCGCACGGCGGCACGTTGCTGCTCGATGAAATCGGTGACATGCCACTGGCATTGCAAGCCAAGTTGCTGCGGGTGTTGCAGGAAGGCGAGGTGCGCCCACTGGGGGCCAGCAGCGCCCATAAGGTCGATGTGCGCATCATCGCTGCGACCCATCGGGACCTTGCGGCCATGGTGGCCGTGGGCAGCTTTCGCGAGGACCTGTACTACCGTCTGGCGCAGTTCCCCATCGAATTGCCCGCCCTGCGTGCGCGGGACGGCGATGTGCTGTTACTGGCCCGGCACTTTGCTGACAACGCCTGTTCGCTGCTGGGCAAGGCGCCGGTGGCCTGGTCAGGCGCTGCCGTCGATCAACTGTCGAGCCACCGCTTTCCGGGCAACGTGCGCGAACTCAAGTGCCTGGTGGAGCGCGCGGTGTTGCTGAGTGACGACGGCGTGATCCTGCCGGCGCACCTCTCGCTGGCACCCGACTCGCCGGTGACGGTGGTCGACGCCACGCTGCGCCAGCGCCTGGAGCGGGTCGAGCGCGTGGTCCTGATTGATTGCCTGCACAAGAACCGCGGTAACCGCACGCGCACCGCGCGTGAGTTGGGCGTCGCGCGGCGCACGCTGCTGTATCGCCTTGCCCGCCTGAATATTCCCCTCGGTGATGCCCAGGCGGAATGCTGAATGAATCCTCTAGGGAGATACCCAATGCCTGATCGTTGGTGGCGAGCCTTGGTGCTTGCGGTTTTTTTACTGGGCGGCTGCAACGCCAATTACGTCTTTGATGACGGTGACTACCGCCCGTTGGGCGATCCACAGGTGAGCCGCCGTGGCCAGTGAGTCGGGGAGGTCATTCATGCAATTAGTGTTAGAGGTGTGCAGCGGCGGCCAAGCCGACCCATCGGCCCACAAGGCGTTTGCTGGCGCCGGTGGTGTGATCGGGCGGGGCAGCGATTGTGATTGGGTGCTTCCCGACGCCAGCCGCGTGTTGTCCAGCCACCATGGCCTGGTCAGCTACCGGGACGGGCGCTATTTCCTCACCGATATCAGCAGTAACGGTATCGGCGTGGCGGGCAGCGCCGAACGCTTGCGCCGGGGGCAACCGTGGCCGATCCACGATGGCAACGTCTTCGAATTGGGGGCCATTGGCGCTGCGTGCGCGGTTGACGGCGCCGCGGCAGCGGCTCGCCGAGCCTGTGCCTATTCCTGACGATGGCTTCCTGGCGCCGACCCCGCTGCCGTTGATCGAGGATGAGTGGGTGGCTGATGACGCGACGCAACCCTGCACGGAGCACGGTACGCCGCAATGGGATCACCTGCTGACGCCGACCCTCACCGCGCCTGCGGACGAAGCCGCTGCGCCGTTACCCGTTGCAACTGCGGCGCCGAGCCATGACGCGTTCTGGGCGCACTTCGCGCAGGCGTTGGGTAGCGATATGTCGACGCTCGACACCGCGCGCCGCGAGGCATTGGCGATCAAGGTCGCGGGCTTGCTCAAGCACACCCTCGATGACCTGCAACAGTGCCTGCGTACCCAAGAGGCGCTGAAAGGCGAGTTGAACCTGGCGCCGCTCGACAACCATTGCCAAGGGCACAACACCCTGCAGGACATGCACGTGTTGTTGGGTGATGGCGGGGTGGGCGAACTGCCCGCGCAACAGGCCGTGACCCAGGCGTTCCGCGACCTGCAAGCCCATCAAGTGGCGATGCTGGCGGCGTGCCGGGCCGCCGTGCGGGGTGCACGGCAGGCGTTTGCACCGGATCAGCTGCAACGCTGCTTTGTACGTCAGGGCAAACCGCCAAGGTTCTTCAGGGATGGCGCGCATTGGCGTGCGTATCAACGGTATTACCAGCAGTTGATCGACGACGAGCCGTCGGCCGAGCCTGCGCTTGGCCGTGATTTTCTCGCGGCCTACAAGGATCAGGTGCGCCTGATCGCGACCTTGCATGCGAACTACCCAGGATGATGTCCATGTATCGAACTTCCATGGTGACCCTGCTGGCAATGCTGCTGGCAGGTTGCAGCGCGTTGTCGCCGCTTTCGTCGCTGACCAAGCTGGACCTGACACTGGCCGCCGGCGAGCGGCTCAACCCGGACCTGCATGGCCGTCCCTCGCCGGTGGTGGTGCGCCTGATCGAACTGCGGCACCCGGTAGCGTTTGAAAACAACGACTTTTTTAGCCTTTACGAGCGGGCAGAGCAGGTACTGCCCAAGGACTGGGTGGCCGCTGAAGAGCTGGAACTGCGCCCGGGTGAACGGCGGCTACTCAAGCTCAGCGTTGAGCCGCATAGCCGCTACGTGGGGGTACTGGCGGCCTATCGAGACCTCCCGCACGTGCAATGGCGCTGGGTGCTGCCCGTCAGCCCGCAGCGGCGTACGCAGGCCGAGTTGCTGCTGGACGAGACGGGTGTACGCCAAGTCGGCGTGGGGGAGGGTTGAGATGCTGGTTCATAAAGTCGTCTGGCAAGAAGGCATGCTCTTGCGGCCTCAACACCTGCAACACAACGATCGCCACTACCAGCAGCAGCTCAGCTGGACCCGCCTGCTGGTCCCGGATGCCTGGGGCTTCTTGAGCCTGGCGATGGATTTGCAGTACCTGCACCTGGGCAAGATCGTGGTCAGCCAGGCCACTGGCGTGCTGCCGGATGGCAGCTTGTTCGAGCTGGGTGCAGGGGCGCCACCGCTGGTCTTGCAAGTCGCGGCCAACACCGGTCAGCAAGGGATCTACCTGGCATTGCCATTGGCCAGCGGCACACAGGTCGACACCCGGCGGCCGGAGCAGGTCGATGTGTTGGCGCGCTATATCAGCTGTGAAGTGCAGGCCCCTGATTCCAATGCCGGCAGTGAGTCCCAGTGCCGGCTCGATTGCGCGCGCCCGGATCTGCGCCTGGTTGCCGGGGAGCAACACAGTGACCAGACGCTGGTCACGCTCCAGGTTGCCCAGGTGATGGCGTGCACCAGCGAAGGGGGCGTGACCCTGGATTCGGACTTTAGCCCGACCTTTATCTACCTCCAGCAACACGGCTACCTGGCATCGTGCCTGAGCGAAGTGATCAGCCTGCTGGCCAGCCGCGGCGAGGCGCTTGCCACGCGTATTCGTGGCAACGGCGGGGCGCCCGGGACGCAGATCGGGGATTTCCTCATGCTGCAACTGATCAACCGCACCGAACCTGTCCTGCGCCATTACGCGCACCAGTCCAAGGTACGCCCGGAGACCCTGTACCGCGAGCTGTTGGCGATGCTCGGCGAGTTATCGACCTTCGCCAATGACAGCAAGCGTTGCCCTCTGCAACTGCACTACCAGCACAGCGATCAGGGTGCGAGCTTTCGCGGGCTGATGGAGGCTATTCGCAGCCTGCTGTCGATGGTGCTGGAGCAGCAGGCCATCGAGTTGGCCTTGCAGGCGCGCCAGTACGGGGTGTTGGTATGCCCGGTCAGCGAGCTGAAATTGCTCGGCGTTGCGACGTTCATCCTCGCCGCGAGCGCCCAGTGCGACGGCGACACCTTGCGCACTCGCTTGCCGGCCCACCTCAAGATCGGCGCCGTGGAGCGAATCCGTGAGCTGGTCAACCTGCACTTGCCGGGTATCCGCCTCAAGCCGCTGCCGGTGGCGCCAAGGCAGATCCCGTTCCGTGCCGACAAAACCTATTTCTTGCTTGAACTCAGTGCCCGTGACACCGCGCAGCTGGAGCAATCGGGCGGCTTTGCCTTCCATGTCAGCGGCGAGTTTGCCGAGTTGCAGCTGAACTTCTGGGCGATCAGGAATTGAACACCATGACCATGGATAGCGAATACCCGCCGGATGAAAAAACCATCTTGCTCGACCGCGAAGGCCACGGGCCGGCACAGCGGGCAATGACAGACCACCCATCGCCGCCGCGCTTCGAGCAGTTGGCAGACCGGATGATCTACGCCGCCCGCTTGCCCGGTGCGCATAGCTTCAACGTGGGTCTCAACACGTTGGTGGCCGCGGCCTGGGCAGTATTGGCCGAGGCCGCTCAGCTCAAGAGCCATGTCGGTCGCGAGAGCCTGGGCGCGCTGAATGAGCGCCTGGTGTTGGCGATCACGCAGTTCGAGCAGCGCGCCTTGCATGAGGGGGTGGAGAGCGTCGAGGTCAACTCGGCCCGCTACGTGTTGTGTGCGGTGCTGGATGAGGCGGTGGTCACGGCGCAGTGGGACAGTCATGGCGACTGGTCGAAGATCAGCCTGTTGAGCCGCTTTCACCATGAAACCTTGGGCGGCGAAAGGTTTTTCACCTTGTTGGAACGACTGTCCCGCGACCCGATCAAGCACGTGGCGATGCTGGAGCTGATGTACCTGTGCCTGGCGATCGGCTTCGAAGGCAAATACCGCGTCGTGGAGCGCGGGGTGGTGCAGCTCGAAGCCGTGCGCGATGGCCTGTATCGACAGATCCGGCATGTGCGCGGCGAGCCTGCGCCACCGGTGCCAGCACCTGCGCTGCGCAGGCGCAATCGGCGGTTACGCGGGTTTTCCACGCCGTGCTTGGCGGTGTGTGTCCTGGCCTGTCTGCTGGCCATGTACACGGGGTTTGCCTGGGTCCTGGGCAACGAGCGCGTGACGGCGCTGGAATCTTTTCATCCTATGGCGCCGGCCCTGACGCGGACGCCCTTGTAACGCTGGGAGCAATGAATGAACGCATTCTTCAAGGGCGCGGGTGCCGTGCTGCGTCGGGTTTGGGTATGGAGCCTGCTGCTGGTGCTGTTGAGCGCCGGCCTGGTGTGGTTTGTCGGGCCATTGCTGGCGGTGGATGACTATCGCTTCTGGCAGGGCGCGACGGCGCGTCTGTTGACGATCAGCAGCGTGTTTCTGCTGTGGGGGCTGGCGATGGTCTGGCTGGGTGGGCGTCGCGTGGCGGCGTCGAACAAGCCTGAAAACCATGCCCGTGACGCACAGAAAGGCCGACTCGAAGACGAGCGCCGACACGTGCGTGCGCGCTTCAAGGAGGCCGAGCAAGCCCTGGCGACGACACCGCGCTACGGCAACCACCGCAAGCGTTGGCGCCATGAGCTGCCGTGGTATGTGCTGATAGGCGAGGAGGGCAGCGGAAAAACCAGCCTGCTAGCGGCGAACGGGTTGCACGCGCCCCTTGATCGCAGTGATGCAACGCCAGCCGGGCGCAGCGCTTTCTGTGACTGGTATTTTGCCGACAAGGCGGTGTTGATCGATACCCCAGGTCGTTACCTGTGCCAACCACACGGTGCACCCGACGCGGCGGGATGGGCGACGTTGCTGGGCTTGCTCAGGACGCGACGCAGGGCCAGCCCGCTCAACGGCGTGGTGGTAACGCTGTCGGTGCAGACCTTGCTCGCCAGCAACGAACACGACCTGGACCTGCATGCTCGCCAGGTACATGCCCGTTTGCAGGAGGTCCAGCAGACGTTGCACGTGGATGTGCCCCTCTACCTGGTGTTGACCCACGCAGACCGTTTGCCGGGGTTTGCCGAGTATTTCGATACGCCCGAGGCACAAGCGGCCGTCGGTGTATTGGGCGAGCCGTTGGCTGTTGGCACCGCGGGAGCCGAGATGGCCCAGGTGCGACAGGCATTCGAGGCCCTGCTGCAACGTTTGAGCGCTGAACTGATCACACGTTTGCATCAGGAGCGTCACGTGGAGCGCCGTGCGCGCATGCTGGACTTGCCGCCACAAGCGGCGCAGATGGGCGAGCGTTTGTGTGCGTTCATCGAGACGGCGTTCCGCGCCCATCGCGCTCCGCGCATCAACGGTTTGCGCGGCTTTTACCTGACGTGCGCGGGCGACGTACGGGCGCGCGGTGTGTCGGGGTTGTTCCGTCAGGTCATCCTTGCCGAAGCCGACCTCGCCGGCCTGCATACCGAGGAACGCCAGCGCCTGCGTTGGCGCCGGGCCGGGTTGAGCCTGGCGGCGCTGTTGCTGCTGGGGGCGAGCGCGGCCCTGTGGACACACAGCTACACGGTCAATCATCAGCGCCTTGGGCAACTGGTTGAATTGGCACGCGAGCCCGCAGCCGTGGCGCCAGAGACCGACAGCACCCTGGTTGTCCTGGCACAGTTGGACCAACGCTTTGCCGCCACCCAGGTGTTCCCGGCCAAGGGCGATGCCCGGCTGCTGGAGCGCGCGGGCCTGTATCAGGGCGACCTGAGTGCGCCGGTGTTGGCGAGTGCCTACGAGCACACCTTGCACCAGCAGTTGCTGCCGGTTGTCGTCGCGCTGCTGGAAGAACAGGTGCAGGGCAGCCTGGCAGACCGCGAGCGGTTGCTGGACCCCCTGCGTGCGTACCTGATGCTGACGCTGCGCGAACGGCGAGAGAACCGCTGGTTGGCCGAGCGTGTCGCGCAAGCCTGGTCCACACGTTATGCCGGTGCGGCCTCGGTGCAGGAGCGCCTGAATGCACACGTGGCGCGGCTGCTGGCGTTGCCGTTCGCGGCGCCGCTCAATGATGCCCTGGTGGCCCAGGCACGCCAGGTGTTGCGCGGTGAATCGTTGGCCGACGTGGTCTACCGGGTATTGCGTGAACAGGCGCGTGATCTGGAACCTTTGCACCTGGCCGAGGGCGTGGCGTTTGCCGGCGTCGATCCGCCCATTCCCGGCTTTTACACCAAGCGCTTCTTGCAGTATTTCGATGCCCAGGGGCCTCGGTCGGTGAATGCCATTGCGCAGGACAACTGGGTGCTTGGAGAGAGCGGCGACCTGAGTGCGCTGGAGCTGCGCCGATTGATACTGGCGTTGGAGCAGCGCTATTTCAGCGAGTACGCCGATGTCTGGAGTGGCGCCCTGGGGCGGGTTCGACGGGGGGCGAGCGAAGACTTGAAGCAGGACGCCGCACGGCTGGCGAGTGTGACGTCGGCCCGCTCGCCCCTGGTGCTGCTGTTGCAGCAGGTGCGGGAAAACACCCTGTTGGCCGGCCCATTGCCGATGGCCGAAGACTCTCCCCGGCGCACGTTGCAACGGCGTTTTGAGCCGCTTCACCAATTATTGGACGAGCAGCAGAACCCCGGCACCGAGCTGACCCGGGCATTGGGCTTGCTTGATGAACTGCACCTGCAACTGCTTGCCGTGAACCGCGACGTATCGCCAGGGCAGGCTGCGTTCCTGCGGGTCAAGCGGCGCATGGAAGGGCAGCCGGACGTGTTGGGCACTTTGCGCGATGCCGCCGCGCGCTTGCCGCTGCCGCTGTCGAGCCTGTTTGAGGGCATGGCCGACGACAGCTGGCAGCATTTGCTGGAGGACGCCTACGTACACGTCAATCAGCGTTATCAAAGCGAGGTCTACGGGGTTTACGCCCAGGCGATCCGTCAGCGTTACCCGTTCAATGCCCACGCCGCCAGCGACGTGGCCCTCAGTGATTTCCAGGCGTTTTTCAAGCCGCAAGGCGTGATGGCACGCTTTTACGACGGTTATCTGCGGCCTTTCGTCAGCGCCGAAGGTGGGCGTTATCGTCTGCGTAGCCTGGACGGGCGCAGCCTGCCGATGACACGCGGGATGCTTGATCACCTGAGCAAGGCCCAGCTTATCCGCCGCAGCTTCTTCAGCGACGGCGGGGGCGACCTGCAGGTGCGGTTTACCTTGGCGCCCTACAGCCTGGATCAGGCGGTCAGTCGCGCCGTGTTGCGCGTCGGTGAACGCCAGTTGGAATACCGCCACGGGCCCATCGTGCCGATGGTGTTCCAGTGGCCTGACGAGGCCGAAAACGGTCGCAGTAGCCTGGTGCTGGAGCGGGGCGCAGAGCGGCCATTGGGCCTGGAAAAAAACACCGGTGCCTGGTCGTGGTTTCGCCTGGTTGATCTGTTGCAGAGCGAGCCGGCCAGCGGTCGCGATGGGCACTTGCTCAAGGCCGACCTGGCCGGTTTGCGCGCCAATTTCCTGTTGACCAGCCAACGCACGCCCAGCCCGTTCCCGTTGGGGGATTGGCGCACGTTCCGTTTGCCGGAGCAGTTATGAACCCCGTGCCCTGGCGCAGTGCCGCGCGCACCCAGCGCGGCAAGCTCCGCGCGCGCAATGAAGATGCCTTCCTGGACCGCCCGCAGAGTGGCTGCTGGGCGGTGGCGGACGGAATGGGCGGGCATCGCGCGGGCGATGTTGCCAGCCAAGCGGTGATTGCCAACCTGGCCGCGTTGCACGCGCAAGGTACGCTGGACCAGCGGGTCGAGGCGCTGCGCGGGTGCTTGCAACGGCTCGATCGGCGCCTGGGCCTTGAAGGCCAACAGGGCACAATCGGCAGTACGGTGGTGGCGCTGCTGCTGGAGGGGCATCGCGCCGCTTGCGTGTGGGCAGGAGACAGCCGTTGTTACCTGTGGCGCGCGCAGTGTCTGTATCAGCTGTCGCGAGATCATTCGATGTTTGAGCGACTGATGGCCGAGCAGCAGTTGAGCCGCGCGCAGGCACAGGTTCACCCGGACGCCCGGGCGCTGACCCGTGCGGTCGGCGGCCGTGCGCCGTTGAGCCTGGAGGTGCTCGAACTCGACACGCGCCCCGGCGATGTATTCCTGTTGTGCAGCGACGGCCTGTACCAGGCGCTCAGCCACCGGGAATTGGGCGGTGCCCTGAGTCAGGGCACGGCGCAGCAGATGGTAGAGCGTTTGTTTGCCCTGGTGTTACGCGGGCCCGCACGGGATGACCTGACGGCGGTGGTGGTGCTGCCATGACGGAGGCGAAGATCGCCCTTGACCTGCTTGCCGGGCGTTATCACCTTGAGCGGGTGCTCGGCACGGGCGGGATGGGCGTGGTGTATCGCGCCCGCGACTTGCTGCACGAGCAATTTGGCGAGCCCTGCTCGCGCGTCGCGTTGAAGGTGGTGGGCGATGGCCTTGCCCAGGCCAGTGATGCCCATGTGTTGTTGTACAGCGAGTTTGCCGTGACCCGCAGCCTGCGCCATGAGCGGATCGTGCGGGCGTTCAGCTTTGAGGTCGATACCACTCGCCAGGTCGCGTTTTTCACCATGGAGTTGCTACCGGGGCTGACCTTGGACCGGCTGCTGCTGGAATGCCCTGGCGGCTTGCCCTGGCCGCAGTTGCAACCGCTGGGGGTGCAGGTGCTCGATGCGCTGGCGTACGCCCATGGGCAGGGCGTGCTGCACGGCGACTTGAAGCCGGGCAATGTGATGGTGGGCGAGGCGGGCATCTGCTTGTTCGACTTTGGTTTGGGCCAGGGTGACGGGTTGCCGCAGTTGAGTCGTGACCGTTTCAATGCGTGGACACCCGCGTACGCCGCCCCGGAATTGGCCGACGGTGGCGCGCTGACCCCGGCGGCGGATCTCTACGGCGTGGCGTGCATGTTGTACGAATTGGCCGAGGGAGGCCGCCCCGCCGACTTTCAGCCCCTCAAGCCGCGCAGACTCCCCAGGCAATGCTGGCCCGCACTCAAGACCGCGTTAGCCGTGGACCCGGAGCGCCGGGCCATCAGCGTCGCCGAATTGCGTGATGCGCTGGCCCGCGACGCTTGGCGCTGGTACCTGTAGCCAGTGGCTCAGTGGCTCAGGTCATGCAACTGGCAATACTCCGCCCAACTCAGCCCGGCCATTTGCGCCACTTCTTTATGCACTTCCAGGCGCTGGGTCTCGAAGGCTTCGGCTGACTCCGCCGTCAGCTTGAGCGTCAATTCCCAGGCGAACAGGCCCAGGCGCTCCGCTTCGGCTTCGAAGGCTTCGTGCAGGCGCTCGGCGCGGTACTGCACCAGGGTTTCGCCCTTGGCCTGGGCGGCGAGGGGGTTGAGGGTGTCGAGTTGCGTGAGGACCTCAGGGTGTTCGTTCAAGAAACGGTCCAGCGCGCGCTGGTGGTTATCGCCGGGTTGGGACAATGCGTCACTCCAGATAGAAAAGGCTTCAAGCGCGGCTGCGATGTCGGCGCCGGGCGTTTTTGCGCAGGCGGCGCTGGATGGCGTTGCGTATCGGCTCAAGCAAAAACAGCAGCAGGTAAGCCATCAGCACCGTGACCAGGTCCATCGAGCTGTCGCCCAACGGTCCGGTAAACTGCTCCACGGCGTCCTTGATCATCAACAACAAGGAAACACCACCTAGCCACAGCAACACATTGAGCAACAGCGGGCGTACGCCCGTTGAGGATTTGTCTTGCATGTTGAACCTCATCTCCCTGACGGCGGTTTCCGACGCAGATACTGCGGCTTGAAGTCAGTGTAGGAATTGTGTCAGGTCATAAAATCCACTTAATCGTACTGCTCAGGTTTACCGGGTTGTCTTCAAGTACTGCGCCAAGGCTGCGTAGGCGGGCAACGTCACCCCATCATTGGCGGCATTGCCTGCGATGGGGTGGGAGGCGAAACGCACAATCACCATTTCGGCCTTGGGATCGATGTAGATGCTCTGGCCGTGCACGCCACGGGCCATGAAGGCGCCGTCCGGGTTATGGGTGACCCACCACATGGAGCGATAACTCCAACCCTGCAACTGACTATAGCCGGCCTTGGCAAATGCGCGTTTATCACCGCCTTGGCGGATATCGCTCACCACGGCTTCAGGAACGATTTGCTGGCCATTGAAGCGGCCGTTGTTGCGTAGCATCTCGCCAAACCGGCCGAGGTCGCGCAGCCCGGCGTTGAAGCCGCCACCGGCGAACGGTGTGCCGATGGAATCCACGCTGAAATACGCGTCCTGCTCGCTGCCCAGCCGGCTCCAGATACGCTCGCTGAGCAGTTGCGCGACATTGCGCCCGGTGGCGCGGGCAATCACCCAGCCGAGCACGTCGGTGTTGACGGTCTTGTAGCCAAACGCCTGGCCGTGCTCACCCTGTTGGCGCACGGTCTGCAAAAACTCGAAATAGCTGCGCGGGCCGGTGTAGTCCTTGGGCTTGGGCAGTGGGTTACCGGCCTGGGCGTGGGCCCAGACTTCGGCGTTGGGGTCGGCGTAGTCTTCGCTGTAGTCCAGCGCGGTGGTCATGTCCAGCACTTGGCGCAGGGTTGCGCTGCCAAAGGCGGAGTGGGCCAGTTCCGGCACGTACTCGACGATCTTCTTGTTGGCATCGAGGGTGCCGTCGGCCACCAGCATGGCACCGAGCGTGCCGACCACTGACTTGGTGACCGACATCGCCGCATGTTGGCCGTTGTCCTTGAGCACACCGAAATAGCGCTCATACACCACCGTGCCACGGTGCAGCACGAGGATGCCGTCGGTGTAGGTGGCGTCCAGGGTCTGGCGCCAGCTCAGGGCCTGGCTGGCGGCGCTCGGCACCACGGCCAGGCTGTCGATCCGTGTATCCAGCTGGCGGGCCAGGGGCGACGGCGCGCCGAGCCCGCGCGAGACGTTGACGGTGGGCATCAACTGGCGAAAGTTCGACACGCTCCAGCGCATCGCCGGGAAGCGAAAGTAGCTGCCATCTTCAAAACGCAGGGTTCGGTCGGCGGGTGGCGGCGCCCCAACCATCCACTTGAGCAGGGCCGGGTCACTGGCCTGGGCGTCGGGGAAGGCGGTGTCGGCGGCGTGGGTCAGCACGCTGGCAGCGCTGAGGAACACGCCGGTCATAACGGGAAGGAATCGCAGCATCAGCAGGCGCCTTGATGTCGGGGAGACGACGGGAGCAAGGCTCGGGGCTCGACTCCATTCGAGGGAAACGTTACCGGTTGTGGCAACAGCTATCCGGCAGGATGGGCCAAACGGGGGCCTTCGACAACCGCCAAGGCTCCAAATGAGTAGGGAATAATTTGCCCGGGCACGGCAAAAGCCTTTCACTCCCGGCATCAGGACGTGTAGCGTTAGTCGGTATTTTCGCCCCGCGATGGACAGAGGGATCGGTCATGGCGCAAACGCTGTTCAAGCTGTTTTTTACCCAGCGTCTGGCTGCCTTGGCCAGCACCGAGTCGTTGCGTGCGATTCGTGAAGGGCTGTTGTGGATCCTGCCGTGCCTGTTGGTGTCAGCGGGGTTTCTGATCTTGTCCGAATGCGCCCGGGTGCTGGGGTTCGATCCGCAGGTGGTGGGTTTCCTGGCCGGGTTGCACAACCAGATCAGTTCGGTGATCCCGCTGCTGGTGGCGGCGTCGATTGGCTACATGCTGGCGATCCAGTACCGCTTGCCCCAGCTGCCCGTAGCGTTTCTGTGCCTGGCCCATGTGGTGGTGGCCACGTTTATCCTGCGTGAGTACCCGCGCGCTTCGGCCACGTTTGTGTTGTTTATCGCGATTGCCTCGCCACTGCTCAATGTGCCGGCGATTGCCTGGTTGCACCGTTACCGTTGGACACGATTGGTCAACGAGGACCTGGTGGGGCACAACTTGCGCGGCACCATCAACATGGTGCTGCCCGGTGCCGTGACGGCGCTGGCCCTGGTGGTGGTGTTGTCGCTGCTGTTGCAGATTCCCTATGTGGCGCAGTTGCAGGGGCCGCAGGTGCTCGAAGCGCTGGACTCGCCCTACGGCAGCGGCCTGTTTGTGACGTTGATGAATTCGCTGCTGTGGTTTTTTGGTATCCATGGCGTGTACGCCATGCAGCCGCTGTTCGATGTGCTTGACCATGCGGTGGTGCTCAACGCGGCGGCGTTGGCGGCGGGTGAGCCGATCCGGTATGCGCTCAACAGTGGCCTGCTGGGCAGTTTTGCATTTATCGGCGGCTCCGGCGGCGCCCTGTGTTTGCTGGTGGCGATCCTGCTGTTCTCGAAGAGCCAGTCCATGCGTTTGCTGGCGATTGCCAGTGTGCCGCTGTCGTTGTTCAACGTCAGCGAAGTGCTGTTGTTCGGCTTGCCCATCATCCTCAACCCGCGCCTGTTCATTCCGTTTCTGCTGGTGCCGGCGTTTAACGCCATGGCCGCGTTGACGGTGGTGCAACTGGGTTGGGTGTCGCCGGCAGTGGTCAGTGTGCCGTTCACCTCGCCGGTGCTGTTCAACGCCTACCTCAGTACCCATGGCGACATCGCGGCGGTGGCGTTGCAACTGGTGTTGTTGGGCGTGGGCACGTTGATCTACGCGCCCTATGTGCGGGCGATCCATCGCCAACCGGCTGAAGGCGGCACGGTGTACCTGCGCTCGTTGGACATGACCTTTCGCGGCCTGGAAGAAAAGGGCCGCTTGCTGGAGGCCGACCCGGTGCTGGCGTCCCACAAGGCGATTGCGCGCCAGGCCAGTGAACTGAGCCGCATCCAGCAAATCAGCGACTATGAGTTCTACCTCGAATACCAACCCCAAGTGTCCACCCTGACTGGCCTGTGTACTGGCTGCGAAGCGTTGATGCGCGCACGTGACAGCCAGGGCACGGTGCATTCGCCGTGGGAGTTCTTGCAGTGGCTGGCGCAGGCGCGGTTGATGCCGGACGTGGATGTGTGGGTGGCGTCCGAGGCGGTGCGTCAGTACCAGCATTGGCAGGCATTGGGGTTTGCGCTGCCGATGACCATCAATATCTCCAGCGCCACCTTGACCGACCCGGCCTACGGCAATCGCCTGGTGAAGATTCTGGCCCAGGCCCATGGGCAGGTGTCGGTGGAAATCACCGAAGACGCGCTGGTAAGTGATATCCAGGCCACGCGCCAGACCATCGAGAAGCTGCAGGCCATCGGCGCCAAGGTGTATATCGATGACTTCGGCACCGGGTTTTCCGCCCTGAGTTACCTGCACCAGTTTCCAGTGGATTTCATCAAGATCGACCGCAGTTTTGTGGTCGCTCAGTGCGACCCCAAAGGCGCCCAAGTGCTGACGGGCATGTTGCGCTTTTGCGAGGCGCTGAACCTGGGTGTGGTGGTCGAAGGGGTGGAGACCGCCGAGCAGTTGGCCTTCTTGAATACCGGCAGCGAGCTGTTTATCCAGGGCTGGTATTTCAGCAAGGCGCTGCCGGGCGATCAGTTGCAACGGTTTGTGCGCGAACGTGCGGCGCTGGCCGAGGCTTAGGTCGAGGGGTAGCTGCGTTCGACCTCTTCGACCAGGCTGTCGATGCGCTCCAGGCGCGCGCGGTTGTCGTGGTCCCAGGGGTGAAAGCCTGGCCGGAAGTAATCCAGCCAGGGCCGAAACATCCGTGGGAACACACCCCGTGGCCCATACAGAAACTTGAGCATGCGCCAGAAACCCTTCAGGTGCCCGCCGGCCTTGCGGTCGGCAATCAGCAGGCGCAGGTGGAAATCCAACACCACCAGCCAGAAGAACACCGTGGTGGTGAGCATGGTTCCGGTGCGCAGCAGGTAGCGCTTTGGCCCGGGCTCTATCACGCGGTTCCACACGTCGAAGGCCACGGCTTTGTGTTCGGTTTCTTCAAGGGCGTGCCAGTACCACATCTGCTGGTAACCCTTGAGTGAGTCGCCAAAGCGCGACGGGTCGCTGAGCAGGATCTCTGCGAGCATGGCGGTGTAGTGCTCAAGGGCTATGGTGATGGCCAGGTTGAACGACGGCGGGAAGTGTTTTTTCTGCCAATCGAGGATGAACTTCAGGCGCCGGTCGAGAGTGTGTGCCGGCAGGCCGGCGTCTTGCAGCAAGTCGTTGTAGGCCACGTGTTCACGGCTGTGCATGGCTTCCTGGCCGATAAACCCCTGGACCTGTTTTTTCAGCTCGGGGTCAATGATTTGCGCGCGGTAGTGACGCACGCTGTCCATGAAAAACAGTTCGCCCTGGGGAAACAGGAGCGACAGGGCATTGAAAAAGTGCGTGATGAACGGGCCTTGTTCATGCCAGTCCTTGATACGTTCGGCAGGCAAGGCGAAGTGGAGATCGCGACGGATCGGCAACATGGCAGGTGCTCCTGTTCAGAGACGGGACTCGTCGTTGGTTTCCAAGACCTGGGGGCGCGTTTTGGGCGCCATGCGTTTGCTGGCCAGTACCACCAGCGCTTGATAGGCCGCCGGCAGGCAGCGTGCGAGCAGGTCGAGAAAGTAGGCGTCACGGCCGATCAGCACGCGCCGTTTGTTGTGGCGCACGCCTTGCAGGATCACTTTGGCGGCCTTGTCGGCGTCGGTGATAAACAGCTTTTCGAAATCCGCGCGGGCTTGTTGTTCGCTGTGGATCAGAAAGCCGGTCATGTTCGCGTCGATGCGGCTGCTGCGGCAGATATCCGTACGAATGCCGCCCGGGTGCACGCAGGTGGCGGACACGCCGCAGCGTTGCAGGTCGAGTTCCTGGCGCAGCGATTCGGTAAACCCGCGCACCGCAAACTTGGTGGCGTTGTAGCCGCTCATGCCGGGCTGGGCAAACAGGCCGAACACGCTGGAGGTGTTGACCACATGGCCGTCGCCGCTGGCTTTCAAGTACGGCAGGAACGCCTTGGTGCCGTGGACCACGCCCCAGAAATTGATGCCGACGATCCATTCCAGGTCGGCATAGTCCACGCCTTCCACGGTGCTCGACAGCGCCACCCCGGCATTGTTGAAGATCAGGTTGACCTGGCCGTGCTGCACAAAGGTCTCGCTGGCCCAGGCTTGCACGGCCTCGCGGTCGGACACGTCGAGTACCTGGGTGGTCATCGTCACCGGCGACAGCGTGGATGCCTTGATGATCGCCACGGTCTGTAACAGCCCCGGGCCGTTCTTGTCGGCCAGCGCCAGGTGGCAACCTTCCCGCGCCAGGGCCAGGGCCAGTGCGCGGCCCATGCCGGAAGCGGCGCCGGTGATGGCCGCGACGCGACCGTTGAAGGACTTCATGACAGGCTCCTTTCGGCGGCGCTGTGGGGCACGGCGACCGGGCGGGGTGGCTGGATCGGCAGCAGCTTGGCCACGTAATCCTTGAGGGCAAAATGCCGGGTGACCTGCTTGAAGCGCCAGGTCGAACCGGGCCACAGGGTGGTGTTCTTGCCGGTGCGCGGGTCCAGGTACCAACTCTGGCAACCGCCCGTGTTCCAGATCGTGCGCTGCAATTTGGCCTGCACGTCCAGGTTGTAGGCTTCTTCCACGGCAGGCTTGACCTCCACCGTGGCGATGCGATGGCGTTGCATCTGCTGGATAGCGTCGAGGATGTAAGTGACCTGGGCCTCGATCATCAAAATCATCGAGTTGTGCCCCAGGCCGGTGTTGGGCCCGACGATCAGGAACAGGTTCGGATAACCCGGCACCGTGGTGCCCTTGTAGGCATGGGCGCCGTCGTGCCAGGTGTCCATCAGGTCGATGCCATCGCGGCCGATGATGCAGTCGCGGGGCAGTGGGTCGCTGGCCTGGAAGCCGGTGCCGAAGATCAGGCAATCGGCCGGGTGCTTGATGCCGTTGGCGGTGACCACGCCGTCGGCTTCGATGCGCAGCACGGTGTCAGTCACCACCTCGACGTTGCTGCGTGACAGCGCCGGGTAGTAGTCGTTGGAAATCAACACGCGCTTGCAGCCAATGGTGTAGTCCGGCGTCAGGGTTTTGCGCAGGGAAGGGCGCGCGACCTGTTTGTGCAGGTGGCGCTGGGCGATCTTCTGCACCATTTTCATCAACCGTGGGTGCAAGGCAAACCCCACGACCCGGCCCTCCAGGGCCCAGTAGAACGCGCCACGCACCAGGCGTTGGGTGAACGGCAGGTGTTTGAACAGCCAGCGTTCGGCGGTGGAAATCGCCCGGTCGGGCTTGGGCATGATCCAAGGTGGCGTTCGCTGGAACAGGTCCAGGTGCGCTACCTGCGGTGCAATCTGCGGCACGAATTGAATGGCGCTGGCGCCGGTGCCGATCACGGCCACGCGTTTGCCTTTCAATGAATAGGTGTGGTCCCACTGCTGGGAGTGGAAGCGCTTGCCCTTGAAGCTGTCGAGCCCCGGAATCAGTGGCAACGCCGGGCGCGACAGGCCGCCCATGCCCGACACCAACACCCGCGCACTGACCTGGCGGCCGCCGTTGAAGCGCAGTTGCCAGCGTTGTTGCTGCTCATCGAACACCGCACGCTCAAGGCCCATGCCAAAGCGCAAATAGGGCGCCAGCTCGAAACGCTGTGCGCATTGCTCCAGGTAGGCGCGGATCTCCGCTTGCGGCGCGAATTGCCGCGTCCAATCCGGGTTGGGCGCAAAGGAAAACGAATACACATGGGATTGCACGTCGCAGGCGCAACCGGGGTAGTGGTTGTCGCGCCAGGTGCCGCCGAGGGTATCGGCCTGTTCGGCAATCAAGAAGTCGGTGAGCCCGGCTTCCTTGAGCTTGATGGCCATGCACAGGCCGGCAAAACCGGAACCGATGATGGCGATGTCGATGGCATCGTCGTGGGCATTCATAGGCTGTCCTTCATGGGCATCTCATGTGCTCCTGTTTTTGTTGTGTGTTTTAGATAGAACACCATTGCAAAGGAAAAATGAATTAATTATTTTAAAAAAGATTTTAAATAATCTACCTGAAAATATCGCCTACGCTAGTCACTGGCTCCTCATATGAGATGTGTCCGACGGACAGCACCTCTCACACGCAGTTAGGGAACAGAGCGTTAACGGTAGCTGAGGCCGGTACCAATACCGGTCAGGCCGTCAGCAGCAGGGAAGCAGAGGACCGAGCTATGGCTGTCGAATGGATTGCCGCTGGCGCTGTGTTTGTCGGCGCGAGTGCTTTGTTGTGGGCTTTCAGTGCGCGGATGACCCGGCGCATCGAAGCGGCGGTACCGAGCAACGGGCGCTTTGTCGAGGTGGAGGGCGAGCGCTTTCATTATGTAGAAGAGGGCAAGGGCCCGCCGCTGGTGATGATTCACGGGCTGATGGGCAGCAGTCGCAACCTGACGTATGCCTTGTCCGGCCAGTTGGCCGAGCAGTTTCGGGTGATTACCCTGGATCGCCCAGGGTCGGGTTACTCCACGCGCCACACGGGCACCGCGGCTGATCTGCCAGGCCAGGCCCGGCAAATTGCCGCCTTTATCAAGACCCTTGATCTGGATAAACCGCTGTTGCTGGGGCATTCCCTCGGCGGCGCGATTTCCCTGGCGTTGGCCCTCGATCATCCCGCGGCGGTAGGCGGGTTGGTGCTGGTGGCGCCGCTGACCCATCCGCAGCGCCTGTTGCCGTTGGTGTTCCTGTCGTTGGCGGTACGTCCGGCGTGGTTGCGGCGTTGGATGGCCCACACGTTGACCATGCCCATCGGGCTGCTGACCAAAGGCTCAGTGGTCAAGGGCGTGTTTGCCCCCGATCCCGCCCCGGCAGATTTCGCCACCCGTGGCGGCGGGTTGCTCGGCATGCGGCCAGGCAACTTCTATGCAGCCTCCACCGAGATCAACACGGTCAATGATGACCTGCCGGGGATGGTCAAGCGCTACCCCCGACTGACCCTGCCCATCGGCCTTGTCTACGGCTCGCGCGACCAGGTGCTGGACTTTCGCAAGCACGGCCAGGCCCTGGCCGACCTAGTGCCGGGCCTGAAGCTGCAGTTGGTGGAAGGGCGTGGCCACATGCTGCCGATTACTGCCACCGCGCGCGTGGTGGAGGTGGTGCAGCAGGTCGCCAAGCGGATGCGCGCGCCACAAAGCGCGACGCTTTTGCCCCCGTCGTTTGCCCTGGCGAACAAATAAGCGTGGCCTCGATTGCGGGTTGGACTGTCGCAAACGCTTGCTCTAGAGACCTGACCAAACGGCTGAAAAAGAGACTGCCCGGTCACGTAAAAAAGGCCTCGAAAAAGTAGTTGACGACCTACCGATTCCGCGTTATTTATTTAAAAAAATATTTCAATTTATATTTTGAAATGATTTTTGAAATGCCTAAGAGCGGATAAAAATGAAAAAAACGTCTTTTATCGCATGGTTGGTTTTCGGGAGCATTCAACGCTCCACGGACCTGTTTTCTGCCCGCCTGCCAAGGAGCCTGTCATGAACCAGACTCTGGCAGCTCCTGGCGTATGGACCGACGGCAAGCGCCACCTGTGGTGGTTGGGAATCATGCCGCTGGCCACTCCTCTGTTGTCCGGTGCATTGGCCATTACCACTGGTATCCAGCAACTGTGGTGGGTCGGGGTACTGGTGATTTTCGGCCTGATCCCGCTCATCGACGGCCTGCTCGGCGAAGACGTCAGCAACCCGCCTGAATCCGCCGTCAGCCATCTGGAAACGCAAAGCTACTACCGCTGGATCGTCTACACCGGCGTGTTGTTTGTGATTTCGTCAGTGGTGATCACCGGTTGGCTCGCCGCCGGCGGCATTGAATGGATCATCCAGGGTGGCCTGCTGCAGGCCGCTGCCACACTGGACCCTTCCAGCTGGCTGTCCCAGGCCGCCAGTTACATCACCGCGCGCACTCAACTGCATGGCGAACCGAGCTGGTTCACCTACCTGGGCATGGCCATGTCCACCGGCGCGGCAACGGGCATCGCCATCAACACCGCCCATGAACTGGGGCACAAGCCCAACGCGCTGGAAGTGTTCCTTGCCAAGGTTACCCTGGCGCCTACGTTCTACGGGCACTTCTACACCGAACACAACCGTGGCCATCACGTACGTGTTGCCACCCCTGAAGACCCGGCCAGCTCGCGCCTGGGTGAGAGCTTCTGGGCCTTCCTGCCGCGCTCGGTGTGGTTCAGCGCTCGCTCGGCGTGGAACCTGGAGCGTGAACGCCTGCGCAAACTCGGCTTGCCCGCCTGGCACTGGCAGAACGGCGTGCTCAGCGCCTGGATGTACAGCGTGGTGTTGTGGGGCGCGATGATTGCCTGGCTGGGGGCGGCGGTGATTCCGTTCCTGATTATCCAGGGCATCTACGGGTTCTCATTGCTGGAAGTGGTGAACTACGTCGAGCACTACGGCCTGAAACGCCAGAAGTTGCCCAATGGTCGTTATGAACGTTGCTCGCCTCGGCACTCTTGGAACAGCAATCGGATTGTCACCAATATCTTCCTGTTTCAATTGCAACGGCACTCCGATCACCATGCCAACCCAACGCGTAGTTATCAGTCGCTGCGCCACTTCGATGAGTCGCCGCAACTTCCATATGGCTACGCGAGCATGATTGTCTGGGCCTATGTGCCTTACTTGTGGCGTCGGCGCATGGACCATCGGGTGCTCAATCATTACGCCGGGGATATCACCCTGACCAATCTTCAACCGTCACAACGTTTGAAGTATCTGGAGAAGTACAGCGGCAGTGCCAAGCCGTTCTGATGTGAATTAACGCGTGAGTGGGCGTACTCGGGATCTGTGTATCGCGCAGGTTCTTATCGCCCAAGGTTTCCCGGTTTAGTTGCAAGAAAGTTGTTTGACCCTAACAAAAATAATTTCAAGGGAAGGACGTACACCATGCAAGCACCTGCCAAGTTCACCACCCATATCGTATTGGCCGCATTGGGGCTGATCGTCTATCACCAGGCCCAGGCCGCGCGCATCGAGCCAGCCGGCAGTGCCTTTACGGCCCAGGGCCCCATCAGCTTTTCCAAGGGCGCGCTGATCAGCGCCGACTGCACCATCAAGGTGGCCGGCAAGGTCGCGGCGGATGGTTCATCGGTGAATGTCGACAAAGTCGAATTCGACGGCGGCCTCAAGTGCAGCCGGGTCGAAGCCATTAACTTGCCCTGGGTATTGATCGCCAAAGACACCAAGAGTGGTTCCATGTCGAAGATCAGCGTGGACGTGCACGCCTTCGGTCTGGGGGGCAAGTGTGGGCCTTCCACCGCCGACGGTACTTGGGATAACGCCACCGGTAAGTTGGAAGCCAGCAATGTACCGATTGGCGAAGACTGCAAGATTAAGACGGTGTCGATCAAGATGCCGCCGAACTTCAAAGTTGTTGAATAAGCGTCAGATGTTGTTGCGGTAATCGAATTGAGATTTGGCTGGAAAGGGAAGTTCTGCTGTGTTTCACCGTGACCTCTCGTTCATGGCCATTACCCCTGGCGAAATGACTTCGCCATAACATGTGAGGAACAATAATGAAAAGTTTGAAAACCCTCGTATCGTTCACTGCTTTGGCTGTTTGCATGGGTGCGGCCTCAATGGCCAATGCGGCTTCGTTCAGCCCAGTGGGCAAAACGTTCACCACGGATGCCACCGGCACGATTGTGGTGAAGTCGCCGTCGTCATTTGGTGGTGCCGTGACCTGTAAGGCTGTATTCCAAGGCACTGTTCGCGCCGACGGTAAAGCGGATATCACCAACGTAACGATTTCCCCGGGCTCCAGCACCCTGTGCAACCTGCCCAACATTACCGGCCTGCCTTGGCTGCTGACGCCTGTCACCACCACCACCGGCACCGCAACCAACGTCGGCTACACCATCACGGGTGCTCCACCACTGATCCCAGCCACCAACTGCGGCCCGTCCCAGATCAACGTAACACTGGCGTCTACGGCGTCGTCCATCAGCCTGGCGGCCGCCAACCAGCCACTGTCAGGCAGCTGCACCGTGCAGTCGCTGAATGTAACGGCCACCGGCGTAACCATCGTTCCTTGATAGCGGCACTCCGTAACAAGGGCTGATCACCCGCAACAACGCAGGTGCCTCTCGCGGGGCACCTGTTTGCAGGTGGTTGGGTTTGCGGCAAAGGTAGGGATGATGATGCAAAGGTTAAACACCTTCTTATGTACCGGATTGTTTGCGCTATGCACGACTGTGCCTTGGGTATCCAGTGCCGCGACGTTCACTAACGCGGGTTGAACAGAAGCTGGCGGAGCCGGCTGAAAAATAAAATGTCTGAGGACAGAGACAATGCAAAGCGTCAGCTCACGAATTTCCTTGGCCGCACTGCTCCTGGGTGTGGTGTTCACCTCATCGATGGCAACGGCGGCCACGTTTGCACAGGCGGGAACCGCATTTACCACCACGGGCTCGATTTCCACAGCGGTCAAGATGCTCGCGTGGACCCCGGTTCCCTGCAACCTCACCTTGACCGGCCACGTCGCCGCCGATGGCAGCCACGCAACCATCACCGGCGCCACCTTTACCCCCGTCAGTGGCACCAACTTGCTGTGTACCTATTCGGCGCCGCTCAACCTGCCATGGACGTTGCTGCCTACCAGCGCGAATACCGCAACGCTTGCCGGTTTCAGTGAAAAGGCGGCCTACGACAGTTGCGCGACGCCCAGCACATTGAGCCTGCAATGGAGCGCTGCCAGCAACGCCTTCAGCCTGGCCAGCCCGCACATGATGAATGCCACTTGCAAGATCACCGCGTTGACCTTCAAGCCTTCGCCGGTGCTGACGATCAACCCTTGAGGTCGATCCAGGCGCCGCTATTCGACGTACCGCCTTTGACCAGGCGAACCAAGCAGCATGACGAACCGGCTGGGGTCGGTTCAGTGAGATAACAATAAGGAGTGCCGCATGAATAATAAAAAACAACAGGTACAGGTATTGCTGGGGTTGGCGCTGATGGGAGGGGTGATGGTTGCCGCGCCGGTGCAAGCCGGCGGCTTCTCCACGCCGACCTATGGTGCGCAGGGCTGGGGACGTGCGTTTGGTGGTGGTTCGCTGTTCAAGAACGACCCCAGTTCCGCCTACAACAACCCGGCGGCCATGGCATTTGTCGAGCACAATGTTGCGCAATTCACCGTCGATTACGCGCGAATCAAGATCAAGTACAAAGGGGAGGCAAACAACTATCTTGGCAACCCCGTGACCAACACGCCGGTCACTGAGGAAGGGTTCCCTGGTGCAGAGTCCACGTTGAATGAAAACAATGGCGGCGAAGGCGGGTTCACCGCCTGGTTGCCCACCGGTTTCATGGTGATGCCCCTGGGCGACCGCTTTGCGTTCGGGTTGAGCCAGGTGGTTCCGCAAGGCATGCGTTCAACGTGGGATTCGGACTCGAAACTGCGGGATTTTGCGGTAGACACCAAGATTGAAACCGTCGGCCTGACCGGTTCTCTTTCGTTCAAAGTGAACGACGAGTTCTCGATTGGTGGCGGTGTCATCGTCCAGCACAGCAAAGGCTTCGTCAGCCAGAATATCGACTTGCTGGCGGCGGCCTCCAACTCCCAGTCCGAGTTGTTGGGCGGCATTGATTTTCCGGCAGGGGTAGGTGGCGCGCTGATGCGGGTCAAGGTCGATAATATCTCGGCGGGCTGGTTCACCGGCATCGTCTGGAAACCGACGCCGCAAGACACCCTGGGCCTGAACTATCACGCCAAGATCAAGAACAAAATGACCGGCAAATACAATATCTACGCCGATCAGTTTTCCTACAACCTGATGACCCAACCCAGCCCGTTTGGTGGTAGCGGCACGCTGGTCGAAGAGGCTTACCCTGGGCTGAAACTGTTCCCGGATGGCGCGCATGCCAGCACCCAACTGGACATTCCAGCCACGGCGGCCTTTGACTGGGTCCACCAGTTCAATGACCGCTTCACGTTGGGCGCCAGTGTGGCCTGGACTCAGTGGTCGTCGTTCAAGGACCTGACCCTCAAATCCGGCGATATCACCATCGTCTCCATTCCCTACAACTACAAAGACACCTGGATGTACTCCGTCGGTGGCGACTTCCGCGCCACGGATGAGCTGACCCTGCGCGCGGGTGTGGCCCTTGACCAGACGCCAACGCGCAACTCGACCCGTGACCCACGGATTCCAGACGGCGACCGTACATTCCTGTCATTGGGGGCGGGCTACGAGGTCAAAGCGATCAAGGGCTTGAGCCTTGACGTGGCGTACTCTCACCAGTTCGTCCAGGAGGTCAAGCTGAAGACCAAGAACGTCGACCGCCTGGGGGGCGCGAGCCTCGACGGTAAAGCCGAGTCGTCGGGCGATGTGGTCAGTGTGTCGGCCACCTACGCGTTCTGATGATTGATCGAGGATGATGGAGGAGGGCATCAAGCGCATCTTGCTGCCGTTATTCCGTGGTTCATCCTCATACCTCTTTTTGCGTGTTGATTGATCCGGCTGACCCGTTCAGCCGCTGTTTTTTTTGCCAAAACATTAAATAAAAATTTCAAAACAAAATTTGAAAAATGCTTTGCGAGTTTGTAGTGTGGCCTTACGCCGCAGCTTTTCCGGGCTGCCGCATCGAGGCCGTACCCTGAATCGAGTAGAGGTATCCCCATGGTTATCTGGTTATTGGCGGGTGTCGCAGCAGCGATTGCCCTGGCGTATCGACAAGCAGCGGCCACCTTGTGGCTGGGCGCCGGCCTGGTCTGGTTGGCGGTGGGTTACCTGTTCAATGGGGTCGAGGGCTGGGGTGCCACTGTTGCAGCGTTGCTGGTGCTGGCGCCCGCGTTGCTGATGGCGATCAAACCCCTGCGTCGCAGCCTGTTGACCAGCAAGGCCCTGGCCCTGTTTCGCACCATCATGCCGGCGATGTCCGACACCGAGCGCGCGGCCATCGAGTCCGGCACCGTGTGGTGGGACGCCGAGCTGTTCAGCGGCAAACCCGACTGGCAGCGCCTGCTGCAAGCCGCTCCCGCCAGCCTCAGCGCGGAAGAACAAGCCTTCCTCGATAACGAAGTGGAAACCCTGTGCGACATCGCCAACGACTGGGAAACCACCCAGGTGTGGCAGGACATGTCCCCCGAAGGCTGGCAGTACACCAAGGACGCCGGTTTTCTCGGCATGATCATTCCCAAGCAGTACGGCGGCAAAGGCTTCTCTCATTACGCCCATTCGCAGGTGGTGATGAAGCTGTCGACGCGCTGCTCGGCGGCGGCGATTTCGGTGATGGTGCCCAACTCCCTGGGCCCGGCCGAGTTGCTGTTGCATTACGGCACCGATGCCCAGCGCAACTACTACCTGCCTCGCCTGGCGCGGGGTGAGGACATCCCTTGTTTCGCCCTGACCAGCCCCTATGCCGGCTCCGACGCCGGGGCGATCCCCGATCTGGGCATCGTCTGCAAAGGCACCCATGAAGGTGAGGAAGTGCTGGGTTTTCGCGTGACCTGGGACAAGCGCTACATCACCCTCGGGCCGATTGCCACTGTGCTCGGCCTGGCGTTTCGCGCCGAAGACCCGGACGGCTTGCTTGGCCTGGCCGGTTCGCTGGGGATCACCTGTGCGTTGATCCCCACCGATCATCCCGGGGTCAACAGCGGCCGGCGGCACTGGCCGTTGAACGCGGTGTTCCAGAACGGTCCGACCACCGGCAAGGATGTGTTCATCCCACTGGAGTGGGTGATCGGCGGCCGCGAACAAGTCGGCAATGGCTGGCGCATGCTGATGGAATGTCTGGCAGCAGGTCGGGCGATTTCCCTGCCGTCGGCCAACGTCGGCCTGGGCAAGGTCGCCGTGCGCGGCACCACCGCATATGCGGCGATGCGCAAACAGTTCGGCCTGCCCATCGGTAAGTTCGAAGGTGTGCAGGCGCCACTGGCGCGCATGGCCGGGCATTTGTATGCGTGCGATGCGGTGCGCAAAGTCTCGGTGGCATCCCTGGATGCCGGTGAAAAACCCTCGGTGATCTCGGCCATTGCGAAGTACCACGTCACCGAGCGCGCGCGGATCATCGTCAACGATGGCATGGACATCGTCGCCGGCAAGGGCATCTGCATGGGCCCGAACAACTTCCTGGCCCGTGCCTACCAGCAAAGTCCTATCGCCATCACGGTGGAAGGCGCCAACATCATGACTCGCTGCCTGATCATCTTTGGCCAGGGCCTGATCCGTTGCCATCCCTACGTGTTCCGCGAGATGGAAGCGGCGCGCAACCCGGATCGGCGCCAGTCGCTGGAAGACTTTGACAGCGCGATGTTCGGCCATGTGAGTTTTGTCCTGGCCAACACCGTACGCGCGGCGGTGCATGCGCTGACGGGTGGGCGGCTGATTGCCGTGCCGGCCAAGACGGATCCCGCGCTGGCGTCCTACTACCGCCAGGCCAATCGTCTGTCGGTGGTGCTGGCGTTGATCTCGGACGTGTCCATGGGCGTGCTGGGCGGTGCCCTCAAACGCAAGGAAAGTATCACCGGGCGCTTGGGGGATATTCTGTCGCAGCTGTACATCCTGTCCTGCGTGCTCAAGCGTTTTGAGGATGACGGCCGGCCCCAGGCGGACCTGCCGCTGGTGCATTGGGCGGCACAGGATGCGTTGCTGCGGGCCCATGAAGCCCTCGCGGAAGTGCTCGATAACTATCCGTCCAAAACCGCTGCGGCGGTGGTGCGCGGCTTGAGTTTTCCGTTGGGCATTCCCCTGCGCAAACCGTCGGATCGCTTGTTGGCCCAGGTGGCGGATGTGGTGCAAACCCCTGGCGAAACCCGCGACCGTTTGCTGGCCAATTCCTACATTCCTCGTCCGGAAGTCGACAAGTTGGCCTACGGCGAACTGGGCTTCCGCTTGCTGCCACAGGTGGAGTTGATCGACGCGCGGCTCAAGCCGGCGATCAAGCAAGGCCTGCTTGAGCCGATGCCGATCTCGGCCACGGCCTTCACCGCGTGGCGGGTCAAGGCGCGGGCGCTGGACCTGATCAGCGACGACGAAGACGCCTTGCTGGCGCGTTATGTGGAATACGCCGATCACGCCATCCAGGTGGACGACTTCCCGCAGGATTTCGGTTTGCTGGAGGCGTTGCAACAGCGCAAGCAGGCGCTGGAGCCGGTGGCCAAGCGCCGTAGCAGCCAGGGCGAAAACGCCTCGGTCAACTAGGCGACACAGGGTCATTGTGGGAGCGGGCTTGCTCGCGAATGCGGTCTGTCAGTGACAGATGTGCTGGCTGACCCAGCGCATTCGCGAGCAAGCCCGCTCCCACAGTGATTGGGTTTCCAGGTCAATACAGTGTTGTGAGTGCATTTATGAGTGACAGCTACTTAACGTTCGTCAATTCCCCTTGGGGCCGCCGCCTGGCCCAAACCATCGGCTTGCCGCAACCCCTGCCATTGCAACGCCATCGTAGCGGCCAGCAGGGCTTGGCCAACCCGGTGATCGTTGCCGGGGCAGGGCGCCTGGCGGCGCAAGTGCAACATCTGTTCAGCGCCACCGACACGGTCACTGCCGCTGCAGCCACTCTCAAGGCACCGTCCACCGGCAAAGTGCTGGGCGCGGTGTTTGACGCCAGTGGCGTGAGCAGCCTGCAACAACTGGATGAGCTGTACGAATTCTTCCATGCCAACGGCAAACGTCTGGGCCAACACGGCCGTGTGGTGGTGCTCGGCACCGCGCCGGAACATTGTGCGGACTTGCCCCAGGCCATCGCCCAACGCGCCCTTGAAGGTTTGGTGCGCTCCCTGGCCAAGGAGCTGCGCCGTGCAATCACCGTGCAATTGCTCTACGTTGCGCCGGGGGCCGAAGACGCGCTGGACAGCAGCCTGCGCTTCTTTCTGTCGCGTCGTTCAGCCTACGTCTCGGGGCAAGTGGTGCGCGTGGAAAAACCCGTGGACGGCCACGTGACGGTCAATTGGGACAAGCCTTTCGCCGGTCGCCGCGCGCTGGTCACGGGTGCCTCCCGTGGCATCGGCCTGGCGATTGCCCAGGTACTGGCCCGCGACGGTGCCCATGTGGTGTGCGTGGATGTGTCCCAGGCCCAGGACTCCCTGCAACAAGCGGCGGCCAGTGTGGGCGGTTCGGCATTGCCGTTGGACATCACCGCCGCCGATGCGGCGGCGCTGTTGCACGCCCATGTCAGCCAATACGGCGCATTCGATGTGGTGGTGCATAACGCCGGGATCACCCGCGACAAGACCATCGCCAAAATGACCGAAGCCGCGTGGCGCAGCGTGTTGGCGGTCAACCTGGACGCACCCCTGCGCCTGACTGAGGCATTGCTGGGCAGCCAGGGCCTCAACCCCGGAGGGCGCATTGTGTGCGTGTCGTCGATTTCCGGCATCGCCGGCAACCTCGGGCAAAGCAACTATGCCACTTCCAAGGCCGGGGTGATTGGCCTGGTGCAGGGCCTGGCGCCGCGTGCAGCAGCGCAGCAGGTCACGGTCAATGCCGTGGCACCGGGGTTTATCGAAACCCAGATGACCGCGAAGATTCCGCTGATGATCCGCGAGGCGGGGCGGCGTATGAATTCGTTGCATCAGGGCGGACAGCCGATTGATGTGGCCGAGACGATCGCCTGGCTGGCGCACCCGGCTTCCGGCGGGGTCAATGGACAAGTCGTACGGGTGTGCGGGCAAAGCCTGCTGGGAGCTTGAACCATGGACTACGTGACGCAGATTATCGATCCACCGCCGTCGCGCTCCCAGCTGTTGCTCGACGGTGTGCGTGCCTTGCGCAAGCCCAAGCTGGACGGTGCACCGGTATTGCCGACTGAACGTCTGGTGCGTTCGGCCGTGGCGTTGCAGGCCGCCGATATTGCCGGCTATGGCCGTGCCTGCGGATTTCGCCCTGAGCAGGGCGTGCCACTGTCCTATCCCCATGTGCTGGCGTTCCCGCTGCACTTGATGCTGCTGACACGGCCAAACTTTCCCTACCCGGCCAGCGGCATGGTGCACCTGGCCAATCGCATTCGTCAGCATCAACGCTTGCAGGAGGGCCAGGCGCTGCGCCTGGAGGTGTATTGCGAACGCTGGGTCGCGCATGCCAAGGGCCAGGCGCTGAGCATCGCCACCCGGGCCTACAGTGCGGGCAGCCTGGCGTGGGAAAGCGACAGTCTGTACCTGCGTCGGGACGTCAAGGACCCCGTCGGCGAACCCTGGAATGAGGCGTTGGCGTTGCAGGAAGAAGGCCTGCTGCGCACCCAGCGCTGGGTGTTGCCCGCCGACCTGGGCCGACGCTTTGCCCGGGTATCAGGGGACTTCAACCCGATCCACACCTCGCTGATCGGCGCCAGGCTCTTTGGCTTTCGCCGCGCCATCGCCCACGGCATGTGGACCCTGGGCCGCGCGCTCGCCGCCCAGCAACCGCCCGGTGGGCTGGAGCAGGCCGAGGCGCATTGCGACTTCAAGCTGCCGATCTTCCTGCCCGGCCAGGTCGCGCTGTGGAACCACCCCGCAAGCGGCCCGCGCCGCGAGTTCGAAGTGCGCAATTTCGCCGGTGATAAACCGCATATGCGCGGGCTATTTGTCTGGAATGAGAGCCATCGATGACTGACTACAGCTTCAACCCGGCCCCGACGCGCCGCGTGGCGATTATCGGCGGCAACCGCATCCCGTTTGCCCGCTCCAACACGGTGTATGCCCACGACAGCAACCAGGACTTGCTGGTGGCGGCGCTGCAAGGCCTGGTGGACCGCTACAACCTGCACGGCCAGCGCCTGGGGGAGTTTGCCGCCGGTGCGGTGATCAAGCATTCGCGGGATTTCAACCTGGCGCGTGAGTCGCTGCTGTCCACCACCTTGTCGCCGGATACGCCGGCCTATGACGTGCAACAAGCCTGCGGCACCGGCCTGGAGGCGGCGTTGCTGGTGGCCAATAAAATCGCCCTCGGCCAGATCGACGTGGGCATCGCCGGGGGGGCCGATACCACTTCCGACGCGCCCATCGGCATCAACGAGTCCCTGCGTCACACTTTGCTCGCGGCCAATCGCGCCAAAGGCCTGGGCGGCAAGTTGCAGGCCTTGCTCAAGGTGCGCCCGTCGATGTTTTTCAAGCCGCTGCTGCCGCGCAATGGCGAGCCGCGTACCGGCTTGTCCATGGGCGAGCACTGCGAAGCCATGGCCCAGCGCTGGCAGATCAAGCGCCTGGCCCAGGATGAGCTGACGTTGACCAGTCACCAGCGCCTGGACGCGGCCTATAAGCGCGGCTTCTTCGACGACCTGATCAGCCCTCATCGCGGCCTGGCCCGGGACAACAACCTGCGCGCCGACACCACCCTGGCCAAACTCGCCAGCCTGGCGCCGGCCTATGACCGTGACAACGGCAGCCTCACCGCCGGCAACTCGACACCGCTGACCGATGGCGCCTCGGTGGTGTTGCTGGCCAGTGAAGAATGGGCCGCCGCCAATGGCTGGCCGGTGCTGGCCTACCTGCGCACCGGCGAGACGGCGGCGGTGAATTTTGTCGATGGCAGCGAAGGCCTGCTGATGGCCCCGGCCTACGCGGTGCCGCGCATGCTCAAGCGCGAAGGCCTGAGTTTTGCCGACTTTGATTTCTTCGAAATCCATGAAGCCTTCGCCGCTCAGGTGCTGTGCACCCTCAAGGCCTGGGAAGACGCCGATTACTGCCGTGAACGCCTGGGCCTGGACGCGCCGCTGGGCACCATCGACCGCGCCAAAATGAACGTGAATGGCGGCTCCCTGGGCTGCGGCCATCCTTTCGCCGCCACCGGTGGCCGGCAACTGGCGACGCTGGCCAAGACCATTCATGACAACGGCGGCGGCCGTGGCCTGATTTCGATCTGTGCGGCGGGCGGGCTGGGCATTACCGCCATCGTCGAAAAGTAGCGCTATCAAAAACAACAATAAGGAAACTGCCATGAGCACTGTCAGCCTGGAACAAACCGAACGGATCTGGTTGGACGCTTACCTGCCCGGCGTGCCGGCGGACATCGACGCGGGGATTGAGGCTTACCCGTCGCTGCGGGAAGTGTTCCTGGAACACCTGGAAAAATTCCGTGAGCGTGTCGCCTACGTCAGCATCGGCACGGAAATGACCTACGCCGACTGGGAAGTCCAGGGCTTCGCGTTTGCCGCGTGGCTACAGGGTCAGGGGGTGAAAAAGGGCGACCGCGTGGCGCTGATGATGCCCAACTGCTTGCAGTACCCGATTTGCCTGTTGGGCACGATCCTGGCCGGTGCGGTGGTGGTCAACGTCAACCCGCTGTACACCTCCCATGAACTGAAGCACTTGCTCAAGGACAGCGAAGCCGAAACCGTGGTGATCTTCGAGAACTTCGCCCACACCCTGGAAAAAGTCATTGCCGGCAGCAGCGTCAAGCGCGTGGTGATCGCGGCCATTGGCGATCTGCTCGGCACGTTCAAGGGCGCGGCGATGAACTTCATCCTGCGCTCCGTGCAAAAGCAGGTGCCCGCATTCAACCTGCCGGGTGCGTTGCGCTTCAACCGGGTGCTCAAGCAAGGGCGTGGCCTGAACCACTTCCCGGTGGCCATGCAGCTCGATGACCTGGCGTTCCTGCAATACACCGGTGGAACCACCGGGGACGCCAAGGGCGTGATGCTCAGCCACCGCAATATCATCGCCAACCTGCTGCAAGCCAAGGCCTGGGTCGGCGATCAATTGGACCAGGATAAGCAGGAAACCAACGTCACCTTGCTGCCGCTGTACCACATCTTTTCCCTGACGGTGAACTGCCTGATGTTCATGTGCCTGGGCGGGCGCAACATTCTCATCGCCAACCCGCGGGACGTGAAGCGGGTGCAGATGATCCTGCGCAAGGAGCGCTTCAATGGCATCGCCGGGGTCAACACCTTGTTTAATGGCTTGCTGGAGAACAAGGAGTTCTGTGCGCGGGACTTTTCCGACCTGCGCATGGTGATCGCTGGGGGCATGGCGACGCACACGGCGGTGGCCAAGCGCTGGCAGGAAGTCACCGGGCTGCCGATCATCGAGGGCTACGGCCTGACGGAATGCTCGCCGGTGGTGAGCATCAGCCCGATCAATATCGCACGCATGCGCGAGATGGAGTTTACCGGCAGCATTGGCGTGCCATTGCCGTCTACCTGGGTGCGCTTTGTGCGTGAAGACGGCGAGTTGGCCGAGATTGGCGAGCAGGGCGAACTGCAAGTTCGGGGGCCGCAGGTGATGCAGGGCTACTGGAAACGCCCTGAGGCTACCGCCGAAGTGCTGGATGCCGAGGGGTGGTTGTCGACCGGTGATATCGGGGTGATGGACGCGCGCGGATATATCCGCCTGGTGGACCGCAAGAAGGACATGATCCTGGTCTCGGGTTTCAACGTGTATCCCAATGAAATCGAAGACGTGGTGGCGCTGCACCCCGGTGTGGGCGAGGTGGCGGCCATCGGTGTGGAAGATCCGGTAACGGGCGAGAAGGTCAAGGTCATCGTGGTGCGCAAGGACCCGAGCCTGACACAGGAGCAGGTTCTTGCACATTGCCGGGAATACCTGACGGGCTACAAAGTGCCCAAGTATGTGGAGTTCCGCACGACGGAATTGCCCAAGACTACCGTGGGAAAAGTGCTGCGCCGGGCGTTGCGCTGACGCTTAGGCCCTGGTGATCCAAATGTGGGAGCGGGCTTGTGTGGGAGCGGGCTTGCTCGCGAAGGCGGTGGGCCAGTTGATACATGTGCTGACTGACACACCGCCTTCGCGAGCAAGCCCGCTCCCACAGGGGATCATCGTTGGGTTTTAAACGGTGTTCACTTTGACCCAGCGTTCTTCCTTGGCCGCGACACGAATCGCAGTCGCCAACTGTTCAACCGCCCACGCCGCTTCAAAGTCCGTGCCATCCGTTCCCTGTCCGGCCACGGCCAAGATCAGTTCCTGCACTTCCAGCGTCTTCAATTCGTTGTAGCCCAACTGATGCCCCGCCGCCGGGCTGAACGCCGCATAGCCGGGCAGGGCAGGGCCGGCCAACAAGCGCTGGAACCCGTCCTGGCCGACCCGGCACAGTTGCAGTTCATTCAACCGCTCCTGATCAAAGGCCAACGTGCCTTTAGTCCCGCTGATTTCAAAGCTCAGGTGGTTCTTGTAGCCATGCTTGAGCCAGCTGCTGCTGACGGTGCCGCGTGCGCCGTTGGCGAAGCGCAGCAGCGCATGCACCTGGTCATCCACGGCGATGGCTTTGTGCTCGCTGCTGCCTCTGACGGCAGGGCGCAGGGCATGCACGGTCTGGGTGTCGGCGCACACGCTGGTCACATCACCGACCAGATAACGCGCCATCGACAGCAAGTGGCTGCCCAAGTCCGCGAGGGCGCCCCCGGCATGTTCCACTTCGCAGCGCCACGACCAGGGCGAGGTCGGGTCGGCCATGAAGTCTTCGCTGAACTCGCCCTGGAAACTGATGATCTCGCCCAGGTCGCCCCGGGCAATCATCTGCTTGGCCAGCGTGATCATCGGGTTGTGCTGGTAGTTGTAGCCCACGCGCGTGACCACACCGGCAGCACTGGCCGCGCGGCGCATGGCGTCAGCCTGTTCGAGGCTCACGGCCAGGGGTTTTTCGCAGTACACCGCCTTGCCGGCCGCGATGGCGGCCATGGCCATGGGGTAGTGCAAGTGGTTGGGGGTGGTGATGGCCACGACATCGACGTTGGGGTCGTTGATCAGCGCTTGCCAGTCGCCATGGGCCTGGGCAAAGCCCCAATCCCTGGCGCAGCGTTGTGCGCGCTCGGTGTCGGCGTCGGCCAGGGCGGCCAGCTTGAGGTGTACCGGCAGTTCGAATACCGCGCGGGCGTTATTGAACGCCAAGGCATGGGCGCGGCCCATGAAGCCTGTGCCGATCAAGCCGATTCCGAGTTCACGCATAGCCGTGGTCCTTTGCATTATTGTTTTCAGAGGCGCTATTAATGGAATAAAAATTCCCAAAATTCAAGAGATGGAATAAAAATTCATCAATGCGCCGGCAATCACTCTGGCGAATGCAGCTATATTCAGCCCGTGGCCAAATGCCGCCAGTTAACAAAAGATAACGTAGCGCCGATTGTCAGACGATTCGAAAGCCCGATAGGATGGCCCCTGCTTCCTCCAGGCGCTCTAGATTGCAGGTTTCAGAGCCCGGGAAGGCGAGATGACCTAACAATAATAAATGGGAGAAGGTCTATGAGTGAGCCTGTCATGGGTTGGGTTGTTTGCCGCCCACGCGCCGCACGCAGGGTTGCGTTGCTGGCCACAGCGCTCTCGCTGTTTGGGGCCGTCGCGTTGCCGACCGTCGCCCAGGCCGCTGGCGATACCCCCGCCGCGGCGGTGTTTGCAATTGAATCGCCCAAGGCCGCCAAGGGCCTGATGATCGACGTGGTGCACGCCGGCAAGCGCCTGGTGGCGGTCGGTGATCGCGGGCATATCCTCTATTCCGATGACCAGGGCGCGACCTGGACGCAAGCCAAAGTCCCCACCCGGCAGTTGCTCACGGCGGTGTTTTTCGTCGATGACAAACAAGGCTGGGCCGTCGGGCACGATGCGCAAATCCTCGCCAGCACCGACGGCGGCGCCACCTGGACCCAGCAGTATCAAGACCTCAAGCGCGAATCGCCGCTGCTGGATATCTGGTTCAACAACGCCAACCACGGCCTGGCTGTCGGCGCCTACGGTGCGCTGATCGAAACCACCGACGGCGGCAAAACCTGGGCCGATGTCAGCGACCGCCTCGACAACGAAGACCAATTCCACCTCAATGCCATCGCCTTTATCAAGGACGCCGGCCTGTTTATCGTCGGCGAGCAGGGCAGCATGTTCCGCTCCAGCGATGACGGCCAGACCTGGGAAAAGCTCGAAGGCCCCTACGAGGGCTCACTGTTCGGCGTAATCAGCACGGCGCAGCCGCAAACCCTGTTGGCCTATGGCTTGCGCGGCAACCTGTATCGCTCCACGGATTTTGGTAGCACCTGGGAGCAGGTCGAGCTCAAGGCCGCGCGGGGTGCGCTGGAGTTTGGCTTGTCCGGCGCGACATTGCTGGATGACGGTTCCATCGTGGTCGTCGGCAATGGCGGCAGTGTGGTGGTCAGCCATGACGACGGGGTGACCTTCAGTGTCTTCAACCGCCCGGACCGGATTTCACTCTCGGCCGTGACGGCGGCAGGCAACGGCAACTTGATCCTCGCGGGGCAGGGTGGCGTGCGTGTCGCCACCGTTGCCGGCGCAGAGCTCTCAAAATAATAAGAAGGCGGGGATTCAATGAGCAGTCATCACAACGATAAAGCGACCTTTCTTGAGCGTCTGATCTTCAACAACCGCCCGGCAGTGATCGTGATCTGCCTGTTGGTGAGCATTTTCCTGTTCTGGCAGGCGACGTTGATTCGCCCGTCCACCAGCTTTGAAAAGATGATCCCCCTCAAGCACCCCTTCATCGAGAAGATGATGGAGCACCGCAACGACCTGGCGAACCTGGGCAACACGGTGCGTATTTCGGTGGAGGCGAAGGACGGTGACATCTTTACCCAGGAATACATGGAGACCCTGCGGCAGATCAACGACGAGGTGTTCTACATCTCCGGCGTCGACCGCTCGGGCCTCAAGTCGCTGTGGAGCCCCAGCGTACGCTGGACCGAAGTGACCGAAGAGGGCTTCGCCGGCGGAGAGGTGATCCCGCAGAGCTACAACGGCTCGCCGGAAAGCCTCGATCAGCTGCGCAACAACGTGCTCAAGTCCGGCCAGGTCGGGCGCCTGGTGTCCAACGACTTCAAGTCGAGCATCGTCGATATCCCGCTGCTGGAGGCCTACCCGGACCCGCAGGACCAGGGCAAGTTGCTGGCCCTGGACTATCGCAAGTTCTCCCATGAACTCGAAGACAAGATCCGCGACAAATTCGAGGCGCAGAACCCCAACGTCAAGATCCACATTGTCGGTTTCGCCAAGAAGGTCGGTGACCTGATCGATGGCCTGGTGATGGTGGTGATGTTCTTCGGCATCGCGTTTGTCATTACCCTGATCCTGTTGCTGTGGTTCACCAACTGCCTGCGCAGCACCATCGCCGTACTGAGCACCACGTTGGTAGCGGTAATCTGGCAACTGGGCCTGATGCACTTTTTCGGTTTTGGCCTCGATCCGTATTCGATGCTGGTGCCGTTCCTGATCTTTGCCATCGGTATTTCCCACGGCGTGCAGAAGATCAACGGTATCGCCCTGCAATCCAGCGAGGCCGACAACGCGTTGACGGCGGCGCGACGTACGTTCCGGCAACTGTTCCTGCCGGGGATGATCGCGATTCTGGCGGATGCGGTGGGCTTTATTACGCTGCTGATCATCGATATCGGCGTGATCCGCGAACTGGCCATCGGTGCGTCCATCGGTGTGGCGGTGATCGTGTTTACCAACCTGATCCTGCTGCCGGTGGCGATTTCCTACGTCGGCATCAGCAAGCGCGCCATCGCCAAGAGCAAGAAAGACGCGAATCGCGAACACGGGTTCTGGCGCCTGCTGTCGAACTTTGCCAGCCCGAAAGTCGCCCCGATCTCCATCGCCCTGGCGCTGGTCGCCTTTGGCGGCGGCCTCTGGTACAGCCAGAACCTGAAGATCGGCGACCTTGATCAGGGCGCGCCGGAACTGCGCCCGGATTCGCGCTACAACAAAGACAACAACTTCATCATCAGCAACTACTCCACCAGTTCCGATGTATTGGTGGTGATGGTCAAGACCGCGGCCGAGGGCTGTTCGCGTTATGAAGCCATGGCGCCCATCGACCAGTTGATGTGGAAGATGCAGAACACCGAGGGCGTGCAGTCGGCGATCTCGTTGGTGACCGTGTCCAAGCAGATGATCAAGGGCATGAACGAGGGCAACCTGAAATGGGAAACCCTGTCGCGCAACCCCGATGTATTGAACAGCTCGATCTCCCGTGCCGATGGCCTGTACAACAACAATTGCTCCCTGGCGCCGGTGCTTGTGTTCCTCAACGACCACAAGGCTGAAACCCTCGACCGTGCGGTGCATGCGGTGCAGGAATTTGCCAAGGAGAACAACAAGGACGGCCTGGAATTCATCCTCGCCGCCGGTAATGCCGGGATTGAAGCCGCGACCAACGAGGTGATCAAGGAGTCGGAACTGACCATTCTGATCCTGGTGTACCTGTGCGTGGCGACCATGTGCATGATCACCTTCCGCTCGTGGGCGGCGACCCTGTGCATCGTGCTGCCGCTGGTGCTGACGTCGGTACTGGGCAACGCGTTGATGGCGTTCATGGGTATCGGCGTCAAGGTCGCGACCTTGCCGGTGGTGGCCCTGGGTGTGGGGATTGGCGTGGACTACGGCATCTATATCTACAGCCGCCTGGAAAGCTTCCTGCGTGCCGGCTTGCCACTGCAAGAGGCGTATTACCAGACGCTCAAGTCCACTGGTAAAGCTGTGCTGTTCACCGGTTTGTGCCTGGCGATTGGCGTGTGTACCTGGATCTTCTCGGCGATCAAGTTCCAGGCCGACATGGGCCTGATGCTGACCTTCATGTTGCTGTGGAACATGTTCGGTGCGCTGTGGCTTTTGCCGGCACTGGCGCGGTTCCTGATCAAACCCGAGAAGTTGGCGGGGCAGAAGGGCAACTCACTGTTCGCCCATTGATCGATTAGACCATTGCCGCAAGGCACGGCGGGGGAATTGACCTATCATGTGTCTTTTCCCCCGCAGTGACTTCACATCATGACCGACGCAACACCAAACCTGAGCAGCGCCCTGAACGACAGCGACATGCTGATCATCAACGGGCTGCACGCCTTCGAGTTCACCTTTGACCAGCATTTGCTGATCGAAAGCATGGACGGCCGGGACCTCAAGCGTTGGAAGTTCAGTCCCGAACAACTGGCCGCCGCGACCTTCGATGAAAGCTTGCAAAGCTGGTTGCTGATCAATGAAGACGGCGAGCACCGCCTGGTTTGCTTGAGCGCGTTCACCGGCAACAATAACGACGAGGACGAAGCCGATGCTGATGCGTAAATTCTGGCCCCTGCTGATGGCGGGCAGTGTTGGAGCCATGTCGGTGCAGGCCGCGCCGGCCGAGACCTATGAACTGTTGGTCGGCAGCTACACCGCCGGCACCAGCGAAGGCATCTACCGCCTGCAATTCGACAGCCGTACCGGTAAGTTTCAGGGCCAGCCCGTCTTGGCCGCCAAGGCCGCGAACCCGTCCTGGTTGACCGTTTCCAAGGACCAGAAACATTTGTTTGTGGTCAATGAGAATGGCCCGGGTCAGAAGGATCCGGTCGGTCGTGTGAGCAGTTACCGCATCGACCCGCAGAGTCATCAACTGACCCTGATCAATCAGGTGCAGAGCCTGGGCAACGAACCGACTCACTCCAGCGTGGCCGCTGACGGGCGTTATCTTTTCGTTGCCAACTATTCGGTACTGGAAGATCCGGGCGGCAGCCTGGCGATCCTGCCCGTGGACGCTGCTGGCACACTGTCGGCACCCGTGCAGTTGAGCGGGCACCCGGCCAGCCGCGTCAACCCTGAGCGCCAGGCGTCCAACCATGTGCATTCGGTGGTGTCGTCACCGGACGGCAAGTACGTGTTTGTGCAAGACCTGGGCGCCGACAAGGTGTTTGCCTACCGCTACGATCCCAAGGCCAACCACGAGCTGCCGCTGACCCCGGCCAACCCGGCTGCAGTGCAATTGCCACCGGGCAGCGGCCCGCGTCACCTGTTGTTCAGCGCGGATGGCAAGCATGCCTGGCTGACCACCGAGATGAGCGCCCAGGTCGCGGTGTATGACTACCACGATGGCACACTCACCCAGACCCAATTGGTGGACTTCGCGGCTGGCCAGCCGGTGTCCGACAAGGCCGGTGCTGCGCTGCACGCGTCCAGCGACGGCAAGTTCCTGTATGTGAGCAACCGTGGCACGGCCAATCAACTGCTGGTATTCAGCATCGATCCGGCCACCGCGCACCTCAAGGAACTGCAACGCCGCTCCGTAGAGGGCGACCATCCGCGTGAGTTCAGCCTGGATCCGAGCGGCAAGTTCTTGCTGATCGCCAACCAGAAAAGCAATGAAATCGTAGTGGTCGAGCGTGACCCCAAGACCGGCCTGCTGGGTAAAACCGTGCAGAAATTGCCGATCGATGCGCCTAGCGACCTCAAGTTCTTGCTGCGTCAATAAGCCACAGGCCCCGCACTGCGGGGCCTGCGCCTTTCTATTAATTCGAGTGATAACGGCTACTGTTTCAAAGCATTTCTAAGGCGTAACCCTCGGGCGTAAGTTTGGTTCCAAGGCCTTCCCGGCCACTCAATCAAACGAACACAAGGGTTACCGCCATGAACTTCAATCTCTTCTCGATCATCGCTGCTTCCGCCGTTTCCGCCACCGTGGCCCTGCCGGCTGCCGCCAGCGTGGAACTCACCGGCAAAAAATCCAGCACCAGCGCCTATACCCAGAAATACCTGCAACAGAGCGCCAATTTCTATGCCGCCCTGGATCACAAAGCCCAGCACTGATCCAGGAGCGAATGAGGTCAAATGTGGGAGCGGGCTTGCTCGCGAATGCGGTGGATCAGTAACAAATTTGGTGACTGACACTCCGCTTTCGCGAGCAAGCCCGCTCCCACACAAGCCCGCTCCCACATTCGGATTGTGTGGCTTTCAAGCCTTCGCCATGACGGCAACAAAGAGCGGTGAATCCAGAAAACGCTGCAACCAAACCTGCAACCGTTTATACGACGTACCGGCAAACCACACTCGATCCACATGGGCAAACTGGCGCACAAACGGCGCCAGTGCAGCATCCGCCAGGGTCAGGTGGTTTGCCAGCAGGTAATCCCGCTCGGCCAGCAACCCCTCCAACTTCTGCAAGAACACTTCGCCCTCGGCCCGATAATGTTCCATCGATTGTTCCGGGTAGCGGTCGGCGTACTTGTATCGATTCAAGTGATGCTTGAAGCCCTGATCGTTCTCTGCGATCAACCCCAAGACTGCCGGATTACCGTGCAGCAACCAGTCGTCAGGATCGTGCTGGGCCAGGGCCCATTGCATGATCTCCAGGCTCTCTTCAATCACCCGCCCGTCAACGCTCAACACCGGCACCGTGCCTTTGGGCGATAGCGCGAGCATTTCGGCCGGCTTGGCCTTGAGGCTGACCTCGACGATACGTACCGGCACGCCGGCGTAGCGCAACGCCAACCGTGCGCGCATCGCGTACGGGCAGCGGCGGAACGAATACAGCAGCGCCTCGCTCACTTGACCTCCAGGGTGCTCAGGCCATTGCCTTGGCGCTTGACCTGGATCTGCACCGGGATGCGCTCGTGCATTTCCTGCACGTGGGAAATTACCGCGACTTTGCGGCCCTGAGCCTGCAAACCGTCCAACGCATCCATCGCCAGTTGCAGCGATTCCGGGTCCAGGCTGCCGAACCCTTCATCGATAAACAGCGACTCGATCTTCAACGTGCTCGACGCCATCGACGCCAAGCCCAGGGCCAGCGCCAGGGACACCAGGAAGGTTTCACCGCCGGACAACGAGTGCACCGAGCGCAGTTCATCGCCCATTTCCGTGTCCATCACCAACAAACCGAGCATGCTGCCGCCGCGCTTGAGGCGGTAGCGCCGCACCAGCTGACGCAGTTGTACGTTGGCGTGGTGCACCAGCAGGTCGAGGTTGTAGGCCTGGGCGATCTTGCGGAACGTGTCGCCGGTGGCGGAACCGATCAACGCATTCAGACGTGCCCAGCGTTGCCACTCGTCGTAGGCCTGGGTGATCTGTTCGGCGAAGGCTTGGTTGGCGTCCTGGCGGCGCTGATCTTCGGACTGGCGCGCACGCAACTCGGCGCAGTGTTTTTCGCTGTCGGCCAACTGCTGGTTGAGGCTGGCCAGGGCGCTGTCCAGTGCCTCGGCGTCGAGGTTGCCATTGTGCAGGGCCTGATGCTGAGCCAGCAGATGCTCGCGCTCTTGCAACAAGACCTTGGCCTGCTCGACGGCTTTTTCGCTGTGTTGCAGTTGCTGGCGCAACTGGCTCACCTGGGTGTCGTCGTAGGCCAGCAAGCGGTCCAGGCCGGCGTCGTCGAGTTCCGGGTGCAGGGCACGCCACTCGCCGAGGCGGCTGGCGAGGGTCTGTTGTTCGGCTTGCAAAGCCTGCTCGCGCTCTTGCTGGGCCTTGAGGTCGGCCGCCAGTTGGATCAGTGCGTTGTGGATCTCTTGCAGCTGTTTGCTGGCATCGGTTTCGCTTTGGCGTGAGCCGGTGACGGCCTCATCCAACTGGTGTTGCCATTGCTCGGCACTGACGTGCTCGCCGAGCAACGTGCTGAGCGTGGCCTGGGCGGCCTGTTGCTGGGCCGCCACGTCGTCGACCTGTTGAACCAGCACATCGAGTTGTTGCTGGCGATGCTGTTGGTGGGTCTGTTCTTTCTCGATGACCTGCTGGCGTTCTTGCCGCTCGGCCAGCTCATCGCGTTGATGGCCCAGCTGTTCAAGGCGCTGGCTGATCTGCTGGTCCAGCTGCATGAAGGTGGCGGCCGGCTCGGTGCGCAAGCCTTCCAGGGTGTGCGCAGGCAGCAGGCTGGCGAAGGCGTTCAGTTCCTCCTCGAGACGTTCGCGGTCGTTGGCCAACTCGCGTTGCTGGTCCACCAGCAATTGGCGCGCCTGTTGGCTGGCTTCCTGGGCAGCTTGCACTTGTTGCTGCAGGCGCCCGGCGTTCTGTTGCAGGTTGAGCAGGGCGCCTTGGCGCTGTTCGTCCTGGGTGATGCTCTGGGTCAGTTGGCTCAGTTGCTGGTCCAGCCAGGCGCTGCGCTTGGCCGTGTCCTGGTCGAACAACGCCGCGGACAACGGGTGCGCATCCAGGCTTGGCTTGAGGGCTTGCTGTTGCGTCGTCAGCTGTTCCTGTTGTTGCAGGTATTCCTTTTGCTGGGCAATCAGGCCGCCCACTTCACCGCGCAGCTCGGTGAGTTTTTCCTTGAGGGTATCGACGGCTTTCTGTGCCGAGGCCTCTTCGTTTTCGTCATGACGACCCAGGCTTTGCAACAGGGCTTCGGGCTGGTGGTACGGGTGCTCGTGGCTGCCACACACCGGGCACGGCTGGTCGTCCTGCAACTGTTCGCGCAACTCTTCGACGCTGGCGCTGCGGGCCAGGCGCTGGCGTTCCAGCAGCTGTTTGGTCACGCTCAGCGTTTGTTCGGCAACGGTCAATTCGGCTTTGGTTTGCAGGCCAGTCTGGTTCAGTTGCTCGCGCTGCTGTTGGGCATCGGTGAGTTTTTGCGTCAGCGTGGTGGCTTGCTGGTCCAGCTGTTGCTGGCTGTCCCACAGGCGCGTCAGGTCTTCGAAGGCGCGCTGTTGTTTGCGATTGTCCTGCAGCAGGCTGGCGAGCAATTGGATCTGCTCGGCCACCGCATGGGGTTCGGCACCGGCTTCCTGATACAGCAGGTCCAGGGCTTCACGTTGCCCGGTGAACTGCTCGGCGGCGGCGGTGGCGCGTTGTTCCAACTGCGGCAGTTCGGCTTGGCCTTTGTTCAGGCGATTGCCGATCAGCATCAGTTGTTGCAGGCGGTCGCGGTAGGCGGTCCAGGCATCGCTCAAGGGCGCGAGGCCGACGCTGCGCTCAAGCTCGGTCGCCAGGCGTTGCAGGCGTTCGCAGACTTGGCTCTGTTTTTCCAGCAGGCCATTGAGCTGTGTCAGGCCTTCGGTGCTGGCGTGTTCCTGCTGCTGTTTTTCTTCGGAGCGCTTGGCTAATTCGGTGGTCAAGCGGGTGAGGGTGCTTTGCTCTTCAAATGCCTGGCGCAGCAAAGGCCCTGCATCGGCCTGGTGTTTCAGGGCTTCGGCCAAGGCGGTTTGCGCGTTGGCTTGTTGTTGCCGGGCCTGTTCCTGCCGGGTGTGCAGTTCAGCTTGTTGCTGGCTATGGGATTGAATCTGCGCGGCCAACGGCGCAAGCAGGCTGCCGAGTTCGGCCTGGCGCGCGAACTGATGGCGTTGCGGCGCCAACTGCTCCAGGCGGTTCAGGTCTTCGCGTTGCTGGCCCTGGTTCTCCCAGTCGGCTTGCGCGCGCTGCAGTTGTCCGGTGGCGGCCCGTTGGCGTTCCTGCCAGTCGTGCAGTTCCTTGAGCCAGGTGTGCTGAAGCTCAAGCTGTTTGAGCTGGACTTGCTGGGTCTTGAGCTGCTGTTGCGCGGCGTCAAACTGCTGATCCAACTCGGCGCGTGCTTCGGGTGCCAGGGGAACCACGCCAACCGCCTGGTCCTGCAACTGCTTGTGTACGTCACGGGCCTCTTTGGCCTTGTCGAAGGCACGCCGACCCAGCTGTGTGTAGAGCGCGGTGTCGGTGAGCTTTTCCAGCAGTTCGCTGCGTTCGTTGTCGTTGGCCTTGAGGAAGGCACTGAACTCGCTTTGCGCCAACAACACCGCACGGGTGAATTGCTCGAAGTTCAGGCCCAGCGCCAGTTCCAGCTGGGTCTTGTATTCGGTTTTCTGGCTGGCCAGCAGTTGTTCGCTGTCCAGGTCGATCAGGCTCTGGCGGCTGTTCTGCAACTTGCCGCTGGCCTTGTCGCGGGCGCGGTTGGCTTCCCAGCGCGCGCGGTAGCGCTTGCCGTTGACACCGACAAAATCCACCTCGGCATACCCGCCGCCGGTGCCGCGACGCAACAACGTACGCGGGTCGCCGATGGAAATATCACTGTCGGCATCCGGCATTTTCGCCTGGCCGGTATCGCCCAGGCGAGGCACGGCGCCGAACAACGCCAGGCACAGGGCATCCAGCAAGGTGCTTTTACCGGCACCGGTCGGCCCGGTAATGGCAAACAACCCGGCACTGGCCAGGGGCTCGGCGGTGAAATCGATCTCGAACGGGCCGGCCAAGGAGGCCAGGTTCTTCAGGCGGATGGCGAGGATCTTCATGGCTGTTCGCCCTCCTGTTGCACTTCCTGGAGCAGCACGGCGAAATCCTTCAAGGTCTGTTCATCCACTTCACTGCCGTAACTGTCCTGCCAGGCGCGGCTGAACAGTTCTTGGGGCGTGAGCTGGTCAAGTTCGACCAAGCGATCTTCGCCTTCCTCCTCACGGCTGCCTTTTCCGGCGTACTCGGCAGCGATGCGCACCAGGCGCACCGCCTTGCCTTGCAGGGCGGTTTCGATCTGCTGGCGCAGGTCCGGTTGCGGTTCGTCGAGGCGCACGCGCACTTCCAGCCAGGGGTGGCGCTGGGTTTCGGCGAGCAGGTCGATGTCCGGCAACTCGGCGAGCTGCGCAAGAATATCCGCCAGGGGCGCGGCTTCCAGGCGTTGCAGGTCGACCGAGCGCGGGATCAGCAGCGGTTCGACGCTCACCAGGGCTTGACCCTGGAAGGTCACGTCGAGGATCTGGTGCTTGTAGCCGATTTCGGAGAACGACAGCGGAATCGGCGAGCCGCTGTAGCGGATGCGTTCCTCACCATTGACCTTTTGCGGCTTGTGCAAATGGCCGAGGGCAACATAACCGACACTTCTGTCGAACAGCTTGGCGGGGAGTGCCTCGGCATTGCCGATGATCAGGCTGCGCTCGGAGTCTTCCGACACCGATCCACCGGCCATGTGCGCATGGCTGATGGCGATCAATGCCTGGCCTTTTTTACGTTTGGCGTTGGCGGCAGCGATCAGCCATTCGTGCACCTGGCCGATACCGCGCAGGTAATCGTCACCCAAGTGCGCCCCGGTGACTTCCGCCGGGCGCAGAAACGGTAGCGCCAGGCACCAGGCAGCGATCTTGCCCTTGGCATCCGGCAACGGGATCAGCAGGCGCTCGGCATCCAATTGGCCGTCATCCAGCCACAACACCCGCCCGAGGGCATGGGTGCGCAGGCGACGCATCAACGGTGCGGGCAATTCGATACGCGAGCCTGAGTCGTGGTTGCCGGCGATCATCACGATGGTGAGGTTGGGGTTTTGTTCGTGGGCGCTGATGATGAAGTCATACAGGCGCTCCTGGGCCTTGAGCGGCGGGTTGACCGTGTCGAAGATATCGCCGGCGATCAGCAGCGCATCGGGTTGATGGGTCTTGAGTTGGCCCAACAGCCAGTCGAGGAAACAGGCGTGTTCGTAATCGCGTTCCTGGCCATGCAGGTTTTGCCCAAGGTGCCAGTCGGAGGTGTGGAACAGACGCAAGGCGAACTCCCTGGAGAAGATGAAAAGGAGGGGAGTTTACCTGTATTGCGAACACATCGCCCCCTGCGGGAGCTGGCTTGTGTGGGAGCTGGCTTGCCTGCGATGCAGGCGCCTCGGTTTGTCAGCCATACCGAGGTGATGCCATCGCAGGCAAGCCAGCTCCCACAGGGGATTGTGGTGTTTTTGGGGGGAGCGTGATTACTTGGGGTAGAGCGGTGGCAGGCTCGTGGTGTCGGCAGTGGGGTCGGCTTCGCGTTCGGCCATTGGGATGGCCTTTACCGCGCGCCACAGCTCTTCACCCAGCCAATACTGGCCGCTTTCGCTGTAGAGCGCGCCGTTCAGGCCGTCCAAGGCATCGGACAGCGGGATAAACCGCGCAGCCATCTCGGCCAGGGTTTCCGGTTGCTGCCGCGCCCAGGCGTCGAGGGCCTGTCGGGTGGCCTGGGGGTCGTTGGCCTGGGTGGCGCGCTTGAGGTCGTCGAGCAAGGTGCGCGGGCTTGGGCCGGTTTGTGCGGCGCGCAGTACGGCCGGTTGCCGGCGCGCGCGCCACCACAGGCCGAAACCCAGGAGCGTGGTGCAGGCCAGGATCAGCGTACTGAGCTGCCACAACCACAGGCGGCTGTCGTCCGGCGCCGTGATGACAGTGGGCGTGGCAGGCGTATCCACCACCAGGCTCGGGTTGTTGGCGACCTGCAAGGTCCGCGCCGGCAGGCTGGTGCGTTCCAGGTGGTCTTCGTGGGTGTTCCACCACACCACTTCCACCGCCGGCAGTTCCAGTGGGCCGACGCGGTTGGGCACCAGGGCTTCGCGGTCTTCGCGGCTGCCGATCAGGCCACGGTCATTGGTCTGGTTGGCGAGCACCGGTTGATCCGGGTAGCGGCGCAGGCCGCTGATCTCGCTGCTGGGCAGGGCCGGCAGTTGTGCGCTCGACAGGCCTTCGGCCTTGATCGTGAGGCTGCGGGTCAGCGAGTCGCCGATCTGCACATGCTCCGGCTCGGGGTTCCAGCTTTCGTCGAGGGTCAGGCTACGTGCGGGCAGCCATGGTGTATCGGCGGGGTATAGCTCAGGCTTGGGCTTGACCGTCAGTGGCAGCGGCGCCGAGCTGACGTGGATCAACTTGCCGGGCTTGGTACCTTGCAGGGTATTTTCCTGGGGCGGGCGTGATTCCACCAAGGTGGCGCTGAAGGTCTGCGCGGGAATATCCAGCACACCGCTGTGTTGCGGGTAGATCGCGTAGCGGGTTTCGATCACGCCATGGCGGATGCTGTTGATGACTTTTTCGTAGGTGCGCGACTCGCCCAACTGCTCGATGCGTGCGTCGGGGATCTGCAGCGGTGTAAGGCTGCTGTCGTCATACAGCGACACCGAGTGGTACACGCGCACCGTCAGCAGGGCCTGGGCCTGTACGTACACGCTGGTCTGGTCGAGGTTGGCTTCGACAAACACCGGCGCCAGTTCGGCGTTGGTGTTCTGGCTGGCGGTCTCGACCACTTGCAGGCTGATGGGTTGGGTCGAATATTCGCCCACTTGCAGCGGTGGGATCACCACGGTGCCATTTTGCTTGGGCAGCAGGGTGATGATCCAACGCGTGGTGGCGTGGTTGTCGCCGCCCAGGGTGGTGAGTTGGTTGAGCTGGCGGGTGCCGCTGACTTCGAACTGCGCATCCAGGGGCGACAGGTCAGGTTTGCCGAACTGGGTGACGTCGCTGGATTCCACCGTCAGTTCCACCGTTTCCCCGGAGTTGAGGCGGCTGCGGTCAACGCTGGCGACCAGGTTCGCCGCTTGGGCGTGGCCTGCCGATAACGCGAGCAGAAGCAGTAGGGTGGGGCGGCGGCTCATCGAGTCTTGTCCTGATGTTGTTGCTGTTCGTACCAGAATTTGCGGCGCAGCAGTTCGCCGGGGTTGTCGGGGATCTCCCGCAACCATTGCTCCAGGGCCTGGCGGTGTTCACCGTCGAGGCTGGCGTCGCTGGGGCGTAGCGGCGGGGTGGTGGTTTGCTCATCCCCCAGTTCGCTGCCCGGCACTTCGTTGCCACCGGGGTGGGGCGTGGCGCCGGTCTGGGTATCGCCAGTGCCGGCTTCGCCCTGGCCTTGGGACGATTGCTCGCCACCCGTAGCGTTTTGTCCGCTGGCGCCCGGTTGCGCAGTTTGGCCGGGTTGGGTGGTTTCGTCATCTCTGTTTTTTGCCGGCTTTTCGGGTTCCGGCTGCGCTTGCTCCTGCATCAGGGTTTCCAGCAGGGCTTTGTTTTTCAGTGCCGGTTGCAGGTCGGGCTGGGCTTCCAAGGCCTGTTCGTAGGCGTCGATCGCCGCTTCCAGTTCACCGGATTTGGCCAGCGCATTGCCTCGATTGTAGTGGGAATAGGCGTCATTGCCTTCGGCAAAGCGTTTGATGGCTTCGGCGTAGTTGCCGGCTTCGTACAGTGCCACGCCTTGCCACTGCGGGTCCTGGAAGTGTTCGGCGGCTTCGGCGGGGCGTTTTTGCTTGAGCAGGTACTGGCCTTGCTGGTCGGGGCGCAGCCACAGGTCCTGCCAGTCGAAGGCATAGCTGGGTTGTGGCGCGACCAGGAGCAGCAGCGGCAGGCAGAACAACCAGCCGCGCCGCCCGGCACAGGCGGCCAGCAGCAGCAATGGCAGCAGCAGCCAATAACCCTGGTCGGCCCAGGTGTCGAGGTGCAGGCGCTGGCCGTCGTCGCGCAGGGCTTGCGGCGGGTCGAGCACGCCAAGCTGGCGCAGGTCTTTGTCATCCAGGCGCGCGGCACGGTAGCGGCCGCCCATTTCGTTGGCGAAGGCCTTGAGGGTCGGGCTGTCGAGGCGCGGCACCAGGATCGCGCCTTGTTCGTCCTTGAGGAATTCACCGCTTTCCTGGGTCACGGGTGTGCCTTCACGGCTGCCGATGCCGAGGATCGACAGGCTCGGCGATTGCGCGCTTTGCAGCAGCAGGCGAATGCCCTGGCGCTCCTGTTTGGACAGCGACGAGCCGATCAGCAGCAAGCGCCCCTGGCCGAGACCGCCACGCTTGAGTAGGTCGAGGGCTTTTTCCACCGCCAAGTCGGCACGATGGCCCGCCTCGGGCATGATCGACGGGCGCAGGGCTTCCAGCAGGTTGCGACTGGTGGCCAGGTCGTCGGACAGCGGCACCAGCGTGTGGGCGCTGCCGGCATACACGACGATGGCGGTCTGCGCGTCACTGCGCGCCTGCAACAAGTCGTAGAGCTTGCGTCGCGCCTGTTCCAGGCGGTTGGGCGGGCTGTCGGTGGCGAGCATTTCCGGGGTCAGTTCCAGCAACACCACCAACGGGTCGGAGGGTTTCTGGCTGGACTGTTCAACCCGCTGCCAACTCGGCCCAAGCAGCGCGAGCACGGCCAACAGCCAGGCGATGCCCAGCACCACCCACGGCGATTTGCTTTCGCGACCGTTGCCACCACTGAGCAAGACGGCATGGAAGGCCGGCGGCAGGATCATCTGCCAGCGCCCGGCGCGTTTCTGCCGATGCCACAACTGCCACAGCAGCCAGCCGAGCAACGGCAGCAGCAACAGCCACCAGGGACGGAACCAATGCGGCCACAGGTCGATCATCGCCGCCTCCGCAAACGCAGGCGTTGCAGGCGCTTGCGCCATTCGGGGTGCTGTTGCAGGAAAATCCCCTTGCTTGTGAATTTGTTGAACAGCCGTTGCAGGGCGTTGTTCGGCCAGCGTTCCTGGACCACCAGCAACAGGCTCAGGATCAACGCCAGGGCCAGCGGCCCGCTATACAGCGCCTGCGCCGGGCGGGCCTGGGTCGGTTGTTGTTCGACCGGCTCAAGCTTGTCGAGGGTGTCCTTGATGGTTTGCAATTCTTCACCGTCGCGGGCACGGAAGTATTGCCCGCCGGTGGCCTGAGCGATGGCCTTGAGCGCCGGCTCGTCGAGGTCCAGGCTCGGGTTGACGCCAAGGATGCCCAGGGAACCGGTTTGCTCGGGGTCGGCGCCAATGCCGATAGGGTAGATCTTCACCCCTTCTTCGGCGGCCAGGCGCGCGGCGGTGAGCGGGTCGATCTGCCCGGCGTTGTTGGCGCCGTCCGTCACCAGGATCAGCACGCGGCTTTGTGCCGGGCGCTGGCGCAAGCGTTTGAGGGCCAGGCCGATGGCATCGCCGATGGCGGTGTTTTTGCCGGCGATGCCGATACGCGCTTCATCCAGCCAGGTGCGCACGGTGCGGCGGTCGAAGGTCAGTGGCGCTTGCAGGTAGGCCTGGCTGCCGAACAGGATCAGGCCGACGCGGTCGCCTTCGCGCTCCTCAAGGAAGTCGCCGAGCAAGTGTTTGACCAGGCTCAGGCGGCTGATGTCGTCGTCCTGCCAGTGCATGTCAGGGAAGTCCATGGAGCCGGACACATCCACCGCCACCAGCAGGTCGCGGCCGCTGGCGGCAATCGGCAGCGGTTCGCCGAGCCATTCCGGGCGCGCAGCGGCGGTCAGCAGCAGCAGCCACAGGACCACGAACGGCGCTTGCTGGCGCCAGCCCGGGAGGTTCACGCGGGCACGGCGGCGGGCGAGGCTTTCGAGGTCGCCCAGGTAGCTGACTTTCAACGCGGGCTCGCCGCTGTCGGCCACTGGCAGCACCAGGCGCATCAGCCAGGGCAATGGCAGCAGGGCGAAGATCCACGGCCAGGCGAACTCAAACATGTTTGCGAATCCAGGTGTCGACGGCTTGGGTCAGGCCGGCGATGGCTTTGTCGTCGAGTTTGCATTCGGGTTTATAGGCGCCTTCCACCAGCACCATCCAACGGGTGAGGCCCGCAGCGGGGCAGCGGTTATCGAGAAACGCCAGCCATTTGCGGCCATTGAGGGTGTGGCTCTGGCTGTAGGGGTAGTCGTTGCGGCACAGGCGCTTGAGCAGGCCGTTGAGTTGTTGCAGCCAGGCGCCGGCCGGGGCGCCATCGTAGGGCTTGGGCATCAGTGCCAGTTCCGCCAGGGCGGCAATGCGCAACGGGTCCAGCGGTTGTTCGGCGCGGGCCACGGGGCGTCGCGCGGGCAAGAAACGACGCAGCGTCCACAGCCCCCAGCCGAGCAGCGGGATCAGCAGCAACAATAGCCACCAGCCCGGCGCAGGTGGCCAGAAACCGATGGCCGGTGGGGCGATCAGCGGTTGCAGTTGGTCCAGGCTGCTCATTGCTTTTTCACCGGACGTTGCGGGTTGAGGTATTCGCGCAGTTGCTCGACCATTTCGCTCTGGGTGCTCAAGGGCATCAGCAGCACCCGCAGTTTTTGCGCGAGCAATTCCCAGCGGGCGATGCGCGCCTCGGCCTGGGCTTTATAGGCCTGGCGCAGATCGTAGTTCAGCGTATCCAGTTCCAACAGCGCGCCGCGCTGCGCAAAACGCAGCAGCCCGGCGGCGGGCAGGGCGTGGTCCAGCGGGTCGGAGATCGGCAACAGCAGCAGGTCGCAATGCCGCGACAACAGGCTCAGTTGCTGCTCGGCGCCTTCGGTCAGGGCGCGCTCGTCGCAGATCACAATCACCAGGCTGCCGGGGCGCAAGACTTCACGGCCACGGCGCAGGGCCATGCCCAGGGCGTCGGCTTCGGGGTGGCTTTCGGTGTTCAGGCTCTGGTTGACGCGCACCAAGCGGTTGAGCAGTTGCAGCAGGCTTTGCTTGCTGCGCCGGGGTTTGATTTCGTAGTGCTCGTTGTCGCCGAATACAAGCCCGCCGACGCGGTCGTTGTGCCCCAGCGCCGCCCAGCCGATCAGGCTCGCCGCCTGGGCCGCGAGCACCGACTTGAACATCTGCCCCGAGCCGAAAAACAGCCGGCAGCTTTGCTCGACCATGATGAAGATCGGCCGCTCGCGCTCTTCATGGAACAGTTTGGTGTGTGGCTCCTGGGTGCGCGCCGTCACGCGCCAGTCGATGGTGCGCACATCGTCGCCCGCCTGGTACACGCGCACCTGGTCGAAGTCGACACCGCGCCCGCGCAGTTTGGAGTGGTGCAGGCCGATCAGCGGGCTGCGTTGGCTGGGTGTGGAAAACAGCTGCACTTCGCGCACGCGATGGCGCATCTCGATCAATTCGCTGAGGGTGACGCGGATGCCATCGCTTGCGTTCATGGGGTTCAAGCGACGGCAACGACGTCAAGAATGCGCTGTACCACGCGGTCTTGGTCAATGCCCGCGGCTTCGGCTTCGAACGACAGGATGATGCGGTGGCGCAGCACGTCGAACAGCACCGCCTGGATGTCTTCCGGGCTCACGAAGTCGCGCCCGGCCAGCCAGGCGTGGGCGCGGGCGCAGCGGTCGAGGGCGATGGAGCCGCGCGGGCTGGCGCCGTAGGCGATCCATTCGGCCATCTCCGGGTCGAACTTGGCCGGGGTACGGGTGGCCATGACCAGTTGCACCAGGTATTCCTCCACCGCGTCGGCCATGTACAGGCCGAGGATTTCCTTGCGGGCGGCAAAGATGGCTTGCTGGCTGACACGGCGCTCGGGCTTGGTTTCACCGTTGAGCGCTTCGCCGCGGGCCTGTTGCAGGATGCGTCGTTCGACGGTGGCGTCCGGGAAACCGATTTTCACGTGCATCAGGAAGCGGTCGAGCTGGGCTTCGGGCAGCGGGTAGGTGCCTTCCTGCTCGATGGGGTTCTGCGTGGCCATCACCAAAAACAGCGGCGACAGCTCGTAGGTGCTGCGCCCAACGCTGACCTGGCGCTCGGCCATGGCTTCGAGCAAGGCCGATTGCACCTTGGCCGGCGCGCGGTTGATTTCGTCCGCCAGCACCAGGTTGTGGAAGATCGGCCCTTGCTGGAACACGAAACTGCCGGTTTCCGGGCGATAGATCTCGGTGCCGGTGATGTCGGCGGGCAGCAGGTCAGGGGTGAACTGAATGCGATGGAACTGCGCTTCGATGCCTTCGGCCAGCTCTTTGATGGCCTTGGTCTTGGCCAGGCCCGGCGCGCCTTCCACCAGCATATGGCCGTCGGCGAGCAGGGCGATCAGCAGGCGATCGATGAGTTTTTCCTGGCCGAGAATCTGCGTAGAAAGAAAGGTTCGCAGCGCGAGCAGCGCTTCACGATGTTCCATCGATGACGGTTCCTGGAGAGGTGCGCCCTGGGGTCGAGTCAAGACGCCGGGCTAGGGAGGCTTACTTTAATGCATCGCGGGGTGTGGCGACTAACGGCGTAATGAGTATTTTTGGCAAAACTTGTAGGAAATTTGTTTGGCGTGCGCAAGACAATGTGGGAGCGGGCTTGCTCGCGAATGCGGTGGTTCAGTCAACAAAAATAGCGACTGATACTCCGCTTTCGCGAGCAAGCCCGCTCCCACACAAGCCCGCTCCCACATTTGATCCCTTGTGCAGCTTAAGTTCGGGTGAAGGTACCGGTGCCCTTGAGGATGTTTTGCAGGGTTTCTTCAACTTCGGTCATGTCTGACGCAGCGGTCGCGTGGGTGATCTGCAGTTGATCCTTGCCGCCCAGCGCGTCGGCGTCGCCGGCAGCCAGTTCCACCAGCAGGGTCGTGTCACCCAGGGTGACCTTCAGCCCGTCCAGGGTCGATGGCTCGTAGTCCCAGGTCAGTTCCACTTCGTCTTCGTCCGGGTAACGGGTCAGCATGAACATCTCGCCGTTCTTGCCGTGGCAGCAGAGCATGGCCATGTTGTCCTCTTCGTCATCGCACGGGGTGACCATCAGGGCGTCGGTTGTCAGTTGCAGCATGGGGAATCCTGTCTGGGCGGGGCGTAATGCGGGCAATTGTGCCATTGCCGCGAATTTTGTGCTGCATCCTGTGTCAGACCCAGTGCATGACCTGACGCGTGCTACCAGTCATTTCCGGTACTCGGTGCGGTAAAAATACCTGTTTTTTTCACCGAAAATTCCGGGTTGCCCAAGTTGCAACCGCCGGCCTGCGTACCGATGACCGAATATGTCGCAGCACCGCAAGCAGCTGTCTTCCCACACTCGTTAAGCTGCGCAACGGATGTGCTTGAGCCAGGCGCCTGACCTGCCCGTCGTACCGTCATCTGGCCCGGTGCGCATCTTGTGCAAGTTGTATGTGACCCCGTTGTCTTGTGCAGCTTCACCCACCTGTCGCTTTGATTCGCTATGGTTAACCTGCGAACAGAGCTGACGGTCTCCCCGCAAGGGGATAACACGCGACGCTTTCATCAATAACAAGCCCAAGCGGAGTACCACAGATGGCGTTCTTCACCGCAGCCAGCAAGGCCGACTTCCAGCATCAACTGCAAGCGGCACTGGCGCAGCACATCAGTGAACAGGCACTGCCACAAGTGGCGCTGTTCGCTGAACAATTCTTCGGCATCATTTCTCTGGACGAACTGACCCAGCGTCGCCTTTCCGACCTGGCCGGTTGCACCCTCTCTGCGTGGCGCCTGCTTGAGCGCTTTGACCACACCCAACCGCAAGTGCGGGTGTACAACCCCGATTACGAGCGTCATGGCTGGCAATCGACCCACACTGCGGTCGAAGTGCTGCACCATGACCTGCCATTCCTGGTGGACTCGGTCCGTACCGAGCTGAACCGTCGTGGCTACAGCATCCACACCCTGCAAACCACCGTGCTCAGCGTGCGTCGTGGCAGCAAGGGCGAGCTGCTGGAAATCCTGCCAAAAGGCACCCAGGGCGAAGGCATCCAGCAAGAATCGCTGATGTACCTGGAAATCGACCGTTGCGCCAACGCCGCCGAACTCAACGTGCTGAGCAAAGAGCTTGAGCAGGTGTTGGGCGAAGTGCGCGTGGCGGTGGCCGATTTCGAACCGATGAAAGCCAAGGTCCAGGACCTGCTGGCCGGTATCGACGCCAGCCAGTTCAATATCGACGGCGAAGAAAAGGCTGAGATCAAGAGCTTCCTGGAATGGCTGGTGGGCAACCACTTCACCTTCCTCGGCTATGAAGAGTTTGTGGTACGTGACGAGGTAGGTGGCGGTTATATCGAATATGACGCCAGCTCCTTCCTCGGTCTGACCAAGCTGCTGCGTGCAGGCCTGACGGCCGAAGACCTGCGTATCGAAGACTATGCGGTCAACTACCTGCGTGAGCCGACCGTGCTGTCGTTCGCCAAGGCTGCCCACCCAAGCCGCGTACACCGCCCGGCCTACCCGGACTATGTGTCGATCCGCGAAATCAGTGCCGACGGCAAGGTCATCAAGGAACACCGTTTCATGGGCCTCTACACCTCTTCGGTGTACGGCGAAAGCGTGCGAGTGATTCCGTATATCCGCCGCAAGGTGGCCGAGATCGAACGCCGTTCCGGCTTCCAGGCCAAGGCTCACTTGGGCAAGGAGCTGGCGCAAGTCGTTGAAGTGTTGCCCCGCGACGACCTGTTCCAGACCCCGGTGGACGAACTGTTCAGCACCGTGATGTCCATCGTGCAGATCCAGGAACGCAACAAGATCCGCGTATTCCTGCGCAAAGACCCGTACGGTCGTTTCTGCTACTGCCTGGCCTACGTGCCACGCGACATCTATTCCACCGAAGTGCGCCAGAAGATCCAGCAAGTGCTGATGGATCGCCTGAAGGCCTCGGACTGCGAATTCTGGACCTTCTTCTCCGAGTCCGTGCTGGCTCGCGTGCAGCTGATCCTGCGGGTCGACCCGAAGAACCGCCTCGACATCGACCCGCTGCAGCTGGAAAAAGAAGTGGTGCAGGCCTGCCGCAGCTGGCAGGACGACTATGCCAGCCTGGTGGTGGAAAGCTTCGGCGAAGCCCACGGCACCAACGTGCTGGCGGATTTCCCGAAAGGCTTCCCGGCCGGCTACCGCGAGCGTTTCGCCGCGCATTCGGCTGTGGTCGACATGCAGCACCTCAACAGCCTGACCGAAGCCAACCCGCTGGTGATGAGCTTCTATCAGCCGCTGGGCCAGGTCTCCGGCCAGCGTGAGCTGCATTGCAAGCTCTACCATGCCGACACCCCGCTGGCGCTGTCAGATGTACTGCCGATCCTGGAAAACCTCGGCCTGCGTGTGCTGGGCGAGTTCCCGTACCGCTTGCGTCATGCCAATGGCCGTGAGTTCTGGATCCATGACTTTGCGTTCACCGCCGCCGAAGGCCTGGACCTCGACATCCAGCAACTCAACGACACCCTGCAGGATGCATTCGTACACATCGTCAATGGCGATGCCGAGAACGATGCATTCAACCGTCTGGTACTCACTGCCGGCCTGCCATGGCGCGACGTGGCGCTGCTGCGCGCCTACGCCCGTTACCTCAAGCAGATCCGCCTGGGCTTCGACCTCGGTTACATCGCCAGCACCCTGAACAACCACACCGACATCGCCCGCGAGTTGACCCGGTTGTTCAAGACCCGCTTCTACCTGGCGCGCAAGCTCACGGCCGAAGATCTGGAAGACAAGCAGCAACGCCTGGAACAAGCGATCCTCACGGCCCTGGACGATGTTCAGGTGCTCAACGAAGACCGCATCCTGCGTCGCTACCTGGACCTGATCAAGGCCACCCTGCGCACCAACTTCTACCAGACTGACGCCAACGGCCAGAACAAGTCGTACTTCAGCTTCAAGTTCGACCCGCGTGCCATTCCCGAGCTGCCAAAGCCGGTGCCGAAGTTTGAGATCTTCGTCTATTCGCCACGGGTTGAAGGCGTGCACCTGCGCTTCGGCAACGTCGCTCGCGGTGGCCTGCGCTGGTCCGACCGTGAAGAAGACTTCCGTACCGAAGTGCTTGGCCTGGTAAAAGCCCAGCAAGTGAAGAACTCGGTCATCGTGCCAGTGGGTGCGAAGGGCGGCTTCCTGCCGCGTCGCCTGCCACTGGGCGGCAGCCGTGACGAGATCGCGGCCGAGGGTATCGCCTGCTACCGCATCTTCATCTCCGGCCTGTTGGACATCACCGACAACCTGAAGGACGGCGCCCTGGTGCCACCGGTCAACGTCGTGCGTCATGACGACGATGACCCGTACCTGGTAGTCGCAGCGGACAAAGGCACGGCGACCTTCTCCGACATCGCCAACGGCATTGCCATCGACTACGGCTTCTGGCTGGGTGATGCGTTTGCTTCCGGTGGTTCCGCCGGTTACGACCACAAGAAAATGGGCATCACCGCCAAGGGCGCGTGGGTCGGTGTGCAGCGTCACTTCCGTGAGCGCGGCATCAACGTGCAGGAAGACAGCATCACCGTGGTGGGCGTCGGCGATATGGCCGGTGACGTGTTCGGTAACGGCTTGTTGATGTCCGACAAGCTGCAACTGGTCGCGGCCTTCAACCACCTGCACATCTTTATCGATCCAAACCCGAACCCGGCCACCAGCTTTGTCGAGCGCCAGCGCATGTTCGAGCTGCCGCGTTCGGCCTGGACCGACTACGACACCAGCATCATGTCCGAAGGCGGCGGTATCTTCTCGCGCAGCGCGAAGAGCATTGCCATCTCGCCACAGATGAAAGAACGCTTCGACATCGCGGCCGACAAGCTGACCCCGACCGAACTGCTGAACGCCTTGCTCAAGGCGCCGGTGGACCTGTTGTGGAACGGCGGTATCGGTACCTACGTCAAGGCCAGCACCGAGAGCCATGCCGACGTGGGCGACAAGGCCAACGACGCGCTGCGCGTCAACGGCAACGAGCTGCGTTGCAAGGTGGTAGGCGAGGGCGGTAACCTCGGCATGACCCAGTTGGGTCGTGTGGAATTCGGCCTCAATGGCGGTGGTTCCAACACCGACTTCATCGACAACGCCGGTGGTGTGGACTGCTCCGACCATGAAGTGAACATCAAGATCCTGCTCAACGAAGTGGTGCAGGCCGGTGACATGACCGACAAGCAACGCAACCAGTTGCTGGCGAGCATGACCGACGAAGTCGGCAGCCTGGTGTTGGGCAACAACTACAAGCAGACCCAGGCCCTGTCCCTGGCCGCGCGCCGTGCCTACGAGCGTGCTGCCGAGTACAAGCGCCTGATGAGCGACCTGGAAGGCCGTGGCAAGCTGGACCGCGCCATCGAGTACCTGCCAACCGAGGAGCAGCTCGTCGAGCGCGCCGCGACCGGCAAGGGCTTGACCCGTCCGGAGCTGTCCGTGCTGATTTCCTACAGCAAGATCGACCTCAAGGAAGCGTTGCTCAAGTCGCTGGTACCGGATGACGACTACCTGACCCGCGACATGGAGACCGCGTTCCCACCGAGCCTGGTGGCCAAGTTCGGCGAAGCCATGCGTCGCCATCGCTTGAAGCGCGAGATCGTCAGCACCCAGATCGCCAACGACCTGGTCAACCACATGGGCATCACCTTCGTTCAACGACTCAAAGAGTCCACCGGCATGAGCCCGGCGAACGTGGCGGGCGCGTATGTGATCGTGCGTGACATCTTCCACCTCCCGCACTGGTTCCGTCAGATTGAAGCCCTGGACCACCAGGTTTCTGCCGACGTGCAACTGGAGTTGATGGACGAGCTGATGCGCCTGGGTCGCCGTGCTACGCGCTGGTTCCTGCGCAGCCGTCGCAACGAGCAGGACGCTGGCCGTGACACCGCGCACTTCGGTCCACACCTGGCAGCACTGGGCCTCAAGCTCGACGAACTGCTGGAAGGCCCGACCCGCGAAGGCTGGCAGAACCGCTACGGCAAATACACCGAAGCCGGTGTGCCGGAGTTGTTGGCGCGCATGGTTGCAGGTACCACTCACCTGTACACCTTGCTGCCGATCATCGAAGCCGCTGACGTGACCGGGCATGACGCCGCCGAAGTGGCCAAGGCCTACTTCGCCGTTGGCAGCGCCCTGGACCTGCCGTGGTACCTGCAGCAGATCAGCGATCTGCCAGTAGCCAACAACTGGCAGGCCCAGGCCCGCGAAGCGTTCCGCGACGATGTGGACTGGCAGCAACGGGCGATCACCATCTCCGTGCTGCAAATGGCCGACGCGCCACAAGACATGGAAGTCCGTGTGGCCCTGTGGCTTGAGCAGCACAAGGACATGGCGGAGCGTTGGGTGGCAATGATGGTGGAAATCCGTGCCGCCGTGGGCACGGACTACGCCATGTATGCAGTGGCCAACCGTGAGTTGCTGGACTTGGCACTGAGCGGTCAGTCGGTGCTGTAACCGGCGTGTTGAAGCAGTAAAACGAAAACCTCGTATCCTAGGATGCGAGGTTTTTTTTTGCAGCGCAGGTTATCGGCCGTTACCCAGCAACCTCAATGGCTCGCGGATTCGGAAAAGCAAAGGAATTTTTGCCTCCATGTCCATCACCAGCGGTGTTGCCGCCTCGAATTGCGGCGGCGTCATTTGATGCAGCAGGTCTTCAATAGCCTCTCCCAGCCCGTCGACAGGTCGTGTGTGCTGCGTTTTGCTGTATGCAAATTTCAAAAGCGCGTAGGCGAGGGGCAGATTTTTCTCAAGCCCGTAGGTGCGTAGCCTACGGGTCTTGTCGCGAGGCATGCCGGCGAGTGCAAAGCCGTACTCCAACAGGCCATCCAACTGACCCATCCAGGCCAACTGGGCAAGCCTTTGCTGCTTCTCAAGGGGGTTGGCGACAGTAACAGGATCTTTGAAGACGCGGTCCCAGATCGCTGGCGCATGGCCGCCGTCGGCCGACTTCTGACACAGTTCTTCAATCAGCGCTTCGCGTATCACCGCGTTGGCAACCAGCGAAGGGTGCTTGCGATAGGCTTGGGCAAGTTCATATTCGGCTCGGTGATCGTTCGTCGCGACCGCCTGTTCCAGCCAAGTGATGTCCTGGGTCATTGTGTACATGTTCAGCAGGCCTTGGGCATCACCCGCGCTTGCCAGTGTGGTAGATAGCTCCCGTGCCCTCGCCAGGGATTCGGCATCACCCAGCCACATCAAGGCCAGGATATGGTCCTGTGCCGCAGCCAACTTCAGCCATCCTTTGGTGTTTTGCTGCAGAAAGCGAAGTGAACCAAAAATACGTGCCGTGCAAATGGCCGTGGCATATTGCGATTCAACATCGCCGCCCAGACCGGAAATAATCAGATAGTCCACAGCCTGGTCGAAACCCCCCAGGTAGAACCGCTCGAACCCGGCTCGCTTGGCCTCGATATTGAGTGCGCTCAAGGGGGTGGTCATTTGCGGGGACAGCGTTGCGCGTTGTGTGTTCAGCACGGACAACAGTTCGTTCAATTTCGATGAAACGCTTGGATCTCTGTACATGGTTCAAACCTGCGATAAAGCACTCAATCAGTGCGAAGCGCAGGTTATGAAACCTGTGGTGCGTGCGAGCACTGCATACTTACATCATGGTTTATGCGCTTGGCCAGGTGAGTCAGGTGTTGCGTCATCAAGGCGACGGCGGTGCTGGCATCGCCACGCTCCATGGCGTCGAGGATGTCCAGGTGTTCCTGCCAGGTGCAATAAGTGCAGGCCTGCGCCTGGTACTGGGCGATGATCAACGAGGTCAACGGCACCAGGCTGTTGAGGAACTGCGCCAAGGGGGCGTTGCCCGCGATGGCCGCCAGTTGCAGGTGGAACTCCCCGGACAAACGGATCGCCGGCCCAAGCTGGCCACGGTCGATGCACTCGCGTTCACGGGTGATCAGCTCACGCAGTTGGCGCGCCTGCTGTGAGGTGATATGCACGCAGGCCAGATTCACCACCGTGATTTCCGTCAGCCGCCGCGCTTCCAGTATCTCTCGGGTTTGCTGGGCATCCGGCGCCGCCACCTGGGCGCGCTGGTTGGGGCGCAGGATGATCACTTGCTGGTGCGACAGTTTTGCCAGCACCCGGCGGATCACGCTACGGCTGACGCCGAAGGTTTCCCCCAGGCTCTCTTCGGTAAAACGACTGGCCGGCGCAATGCGTTGTTCGAGAATGGCGTCGAACAGGCGCGGGTAGATGTCATCCACGGAAGGCTTTTTACCGGCGATCAAGCGCAGGGCAGGGAAGATAGGGTCGCGTTGCAACGCGTAAGCGGTCATGGCCAGTCTCCAGTAAATCAGCTGCCCAGATGGTCATCCGGGATGTTCAAGCGAATGCCCATGCGCAGGCCTTCCTGCAGGATGTGCCGACGCATCTCGGCACTGGCCAGGGCGCTGTTCTTGTTGCGAATGGCGCGCACCACCGCCTCGTTTTCCCGCAGGCGTTCGGCCAGGTGCTCCGGCGAGTTGCGCAGCACCTGGGCGCTCTGCTTGAGGGCGTTGCTGGTTTGCTGCACCACGTTCTGGAAGATCGGGTTGGAGGTCAGGGCGAACAGTTCTTCGTGAAAGCCGATGTAGGCGTTCATGCCGGCCTCGGCGTCTTCAGCGTCGAGGGCTTCGCGCATGTCCATCAGGGTCAGGCGCAGTTGGCCGACTTCCTTGCTACTGATGGATTGGGCGACGAGACCGACGATGAAGGGTTCGAGGGTGTAGCGCAGTTGCAGGATATCTTCCAGGCTCGCGTCGGCCACGGCATCGCTGGACTGTGGTTCGCTGACGCTGGTTTCCAGCACCACCACGCCTTTGCCGGGCATGGAGCGCACCAGGCCGAGGGTTTCCAGGACGATCACCGCTTCACGCAGGCTGGGGCGGCTGATGCCCATCTGTTCGGCCAGCTCGCGTTGCCCGGGGAGCATTTCACCGCGGCGCCACTGGCCGCGCGCCAAGGCGGCGCGGAGTTTTTCTACCACTGAATTGACGACGGTTGAGGTGCTGATCACGTCTACGCCTCCTTTAAGTTGCAAACACAATAGTGAAATGGGCAAAGGTCTAAATGTGGGAGCGGGCTTGCTCGCGAAAGCGGGGTGTCAGCCAAAGATGTTCCAACTGAACCACCGCATTCGCGAGCAAGCCCGCTCCCACATTGGACCTGCGTCGCTCATGAAATGGATTAGAACTCCTGATGCGCCGGCAACACCGGCTTCTTGGCCTGGAAGGCATACCCTTGCTGCCCTTCAAGCACCTTGTTGGCACGCTGCAGGTCGATGTCTTTCTCCCAACGGGCAATCGCCACGGTGGCGACGCAGTTGCCGATCAGGTTGGTCAGTGCGCGACCGATGCCCATGAACCAATCCACTGCCAGCACCAGCACCAGGCCCACCACTGGAATCGCCGGGATGGCCGTAAGTGTCGCCGCCAGGATCACCAGCGCCGAGCCCGGAATGCCGTGGGCACCTTTGGAGGTGATCAACGACACCAGCAGGATGGTCATCAAATCGGTCATCGACAGCGGTGTGCCGGTGGCGTTGGCAATAAATACGATGGCCAGGGTCAGGTAGATCGAGAACCCGTCGAGGTTGAACGAATACCCCGTTGGAATCACCAGGCCGACGGTGGAACTGCCGATGCCCAGGTGCTCCAGTTTACGCATGATCTGTGGCAGCACGGCGTCGGAGGAGGCGGTGCCCATCACGATCAGCAGTTCTTCGCGCAGGTACTTGAGCAGCGGCAGCATGCGCAGGCCCGACAGGCGCATCACCAGGCCGAGGATCAGCCCGACGAAGGCAAAGCAGGTCAGGTAGAACAGGCCTACCAGGCTGCCCAGGTGTTGCAGCGAGTCCAGGCCGTAGGTGCTGGTGGTGAAGGCAATCGCACCAAACACACCAATCGGCGCCAGGCGCACGATCATGCCCATGATGCGGAAGATCACATGGCTCAGCTCGTTGATCAGGCGCGAGATGCCCGATGCCGCTTCGCCCACCAGGTTCAGCGCGCTGCCGAACAGCACCGAGAACAGCAGCACTTGCAGCACGTTGTTCTCGGCGAAGGCGCCGATCACCGAGTTGGGGATCAGGTCCATCAGGAACTGGCTGGTGCCGCGAATATGCTGGCCCTTGTCGGCCAGTTCATTGAGGCCGGCAGACGAAAGCTGTTCCAGGTGGATATTGGCGCCGGTGCCAATACCGGTGCTGAAGGCCATGACCAGGCCAATCACCAGGGCTACGGTGGTGAGGATTTCAAAGTAGATCACCGACTTGAGGCCGATGCGCCCGACTTTCTTCAAGTCGCCCGCGCCGGAAATACCGCTGACCACCACGCAGAACACGATCAGGCCGATCAGCATTTTGATCAGCTTGATAAAGCCGTCACCGAGGGGTTTGAGTTGTGTGGAGAATTCGGGAAGGGCCAGGCCGCAAACAACGCCTAGCATCAGGCCGATCACGACTTGCAGGAAAATCGAACGCGAGCACCATCTGAGCATGGGAGGGATCTCTATTCGGTGCCCTGGTGGTTCCAGGGCTTAATTGTTGTGGTCTTACCGGTAAGTCCAGTGCGCGGCCAGTCTACGCTCGGCTTTTTTGAAATCACAAGTAAAAATTCGGTGGTTGACCGGACCCGGTCTGACCAGTTGGTCGGCGAGGGCGATGCTTGAGCGGTTAGTGCCCTGGAAAATTTTTCGCTTATCATTCGCCGCTGGGCCGACGAGGTGATGGATGGACATACCAGGACTGACCACCGACGCCACCGGGCAGACCTACTGCACCTGGCGCACGTCGGCGCCGCAATACCCGCATTACCACGACCACGAGTGGGGCGTGCCGGTGGCCGACGACATCCAGTTATACGAGAAGATTTGCCTGGAAGGCTTCCAGGCGGGCATGGCGTGGATCACCATCCTGCGCAAGCGCGAGCAGTTCCGGCTGGCGTTCGAGGGCTTTGATTTTCGCCGGGTGGCGCAGTATGGAGAGGCCGATATTGAGCGGCTGATGCAGGACGTGGGCATTGTGCGCAATCGGGCGAAGATCGTGTCCACCGTCAACAATGCACGCAGGGCGTGTGAGCTGGTGGATGAGGCGGGGTCGTTGGCGCGCTGGTTGTGGGCGTTTGAGCCAGCGGATGATGAGCGTCCAAAGGTGGTGGACATGGCCTATTGGACGGGCAATCCCACGTCGCTGGCGTCAGTGCGTTTGTCGAAAGCCTTGAAGAAACGCGGTTGGACGTATGTGGGGCCGACCACGATGTATGCGCTGATGCAGGCGATGGGGATGGTCAATGATCATCTGGAAGGCTGCCTGTGCCGGCCCCGTATCGAAGAGTTACGGCGCCAGTTCAAACGCCCCTGAATCCTTGAAAGCACACCATTCAACCTGTGGGAGCTGGCTTGCTCGCGAATGCGGACTGTCAGCCACAAATACTTCGACTGACCCACCGCATTCGCGAGCAAGCCCGCTCCCACACAAGCCTGCACACACATGGATTTTGGGGGCGGGTTACTGTGGCAGCGGGGTCAGTACCTCGGCTTTATCATCCATAACCATCACCACCAGCAACCTAGCCGGTTTGGTCTGGCTGGCATTGCTCGATTCAAAATGCCGCGACCCCGCCGGCTCATAAAACGATTCGCCGACCTTGTAGGTGATCGCCTTCTCATCGTTCACCCGCGAGGTGATTTCGCCTTCCAGCACGTAGGCCACGGCGGTGCCGGTGTGGCTATGGGGTACGGTGGCTTGCCCAGGTGCATAGTCCACGGTGAGCATGATGGTTTTCTTGCCAGGCACATTGGTCAGCGCGTGTTCCTGCAAGACCTTGATCGATTCCTGGTTGTACACCGGTTCGTGGGCAAAGGCGCTGAGGGAGGCGAGCATCAGGGAGGCGGCGAGCAGTCGTTTCATGGCGAGGTTTCCGAGTAGTTCGAGACCTGTTCACCCTACGCCGCGTGGCCGGGGGCACCAATAACCAATCCTGGTGAAGTGCAGGAGGCCAATGCCTTAATGGTCGAACACCAGGCGGCTGGCCAGGCGTTCGCCGGTCAGGTCGATAAACCCTTGGAGGGCCGGCAGGGCGAAGTGCGCGTTGCGTTGTTCGGCGCAGGCCCAGTGGCCACTGACGGTCCACTGGTTGAGGTCCAGCGGGCTGCGGCACACGTTGTAGTCCAGGCAGCCGGGGCTGGTGCGCACCGCTTGCGCGATGAGTTGCAGGCGTTCGCCCAGCTCCCTGGAGCGCCCGGCGGTGGCGCGGACATGGACAGTGTTGAAGGCACAGGCAGGCATGGCGATGGTCTCCGGGGGCGGGTGTCAGTGCACAGGCTAGAGCCTTGTTGTGCCAGTACCAATGACCAATCCGCCGGTAAATCCCCTAGCCAATCTGCTGCAGGATATCGCGCACCCGGTCCAGGGCCGGGTCGATGTCCAGGGTCTCGATGGCGCCAAAGCCGATGATCAACCCCGCGCGCAGCGGTGCGTCATGGAAAAACACGTCCAGTGGGTACAAGCCGACCTCCACCTGGCGTGCCAGCTGAATCAGCAGCGGGATATCGATCGCGCCCTTGCACAGCGCCGCCATGTGGAACCCGGCCACGGTGGGCACCGCTTCGAACCAGGGCGACAAGTCCCCGGCGAGCCGTTGCAGGATGCGCTCACGGCGCCCGGCATACACAGTGTGGCAGCGGCGGATGTGCTTGAGCAGGTAACCTTCGCTGATGAACTTGGCCAGTGCCCATTGCGGCAAGGTAGAGCTGTGCTGGTCGGTCAATTGCTTGGCCTTGAGCACGGCGCCATGGATCGCCGGTGGCAGCACCGCGTAGCCAAGGCGCAGCTCGGGCAGGAGGGTTTTCGAAAAGGTACCGACGTAGGTCACTACGCCACGGTTGTCCATGCTTTGCAGTGAATCGGTGGGGCGGCCTTCGTAGCGGAATTCGCTGTCGTAGTCGTCTTCGATGATGATCGCCCCCAGCTCGAAGGCCCGCGCCAGCAGGGCTTCGCGGCGTGGCAGGCTCATGGGCATGCCGAGGGGAAATTGGTGCGACGGCGTCACGTAGATCAGGCGCGTGCCGTCAGGGATCTTATCGACCTGGATACCCTGTTCGTCCACCGGCACACTGGCGACGCTGGCCCCCATTGCCATGAACAGCTGGCGTGCGGGGCTGTAGCCGGGGTCTTCCATGGCGACGATGCTGCCGGGCTCGAGCACGACGCGGGCGATCAGGTCGAGCGCCTGCTGCGCGCCGTTGGTGACCACGATGTCGCTGTCACGGCATTTCACGCCCCGCGAAAACGCGATGTGCCCGGCGATGGCACTGCGCAGGGCGGGCAAGCCTTCGGGCTGGCTGTAGAAACCGCTGTTCTGTGCAATGCGCCGCAATGCATCCTGGGTGCAGCGCCGCCATTCATCCTGGGGGAACTGATTGCGGCTGGTGGCGCCGCCGATAAATTCGTAGCGCAAGGTGCTGTCGCGCGTGGGGTGGCGCATGGGCGAGGGCAGCGCTTGCCACTGTGCCAAGCTGGCGGCGCAAGCCAGGTCCGTGGCCGATTGCGGGCGTTCAGCCTGCAGCGCATGGGCGTTGACGAAGGTGCCGCGGCCGGTCTTGCCCACCAGGAGGCCTTCGTAGGTCAGGGTGGCGTAGGTGTCGGACACGGTCTTGCGCGACACCCCCAACTGCTCAGCCAGCAAACGGCTGGGCGGCAATTGCGCACCGGCGGCCAGGCGCCCGGTGCGGATGGCTTCGCGCAGTTGCTGGTACAGCTGTTCGGCCAGGTCCTTGCGGCCGTTGATCACCACGTGCAGTTCCATGTTGTATCCCAAGGCTTCAGTCTGCGCCAAGACTACGCGCTGGCGCGGTGGGTGCAAAATGGTCTGCGCATAAACCGACCGATTGGCTATAGGGCTTATGACGCGGGGGTTCTAGGCTGGGGTGTCATTTCAGAGAAGCACGCCATGGAACCCCGTCTCGATTACTACACGGCTTCACCGCAAGCGCTCAAGGCCATGTTGATGCTGGAGGCGAACACCTTTGGCCTGTCGATCGAACAGCCCTTGCTTGAGTTGATCAAGATCCGCGTTTCGCAACTCAACCACTGTGGGTACTGCACCGACATGCACTCGATGGCGGCACGCCAGCGCGGCGAGACCGAGCGGCGTTTGTTTGCGTTGTGTGTGTGGCGCGATTCGCCGTTTTTCACCGCGCGGGAAAAGGCCGCACTGGCCTGGAGCGAATCGGTGGCGGCGCTGCCCACTTCGCAGGTGACGGATGAGCTCTTCGCCGCCGTGAGGGTGGAGTTCAATGAGCAGGAACTGGTGGACCTGACCATGGCGGTGTCCAGCATCAGTGGCTGGAACCGCCTGGCGGTGAGCTTTCGTCAGCAACCGCCGAATGCTTGATTGAACTGAACACCGTTCATTGATCGTTCCCACGCTCTGCGTGGGAATGCATCCCTGGACGCTCTGCGTCCGTTCTTGCAGGCGTGACGCAGAGCGTCACCGGCGGCGTTCCCACGCAGAGCGTGGGAACGATCTAATGCATGATCAGGACAGGAACCCGCCATCCACATTCAGCGCAACGCCAGTAGTGTAGCTCGACGCATCGCTCGCCAGGTACAGCACTGCACCGGCCATTTCGCTCGGGTCGGCCACGCGCTTGAGGGGGATCTGCGCCAGCGCGGTTTTCAGGATGGCGTCGTTTTTCACCAGTGCCGAGGCGAACTTGGTGTCGGTCAGGCCCGGCAGCAGGGCGTTGCAGCGAATGCCGAACGCAGCGCATTCCTTGGCGAAGACTTTGGTCATGTTGATCACGGCCGCCTTGGTCACCGAATAGATGCCCTGGAACACGCCCGGGGAGATGCCGTTGATCGACGCCACGTTGATGATGCTGCCACCGCCGTTCTCGCGCATCAGCTTGCCGGCTTCCACCGACATGAAGAAGTAGCCGCGAATGTTCACGTCCACGGTCTTCTGGAACGCGCCGAGGTCGGTGTCCAATACGTTGCAGAACTGCGGGTTGGTGGCAGCGTTGTTGACCAGGATGTCCAGGCGGCCGAACTGTTCGCGGATACCGGCGAACACCTGGGTAATCTGCTCCATTTCACCGATGTGGCAGGCAATGGCCGTGGCCTTGCCGCCATCGGCGATGATTGCGTCGGCCACGTGCTGGCAACCGTCCAGTTTGCGGCTGGAGACAATCACGTGGGCGCCTTGCTGGGCCAGCAACTTGGCGATGGCTTCACCGATGCCACGGCTCGCACCGGAAACAAAGGCAATCTTGCCGTCGAGGTCGAACAGGTTGGTCTTGGACATGGGGGTTCCTTAGAGGGCTGATTTAGCGATCACATTCAGGCTCATCTGCTCCAGCAGCTTGTTCATGTGGATGAACTGCGCAAAGCGTTTGTCCTGGGTCTGGCCATGGAAGAAGCGGTAGTAGATCTGCTGCACGATGCCGGCCAGGCGGAACAGGCCGTAGGTGTAGTAGAAGTCGAAATTGTCGATCTGGATGCCGGCGCGTTCGGCGTAGTAGTCCACGAACTGACGGCGGGTCAGCATGCCGGGGGCGTTGCTTGGCTGGCGGCGCATCAGTTGCACCGGTGCCGGGTCGGCGGCTTCGATCCAGTAGGCGAGGGTGTTGCCCAGGTCCATCAATGGGTCGCCGAGGGTGGTCAGTTCCCAGTCCAGCACGCCGATGATCTGCATCGGGTTGTGCGGGTCGAGGATCACGTTATCGAAGCGGTAATCGTTGTGCACGATGCTGGAAGTGGGGTGGTCGGCCGGCATCTTGTCGTTGAGCCAGGCGCGCACGGCTTCCCAGCGCGGGGCGTCGGGGGTCAGGGCTTTTTCGTAGCGATCGCTCCAGCCGCTGATCTGCCGCGCCACATAACCTTCGGGCTTGCCCAGGTCAGCCAGGCCGCACGCGGTGTAGTCCACCTGATGCAGTTCGACGAACTTGTCGATAAAGCTCTTGCACAGCGCCTCGGTCTTGGCGGCGTCCAGGCCCAGTTCGGCCGGCAGGTCGGAGCGCAGGATGATGCCGTTGACCCGCTCCATCACATAGAACTCGGCGCCGATCACCGATTCATCGGTGCAGTGCACGTAGGCTTTGGGGCAGTACGGAAAGCCGTCCTTGAGTTGGTTGAGAATGCGGTATTCGCGCCCCATGTCGTGGGCGGACTTGGCCTTGTGGCCAAAGGGCGGACGGCGTAGGACGAATTCCTGGCCGGGGTACTCCAGCAGGTAAGTCAGGTTGGACGCACCGCCCGGGAACTGGCTGATGGTCGGCGTGCCGCTCAGGCCAGGGATATGGGCCTTGAGGTAGGGATCGATCAGGCTGGCATCAAGTTCTTCGCCTGCTCGGATCTGGGTCGATTGGTCGTTCAGCGCCATGCTTATCCCTTCTGCTTATTCTAAAGGCCTCGGACTATTTCCTAATCTAATGCGCACCACCGCCCAGCGACAAGGTCGGGGCGGCTTAATAGGTTAGCGTGTTGGATGATGATCAGCGTGCCTGATCGGTCATTTTGCGGGCGGGGGCAATGCGACGGGCGTGAGCACCGGGCGCCCGGCGAAGTACTCCAGCAGGTTGTCGGCCACGCGCTGCACGGTGTCGTGGGCGGCTTCCGGCGACAGGCCGGCGACATGGGAGGTCAGCACGGTGTTGCTCAAGCGCTTGAGGGCGTCGGGCACCTGGGGTTCGTCGTCGAATACGTCCAGGGCCGCGCCACCGATGCGGCGCTGTTCGAGGGCGGCCACCAGGTCGGCGGTGACCACCACGCTGCCGCGTCCGATGTTCACCAGGAAGCCATTCGGCCCGAGTGCGTCGAGGGCGTGGCGATCGATCAAGTGGCGGGTGCTTGCGCCGCCGGGCGTGGCGAGGATCAGGAAGTCCGAGGTTCGGGCCAACTCTACCGCCGTGGCGCAGTAGGTGTAGTCCACGTCATCGCGCGGTTGGCGGTTGTGGTAGCTGATTTCCATGCCGAAACCCAGGGCCGCACGCTTGGCGATCTCCAGGCCCACGGCGCCCAGTCCGAGAATGCCCAACTGTTTGCCGCCCAGGGAGGGGCGCATGACCTTGGGCCATTCGTTGCGGCGTACGGCGGCGTCGGTCTGCGGGATGCCGCGTACCAGCGACAGCAGCAGCGCCATGGCGTGGTCGGCGACCGAAGGTGCGTTCACACCGGCGCCGTTGGTGACGACGATCCCGCGATTGCTGGCGGCTTGCAGGTCCACATGTTCGTAGCCGGCGCCGATCACGCAGATGATTTCCAGCAGGGGCAGGGCGGTGATTTCTTCGGCGTACAAGCCCAGCGGGCCACGGGTCAGCACGGCTTTGATCTGCCCGCCGTGGGCCTTGATGGCCTGGGCGCGTTCGGCGGGCGTGGGCGCCAGAATCACGTGGAAGTCATCGTTTTCGATGATGTGCAGGTATTCGTTGATGGTTTCAACCAGAACCAGAACAGTGGTGGACATCGGAAGGCTCTTCCTGAAGGGTTTGAGGGGGGAGTATGCGGGATTTGTAAGACTGAGCGTTTTACTGAGATAGAAAATTTTCTTCTTCCGTAAGGCCATTCTGAATTTCCTCGCCGTTCGTCCTGGGTGTGTTTGTTGGGCCAGACTCTGCGGACTTTCCCTCTAGCAGAGACGACATGGATGCCTGTTCCTGCAACGCTCGAAGAAGAGACTCAATGGACCCCGTATGGATACAAACACTACCCTGCGCTATCCACGGTCATCCTATTTCTGGACAGGAATTCAGGAGATTAACAAATTGATTTCACTCAAGTTTGCCGGTGGCACGATCACTCACGACGATTTGTCGCTCCTGCAGGAGGGCGCCGTGTCGGAGCAGGTCGATCTGCTGAAAGAAGACATGCTTCAGGTTGAATTTGCCGGCGGCTTCCTACTCGATGTGGGGTGGTATCCGGAGTTCGATGCAGCGGGTGGTTTTCGGATAAATGTCATCAGGAATTACGACTGGGGCCGGCCTGTCGTTGCACTGACGGCGCACGAAACTGCTGAGCTCCTGGAGAAACTGGATATTGCGCAGAACGCCATAAACGGCGAACTGCACAATTCTTCTTTAGGAAGCTCAGCTTTTTAGCCGATCACCCCCAAATATCCGTAGCCCTGACTCGTTTCACAAACGCCCCCGCCAACGTCGCATTGTGATGCTCGATGATCGCCTGCGCTTTGAGCGCCGGGGTGTCCATGCAGGTGTGGCCATCTTCGGGTAACACCACCGAAAGCCCAAGTTCAACAGCCACTCGGCAAGTCGTGTCGATGCAGAACTGGGTTTTCATGCCCACAATCACCAGTTCATTGACCTGCGCCGCATTCAGTTGCTGCGCCAGGTCAGTCCCCAGAAAACAGCTGGGGCGGGTTTTATTGAACAGATGATCGCGGGATTCATCGACGTCCAGGCCGCGCCACAACTGCCAGAGCGGGCTGCCCGCTGCGATGGGCGAGCCTTCTGGCCCGGTGTGGCGGGCGACGAAGATCGGCGCGTTGGCGTTGCGGGCGCGCTGAATCAGTTGGTTGATGGTGGCGAGTACGCGTTCGCGCTCAAAGGGCTTCTCCGGGCCATCGTAGAGGCCGGTTTGCATATCGATGATCAGCAGGGCGTCAGCCATGGTGTTGCTCCTTGTGATTGCCAGGTGGGCGGAGCAATAAAAAGGCCCCGTCCATTGCTGGCGGGGCCTTGGGTTGAATCTGTGGGGTGTTTAGCTTGACCACCCACAGCCACCGCGCGACCCGCCGATAGCGGTCGTGGTGGTGGTGCGGGTGAGGTGCAGCTGAATAAAGTTCATGGTCCGATCATGCTTAGATCGACGCCAGGTTGTCAACAAATGTGTCTGGCTCGGGTGCGGCGTGTCGATATACCACGCCACCGTTCCTCAGCTAAGTCTTTGCTTATTCACAAGAATCCCGGACAATCCGGCCCCTTCTATGGTCGGGGCGCTGCCTGTCAGGTTTTTCTGACTCGTCCCGGCCGTGTAAATGCGGAGATCCGACCGGATGAATGATCAGGCCAATAGCGTTGACGAACGCTATGCATCGACACCTGCAACCCTCACAAGCTGGAGCCGCCAGGACACCACCTGGATGCTTGGCCTGTTCGGCACGGCCATTGGCGCCGGCACCTTGTTTTTGCCCATCAACGCTGGCCTGGGCGGTTTCTGGCCGCTGTTGATCCTGGCGCTGCTGGCATTCCCGATGACGTTCTTCGCTCACCGGGGCCTGACCCGCTTCGTCCTGTCCGGTCGTGAAGGCTCCGACATCACCGACGTGGTCGAAGAGCACTTCGGCATCACTGCCGGCGCGCTGATCACTCTGCTGTACTTCTTTGCGATCTTCCCGATCCTGCTGATCTACAGCGTCGCATTGACCAACACCGTCAGCAGCTTCATGGAACACCAACTGCACATCATGCCGCCGCCGCGGGCGCTGCTGGCGTTTGTGCTGATCCTCGGCCTGTTGGCCGTGGTGCGTTGCGGTGAGCAAGTGATCGTCAAGGCGATGAGCCTGATGGTGTATCCGTTTATCGTCGCCTTGCTGTTCTTGGCGGTGTACCTGATCCCGCATTGGACGGGTGGCATCCTCAGCACCGCCAGCGAAGTACCGGCGCCGTCCGCGTTGCTCAGCACGCTGTGGCTGGCGATCCCGGTGATGGTGTTCTCGTTCAACCACTCGCCGATCATCTCGGCCTTCGCGGTGGACCAGAAGCGCCAGTACGGCGCGCATGCCGATGAGCGCAGCTCGCAGATCCTCTCCCGCGCGCACCTGTTGATGGTGGCGATGGTGCTGTTCTTCGTGTTCAGCTGCGTGCTGACCCTGTCGCCGGCGCAACTGGCCGAAGCGAAAGCGCAGAACCTGTCGATCCTGTCGTACCTGGCCAACCACTTCGACAACCCGACCATCGCCTTCGCCGCGCCGCTGATCGCGTTCGTGGCGATTGCCAAGTCGTTCCTGGGCCACTACATCGGCGCCAGCGAAGGCCTCAAGGGCCTGGTGCTGAAGACCGGTCGTCGTCCGGCGGCGAAGACGCTGGACCGCATGACCGCTGCGTTCATGCTGGTGGTGTGCTGGATAGTCGCCACGCTTAACCCAAGCATCCTCGGCATGATCGAAGCCCTGGGTGGGCCGATCATTGCGTCGATCCTGTTCCTGATGCCGATGTACGCGATTCGCAAGGTGCCGGCCATGGCCAAGTACCGTGGGCAGGCGTCCAATGTGTTCGTTACGGCGGTAGGCCTGGTGGCGATTACGGCGGTGGTTTATTCGCTGATTGCTTGAGCCTGAGTACGGTCTCTAAGACTGTGCAGTTCTAAAGTGTGGGAGTTGGCTTGCCTGCGATAGCGGTGTGTCAGTCACCCATACAGTGACTCAACTACTGCTATCGCAGGCAAGCCAGCTCCCACAGTTGTTTTGGGTTGCTGCAAGTACAGTATTCCAGGCATAAAAAAACGCCGCGTATCGTGAGATACGCGGCGTTTTTTATTGCATCAACATCTTAGGCTTGAATCACCGGGATGTTGGCGCTTGCTGCGATTTTACGGAACTCGGCGATCTGGTCGAAGTTCAGGTAGCGGTAGACGTCACTGGCCATGGTGTCCAGTTTCGCTGCGTAGCCCATGTACTCTTCGACGGTCGGCAGGCGACCCAGAGTGGAAGCAACTGCCGCCAGCTCAGCCGAAGCCAGGTAGACGTTCGCGCCGTCACCCAGACGGTTCGGGAAGTTACGGGTCGAGGTCGACACAACAGTCGAATTCGGCTCGACACGTGCCTGGTTACCCATGCACAGCGAGCAGCCCGGCATTTCCATGCGCGCACCAGCCTTGCCGTAGATGCCGTAGTAGCCTTCTTCGGTCAGTTGGTGAGCGTCCATCTTGGTCGGCGGCGACAGCCACAGACGGGTTGGCAGCTGACCCTTGACCTGTTCCAGCAGTTTACCGGCAGCGCGGAAGTGACCGATGTTGGTCATGCACGAACCGATGAACACTTCGTCGATCTTCTCGCCGGCAACGCTCGACAGCAGACGGGCATCGTCCGGGTCGTTTGGCGCGCAGAGGATAGGCTCGTTGATTTCCGACAGGTCGATCTCGATGATTTCGGCGTATTCCGCGTCGGCATCGGCTTCCATCAGCTCTGGGTTGGCAACCCAGGCTTCCATCGCTTGGGCGCGACGTTCCAGGGTACGCGGGTCGCCGTAGCCTTCACCGATCATCCAGCGCAGCAGGGTGATGTTGGAGTTCAGGTACTCGGTGACGGACTCTTTCGACAGCTTGATGGTGCAACCGGCAGCCGAACGTTCAGCCGAGGCGTCGGACAGCTCGAAAGCTTGTTCCAGCGTCAGGTCGTTCAGGCCTTCGATTTCCAGGATGCGGCCGGAGAAGGCGTTTTTCTTGCCTTTCTTCTCTACGGTCAGCAGACCCGACTGGATCGCGTAGTAAGGAATGGCATGAACCAGGTCACGCAGGGTGATGCCAGGTTTCATCTTGCCTTTGAAGCGCACCAGGATCGATTCCGGCATGTCCAGTGGCATTACGCCAGTGGCTGCGGCGAACGCGACCAGGCCAGAACCGGCCGGGAACGAGATGCCCATCGGGAAACGGGTGTGGGAGTCACCACCGGTGCCGACGGTGTCCGGCAGCAGCATGCGGTTCAGCCAGCTGTGGATGATGCCGTCGCCTGGACGCAGCGATACACCGCCACGGGTCATGATGAAGTCAGGCAGGGTGTGGTGGGTGGTCACGTCGATCGGCTTTGGATAAGCCGCGGTGTGGCAGAAGGACTGCATCACCAGATCGGTCGAGAAGCCCAGGCACGCCAGGTCTTTCAGTTCATCACGGGTCATTGGACCGGTGGTGTCCTGGGAACCCACGGTGGTCATCTTCGGCTCGCAGTAGGTGCCAGGACGAACGCCTTTGCCTTCCGGCAGGCCGCACGCCTTGCCGACCATTTTCTGTGCCAGGGTGAAGCCTTTGCCGGTGTCGACAGGTGCTTCAGGCAGCTTGAACAGGTCGGTAGGGCCCAGGCCCAGCTCGGTACGTGCCTTGTCGGTCAGGCCGCGACCGATGATCAGCGGAATACGGCCGCCAGCGCGAACTTCGTCCAACAGCACCGGGGTCTTCATTTCGAAGGTGGTGATGACTTCGTCGCTGTTGTGTTTGCAGACTTTGCCAGCATGCGGGTACAGGTCGATCACGTCGCCCATGTTCATGTTGGTAACGTCGAATTCGATTGGCAGTGCGCCGGCATCTTCCATGGTGTTGTAGAAGATTGGAGCGATCTTGCTGCCGAAGCAGAAACCGCCAGCGCGCTTGTTCGGCACGTAAGGAACGTCATCGCCGAAGAACCACAGTACGGAGTTGGTTGCCGATTTACGCGACGAACCGGTACCGACCACGTCACCGACGTAGGCGATCGGGAAGCCTTGGCCGCGCATCTCTTCGATCTGCTTCATCGGGCCGGTCTTGCCTTGCTCGTCCGGCACGATGCCTTCGCGAGCCATTTTCAGCATGGCCAGGGCGTGCAGCGGGATGTCTGGACGGGACCAGGCATCGGGAGCAGGGGACAGGTCGTCGGTGTTGGTTTCGCCGGTAACCTTGAATACGCGCAGGCTGATCTTGTCGGCCAGGGTAGGGCGGTTGCTGAACCACTCGCCGTCAGCCCAGGACTGAATCACGGCTTTGGCGTGTTCGTTGCCGTTCTTGGCTTTTTCGGCCACGTCGTGGAACGCGTCGAACATCAGCAGGGTGTGCTTGAGTTGGGCGGCGGCGACAGGTGCCAGCTCGGCATCGTCCAGCAGCTCGACCAGGGTCACGATGTTGTAGCCGCCTTGCATGGTGCCAAGCAGTTCAACAGCGCGCTGTTTGCTGATCAGGGGGGAAGTGGCTTCGCCCTTGGCCAGGGCAGACAGGAAACCGGCCTTGACGTAGGCAGCTTCGTCAACACCAGGTGGAATGCGGTTGGTGATCAGGTCAACGAGGAATTCTTCTTCGCCAGCCGGAGGATTTTTCAGCAGCTCGACCAGGCCTGCGGTTTGTTCGGCGTTAAGCGGCTGGGGAACAATACCCAGGGCTGCACGCTCTTCGATATGTTTGCGGTAGGCTTCAAGCACAGTTATTACCCTCATCAGTGGTCCCACGGGACGCTCATCCAGAAATGAACGGCACGCATGCGCTCGGGGGCTTTTTGGGCCGCAAAGCCAGCGCTGCCGGCATTCCTCACAGAAGCTGCTTTCAAAGTTTTACGCCTGCAGAACGGGGCTGATGAGGGTTGGCGAGGGCATTGACCTACCGAGTCATTGACCATCGCCAACACCGTTCTGAAGGAACGACTGTGCTCGTGACGCTTTGAAAACAGCTTCCAGCGGATTATTGGCGCCTTACAAGGCCGGATGATTCTACGGCAAAAAAAATCTAAAGGTAAGTTGCCTAACCAAGTTTGCAGGGTGATCAAGGTTAGACAAAGGGCTAACATGACGCATTGTTTCGCTGATTTGCGTGTTGTTACCCATGCCCAACCAAACCATCAAGACCCCCTGCGTAGGCCTGTGCTCCACGGTCTACGGCGATCTCGTGTGCCGTGGCTGCAAGCGTTTCCACCATGAAGTGATCCAGTGGAATGGCTATAACGAAGAAGAAAAGCGTGCGGTCTGGCTGCGCCTGGAGCAACTGCTGGTGCAGGTGATGGCCGGCAAGGTGGAGGTTTTCGACCCCAAGACCCTGCGCGGCCAGCTGGAGCAGCGCAAGATTCGCTTCGTGCCGCACCAGTCGGAGTATTGCTGGGCGTACCAGTTGATTGCCCGGGGCGCGCGGGTGATCTCCAATCTGGAGGCCTATGGCATGGTGCTGTTGCCGGAATTTCGCGCCTGGGCCTTGCCGGATTTGCGTGATGCGATTGATCGGGAGTTTTTTATCCTGTCCGAGGCGCATTACCAGCGCTATATCGCACCGGGTTTCTTGAGGGATGTGTTTTCCAACTGATAACACCTAACCCACTGTGGAGTGGGCTTGTGTGGGAGCGGGCTTGCTCGCGAATACGGTGGGTCAGACAACATATTTGCTACTGACAGACCGTATTCGCGAGCAAGCCCGCTCCCACACAAACCCGTTCCCACAGGTTGAACTGCATTGTTCTCAGGCCTTGCTGGCCAGCTCTTCCAGGTGATCCATAAGGCTTGTCGGCTTGAGCACCAGCGCATCACTTTCCAGCTGGTCGAGTACAACTTCCGCCGTATTGCCGATCAACGCGCCGGAAATGCCGGTACGCGCCACGGTGCCAATGATGGTGACGGCGGCGCTGTACTTGTGCGCCGCAAAGGGAATCAGCACGTCGGCAGGGCCTTCCTCGATGTGCAGCCTTGAGTCGTCGATATCGAACTCGGCCTGGAAGGCCCGGCACTGTTCCCGGTAGCGCGCTTCAATCGTTTCCTTGAGCTGGAACGTTGGGTCTGCCGCTGACAGCATTGGCGACGGATGGGCACTGATCACATGCAGTTGCGCCTTGGCCAGGCTGGCGATGTCGAAGCCATGGCCGACGATTTCCGCGTGCAGTTCACGGTGCTCAGCGTCGGTATTGCCCACATCGATGGCCGCCAGGATCACGCGCCCAGCCCACGGCGTAGACGTCTTCACTAGCAGCACTGCCGTCGGGCAGTAGCGCAGCAACTTCCAATCCGCTGGCGTCAGCAACGCCTTTTTCAGCGGGCTGTCGGGAAAGTGTTGCTTGATCACCAGCCCACAACCTTCGGCCTGCTGCACATCAATGATGGTTGTATGCAGGCTGTCATTCCACGCCTGTTCGGTGGTGACGCTGTAGCCATCCTCCTGCAAGCCGGCCTTGAGCAAGCTCAGCAGCGCCGAATGCTCATGCTTTCTGTCGCACACCAGCAAATGCAGGTGCGCGCCAGTGACCCCGGCAATCAGCTTGGCGCGCTTGAGGGCCAGGCTTTCCGAGTGTTCGGGCTCGATGACGACCAGGATGCTGCGGATGGCTTGCATGTTCGGGTTCTCCATGAAAAGGGGGGGCATGGAACAACTATAGTTGCTGCCCGGCGCACGTCATGTTGATACACATCAAGGCCGGTGGCTGGTGGTCTGCGGCGTGGTCGGTATAATCGGCGCCCTTTTGTGATCCTTTGCCCGTGAGCCCGATGAACCTGCCCGAAATCCACGAATTCCTCGGCTGCCGCACCCCCGACGCCTGGGTCCAGGCTGCCTTGGCCGATCAGGAAACCCTGCTGATCGACCACAAGAACTGTGAATTCAAAGCCGCCAGCACCGCCTTGAGCCTGATCGCCAAGTACTACAGCCATGTCGACCTGATCAATATGATGTCGCGCCTGGCCCGGGAAGAACTGGTGCACCACGAACAAGTCATGCGCCTGATGAAAAAGCGCAAGATCGAACTGCGCCAACTGAATGCCGGGCGTTACGCCTCGGGTTTGCGCAAAGTCGTGCGCACCCACGAGCCGGTCAAACTGGTGGATACGTTGGTGGTCGGCGCCTTTATCGAAGCGCGCAGTTGCGAGCGTTTCGAAGCGCTGGTGCCGCATTTGGACGAAGAACTCGGCAAGTTCTACTTCGGCCTGCTGAAAAGCGAGGCGCGGCACTTCCAGGGCTACCTCAAGTTGGCCTACCAGTACGGCGACGCCAAAGACGTGCCCCTGGTCATTGAGCGGGTGCGAGCGGCCGAGCAGGAATTGATCGAGTCACCCGACGTCGAGTTCCGCTTTCACAGTGGCGTGCCAGCCTGAGGCGACGGCCACGCCGATCAAAGCGGTGATGCCTGCCAGCAGCAGGATCACCGTTTGCACGCCCAAGGGCGCGGCCAATACGGCAATCATCAGGCCCGCCAGCGGTTGCGGCAGGTTGTTGAGCAAGGTAATCACGCCCACGGTCTTGCCGAAGTCCTGCACCGGAATCACCTTTTGCCGCACGCTGCGCATGTACACGCTGTACATCTTGTCGAAGCCGATCACCAGCAAAAAGCCCAGGGAGTACAGCCATAGATTGGGGCTGATCGCCGTGATCAGTGCGCCCAGGGCAATCATTGCGTAGGAAAGCCCACCGAGCAGCTTCAACGGCAGGGTGGCGCGCGCCAGGTAGAACAGAATCACGATGGTCACCAGTGCGCCGGCCGCTTGCAGCAAGGCGTAGGCGTCTTTGCCGGCGGCGTACAGGCCAGTGACCATCGCTGCGGACGTGGCCAGCGTGACGCCGATGATCAGGTTCACGCCCATCGTCAACGCAATCAGGCGCTTGAGTCCGGCGAGGTTGCGGATATGCCCAAACGCAATCCGCAGCGGTTGCAGCCAGATATCCCGATGCTGCTCGAAAACGGCCGGGATTACCGTGCTGGAGCGCTGCCACACGCGCATCGCCACGTCCGCCAACACAAACAGCCCGGCAATCCCCAGTACCACCCAATGCCACGCCCAGGCTTCCAGCATCAGCGCCGCCACCAGTGGCCCGAGCACCAGGCCGCTTTGGTCGGCGATCTGTGAATAGGACAGGGTCTTGGCATAGCTGTACTGCTGGAAGATGTGCGGCATGAGCACTTCCCGGGCCATGATGCCCTGGGTGGTCAACACCCCGCACACGGCCGACAGCAGCACGATCCAGTAGATGCCGTCGAACAGGCCGAATAGCGCCACTGCCAGCACGCAGGCCAGCGCCCGGTAGACTTGGCTGATATGCAGGATGCGCACGGGCGGGTACTTGTCGCACAACGCCCCGCACAGCGGAAACGCGAGGAAGCGCGGCAGCGACTCGACGAAAAACGCCAGCCCGGCCCAGGAAACACTGCCGGTGGTCTGGAAGACGATCAACGGCACGATAAACAGCAGGATCTGATCCGCCAGCCGCGACAGGAACAGCGAGATAAAAAACGCCAGGTAATCCTTACGCATACAACTCCCTGTGAATGGCGTTAAAGAGTGCGGGCAATTTGTTAAAAAGTCTTAAAAGCATGAAGCTTCGTCGGGCCTTGCTGGCCAGGTGCTTAAGTTGCCCAGCTTGCCACCTATAATGCCTGCACTTCAATCTGCGTCACACACTGAGAACTTATGGAAAACCTGGGGCTGGGCAAGGTATTGCTCGTTGAAGACGATGAGAAACTGGCGGGCTTGATCGCGCACTTTCTGTCGCAGCATGGTTTTGACGTGCGGGTGGTGCACCGGGGCGATGAGGCCTTGGCGGCGTTCCTGGATTTCAAGCCGAAGATTGTCGTGCTCGACCTGATGTTGCCAGGCCAGAGCGGCCTGCATGTGTGCCGAGGGATTCGTAGTGTCTCTGACACACCCATCGTGATCCTCACCGCCAAGGAGGACGACCTGGACCATATCCTGGGCCTGGAGTCCGGCGCCGATGATTATGTGATCAAGCCGATCAAGCCGCCGGTACTGCTCGCGCGGTTGCGCGCGTTGCAGCGTCGCCAGGTGCCTGAGCCAACGGTGCGTGGCTCCCTGGTGTTCGGGCGATTGGCCATCGATCGTACGTGCCGCGTGGTCAGCCTGGGTGAGGAGAAGGTCGACCTCACCACCATGGAATTCGAATTGTTGTGGTTGCTCGCCAGCCACTCGGGCACGATCCTGTCGCGCGATGACATCCTCAACCGCATGCGCGGCATCGCCTTTGACGGCCTCAATCGCAGCGTCGATGTGTACATCAGCAAGCTGCGCGGCAAGCTTAACGACAACCCCCGTGAGCCGGTGTGCATCAAGACCATCTGGGGCAAGGGTTACCTGTTCAATCCGTTCGCGTGGGAGGTCTAGATGCTGCGGTTGTTTCTGCGTCTGTATGTGATCTTGGCGCTGGGTCTGGCGGGGGCCATCTGGCTGGTCAACTACACCTTTGACGAGTTGCTGCCCGAAGCCAATGAAACCTATAACCGCGAAGCCATGCGCGGCCCGGCGTATGGCTTGGTGGAGCATTTGCGCCCAGTGCCGGAGGCGGGCCGGGCGGCGCGCCTCGCCGAGTTGCAAAGCCACTACGGTCTGCACCTTAAACTGGTGGCGCGCGACGAGCTGAAGCTGAGCTCACGCGAACAGCAATTGCTCGCGGCCGGGCAATTGGTGGTGCGTGGCGACTTTATGGAGTTCATCGCCAACATCGACGGTGGCTCGCAACTGTTGGAAATCAAACTGCCGGAAGAACCCAAGTGGTTGTACCTGTGGGCCTATGGGTTCCTCGGCCTGTGCCTGGCCATCGTCCTGTATTTCTGGGTGCGCCCGCACTGGCGCGACCTGGAACATATCCGCCTGGCCGCACAACGTTTTGGCGACAACGACCTTCGCTCGCGCATCCTGCTGCCGCGCCGCTCCACCGTGCGGGAGCTGGCCGGGCACTTCAACCAGATGGCCGAACGCATCGAGAACCTCATCGCCAACCAGCGCGAACTGACCAACGCGGTCTCCCATGAGTTGCGCACGCCGATTGCGCGCCTGTCGTTCGAGCTCGACCAGCTCAAGCAACAGGCCGATCCGCGCCTGCGCGGCGAGCTGATTACCGATATGTATGCCGACCTTGGCGAGCTGGAAGAAATGGTTTCCGAGCTGCTCACCTACGCCAGCCTGGAGCGCGGCGCGACCCAAGTCACCCGGGAAAGCATCGAGGCCCACAGCTGGCTCGACAGCGTGATCGGCAGCGTCGCGCTGGAGGCCGAGGCGGCGGGTGTGCAGTTGTCGTTGCGCACCTGTGAAGTGGATTTTATCCAGATCGAACCGCGCTTCATGGCGCGGGCGGTGATCAACCTGCTGCGCAACGCCATCCGTTACGCCGAACGGCGTGTGGAAGTGTCGCTGGTCAAGTTCGGCCAGGGTTATGAAGTGCGCGTGTGCGATGACGGCCCTGGCGTGCCCGAGGAAGGGCGGGCGAAGATCTTCCAGCCGTTCATGCGCCTGGACGCCAGCCGCGACCGCCGCACCGGTGGTTTCGGCCTTGGCTTGGCGCTGGTGCAGCGGGTATCGCAATGGCATGGCGGGCAAGTGGAGGTGTTGGATTCGGAGTGGGGCGGTGCGTCGTTTCGGATGACGTGGGCGTATGCCGAGTAGCGCTTTAGAAAACGCAGTAGATCAAAATGTGGGAGCGGGCTTGCTCGCGAATGCGGTGGTTCAGTCACCTGATGCATTGGCTGACATTCCGCTTTCGCGAGCAAGCCCGCTCCCACACAAGCCCGCTCCGACATTGGTTTTTTCACAGGCTTTTATTGGGTCGCCAGGTTAGAACGTGTATTCCAGCACCCCCATCACCGACGTCTGCAAGCGCCGCTCCACAATCGGGCTCTTGCCCGCTTCATCCGCCAGGTACTGCACGTCGAGCAAGGTGGAGAACTGGGTGTGCTCGCTGATCGGCAAACTCCACACCAGGTTCATGCCATTGCTGATATTGCCTGCGCCGGCCTTGTAGGCCTTGAACCGGCTTTGTGCGGCCTGGCCGGTGGTCACGCCGTACCAGGTCTGCAGGTATTCACGGTCGCCAAAGTGGCTGCTGAGGCTGGCATCGACCGAGCCGTAGTGGCCGTCATAGAGGTTGGTGCCCAGGCTCAGTTCCAGATGGGTGTAGGCCTTGCCGGTGTCCTTGTGGTCATCGTCCTTGAGCGCGTGTTCCAGGGTGGCGCCGACGATGGCGCCGCCGAGGTTGTAGCTGGCACTTACGCCTACTTGCGCGCGCGACTTGATTTCGCCCATGCCTTTGAGGCGCTTGGAGCCGGCGTGCATGGATTCGTTCTTGTCCTTGCGTGAAGCGCTGGCGCCGATATAGGTGCTGAAGCTCAGGGCGTTGCCTTCGTAGCCCCAGCCCAGGCCTTTGTCGGTGTCGAGGAAAATCCCCCAGGGGCTGACGATTTTGCCGCCCAGCACCGGCGCGGTCATGCGTTCGTCGCTGCCGCTGTAGCGGGGTGCGTTGGCGACGCCGGCCTTGAGGCTGTATTGCCAGTCCTCGGCAATGGCTGCGTCTGCCGTGGCCAGCAGGCACAGCGATGAGAGGGACAGGCATAGGTTTCTTGAGCGCATCAGGGTGTTCATCCGTATTAAAGGTTCAGGGGTGGGTGAGGCGAATGGGTGCGTTTGAAGGCGTAGCCCGACGCGCTGAGGCCATTGATCTGGCGGCTCACGGTGTCGCCCAGGCCATAGCCATTACCGGCCAGTACGGCGTGGGCGTTATCGACGGGTAGCAGGATGTAGTCGGTCAGCGGTTCGTCGTGCAATTGGCCGCGAATCACCAGGAAACCTTGCTCCAGGCGCACGCTGATGCCGGTCAGTGGTGCGTCGGGCTCATGGGTGTTGAGGACCTGATAGGTGCCGATGGTGTCGGCCCAGGCCTGGGGCAAGGGCGGCGGGTCGATGCGCTCGCCAATGGCGATGCGTTGGCCGTGGCTGCGGGCAGTGAGCATTTGGCGGCCTTGCACGGTGATCATGTCCAATTGCACGCGGCCAAGCTCGCCGAGGTCCTTGAACCACAAGCCGAGCACGCGTTTTTGCGCGCGCAACCAGCCTTGTTCGTCACGCAACAGCTCGAAGTCGAACCCGGCCAGTTCGCCGGACAAACGATCCTTTTCGTCGCGGATGCGCAGCACACCCCAGGCGGTGGCATAGAAGCCGGCCAGGCGCTTGCGGTCGATGGCGGCCGGTACATGGCGCAGTTTCAACCCGTGGTTGGGTGCCTCGCAGCCGTCGCCACACACGGATTTTCCGGTTTGCGCCTGAAGCATCAGGCGCAGGGCGTCGGTGGCCAGGCGGGCAACCAGGTCTTCGGCGTTGCTGTCGTTGGCCATGATGATCACCGCCAGTTGCTGGTCGGGCAGCAAGGTCAGTTGTGCGGCAAAATCATCACCGCCGCCGCTATGCTGGTAAGTGCGCACGCCGGCGCCGACCGGTTCATCGCCGCAAGGGGCGAGGAACCAGCCCAGCCCCATCTGGCAATCGAAGTCGAGGGCTTTGCCGGTGTTTTGTTGGGTGAACATGGCGTCGATGGAGCTTGCGCTCAGCAAGCGCTTGCCTTTGTACAGACCCTGGGCGAAGAGCATGCTCACGAAGTGGCTGAGGTCCTTCGGGCTGGCCCATAACCCCCCGGCAGCCAAGTCGCGCACCTGGGCATCGCTGCTGGCGCTGCCGTCCTGATAGCCCATGGCGCGGTAGCCTGTTACCGCGCCGGTGCCGATAAAGCTCGACTGGTTCATCTCCAGGGGCTTGAGCACGCTGTATTGCAGTTGGGCTTCGAAACTTTTGCCGGTGCTGCGCTCAATGGCGGCGCCCACCAGTGCATAGCCGAGATTGGAGTACGCCACTTGCGAGCCCGGCGGGCTGCTGAGCCACACGCCGGACATGCGCATTGGCATCAAGCCCATGGCGAAGGTGCTGTGCAGGTCGCGCAGGTGCTCGCTGGGCAAGCCGGACTGGTGGCTCAGCAAGCGGCGCAGGGTGATATCGCGGTCTGCCGCGTCCTGGTCTGGATGAAAGCGCGAGCGCACATGGAATTCGCTCAGGGTTTGCTGGATCGGTACATCCAGCCCCAGGCGCTGTTGCTCCACCAGTTGCAGCGCCGCCGTGGCGGTGAGCAGTTTGGCGATGCCGCCCGCGCGAAATGCGGTGTTGGGCGTCACCGGCACACCGTGGGCCTTGTCGGCCAGGCCAAAGCCGTGGGCCCAGATCAGTTCCTGGCCGTTGACCAGGGCAATCGACAGCCCTGGCACATTCTGCCGCGCCATTTCCTGAGGGATTCGCGCTTGCAGGTGTCGGATGATCGCGCCGTAGTCACCCTTTGGAATGCGCGGAGAGGCCGGCGGCTGCCCCTGGCAACCGACGCTGCCGAGCAGGCAACCCAGCAGCGCGATACTGCGCAATGTGCGAAACATGAAGAGCACCCGAAGGATGGTTGGGATGCTCAAATGCTAGAGGCGCGGCGGTTGCCAGTCTTTGAGGGCTTTGTCGGGAAACTGTCAAAGACTGTGAAGGGGCCGGCTCAAGGAACTCAGTGCAGAACGCGCTGGAGAAACTGGCGAGTGCGTTCCTGCTGCGGTGCGTTGACCACCTGGCGTGCATCACCCACTTCGCAAATCAGACCATTGTCGAAGAAGGCGATGCGGTCTGCGGACTCGCGGGCGAAGGCGATGTCATGGGTCACCATGACCAGCGTCATGCCTGAGCCCTTGAGCTTGCGAATGGTATCCAGCACTTCGCCGACCAGTTCGGGGTCGAGCGCGGACGTCACTTCGTCGAACAGCATGTAGTCGGGCTGCATGGCCAGGGCGCGGGCAATTGCCAGTCGTTGCTGCTGGCCCCCGGAGAGGCTGGCGGGACGCATGTCGGCGCGGTTGTCGAGCCCGACGAACGCCAGGTGCTCAAACGCCAGCTCCAGTGCCTGGGTCTTGGGGATCTTTTTGACCAGGCGCGGTGCCAGGGCCACGTTTTCCAGTGCGGTGAGGTGGGGGAAGGCATTGTACTGCTGGAACACGATGCCGAGCCGTTGGCGCAGCTTGTTCAAGTCGGTGCCCTTGGCGTGCACATTCGTGCCATCCACCAGGATGCTGCCGCCCTGTATCGGTTCCAGGCCATTGATGCACTGCAGCAAGGTCGACTTGCCGGAGCCACTGGCGCCAATCAGGCACAACACCTCGCCCTTGTGGATCGTCAGGTTGACGCCCTTGATCACTTCAACAGGGCCAAAGCTTTTGCGGACATCCTTGATATCAATCATGGTGCATTACCTTTTCGAGGTGGCGGCTGTAGCGCGAAATGGGGTAGCAGATGGCGAAGTAGAAAAGCCCCGCGCCGGCCAGAACCAGAAGTGCTTCGTTTGAGCGGTTGATCAAAATCTGCGAGGCCCGCAGCAGCTCGATATAACCCACCACGCTCACCAGTGCGGTGTCTTTGGTCAGGCCGATCACGGTGCCAATCCAGCCAGGAAGCAACGTGCGAAAGGCAAGCGGAGCAGAGATGTGACGCAGCGTTTGCCAATAGTCCAACCCCAGTGAGCGGCCGGCTTTTTTCAGCTGGGGACGGATCGATGCCAGGCCCGCACGCACCAGCTCCGAGGTCAGCATGCCCATGTACAGGCTCAGGACGACGACGCCGATCAGCAGCGGGCTCAGCGCGTAGCCGGCCATGGCAAAAAAGCTGTTGGCCAGGATGAACTGGATGATCAGCGGGATGCTGCGAATGACGTTGACCAAGGGCCCCAGTGCCAGGCGGGCAACCACGGATTCCTGCCGAAGCCAGCCGACCAGGATGCCGATGCAAGTGCCGAGAAAGGTCGCCAGGAGTGTGAGTAGAAGTGTGTGCCAGATGCCGCTGAGCAAAAAGCCGATATCGCTCCACTGCAGGCCTGAATACGCCAGTTGGAATTGCATGGTGGCTTACCCCTTGAACACGCGCCAGAAAGTGAGTCGGGCGCCGCCCTCGATAAGCTTGGACATGACGTAGTACATCCCGGCGGCGACAAGGAAAAACTCGAATGTCCTGAATGATTCGGACTGGGCCGCCTGGGTGGCGCCCGTCAGTTCGCGCAGGCCAATGATCATGCCCAGGGAACTGTTGAGCAGGGCCCAGTTGAGCTGGTTGACGTAGGGGAAATAGACAACCCGGAACAGCTGCGGGAAGACCACGTGGGTGTAGGCGGCGAAGGAAGAGATCCCCAGGGAGCGAGCGGCCGTGTGCTGTTGTTTCGGAATGGCTTGCAGCCCACCCCGAAAGATCTCGGCCAGGTAGCCGGCATTGTTGAACGACAACGCCAGCAGCATCGCCAGGTAGCTGGAAAAGTGCAGCCCCAGCGCCCCCAGGCCAAAATAAATCATATAGACCTGGAACAGCGCCGGTGTATTTCGCGCCACTTCGACCCAGGTGGTGGCAAGCGTGTAGCCGGGGCTTTTTCCCTGGCGGCGCAACAGGGTCAGGACCAGGGCGACCAACGTGCCGATGATCATTGAAAGCACGGTCAGCGTGAGTGTGGTGCGGGCACCTTCGACCAGCTCGGGGAGCTTGTCCCACACCATTGACCAGTAAAACGTATATCCAAACATAACGCAGGCTCCGGGCTGGAGCGGCCAAGGTGCGCCGCTCAAGGAAGGGGTTAGTAGTCCACGCCGGCAACCGCCAGCGAAGGCGCTTCGCCGTCACCGAAGTACTGCGCATACAGCTCTGTGTAGCGTCCGTTTTTTACTTGGGCCCAGACGAACGTCTTTACCCAATTGAGCATTTGCGTGTCGGATTTCTTTACCGCGATGCCACACAGGTCGGGCGGTGTCGGGGCGATACCTTTGATGGCCAGCGTCGGGAATTGCCCGCTCTGGACCAGCGCGGCCGCCGATGCATTGCCGATGATCACGCCATCGATCTTTCCCTGGGCCAGGGCCAGGTAGCTTTCCGCCTCGCTGCCAAACCCGGTGTAGCTGCCGCTGCTGTCATTCCAGCCTTTGCGCAGTACCTGCAATTCCTGCTCGGTGGTGGTGCCTGTAACGCCGCCAATCGTGCGCCCCTTCAGGTCTTCGAAGCCTTCAATGCCCGCGTCTTTGCGGGTAAGCACAACGTTGGTGTAGTTCACGTAGGGCTGGGAAAAACTCACGCTCATCGCACGCTGGGGTGAGATAGACGTGGAGGCGATCAGCACGTCGATGCGGTTGGACACCAGTGCTGGTATGCGTTCGGAGGAGGGGGTTTCGACAATCACGGGTTTTACGCCAAGGGCTTTTGCCATGTCCTTGCAGTACTGAACGTCGTAGCCATCCGGCTCGTTGGCGGGGTTGCGAAAGCCGGCGGGTGGGTAGTCGAGCTGGACGCCGCAGCGAAGGGTTTTGGTCGCGATGATCTGGTCCAAGGTCGAGTCGGCCGCGGTCGAAACCATCGAGGCGGTTGCTGTGAGGGTGAGCAAGAGAGCGGCGCTTGCATGGCGTGCAATGTTCATGAGGAGTCCCTGCTGTGGTTGGTATTGTTGTTTTAGGGGAAGATGCACTTTTTGTAGGTTGTATCCAATCTACTATGGTCAAAAATCTACCAAACGTTTACTGATCGAAAAAGAGGGATGACGTGTTTTTTTGTGTGTTGGCCATTAAAAAATTCCGAACATTACAAAATTAGTTAAATAAAACAGTTAGTTATGTGTTGTAGAAAAGATGTTACCGGCAAACAAGTGTGTCTAGCCTTGGCAGGCATCAATCAGGTGATTGACAATCTGTGTTTAATGTATCCAATCTACATTCCGTTAGATTTGTCTGCTGAGGCCTGTGCATGGATCTCTGTAAACAGGCATTTTTCCATCTGGAATAGGTGTGATACATGAAGCACGTACTCGTCATTGGCGCCGGTATTGTGGGGTTATCGACGGCGCACCATCTGTTGAAGGACGGGGCCCGAGTTACCTTGATCGATCGGGACCCTCAAGGTGATAAAGCCTCGTTTGGCAATGCCGGCGGGATTGCGGTCACAGAGGTGGTTCCGGCCTCGGTGCCTGGTATGTTGTGGAAGGTGCCGCGTTGGTTGCTCGACCCTTTGGGCCCCCTGGCGATACGGGCGGCTCATGCGCCCAGGCTGATCCCGTGGCTGTTGCGTTTTTCCGGGGCCGGTCGTCCTGCGCAGGTCCGGCACATCGCGCAGGCGCTGGCTGCCCTGAACACGCGGGTCTATGTGGATCTGCTGCCACTGCTCGGTGAAAACGGCCTGCTTGACGAATTGCGGCAACTTGGCGCCTTGACGGTTTACGAGAAACCGGCGGCATTCGAAAACGATGCCGCACAGTGGGCGCTCAAGCGTGCCCACGGCGTTGAGGTGCTTGCGTTGAGTGGTAACGAAGCGCGAGAAATCGAACCTGCGCTGAGTTCATCCATCACCCACGGGGTGTTTACGCCGCAGTGGTCCCATGTGCGGGACCCCAAAATCCTTGTCGATAAATTGCGCCAGTCACTGATCGGCCGAGGACTATGCATTCGGGTTGGCGAGGTCTCTGGTATCGGGCCAGGCCTTGATGGGGAAGCTGTATCGGTAAGGCTCGGCGAGGGTCAGTGGGTGCAGGCCGATAAAGTCGTGGTGGCGGCAGGCGCGTGGTCTGGGCAGCTTGCCCGTGCTGTCGGCGACAAGGTTTTGCTGGAAAGCGAGCGCGGTTACAACACCACCCTGGCCGCGCCCGGCGTAGTGCTGTCCAGGGAGATCATCTTCGCGGAACGACATTTTGTCGCCACGCCGTTGAGCTGCGGCTTGAGGATCGGTGGTGCCGCTGAGTTCGGCGGCTTGAATGCGGCGGCGAACTTCAAGCGTTCCCACGCGTTGGCCCGGCTGGCCGCCCACTACCTTCCCGGACTGCAGACCGAGGGTGGCACGTGTTGGGCTGGACATCGCCCGGCAACCCCCGACAGCCTGCCGGTGATCGGGCCATCACCGCGCAACCCAGCGGTGATTTATGCATTCGGTCATGGCCACCTCGGCCTGACGCAGGGCGCAACCACCGGACGCCTGGTCAGCGACATTGCCTTGGGCAAGCCGCCGCAAATCGATCTCGAACCCTATGCAATCAGCCGCTTCAACTAAACCGCCAAGAAGGGGATCTCCATGTCTCGTCATACGTTCTTCTGCATTGATGCACATACCTGTGGCAACCCGGTACGGGTGGTAACCGCCGGCGCGCCTTTGCTGCCCAACGTTTCGATGGCTGAAAAACGCCAGATTTTTCAGCGTGAACACGATTGGGTTCGCCAAGCGTTGATGTTCGAACCGCGGGGGCATGATGTGATGTCCGGTAGCATTCTCTATCCGTCATCCCGTGAGGATTGCGACATCGGCGTGCTGTTCATCGAGGTCAGCGGCTGCCTGCCAATGTGCGGGCACGGCACAATCGGCACGGTGACCGCTGCGTTGGAAGCGGGCCTTGTGGTGCCTCGAATCGAAGGCACGCTGGCAATCGAGGCGCCAGCGGGGCGTGTAGCAATTGACTATGTGAAAAATGGCGCCTACGTGGAGCAGGTTCGTCTCTACAACGTTGCCAGTTATCTCCACGCCACCGATGTGCAGCTCGACGTGCCGACCCTGGGCAAGTTGACGATCGACCTGGCCTATGGGGGGAATTTCTACGTGATCATCGAGCCCCAGGCAGGTTGGGCAGGCCTGGACGCAATGGCGGTCAGCGAGATTGTGCGGTTGAGCCCCTTGGTGCGCCAGGCGGCGCAAGCGTTGCTGGCGCCGGTGCACCCGCTGGACGCGCGTATCCAGGGTGTCAGCCATGTGATGTGGTGCGACAAACCCAGAAACCCTCGTGCCGATGCGCGTAATGCGGTGTTCTATGGTGACAAGGCCATTGACCGCTCACCGTGTGGCACCGGTTCCTCGGCGCGTATGGCGCAGTTGGTTGCCAGAAATCGCTTGAAGGTGGGCGATGAGTTTGTTCACGAAAGTATCATCGGCACGCTGTTTGATTGTCGGGTCGAGTCGGCGACTGAAGTCGGTGCGTTTGCCGGGATCTTGCCGAGTGTCGCCGGTTGGGCTCGGGTGACGGGGCATAACACGCTGTTTGTGGATGACCGTGACCCGTTGGCGCATGGGTTTCAACTGGGTTAAGCGCACAGGATGGCAGGCCCCTTCGTTGAAGGAGGGGCCTTGGGGCTCAGGCCTGGTTTTCTTTCTCGCGTTTTTTCTTGAGCAGCGTGACCAGGTCATGACCCGCCCGTTGGATATGTTTGCGTAGGAACTGCACGGCTTTTTTGACGTCGCCTGCTTCGCACAGCTTGAGCAATTCACGGTGATCGACTTCGGCTTCTTTTTTGCCGGCGGTCAACAACAGTTGCAAGCGAATGTAACGATCAGTCTGGACGTTGATGCCCTGAACGATCGCCAAGGTCTGCACGCGATCGGCCGCTGCGTACAGGCTTTCGTGGAATAGCCAGTTGAGTCTGCCCCATTGCGCAATGTCATCGTTCACATAAGCCGCCTCGAGTTGAGGCAGCAGTCGTTTGGTGGCGGCGAAATGCGCGTCTGTCATTTTCGGCAGCGAACGTTCCAGCAGCTCTGACTCCAGCAGCGCGCGCAGGTCAAACAACTCCTCGATCTGCTCCGGCGGGATGGACTTTACCACCGAGCCTTTGTGGATCTGAGTGGTGATCAGGCCGGATGCCTCCAGCTCCTTGAAAGCTTCACGCACTGGCATGCGGCTGACGCCGTACTCCGTCGCAATGGTCTCCTGGATCAGTGACTCACCTTCCTTGAATTCCCCGTTGAGAATCCGCTCACGCAGTGATTCCGCCAAGGTTTCAGGCAAGCTTTGACGTTTGATGCGCAGGTTGGGCGAGGGTTCTTTTTTAGACATTCTTCAGCTACTGGCAGGTGAGTGGATCCAGGATTTGAGATCCTCTTCAGGCGATCATACCTCAGGCACACGAGCGTAGGACGCTTCCAATAGATGAGAGCGAAACATTTCACCGTCAAGGCTCAACCGTACCGTCCACCCGCCGGGCAATGCCGAATGGATTTTGATCCTGAAGCGCAGGGGGCAATAGTGCCTGGGGAAAATCCTGATAGCACACAGGTCGCAGAAAACGCTGGATCGCCAAGCTGCCCACCGAGGTGGTACGCGAGTCTGATGTGGCAGGGAAGGGCCCGCCATGGACCATGGCATGGCCGACCTCCACGCCGGTACCAAAACCGTCCAGCAGCACGCGGCCGGCCTTTTTCTCCAGGGTAGGCAGCAGTGCCGCCAGTGTCGGGTAGTCGCTTGTGTGGGCGTGAACCGCAATCGTCAATTGGCCGCCCACTGCGCTGAGAACCTGCTGCAACGTTGCTGCATCAGGGCAGCGAACAATCAACGATGAGGCGCCGAACAGCTCTTCGCGCAGCTGTGGTTGTGCGAGGAACGCGGCGGCGCTCGCAGCAAACAGGGCCGGCTGCCCTTGAAAACGCTCGCCCGGCTTGCCCCGGGCAAGCAGCTCCACCGCGGGGTGTGCGTTTAGCTTATCGACCCCCTCGCAATAGTTTGCGTGGATCTGGCGCGTCAGCATGGTCGCCGCAGGCAGTGTGGTCAGGGCCTCGCTTGCGGCACGTTCAAAGGCCACGAGTTCCGGGCCTTCAATGGCCAGGATCAACCCAGGGTTCGTGCAGAACTGGCCTGCGCCCAAGGTCAGCGAGGTGGTAAACGCGCCTGCGATCTGGGTGCCACGTGCGGCCAATGCATGGGGCAGCAAGACAACGGGGTTGATCGCGCTCATTTCTGCATAGACCGGGATCGGCTCCTGGCGTGCCGCGGCGATGCTCATCAGTGCCAGGCCGGCCTGTTGCGAACCGGTGAAGCCAACAGCCTTGATTCGATAATCGGCAACAAGGGCCTGGCCGATCGTGTGCTGCGCATCGAACAGCAGGGAAAACACCCCCTCCGGCAAGTTGCATTCGCGCACTGATCGTTGAATCGCCCGACCGACCAGTTCGGACGTGCCCGGATGCGCAGAGTGGGCCTTCACAATGACGGGGCAACCGGCAGCGAGCGCGGAGACGGTATCGCCTCCGGCGACCGAAAAGGCCAAGGGAAAGTTGGAGGCACCAAAGACCGCCACCGGGCCGATGGCAATGTTGCGTAGTCGAATATCTGCGCGGGCTTGCGGCGTGCGGGCGGGGATTGCCGGGTCAATACGTACCCCTAGGAAGCTACCCTCGCGAACAGCCGATGCGAACAGCGCTAGCTGGCCGACAGTGCGGGCGCGTTCGCCTTCGACTCGCCCGCGAGGCAGACCGGTTTCGGCCATGCAGCGCTCGATCAGTGCGTCACCCAGTGCCAGGATGTGGCGGGCGATGGTTTGCAAAAACACCGCCCGGACCTCGGGCATGGTTTCGCGGTAGTTGTCGAGCGCCGCGTCCGCCAAGGCGCAGGCGACCTCGAGATCACCCAGGCTGGCGCCACCGAATACTGGCGATAGCGGCTCGCCCGTCGCGGCGTTGATGCCCTGCAGTTGACCGTTTGCACCGGCAACCCTCGACTGACCGATCAACAAATGACCTGTAATAGACATGGCAGTTCTCTTTCAGTGAAAGGGGCGGGCCCTCTTGCAGGCAAGGGGCCCGCGCAGGGTCAGCCGCGCGCAGCCAGGGTGTCGATGGCTTTTTGCACGGTATTGATGACGTACTCGCGTTCCTGGCCTACCAACGCCAGGCGCGGTGCGCGTGTCCACTCGGGCGCGCCGTATACCAGGTGCTCGGCCAGCTTGATGTATTGCACCAGCTTGACGTGCACATCCAGGTGAAAGGAGGGGGTGAGGATGTGATACAGCTCGCGGGCTTCAGCGAAACGTTGCTCGGCACAGAGGTTGAACAGCTTCACGCATTCAGCCGGCCACACGTTGGTCATGCCGGACACCCAGCCGGTGACGCCGAGTGCGCAGCTCTCGACGATCAGGTCATCAACCCCGCAAAAGATGCTGAAGCGATTGCCGAACTCGACGTACATGTCGGTGACGCGGCGGATATCGCCGGTTTCTTCCTTGATGCAGACGATCTGCGGCGTGTCCACCAGGTCTGCGAGGATCGCCGGCGTGCAGTCCACGCCGTACGCGACGGGGTTGTTGTAGATCATGATCGGCAGGTCGGTGGCACTGGCGATGCCCTTGTACCACTCGACCGTCTCGCGGTGGTCGGTCTTGTAGCCCAGGCTCGGGAAGACCATCAGGCCTTGTGCGCCGAAGCTTTTGTAGAGCGCCGCATGCTTCTTCGCAGTTTGCAGGGTGATTTCGGCCAGGCCTGACAACACTGGGACGCGTCCGTCGGCCACCTCGACCGCCGCGCGAATCACCGATTCACGTTCTTGCATGTTCATCGACGCGTTTTCGCCCAGCATCGGCAGGACGATAACGCCAGAGACGCCTTCGCTGATCAAGCGCTCGATGCTGGCCCGGGTTGCGGCCAGATCGACGTCGCCGTCGGGGGTCAGCTTGGTGGTGACTGCGGGGAACACACCTTTCCAGTTTGCCATTTCACGTACCTTTTTTGTTGTGGATGGAACACTTGAATACTGACAACTGTATCCAATCTACAATTCGAAGGTTTGGCTGTCCAGCCTGGAATTGATCTTTTTGATGCCCGCCGGCTTGGCCGCGTACGGTCGGGCACCGGTGTGATGGTTAACGCTGCATTGCTTCCAGGATTGCGTGCGCGACCTTTACCCGCTCGCCATTCGGGTAGTTCTTGTTTGCCAGAATCACTACCCCCAAGCCCTTGCTCGGCACATACGCCACGTAGGCGCCAAACCCGCTGGTAGAACCGGTTTTGTTGATCAGCATGCCAGCGCGAGGGGGGTGTGCGGGCGTCAACCACTTGACCGGGTGAGGCTCCATGGCCATTTGTGTGGAGTTGCCGTTTACCAGCGCATCGAGCGGGATAGGGTAGGGGTACATTTCCCAGCCCAGGCCTTGGGTCATGCCGTTGACGGTGTAGTAACCGGTGTGGGTATGGGTGATGGCCTCTTGTAACGCTTTTTCCAGGTGTGTCGGGTCGAGGTTGACGTGAACGTAGCGCAGCAGGTCCGAGGCGCTGGTCTTGATGCCGTAGGCTTCGCTGTCCATGGCGCCGGGACCGACGCGCACGGGTTTGCCATCCTTGCCGTAGCCTTGGGCGTACAGGTTCATCTGGCTTTTCGGCACGGTGACAAAGGTGTGCTTGAGGCCCAGTTTCGGCAGCAGGGTCTTCTCCATCGCCTGGTCAAACGGTTGCTTCAGGCTGTGTGCCGCCAGGTAGCCGAACAGGCCCAGGCTCGGGTTGGAATACAAGCGCTGGGTGCCGGGGGTGAAGGCGGGCGTCCAGTGCTGGAAGTAACTGATCATGTGCTGGGTATTGTCGGCCTCGCGCGGGAATTGCAAGGGCAAGCCCCCCGCGCTGTAGGTGCCGAGGTTGAGCACGCTGATGTGCTCGAACGCGCTGCCACGCAGCGCTGGCAGGTACTGGCTGGCCGGTGCCGAGAGCGTGAGTTGGCCCGTCGCGACGGCATAACCTGCGAGGGTGGCGGTGAAGGTTTTGCTCACCGAGCCGATCTCGAAGAGGGTGTTTTCGCTGACGGGCTGCCGGACGTCCTGGTTGGCGACGCCGTAGTTAAAGTATTGCATCTTGCCATCCTGCAGGACGCCGACGACAAGTCCCGGAATAGACTGTTGTTGCATCAGCGGTTTGACGCTGGCGTCCACTACGGCGCGCAGGTCGGTGGCGGCAAGGCATTGGCCCGTGCCGAGAAGCAGGGCAATGGCACTGAAATTAAGCATTCCAAACCGGGCATGTTGGGGCATGATGTCGCTTCCATGAGAGTGATCGATTGAATGACGCCTGCGCGTGCGCCGCCAATGTAGGCAGTTCGCAGGCGTTGGACAAACGATCATATTTCGCAGCAGCCATTAGAAAAATTTGGGCCAGCCCATGCTTCGCTCCCATCTGCCCCTTAACGCCCTGCGTGCCTTCGAGGCCTCGGCCCGGCATTTGAGCTTTACCCGTGCCGCCATCGAACTGTGCGTCACCCAGGCGGCCGTCAGCCATCAAGTGAAAAGCCTGGAGGCGCAGCTCAACGTCACCTTGTTCAAGCGCCTGCCACGGGGCTTGATGCTGACCAGTGAAGGCGAAACCCTGCTGCCGGTGGTGCGTGAGTCCTTTGATCGCATCGCCCAGACCCTCAGCCAGCTCGAAGGCGGGCATTACCGCGAAGTGCTCACGGTGGGCGCGGTTGGCACCTTCGCCGTGGGCTGGTTGCTGCCGCGTCTGCCTGACTTTCACGCGCGTTATCCGTTTATCGACCTGCGCCTGTCCACCCATAACAACCGTGTGGACGTGGCCGCCGAAGGCCTGGATTACGCGGTCCGTTTCGGTGCCGGCGCCTGGCACGGCACCGACGCCTGCCAACTGCTGGAAGCGCCGCTGACCGTGCTGTGTGTGCCGCACCTCGCCGAGCAACTGCGCACGCCAGCCGATCTGCTCAAGCACACCTTGCTGCGCTCCTACCGCGCCGATGAGTGGAGCCTGTGGTTCCAGGCTGCCGGCTTACCCGCCGACACCCTGGTGCCGCGCAGCATTGTGTTCGACTCGTCCCTGGCGATGATGGAATCGGCCCTGCAAGGCATCGGCGTGGCGTTGGCGCCGGCGCTGATGTTTTCGCGCCAGTTGGAAAGTGATGCCATCCGCCAGCCTTTCGACGTGGGCATCAGCACCGGCAGTTATTGGCTGACCCGCTTGCAGTCGCGGGCCGAAACGTCGGCGATGCTGGCGTTCAAGGGTTGGTTGAAGGCGGTCGCAGGGGCGCATTGATAGGCATATCCGCGAGAGGGTGCGCACCCGCTGTGAGGATTGACTGTGGGCCCCAGTGGCCATAGGTATCTGCACAACGTTGAGCATTGCTGCTGGACCTGTGGCGAGGGAGCTTGCTCCCGTGACGGCCTGGCAGTCGGGCGATTTTTACCGTGTGTAAACCGGCTCTACTGTGGGAGCGGGCTTGCTCGCGAAGACGGCCTGGCAGGCGGTCTGGGTTTTTGGGTCGGAGTACATATCCGTTACCGAAGCCATGGATATGTACTCTGACCCAAAGGCTCCAGCGCCTGACACATAGCCTTCGCGAGCAAGCCCGCTCCCACATTTGGATCGGGGTACATCCGAAAAACCGCAGGCGCCTGTCAGGCCGCTATCGCAGGCAAGCCAGCCCACACACGCCAGTGCCTACAGCCAGATGGGTGTCAGGCAAGATATTTGCGAAACCACCCCAGCGTTCTTTCCCACGCCAGATTCGCCGCCGCCTCGTCATAGCGTGGCGTCGAATCATTGTGGAAACCATGGTTGGCGCCCTTGTAGATGTATCCCTCGTACGTAGTACCCGCGGCCTTCAACGCCGCTTCATACGCCGGCCAGCCTTCGTTGATCCGCGTATCCAGCTCGCCAAAATGCAGCATGATCGGTGCCTTGATGCGCGGTACGTCCTTGGCTTCGGGCTGGCGCCCATAGAACGACACCGCCGCACCCAATTCCGGGTAGGCCACCGCTGCCGCATTGGTCACGCCGCCGCCGTAGCAGAAGCCGGTGATGCCGACTTTTCCGGTGCTGCTGTCGTGGTGCATCAGCCATTCGATGGCGGCGAAGAAGTCGTTCATCAGCTTGGTCGGGTCAACGGTCTGTTGCAGTGCCACGCCTTTTTCATCGTTGCCGGGGTAGCCGCCCACCGAGGTCAGGCCATCGGGTGCCAGGGCGATAAAGCCGGCTTTGGCCAGGCGTCGCGCGACGTCTTCGATATACGGGTTGAGGCCACGGTTTTCATGGACGACGACCACTGCGGGCAATTTGCCTGCGGCCTTGGCCGGGCGCACCAGGTAGCCGCGTACGGTGCCGTTGCCCTTGGGCGAGGGATAGGTGATGTAGTCGGCGACGATATCCGGGTCGGTGAATTTCACTTGTTCGGCCAGCGCGTAGTTGGGGCTCAGGGCCGCCAGCAACGCCGAGGCGGTCAGGCCGCCAAAAGTGAACAGCGCGGCGCGGTCAAGGAATTCGCGGCGGTTGATCTTGCCGTGGGCGTAGCCGTCATAGAGTTCCAGCAGTTCGGGCGCAAAGTCTTTCGCGGTGAGACGAGTCATCGGTGCAATCCTCGATTAGCGGTGGCGGTCAATGTAAACCACCTTCAACCCTCGCGACCATGGGCGGTGGCGGCCAATTGGCCGGTGTCGACGCGCACGAACACCGAGTCGCCAATGGCCGTCAGCACGTCACCTGCATACACCTCGCAGACCACGCGGCTTTTGCGTCCCACGTCGCCCTCGACCCGCGCGCGCAAGGTCAAGGTGACGCCCATGGGCGTGGGCTTGATGAACTTGATACCGAGGTTGCCAGTGACGCAGTCGATGCGTGGCAGGCTGCCGGGTTCGCGCTGTTCTGCACGGTAGTGATAGGCCATGGCCGTCCAGTTGGAATGGCAATCCACCAGCATGGCGATCAGGCCGCCGTAGACCAGGTCGGGCCAGCCACTGTACTGGGCGTCGGGCAGGTGTTCGGCGATCAGGTGGATGCCGTCCGTGTCCCAGCGGCTCTTGATGTGCAGGCCATGGGGGTTGCTGGCGCCGCAGCCGTAGCAGATACCTTCGGGGGCGGTAATGTCCTGGAGAGAAGCAGCCTGCATGAAATGTCCTTATTGTTCTGGGGGGCTACTCTGTTTAGCAGCACACGGGCAGGATGGGAACCCGTTGGCCTTACTTCTTGCGGAGCGTTGCATGAACCTTCGACTTTTCCCAATCGTGTGGCTGGCGCTGGTCCTGGGTGGGTTTTCCAGTGCCCAGGCCGTGGAGTATCGGGACGTCAACCGCGCGGCCAGCCAGATCAGCTTCACCTTCCAGCAGTTCGGGCAGCGGGTCTACGGCACCTTTGGCGAGTTTGAAGGGACGCTGGCGTTTGACACGCAGCACCCCGAGGCGGCCCATGCGCTGCTCACGATCCAGCTTGCCAGCATCGATGCCGGCAGCGCCGATGCCAATGATCAATTGCAGCGGCCGTCCTGGTTCGATACCGCGACGTATCCGCAGGGCGTCTACCAGTCCAGTGGCGCCACGGCACTGGGGGACAATCACTTCAAGATCAACGGCAACCTCACCCTCAAAGGCATCACGCGCCCGGTGACGGTGGATGTGGTGCTCAAGGAGCAGGGCGGCATTGGTGTGTTCGACGGCGAGTTCATCCTCAAGCGCGCCGATTTCAAGATCGGCGAGGGCGAGTGGGCCGGCAACAGCGTGGTGTCCAATGACATCCACATCAAGTTCAAGATGGTCGCGCCGCAGCGCTAACGGGCGAATTTCTTCGCGCCGGCCACGCAACCGATGACCGCGACGGTGACCAGCACCATGCCCAGGCTGACCTGTTCATGCAGCAAGCCAGCCGCCAGCGCCAGGCCGAAGAACGGTTGCAGCAATTGCAACTGGCCCACCGCCGCGATGCCGCCCTGGGCCAGGCCGCGATACCAGAATACAAAGCCGATCAGCATGCTGAACAATGCCACATAGCCCAGGCTCAGCCACGCGGGCAGGCTGATGCCACTGAGACTCGCAGGGGCGAGGATCAGGCTCAACGGCAGCACCACCGGCAGCGACACCACCAGTGCCCAGCAGATCACCTGCCAGCCGCCGAGGCTGCGCGACAACTTGGCGCCCTCGGCGTAGCCCAGGCCGCACACCAGCACCGCCAACAGCATCAGCACATCACCGGCGGGTGCGGCGCTCAAGCCTTGGGCAAACGCATAACCCATCACCAGCACGCTGCCCAGGATCGAAAACAGCCAGAACACCGGGCGCGGACGCTCGCCGCCGCGCAGCACGCCGAACACTGCGGTAGCCAGTGGCAGCAAACCGATAAACACGATGGAGTGGGCCGAGGTCACGTATTGCAGCGCCAGCGCGGTGAGCAAGGGAAAACCGATGACCACGCCCAGCGCGACGATCACCAAGGGCAGCCACTGGTTACGCGCCGGGCGTTGTTCCTTGAACAGCGCCAACAGCATCAGCCCGAGTACGCCGGCGATGGCGGCGCGGATCATCGTCAGGAACACCGGGTCGAACTCCATCACCGCCAAGCGCGTGGCCGGCAATGAACCGCTGAAGATCACTACGCCGATAAAGCCGTTGATCCAACCCTGGGTGCTGCTGTCCGGGGGGTTGAGGGAAGAAGTGCGTTCCATGGGCAGTGGCCTGAAAAAGAATGATTGCGTGCTGGCCATCCTAGAGTTGAAGATTATTACAATCAAAAAATTGTCATGGATACAGCCCTATGCCGCGCGCCCGCTACAAGTCGCTGGTCGATTCCTTTGCCGCCGCCATCCGCAACGGCGGCATGCCGCCCGGCACACGCCTGCCGACCCATCGGCAATTGGCCGCCGAGCATGGCTTGGCGCTGGTGACAGCCAGCCGGGTGTACGCCGAGCTGGAGGCCATGGGCCTGGTCAGCGGTGAAACCGGGCGCGGCACCTTCGTGCGTGAGATCGCCTTGCCGCCGGGGCAGGGCAGCGGCCAGATGAACGTTGCGACGGGCATGCTGGACCTGAACTTCAACTATCCGTCACTGCCGGGCCAGGCGGATCTGCTGCGCACGGCCCTGCGCCAGTTGGCATTGTCCGGCGACCTGGAAGCGCTGTTGCGCTATCACCCACACGCCGGCCGCTTGCATGAGCGCGCGGCGGTGGCGCGTCATCTGTTGAGCCGAGGGCTGGCGGTCGAAGCCGAGCAGGTGCTGGTGGTCAGCGGCGCGCAGCACGGGTTGGCGGTGACGATGATGGCGCTGCTCAAGCCGGGGGATGTGATCGCCGTCGATGCGCTGACCTATTCAGGCTTCAAGGTGCTGGCCGAGACCCTGCACCTGGAAATCGTCGCGATCCCGGTCACGCCCGCCGGCCCGGACCTGCACCACTTGCAGCAGCTGTGCCGCAAACGCCCAGTGCGCGCGGTGTACAGCATGCCGACCCTGCACAATCCGCTGGGCTGGGTCATGAGCCTGGGGCAACGCGAGCAGTTGGTGGCCATTGCCCGTGAACACAATCTGATGATTATCGAGGACGCCGCCTACGCGTTTTTGGCCGAAAACCCGCCGCCGCCCCTGGCGACCTTGGCGCCGGAGCGCACGGTGTACGTGGGCGGCCTGTCGAAAAGTGTCGCGACGGGACTGCGCGTCGGATTTGTCGCGGCGCCGGCTGAGTGGGCGAAGGTGTTGGAGCGAACGATCATGGCCACCACCTGGAACGTGCCGGGGGTGATGTGCGCGATTGCCGTGGGCTGGATCGAAGACGGTACCGTCGCCCAGTTGGAAGCACAAAAGCGCGCGGATGCCCAGGCGCGCCAGGCGTTGGCGGCGCAGGTGCTGACGGGGCTGGCTTACATCAGTCACCCGTCATCGTATTTCCTGTGGCTGCCGTTGGCGGAGGAGGTCCGCGCTGATCAGATCGCCATGACCTTGCAGCGCGAGCATATTTCCGTGTCCACCGCCGAGCCGTTTGCGGTGTCGGCCCAGGTGCCCCACGCGTTGCGCCTGGCATTGGGCTCGGTGACCATGCCGGCGCTGCGTGAAGCGCTGATCAAGGTGCGCAAGGTGGTGGCGTGGTAAATCAGTACTTGTAGGCCTGGCGCCCGATCAGCAACCATTTGCCATGCTGTTTTTGCCAGACCTGGAAGTTGTCGATGTCGGTGGGCACTTCGACGCCGCTGTTCACCGCCAGGGCGTGAAAGTGGTTGCGCACCAGGGCGGTGTCGCCGTTCAGGCTGATGGTCTGGTTCTGCATTTCCAGGGTCTTGAAGGCGCTGGTGTGGGTTTCCAGGTCGGCGATGAACTGCGCCTTGTTCTGCACTTTGCCGCTGGAATGGCCGTAGGTGAGCGTATCCGAGGTCAGCGCATGCAGTTGCTTGAGGTCCAGATGCAGCATGGCCTGGGTCAGTTGATCGACCGCTTGGGCCACGTCCTTTTCCGCTGGAGCGGCAGCCACATAGCCACTGAACAGGCACAGAAAACCGATCAACACTTTTACGTTGGGCATGGGTGTTTCCTTATTGTTGTTGGGTGAATACGACGGCTTAAGTCGTCGTACAACCATGCCGTATTTGTCAGGTCGAAATAAAGTGAAATTTGAAATATCTTGAAATTATTGGCCATATTTGCGATGGCTATTCATATACGACGTCCTAACACATCAAATACTCACGGCCGATTCTTCCTGGCAAAGTGGCATATCGCTATGCTGTCGCCCAAACAACAAAACACCCGAGAGACAAAATGGATTTTGACTGGCACAGCGACACCATCACCCGCACCACCCCTGTCACTTCAAGCTATAAAAACACCCAGAATGTGCGCCGCTTCATGCTGGAACACTGCGGCCCCGGCTTCAAATTCGATCGTCCTTTCATGGCCTGGATTCGCAACGACATCGCCAAAAACCTGGGCGATGTCGTGGACGAGTGGCGGCGCCGCAACCCTGATCGCCAGGAACCGCGTGTGTGATCACCGAAGGTATGTGGGTGCTGGCCGACTACGCCAGCCACCTGACTCCCGGCCTGCTGTTGTTCGGCCTGTGGTTTGCGCTGACACCCACGACGCTGCCGGCGATGCGCATCCTCATTCTGCTGGCCGCGTTTGTGCTGATGCGCGACGCGATGACGCCGTTGGGTATGTGGGCGCTGGGCAGCGAGGTGCAGATCGCCTTCAGCGCCAATGCCTTTGTGCTGGCGATGCTGGGTTGGCTGTCGGTGCTGCTGATCATGCTGCTGGCACGCATCGCACCGGACCTGTGGCGGCTGATCCGCTGGACCCTCGGCCACCCTGGCATTGGCTTGGCGTGCGGGTTGCTGGTGGGGTGCTTGATCGGCGTGCCGCTGCGGATTTACCAAGGTATCGACGCGTCGGCGATCCACGGTTATTGGGTCTGGTTGCCGGGCATGGTGGTCTTGGCGTTTGGCGCCAATGCCCTGGAGGAAGTGTTGTTTCGTGGGTTTTTGCAGGGCTATCTGGAGCAACACGTCACGCTGTTGCGCGCGGCGTTGATCAGTGCCGTGGCGTTTGCGGCGTGCCATGCTTTCCTGGCGTTGAGCGTGACGCAACTGGGCTGGCCGGTGTTGCTGTTTACGTTGCTTGAAGGGTTGGCGTGCGCGTTGGTGCGCATGCGCTATGGCGTGTTGCCAGCGGCGGTGGCCCATGGCACGGCGATCTTGCTGATCGCGGTGCCCTACATTCCCTGATTTGAAATACACAGCCAAAGGTGGGAGCGGGCTTATGTGGGAGCGGGCTTGCTCGCGAAAGCGGTGGATCAGTCACTCAAGTATCGACTGACACACCGCTTTCGCGAGCAAGCCCGCTCCCACAATTTTGACCGCGTTTAGGCTGTTGGCAACGGCGGCGTACGCGGCGGAACCTGGCGTTTGCTGCCCGTCGCTTCAAACGCCGCCGCAAAGCGCAGCAACGCCGAATCGTCATAGGCACGCCCGGCAAACGTCAGGCCGATCGGCATGCCAATGTCCGCCATCACGCCCATTGGCACGGTGACCGTCGGTACGCCCAGGTGGCGGATCGCAAGGTTGCCGTTGGCCACCCAGATGCCATTACTCCAGGCAATATCCGCCGACGCTTCGTTCACATCCGCATCCGCCGGGCCCACATCGGCCACGGTGGGGAACAGCACGGCGTCGAGGCCGAGGTTGTCCATCCAGTCTTCCAGGTCCAGCCGCCGGGTTTGCTCCAGGCCGCGCAGGCCGTCGGGCACGGTGCTGATTTCGTTCCACGGGGTGATGCCACGCTCGGCCATGCGCACGTACTCGTCCATGCCGGCGGCAAGGTCGTCTTCACGGTTCGGCAAGGTGCCGGGGTCGTGCGGGAAGATTTTCGGCCCGTCCACATCCGCCAGGCGGTTGAGGCTTGGGTCGCCGTTGGCACGCAGGAAATCGTCGAAGGCCCACGCGGACAATTCCCACAGCTCATCGTGGAGGAATTCCTTGGACACCAGGCCACGGGTAAACACCGTCGGTGCACCGGGGCGGTCGCCTTCGCAGTTGGACACCAGCGGGAAATCCACTTCGATAACTTCGGCACCGGCCGCTTCCAGGGTTTGGCGCGCGGCCTGCCACAGGTCGATTACCGTGGCGCGGGTGTTGATTTTTTGCCCGGTCGGGCCCCCGATGCCGGGTTTATCGCTGGTGCCGGCGTCGGCGTCGGCGTTGATGTACATGCGCGGCACGCCGAAGCGTTTGCCGGCCAGGGAGGCGGCGTCCACCGCCAGTTCCGCGTAGGACGCGGGGCGTACCGAAGCGACGCTCGGGATCGGCACCCAGGGTTGCAGGCGCCACAGGTCGCCACGGGTGTCGGGGTCTTCGGCGACCACCACGTCGAGCACTTCCAGCAAGTCAGCCATGGTGCGCGCGTAGGGCACCACCACGTCCATGGTCGGCGTTAGCGGCCAGTTGCCACGCACCGAAATCACCCCTCGGGACGGGGTGTAGGCACACAGGCCATTGTTGGACGCCGGACCGCGCCCGCTGGACCAGGTTTCTTCCGCCAGGCCGAACGCCGCAAAGCTCGCAGCGGTGGCAGTACCGGCACCGTTGGACGAGCCAGAGGCAAACGGTGCGGTCAGGTAGTTGGCGTTGTAGGGGCTTTCGGCGCGGCCATACACGCCGCGTTGCATGCCGCCGTTGGCCATCGGCGGCATATTGGTCTTGCCCAGGCAGATCGCGCCACCGGCGCGTAGGCGCTCGATGGTGAACGCATCGCGGTGTGCAACGAGTTTGGCAAAGGCCGGGCTGCCGGATGCAGCCGTCAGGCCCTTGACCAAGTAGCTGTCTTTGGCGGTGTACGGAATGCCATCCAATGGCCCCAGGGTTGCGCCCTTGGCCCGGCGCGCATCGGACGCCTGGGCTTCTTCAAGGGCTTGCGGGTTACGCACGACCACGGCGTTCAACGCGGTCGCGGTCTGCGGGCCGTCATAGGCTTCGATCCGCGCCAGGTAAGCCTGGACCAGTTCAACGGCCGTGGTCTGGCCGGATTCCAGCGCAGCGCGCAATTGGGCAATGGAGACTTCGGTTACTTGCATCACGTTTTTTTCGCCGCCTTCAAGTGGGGGTATGGCGGCAGTCTACGTACAGATATTTCACAAAACCAGCGCCGAATAATCCGCATAGGCGGCGCGCATTATCTGCCAGGTGTGTGCGTCAGCCGGAATCAGATGTTCGATGCGCAGGGAGGTGAGGGTGATGTCCTGGGGCATGCCAAAGGTGGTGAAGGTGGACAGGAAGTTCAGCTCGCCCTGGCATGAGCGGATGCGGGTCAGCACCAGCGGCGGCATTTCCCGGGGCAGTTCGCTGCCCGTTGGCGCTGGCAAATCTGCGAGTAATGCTGCCAGCCCGGGATTGCCCAATGCCTCGCGGGTAGCGCGTTGCCAAGCGAGTGTGCGGATCTCTTCGGCATTGATCAGGTGATCGCCAAGGCCACCGGGTTGCAACAGGGTGCCCAGCAGGTTCAGGCCCGCGGCCGCATCAGGCGGGATGCCCACCAAGCCAAACAATACGGCGGTACTCGCGTTGGCAGCCAACACCTCCCACTGGCTGCCCAGCAGGATCGCCGGCGCGGGATTGTTGGCGTGCAACACATGGCTGACCGCTTCGCGAATCGCCGTCATCGCCGGAGCGTCAAGCGGCGTGGCGCTGTAGCGCGGGGCGAAGCCGGCGGCGAGGAACACACGGTTGCACTGCTCCAGCGGCGTCTCCAGTGCCGTCAGCAGATTGTGCAGCGTGCCCGGGCTGGGTTTGGCGCGGCCGGTTTCGAGGCAACTGAGATGGCGCTGGGAAACCCCAGTGATCAAGGCCAGGTCGAGTTGGCTGAGCTTGGCCTGGCGGCGCAATTGGCGCAGCTGTTCGCCGGCGCTAGGTGGGTTGTCCATGGGCTGTTCATGACCTCCGAGGTCATTGCGAGGGGCGCAACCTTATCACTAACGTGGGCCTCCATCATTCCAAGGACAAGACCATGCAACGACCCTACATAGCCCTGGCCGCTTTGCTCGGATTTACCCTGTATACCCTGTTCACGATGCTGACGGCGGAGCAGTCGCTGCTGGCGTTTGGGCGAGAGTTGCTGTCGCGACCGGACACGGCCCAGGTGGTGATCGACCTGTACTTGATGGCGGTCCTGGCCTGTGTGTGGATGTACCGGGATGCGCGTGGGCGAGGGCGGCCGCTGCGTTCGGTGCTGCCGTATTTTTTGCTGACGGCGGTGTTTGTGTCGGTGGGGCCGCTGCTTTACATCGTGGTGAAGGGGTTCAGGGATGAATGATCTTTTACCGGTCTATGCGGTGTGCGTGCTGGTGTTGTGCCTGAAGATGTTCGCGATTTCCTGTTATCAGGGATATTTCCGTATACGGGAGCGGGCGTTTACCAATCGTGAGGATGCGGCTTTTTTCAATCGCAGCGCGCAGTGCGAGGAGCTGCCGCAAGTCGGCAGGGCCGCGAAGGCGTGGGTGAATGATGTGGAAAACATTCCGCTGTTTTTTGTGTTGGGCGGGTTATGTGTGGCGTTGGAGAGTGACAGCGCCGCGACCCTGTGGTTGTTCGGTGTTTTCACCTTGTCGCGGGTGGTGCACACCTTGGCGTATCTGCTGGGATGGCAACCCTGGCGCACACTGGCCTATGGCGTGGGTGTGGCATGCCTGTTCGGCCTCGGCGCCAGGATTGTGGGGAGCACCACCGATCAAATGTGGGAGTTGTCGAGCTTTAGCGAGGCTACGAAGGCGGCGGCACTGGTGGTAGAGATGTTGTCTGCGCCGCCGCCATCGCAGGCAAGCCAGCTCCCACAGTTGATAGGGTTCACAGATCAAGATGTGGGAGCTTCGGGGGCTATGGGTTGAGGAACGCCTGGTAGTTGTCCTTCGTGATCTGCTGATAAGGAATCGTCAGTTCAGCCGTGTACGGCTCCTTCTTCACCATCTTCACCGCCAGATCAATCGAGCCTACCGCCTGCCCCTTGTTGTCCTGGTACACCGTCACCAGCAGTTGGCCCTTTTTCACCGCATCCAACCCAGCTGGGCCACCGTCGCTGCCGGCCACGAGGATGTCCTTGCCCGGTTGCATGCCAGCCTGGCTGATGGCCATGGCGGCGCCAATCGCCATTTCATCGGCGTTCGCCGCCACTGCGTCGATCTTGCGCCCGGAAACGATCCAGTTGTTCATCAGGTCGATCGCCTTGTTGCGCTGCCATTCCGCGGTTTGTTCTTCGACGATCTTGATGTCCGGGTACTCCTTGAGCACAGTCTTCACCCCCAGCGTGCGGTTGTGGGTGGCGTTGTTGGACAGCAGCCCGAGCATGATCGCCAGGTTGCCTTTGCCGCCCATTTTCTCGGCCAGATAGCGCATCTGGATCTCCCCGGCCTTGACCTCATCCGAGCCCACATAACCCACGCCCGGCGGCAATTGCTGGGCATCCGGGCGGCGGTTGACGTAGACCAGCGGGGTCTTGGCCTGCTGGGCGTTGGTGCTCATCTTCGCCGTGGCCGCAGTGTCCACCGGGTTGACGATGATCGCGTCCATGCCCTGGGCGGTGAAGTTCTGCACCTGGTTGAGCTGGCGCACCACATCGCCCTGGGCATCTTCGAATTGCAGGGTCACCCCGGGCAATTCCTTGGCGTGGGCGGCCATGTAGTCGCGCATCTGCGCGAGGAATACATCGTCGACCTGGGCGATGCTCACGCCGATACGGATATCGGCCAGCGCCCACGGCGTGACAGCGAGGGTAAACAGTGCTGCAAGGAGGTGCTTTTTCATGGTTTTGCTCCGTTGTTATTGTTGTTAAAGCAGGGGTGATTCAGGCCTGGCGTTTGGCGCGCATCTGCGCCACCGCCGCCGCAAAGTCAGCGGGCGGCCAGCGTTCGCTGAGTGCCTGTTGCATCAGTTGTTGCCCGGTTTGTGGCGCGAGGCCTTTGAGCGGTGGGTCGGTGTCGAGGTTGGTGGGGAAGGAATAACCGTCCGCCGTGCAAGCGACCACGGCCTCGGCGTCCAGGGACGGATTGGCCAGCAGCGCCGGGTACACCGCGAGCATCATGCGGTCGCGGTCGAGGGCTTCCATGGGTTTGCCGAACGCCGAGGAAATTTGCAGCAGGTTGGCCATGCGCTGGCGGTCGGCGGTGCGGTTGGTGCCGGCGGCGTGGAACAGCGCCGGGTTGAAAAACAACAGGTCGCCCTTGTTCAGCGGCAACTGCACAGCGTGTTGCTGGAAGTAGTCGATAAACTCTTCGCGGCGCCACGCCAGGTAACCCAGGGCGTATTGCTGGGAGAACGGCAGCAACTGGGTCGGCCCGGTTTCCAGTGGCATGTCCGTGTGGGCCACCGCGCCTTGCAGCGTCAGATACTGCGACAGCACATGCAAGGGCAGGGGGAAACGTTCCACCACATCGTCGGTCTGGAAACCCAGGTGATAATCCCGGTGCGGCTGCTGCGCCTGGCCGCCGGGATGCACCACGTTGACCTGCGCCGTGACCTGAAAACTCGGCCCCAGCCACGCTTCGGCAATCAGCCCCAGCAGCGGGTTGGCGTAGTACTCGACAAACGATTCGGGCGACTGCAACGCGGCTTTCTGCAACGAATTCCAGATGCGCCCGTTGCTGCCTGCCTTGGCAAAGTGGTCGGCGGCCACGCCTTGGGCGGCCTCATTGGCAAAGATCGCCTCGAACACCTGGCTGTGCCGGTCCACCACTTCCAGATCTTCATAGGCCCGGCGTACCACCATTACCCCCGGCCCGTCACGGAACAGCCGGTGCAGTTCATTCATCACGCTGCGGCGGTCGCTGTTGCGCAGGGTCTGGGCCTGATAGATCGGCACATTGCTCAGCACTTCCTGGCACAGCGGGTAATCCTCGGCGTGCGCCCGTTGCGCGCAAAGCTGGCTGAAATCCGCCAGGCGTACGGCCTCAGCGCCGACAAACGCCGACATCACACACCCCCTGGCAGGCTCAAGGCCTGGTGCGGTTGCGGGCTGCCACCGTCGGTGCAGCCGACCACGCCTTGTTCCAGGTCGATCACCGAGCCGGTCATCATCCCCGATTCGCTGGACAGCAAAAACGCCACGCTGCGCGCCACTTCCTCCGGCTTGAGCAGGCGCCCGAACGGCTGTGCGCGTTCGGCCTCTGCCAGCCAACCGTCCTGGGCGCCGTGGTACTGGCGCTGGATGTCATCTTCGTGGGGCGTGTCCATCCAGCCGATATTCAAGCCGTTCACGCGGATACGGTTGCGCAGCGCACTGAACGCGACGTTCTTGGTGAGGATCGCCAGCGCGCCCTTGGACGCCGCATACGCGCTCAAAAACGATTGCCCACCATGCCCGGTGACGCTCTGGATATTCACCACGGCGCCTTCCACACCTTTACTGATCATCAGCTTCAACGCTTCCTGCATGAGGAAAAACGGCGCCCGCACATTCACCGCAAACAGCTTGTCGAACAGCTCCGGCGAGGTGTCGAGGATGGTGCCGCGATCCGACATGCCGGCGCAGTTCACCAAGCCGTGCAAGGTGCCGAAGTGGGTGCGTGCCGCGTCGATAATCGCCCGGCAATCCTCGACCTTCTCCAGGTCGGCCTCGACGAAAAACGCCTGGCAATCGAGCTGGGCCAACTGCCGCACCTGTTCCTCGCCCTGGGCGCGGCGGCGCCCGCAGATGATCAGGCCGGCGGCGCCACGCCGCGCCAGGGTATGCGCGACGGCGGCGCCCAGGCCCTGGGTGCTGCCGGTGACAACAAAGTATTGGCCGCTGAACGTGGTGGCGAGATCGGTGTTAGGCATGCAGTTCTCCTGATTTTTGTTGTTGTGCATCGCCCGGCTCGACGCAGGGCAAAACTGAGACTAGCATTGCGAAACCTCAGTAACGCCCAAATAAGACCTCAAAAACACCTCAGGCAAACCCCATGCTCGAACGCGCAAAACACTTCTCCATCAAGCAACTCGCGATCCAGGCGGGTGTGAGCAAAGCCACGGTCGATCGTGTGCTGCACCAACGCGGCAGCGTGCATGCGCAGACGCGGCGGCGCATCGAGCAGGCGCTGGATGAGCTGGAGTCCCAGGAGAAAAACGGCCTGGCGGTGGGCCGCACCTTTCATGTGGACGTGGTCATGCACACGCCCAAGCGCTTCAGTGCAGCGGTGCAAGCGGCCATCGTCGCGCAACTGGCCAGCCTGGCGCCGTTTCGGATTGCCCCGCGTTTTCACCTGTTCGAGGAGATCGAACCCCAGGCCATGCACGACCAACTGCTGCGCTGCCTCGACACCGGCAGCCAGGGCGTGGTGCTCAAGGCCGCCGACGAGCCGGCGGTGAACCAGGCGGTCAAGCAACTGATCGCGGCGGGCATTCCGGTGATAACCCTGGTGACGGACCTGCCGCAAAGCGAGCGCATCGGCTACGTCGGCATGGACAACCGCACCGCCGGGCAGACCGCGGCGTACCTGATGTCGCGCTGGCTGCCGGCGTTGGCCCAGGACGTCGCCGTGGTGATCGGCAGCGAACTGTTCCGTGGCGAGGAAGAACGCGAGATGGGCTTTCGCGCCTGGCTGCGTGGGCGTGCGCCGCACCTGCGGGTGCTGGATGTGAGTGGCGGTTATGGCGTTTACGAGCGCACCTTCGAGCGCGTGACCCAGGCACTGAAACACCATCCGGAGCTGAAGGCGGTGTACAGCGTCGGCGGCGGCAACCGCGCGATTGTCGATGCCTTCGCCGCCCTCGAACGCCCGCTGGACGTGTTTATCGGCCACGACCTCGACGAAGAAAACCGTCAGTTGCTGCGCGAAGAGAAAGTCGCCGCGATCATCGACCACAACCTGCAGATCGACGCGCGCAGCGTGTTCCTGCACATCCTGCAATTTCATCGGCTGTGGAAGGCCGGGCCGATTGCGCCGTCACAGGTGCAGATCGTCACGCCGTTCAACCTGCCGGACTGAATCTCTCCCCAACAACAAAACCAGGAGTGTTCACCATGCTACGAATCGCCGTTCTAGGTGCCGGGCGCATCGCCAAGATCCATGCCGCCAACGTCGCCGCCCACCCGAATGCCACGCTGGTGCTGGTGGCCGATCCCTGGCGTGAGGGGGTCGATGCGCTAAGCACGCAATTGGGCTGCGAGGCGGCTTACGATTGCGCCGCCGTGCTCAGCCGTGACGATATCGACGCGGTGGTCATCGGCACACCCACCGACACCCATATCGACCTGCTGCTGGCAGCGGTGTCTTCGGGCAAGGCGGTGCTCTGCGAGAAACCCATCGACCTCGATATCGCCAAGGCTCGCAGCGCAGCAAAGGCCGTGGAGCGCCAGGGCGGCCAGGTGATGCTCGGCTTCAACCGGCGTTTCGACCCCGACATGCTGCGCCTGCGCCAAGCCCTGGATGCCGGGCAGATCGGCGCCGTGCGCCAAGTAATCATCACCAGCCGCGACCCCGGCCTGGCCCCGCGTGACTACCTGGCCCACTCCGGCGGCATCCTGCGCGACATGACCATCCACGACTTCGACACCGCCCGCCATCTGCTCGGCGAAGAACCGGTGGAAGTCAGCGCCATCGCCAGCCGCCTGGTGGACCCCAGCCTGGCCGAGATCGACGATTACGACAGCGTGATGGTGCTGCTGCGCACCGCCTCGGGCAAGCAATGCCATATCAACTGCTGCCGCCAGGCGGTGTATGGCTACGACCAGCGTGTCGAAGTGTCCGGCGCCAGCGGCGTACTGCTCACCGACAACCATCGGCCCAGCACCTTGCGCCACTGGAGCGCCGAGCACACCGAGGCGCTGGAGCCGTTGCAGCATTTCTTTCTGGAGCGGTATGCGGATGCCTATCGCAATGAGCTGACGCAGTTCATCGATGCGCTGAACAGTGGCCAGCCGCTGCCCACCTCCATGCGCGACGGCTTGTACGCGTTGCACCTGGCGGACTGCGCGTTGGAGTCGGTGAAGAGTGGGCGGAGTGTGGCGGTGAGTTACGATCTCTAGCGGTAGGCGTTGGTGGGGGAATGGGGACGCCCCCGTTCCCCCCGGCGTTACGAGTCGCGGTTAAATCAATCCGAGCTTAATGGCTATGCCAAAGGTCATCATGACCGCTATCAGCCCGAGCGCGCTCCATTGCAGACGCACGAGTTTAAGTTTGAGCGCGACCGGAAAGCCCGCGAGATCTTCGGTGCTCAACATACCTCTTTTGATGTGGCGCTTTGGAAATGTGACGATTCCAGAAATGCTACCGATCACCAGCAATTTCCCCCATGGCCCCCCGTACCGAAAAGTCGCCCAAAATGCGACTATCGAACTGTTTTTCAGGTGTTCCAGGATGAGGTCCATTTTTGTATAGGCAAGGTGCAGACAAATACCAAGCCATAGAAAAATGCCGGCAAAATCTGCCAAGGCAATAACCAAAAACACCTTGTCGCCTATGCTCAGGCTCATTTAACCACCTCATAAATCTTTTCCCCTATCCGTTCACCCGTTGCCCCACCTACAGCTCCGGCGGTGGCGGAGGCAGTTCCAACTGCGACGACCGGGAAATGGGGACGGCCCCCATTTCCCACAGCGTTACGAGTCGCGGTTAGATCAATCCGAGCTTAATGGCTATGCCAAAGGTCATCATGACCAGCAAGAGGCCGATCATGGACCACTGCAAAAATGCCAATTTGCGTTTGAGGGCGGCGGGGAAACCCGCTAAGTCTTCAGCGCTCAATTGACCTTTTCTGAGTTGGTAGCTTGGGAACGTGATGAGCCCGCAAACGCCGCCTATGAACATCAGTTTTCCCCAGGGGCCGGCGTGTAGGATCGGTGCCCAAGTCATGATTGCCGGACTGTTTTTGAGGTGTTCCAGCATCACGTCTGCTTGGGTATAAGCCAGGTGCAGGCAGATGCCAATACAAAGGAAAATCCCGGCAAAGTCGACTAGCGCAATGGTCAAAAGAACTGTATCGCTCGTGCTCAGCGTCATTCAGCGGCCTCGTAGATTTTCTCGCCTACCCACCCGCCAAATGCGCCGCCCATGGTGCCTCCTGCGACAGAGCCTGCGCCAACCACGACGAGGCCGCATACCAAAGGAGCTATCCCTACGGTTGGTACACCCAACCCGACACACAGGCCACCGACGACAGCACTTGATAGTGCCGCACCCGCCCAGGCACCACCACCTAGCGACCCGACAAAACTACCTGTTTCCGAAAACTTGATCTTCTCGCAGGCTTCTTGGTTACCCGCAGAACACACGTTTTTCACCTTCATATAAGAAGCCCCACCCCCAATCGCTGTACCGACCCAGCCTCCCTGTTTGATCACCGTCGAAGCTTTCGCCAACTGTTGGATGTGGGTCGCGTAACCAGGTATCTGGCCCGGCGCCCCGGCCTGCGACCACCGATGAACAAGGCTGCGGCTTGATATTCCCAGCGCGGTTTTCAGATGGGGATGGTCCGGAATGCCGGCGCTTCTGCGGGTCAGGGCGGTGAGGTGGGTATCAAGCCGGGCCAGCAGGTTTTTGCGTTCGGCGAAGAATTCCGGTGATCGCAAGTGTCCGTCCTTGAGGAATGCTTTTTGGTGCAGTGCCTCGATGTCCTGCAAGATTGTTTTCAAATTATCCAGGTTCCTCGCGAGCATGGTTTCACCCGCTCCGATAGCGGTTGAACTGTGGGCCAGGAAGCTTTGGATCTGCTCGCGATGGCGCATCATGAAGTCCGCATCGGCTGCACTAAGCGGGTTTATAGCGTCATGGGTAAGTGCCGCGGCTTCCAGTAACTGGTTTTCTTCTTTGCTGCATTGAAAATTGTTTGGGTCGCCAAGCACGATCAATGAGCCGGCTTTAACGTTGTCTGTTCGAGGGTTGAGCGTTCGGAACTTGGCCATTACCGCTGGGTCTGGCGTTGGAAATAACGTGGCCTCCAAAGCGTCGCGGGTCGTGCTTTGGGGCACGATATAGAAGCCGGGTTCTACACCTTGTGGGCGGTTAAGCGCAGAGGGCGTCCAATGACTCGAAGGACGGTACGTCGACTGATTCTGTGCCGCCGAACTGCGGGCCTGAGCCACTGGCGCCGGTTCAGCGGCGCGTCTCATGGCCGGCCGTTCGTAGCTTTCGTTGCGGTAGATCGCCGTGTAGATCGAGGGAATGAATCTGGCTCGGCAGGGGCAACTGCTGAAGCTGTCCAGCGTGCCAGCCATCAGCCTGCCATGGCTGTTCATGTGTGAAATACCGCCGAGTATTTTATATATGCCCGGGTGCTTTCCACAGGTCACGCGGTCTCCCTCACAGGCGTGGAGGAGGCCATAGATGTTTATGCTGGGGTCGCCATCCAGGACTTTCCCGCCGCAGGTGGTTTTGTCACCCAAGCCAATGAAGTGTCCGTCACTCATTCAAAATGTCCTTTTTATGCAGTCAGTAAACGTGCGTTTATTGCGCAGTTACCCTGATAATTTGGATATTCGAAGTACAGTCGGACGCTTCCGGCCATCACTTAGGAAAAGTCAGCTGGATAGGTAGGGATGGTGCAGATGGGGTCGCTGTACGGTGAAAATCACCCTCAGCGACGATTAGCCAAACGAATTCGCTCCAGTCCGATCCACCAACCGAATGCTGTCACGCCCACCGCGCTTGGTTTCATACAGCGCGGTGTCCCCTTGTTCGATCAACTCCGTCAGGCTTGCCGGCGGCTGGTCGAACAGGTTGGCGCCGATGCTCAGGGTCACCGCTGTCGGGGTCGCAAAGGTTTGCGCGGTGAATTGAAAAAATTGCCCGCGCAGGCGGCTGCCGAGGTCGACGATTTGCTCGGTGGAAGCCGGGTGCAGCAGGATCACAAATTCGTCGCCACCCAAGCGCGCGACCAATGCGCCACGGGGCACTACCGCGCGGATCATCTCGCTCAAGGCGATCAGCAGGCGGTCGCCGGCAATGTGGCCGTAAAGGTCATTCACCGGCTTGAAGTTGTCGATGTCGATCAACAGCAGCGCGCCCGGACGGGCCGGGGACACCTGGGCCAGCAAGCGCGGTGCCCGCAGGTCCAGGGCGCGGCGGTTGTAGAGGGCGGTCAGCGGGTCGCGGGCGGCGAGGCGGGCGATTTGCTGTTCGCGGCGATAGCGCTCCGAGCCGGTCATCGACAAGGCGATCAGCATGATCGCCATCGCGCCTTCCACCAACGACACCTGGATGATCTCGCCCTTGAACGCCGCCAGGTCGATCAAGGTGCCGGGGATCAACACCGACAGCGCCTTGGCCACGTAGAACGAGCCGTGGATCAGCAGTACATAGCGCAGTTGCACCGCGCCGATGCTCAATGACTTGCCGTGGGGCCGCAGCAGGCTGCTGGCACATAAGGTCGGTGCCGCCACCAACAGGGACTGCACCGCCAGCATGGCTTTGGACCACGGCAAGTCGGCCGGCAATAGCAACATGCCGAGCCACACGACGGGCATCAGCAGCCACCACCGCGACAGCCGCGCCTGGGTAAACCGCGCCACGCCGAGCAAAAACAGGAAGTGGGCGATCACCAGCAAGCCATTGGCGAACCAGATGCCGATCATCAAGAAGCCGCTGCTGCGCAGCAAGGCGAGGGTGGAGCCGATGCTGATGGTCGCGAAACCGGCGCTCCAGCACAGCAGCGACGGTTCGCGCACGCTGCGCCATTCAACGGCCAGGTACAGGGCAGCCGCAGCGGCCAGGGCCACGGTGAGGGCCAAAATCGTAGGAGGGTCGAGCGTCATGTCTTGCCGGGTCTGCCTGGTGTGCGTTTAAACCGGGATTGTAAGCGCACACGCAGGTTTTCAGAACACTCATCGTCATGGCATTGCGCCAGCCGATGAGTGGCAGGTCAGACGCCCTTGGTGGACGGCAGCAATATTGTCAGGATGCCCACCAGCGGCAGGAACGAACACAGCTTGTAGACATACTCGATGCCGTGGTTATCCGCGAGCAACCCGAGCAGCGCGGCGCCAATCCCGCTGAAGCCGAACATCAGGCCGAAGAAGATCCCGGCGATCATGCCGACGTTGCCGGGCACCAGCTCCTGGGCGAACACCACGATGGCGGAGAAGGCCGAGGCGAGGATAAAGCCGATCACCACGCTGAGCACGGCGGTCCAGAACAGATCGACGTAGGGCAGGGCGAGGGTGAACGGCGCGGCGCCGAGGATCGAGAACCAGATGACTTTCTTGCGGCCGATCTTGTCGCCAATCGGCCCGCCGGCAAAGGTGCCCACAGCCACTGCACCGAGGAACAGGAACAGGTACATCTGCGAGCTGGCGACCGACAGGTGGAACTTCTCGATCAGGTAGAAGGTGAAGTAGCTGGTGAGGCTGGACATGTAGAAGTACTTGGAAAACACCAGCACGGCCAACACCACCAAGGCAAAGGTCACGCGGCCCTTGGACAAGCCATGGGTGGCTTTGCCGCCTTGCTTGAGCTTGAACAGGCTGAGGTGGTTGCGATACCAGCGGCTCAAACCGTAGAGCACCAGAATGGCAAACACCGCAAACAGGCCGAACCAGGCGACATGGCCCTGGCCGTAGGGAATGATGATCGCCGCCGCGAGCAACGGGCCGAGGGCGCTGCCGGTGTTGCCGCCGACCTGGAAGGTCGATTGCGCCAGGCCAAAGCGACCGCCGGAGGCCAGGCGCGCAACGCGCGAGGTTTCCGGGTGGAAGGTCGAGGAACCCACGCCCACCAGGCCTGCGGCGAGCAGGATCGCCGGGAAGCTGCCGACAAACGCCAGCATCAGGATGCCGATCAAGGTGCAGACCATGCCGGCGGGCAGCAGCCACGGTTTGGGATGGCGGTCGGTGTGGTAGCCGATCCACGGTTGCAGCAGGGAGGCGGTCAGCTGGAAGGTCAGGGTAATCAGGCCGACCTGGGCAAAACTCAGGCCGTAGTTGGCCTTGAGCATCGGGTAGATCGACGGCAGTACGGCCTGGATCAGGTCATTGATCAGGTGCGCCAGGGCACAGGCGCCGAGAATGCGCATGACCAAGGGGCTGGCGTGGGGCGTGGCGGTGGCAGCAGCAGCGGGTGAAGCGGTCAGGGTCGACATGCAGGCATTCCATACAGGGTGGCGAGTACTTGGGCTCGCCATCTATTTCAAAATGATTCGGTGTTCATGCTAGATTTGCGAAAAATGCCTGTCTCGCGAAATTCGGGCAACAATCATCGCAAAAAGGGCGAAATGATCAAATCACTGGATAAATTTCTACAGGAAATCGACGAAGGCGACTGGGCAGTGATCAGTTCGGCCACTGACTACCCCGAGAACTGGGTGATCCCCGAGCACAGTCACGAGAAGCACCAATTACTCTACGCCATCGAAGGCGTGATGGTGGTGCACTCGGCGCAAAGCCAATGGACGGTGCCGTCCAACCGTGGGTTCTGGATGCCCTGCGGGCAGGTTCACTCGCTGCGGTGCGTAGGGGCGTTGAAAATGCGCAGCGTGTTCGTGCGCCCCGATGTGTTCCCCAACTTGCCGAGTGAAACCAAGGCGGTGAGTATCTCGCCGTTGTTGAGTGAACTGATCAAGGCGTCGGTGAGCCTGAAACCGCCGTATGCCGAAGACTCGCGGGATGCGCGGATCATGCACCTGATCCTCGATGAACTCGCGTTGCTGCCGGCCTTGCCGCTGTCCTTGCCGCAGCCGGCTGACCCGCGTATCCAGCAGATCTGCGCGGCGTTGCAGGACGACCCGGGCGATGCCTCCACCGTGGCCGATTGGAGTGAACGCCTGGGCCTGGACCAGAAGACCATCCAGCGCCTGTTCCGCAAGGAGACCGCCATGACCTTCGGCCAATGGCGCCAGCAGGCGCGCTTGTTGCTGGCGCTGGAGCGCATTGCGGTGGGGGAGAAGATTATCGACGTGGCGCTGGAGCTGGGCTATGAAAGCCCCAGCGCCTTTACCAGCATGTTCAAGAAGCAGTTTGGCAAGACGCCGAGTCAGTTTTTCAGGTAGGGCAAACCCAGACATCTACCCGTTCAGAAAGAGCGATGTACCTGTGGCGAGGGAGCTTGCTCCCGCTGGGCTGCGTAGCGGCCCCAAGATTTTGGGAGCGCTGCGCACTCCAGCGGGAGCAAGCTCCCTCGCCACAGGTGGGGGTTCACGCTGGTCACTTTTGATTGTGCCGATCGGCTTAGTTGATCCGCGGATGCTGCTGCACCAGGTTCTCGCGCTTGGCTTCCAGTTCGGCAATCTCGGCATCGATGTCTTCGATCTTCTGCTCGATATTGTCGTGATGTTCCTGCAACAACTCCTTGGCTTCGGCCATGTCCGACGCCGCCGGTGCTGCGCCGCGCAGGGGTTTGTTGGCGGTTTCCTTCATGGTCAGGCCGGTGATCAGGCCGACCACGGCAAATACCATCAGGTAGTAGGCGGGCATGTACAGGTCGTTGGTGCTTTCCACCAGCCAGGCCACAGCCGTAGGGGTGAGGCCGGCGATCAGTACCGAGACGTTGAAGGCACTGGCCAGCGCGCTGTAGCGCAGGTGGGTGGGGAACATCGCCGGCAGGGTCGAGGCCATGACGCCGATAAAGAAGTTGAGCACGATGGCCAGGATCAGCAGCCCGGCGAAGATCAGGCCGATCTTGCCGCTGGTGATCAGCATGAAGGCCGGGATGGACAACACCAACAGGCCGATGCTGCCGGCGATGATGAAGGGCTTGCGGCCGATCTTGTCGCTGACAAAACCAATGAACGGTTGCACGAACAGCATGCCGACCATGATGGCGATGATGATCAGCACGCCGCTGTTTTCTTTGTAATGCAGGTTATGGGACAGGTAGCTCGGCATGTAGGTGAGCAGCATGTAGTACGTCACGTTGGTCGCGGCGACGATGCCGATGCAGGTCAACAGGCTGCGCCAGTGCTTGGTCGCGACTTCCTTGAAGGACACTTTGGGGCCGTGGCTGAGGCCTTCGCGGTCGCCTTGTTCGAGCTTGTCCATGTGCTGCTGGAACGCCGGGGTTTCTTCCAGGGCGTGGCGCAGGTACAGGCCGATAATGCCCAGGGGCAGGGCGAGGAAGAACGGCAGGCGCCAGCCCCACGCTTCAAATTGTTCTTCGCCCAGCACGCTGGAGATCAAGACCACCACGCCCGCGCCAAGGACAAAACCGGCGATGGAGCCGAAGTCGAGCCAACTGCCAAGGAAGCCACGCTTGCGGTCCGGTGCGTATTCGGCAACAAAGATCGATGCGCCGGTGTATTCACCCCCCACCGAGAAACCCTGGGCCATTTTGCACAGCAACAGCAGGATCGGTGCCCAGATGCCAATTGTGGCGTACCCGGGGATCAGGCCGATGGCAAAGGTGCTCAGGGACATGATCACGATGGTGGCGGCGAGGACTTTCTGCCGTCCGTATTTATCGCCGAGCGCACCAAAGAACAGGCCACCCAGCGGGCGGATCAGGAACGGCACGGAGAAGGTACCCAGTGCGGCAATCATCTGCACGCTGGGGGAGGCGTCGGGGAAGAACACTTTGCCGAGCACGTAGGCGACGAACCCGTAGACGCCAAAGTCGAACCATTCCATGGCATTGCCCAATGCGGCGGCGGTGATCGCCTTGCGCATCTTGGTGTCATCGACAATGGTGATGTCTTTCAATCCGATGGGGTTGACGCGTTTCTTGCGAGCTTTCATGGGGGCCACTCTAAATCTGAACAGGGGAGGTGCCATCGCCGCGATGGCACCGCTCTGAAAGGTCAGATACAAGCGGACACGAAATAATTCACCCGATGGCGCATTTTTTATTGTCTTGCGCAAAAACAAGGTGGGAGCTGGCTTGCCTGCGATGGCGGTCTGTCAGTGAGAAATCTGAGGCTGACCCACCGTTATCGCAGGCAAGCCAGCTCCCACAATTCAGCGGTGCTTGGTTAATAGGTATTGTCATCCTACAACTGATTTTGCCCGGCGCATCACATACCTCAATAAACCGCAATCTTTCAGATTGACAGCCCGTAGGGCGCCCGCTATAAAAGTCACAGTTGTACGACGACATATGACGTAACGTATGTCCTACCTAACAAAAATAAAAAAGTGATGCCATGAACTTGAACGAGCCCATCAACGCCCAGCGCGTTGGCCAAGCGGTAGGCAACTATCGCTGGACCATCTGCGCGATGCTGTTCTTTGCCACCACCGTCAACTACCTCGACCGCCAGGTGCTCAGCCTCCTGGCGCCACAGCTGTCCACGCAATTTGGCTGGAGCAACACCGACTACGCGAACATCGCGGCGGTGTTCCAGTTTGTCTACGCCATCTCCATGCTGTTTGCCGGGCGCCTGGTCGATAAGATCGGCACCAAGACCGCCTATGTGGTGGCGATTGGCATCTGGTCCACGGGCGCCATCATGCATGCGTTCTCAGTGCCGATGGGCGAGGGCATCGCCGCCGTCAGCGGGGCGATTGGCTTGGCGGTGATTCCGGTGTCGATTGCCGGTTTCATGTTGTCCCGTGCGGTATTGGCGATTGGCGAGGCGGGTAACTTTCCGATTGCGATCAAGGCCACGGCGGAGTATTTCCCCAAGAAAGAACGCTCATTCGCCACCGGCATTTTCAACTCCGGGGCCAACGTCGGTGCGATCCTGGCGCCGATTTGCGTGCCGTTGATCGCAGGCCTGTGGGGCTGGGAAGCGGCGTTTATCGTGATTGGTGCGCTGGGTTTTGTGTGGGTGGCGGTGTGGATCGCGCTCTACGAGAAACCCGAGCAGCAGAAGCGCCTGTCGGCGGCGGAACTGGCCTACATTCGCAGTGACGAGACCGTACAGCCGTTCACCCCGGCGCCTACCGGAGCCGTGGAGAAAAAAGTCTCGTGGTTCAAGCTGCTGACCTACCGTCAGACGTGGGCATTTGCCTTCGGCAAGTTCATGACCGACGGTGTGTGGTGGTTCTTCCTGTTCTGGCTGCCCACGTACCTGGCGGCGCAATACGGCATGAAAGGCGCCGATATCGTGATGCCACTGGCGGTGCTGTACAGCATGACCATGGTCGGCAGCATCGGTGGCGGCTGGTTCCCCAGCTACTTCATGGCCCGGGGCGACGCGCCATATGACGGGCGCATGAAGGCGATGTTGATCATCGCGCTGTTCCCGCTGGTGGTGCTGCTGGCGCAGCCGTTGGGCTATATCAGCTTCTGGGTGCCAGTGTTACTGATCGGCGTGGGTGCTTCAGCGCACCAGGCGTGGTCGTGCAATATCTTCACCACCGTGTCCGACATGTTCCCGCAGAAAACCGTGGCCTCGGTGGTCGGCATTGGCGGCATGGCCGGTGGCCTGGGCGGCGTGGTGATGACCAAGATTGGCGGTTGGGTGTTCGACTACTACAAGTCGATCAACGATATCCACACCGGCTACATGATCATGTTCGCGATCTGTGCGCTGGCGTACCTGGTGGCCTGGAGCGTGATGAAGACGCTGGTGCCACGCCACAAGGAGATCACTGATCTTTAATGCGCAACTTCCCGCGCTGCCGGCAGCGCGGGAAGGCATCTAACGCGTTGCCCGCGTAAAAACGCACTGAACCTCTTGAATTGCCTCGCGCCTAACCCCGTATCATCCCTCTTTTATATCCCCGCCAGGCACTCCCATGACTCATCCACGCATCGGCTTTGCATGCCAATACAAGCATCCCGAACGCCTGCTCTCGGCCAGTGCCCTGAAGTTGATCGAAGGCCCGTACAACCCGCGTACCACCACCCTGCGCTGGATGGACGGGGTCACGCCCCAAGTGGCCCGCGCCAAGCTGGTGGAAGTGGTCACCCATAACCTTGCCGCGCAATTGCACCTGCTGCGCTACGTTGCCGGGCTGCCGCCGACCTTGCGCATGCTGCGCCTGAGCAGCGACTTGTTGCCGTTCTACAGCCACCCGAAAGTCGCCGCGGTGTACCAGGACCCGGCCATCGCGCAGCAGTTGATCGAGGGGTTTGCTGCCATCGGCGAGCTGGCGCGGGCGTCGGATATCCGCCTGTCGTTTCACCCTGGGCAATATTGCGTGCTCGGCTCGGAAAACCCCGGCGTGGTGGAAAACAGCCTGGCCGAATTCGAATACCACGCCGACATGATCCGCATGATGGGCTATGGCCGGCAGTTCCAGGACCTCAAGTGCAACGTGCACATCGCCGGCCGCCTGGGTGTGGAGGGCACGCGTGCGGTGTGGGCGCGCTTGTCGCAAGTGGCGCGCAACTGCATCACCTTCGAGAACGACGAAAAGACCTACGGCCTCGACCACTGCCTGCAAGTCGCCGACCTGGCGCCGGTGGTGCTGGATATCCACCACTGCTGGATCAACGAAAACGACTACATCGACCCCCACTCGGAACGGGTCGCGCGGGTCATCGACAGTTGGCGCGGGGTGCGCCCGACGATGCATTACTCCCAGCCGCAGGAGAGCTTGCAAACGCTGGGTTTCGACGCCGAACACAAACTGGAGATGGACGCGCTGATGCAGGTGGTGTCCAAGCGCGACCTTTACGGCCACAGCGCGCAGATGTGGAACCGCTGGACCAATGACTACGCGCTGCAGTTTCTCGATCGGTTCGACATCATGCTGGAGGCCAAGGACAAGAACGTCGCGTCCTTGGCGTTCTATGCGCACTGGCAGCGGCGCACGGCGTGAGGGCGGTCATTTCTTGCCATTCAGGGGAATGACCAGCGACACCCGCATATTCCAGCCGTCGGGGTGGTTCTTCGCGTCGAACTCGTGATAGCCCTTGTTTTTGTTATCGCTGGCTTTGACGTGGTAGTCGATCAGCGGCTGGCGCCACCGCTCTCAGTGCCTGAGGACGCACTGCGCTCCCAATGGCTGCTTGAGCAAAGTCCAGGGATTGAAGAGTGTTGCCCGGCCACGCGTCGCCGGGCATGCTCTGTGACCGACACAAGGAAGCGTCCCCATGCCTACCCTGCACCTGCTCTGCGGCAAGATCGCCTCCGGTAAATCCACGCTCGCCAACCGCCTCGCTGCCGAACACGCCGCCATTGTGCTCAGCGAAGACCATTGGTTGGCACAGCTCTATCCGGGGGAAATCCTCGCCATTGCGGACTACGTGCGCAGCGCCCAACGTATTCGCGGCGTGCTGGGGCCGCTGGTGATCCGCCTGCTGCAATCGGGGGTCAACGTGGTGCTGGATTTTCCGGCCAACACCCTGGCCAACCGCGAATGGCTGCGCGGCCTGGCGCAAACGGCCCAGGTGCCGCACTGCCTGCATTACCTGGAACTGGACGACGCCACGTGCCGCGCCCGGCTGCATGCCAGGAATGCCCGCGGCGAGCATGATTTTGCGGCGACTGACGCTGAGTTCGACCTGATTACTCGTCACTTTTGCGTGCCGAGTGAGGATGAGGGGTTGGTGATTGAGGTGCATCGACTGGCGGTGTGATTGCGCTGTGTCAGGCGACGACTCTTGTGCGAATGCCGCCAGCTCCCACATTTTGAATTGTGAACCCTTTCAAATGTGGGAGCTGGCTTGCCTGCGATAGCTGCGGCACAGGCGAAATCTCTGTCGCCTGACCCACCGCTTTCGCAGCCTCGCTAAAGCTCGACAGCTCCCACAGGGGATTGGGTTTGCAGGTTAGTGCAGGTGTACACAGTTCAAAATGTGGGAGCTGGCTTGCCTGCGATAGCTGCGGCACAGGCGAAATCTCTGTCGCCTGACCCACCGCTTTCGCAGCCTCGCCAAAGCTCGACAGCTCCCACAGGGGATTGGGTTTGCAGTTTGGTGCAGGTGTACACAGTTCAAAATGTGGGAGCTGGCTTGCCTGCGATAGCTGCGGCACAGGCGAAATCTCTGTCGCCTGACCCACCGCTTTCGCAGCCTCGCCAAAGCTCGACAGCTCCCACAGGGGATTGGGTTTGCAGTTTGGTGCAGGTGTACACAGTTCAAAATGTGGGAGCTGGCTTGCCTGCGATAGCTGCGGCACAGGCGAAATCTCTGTCGCCTGACCCACCGCTTTCGCAGCCTCGCCAAAGCTCCACATCTCCCACAGGGGATTGGGTTTGCAGGTTGGTGCAGGTGTACACCGTTCAAAATGTGGGAGCTGGCTTGTCGGGTCGCCGCATCGCTGCGAAAACGGTGGCACAGGCGAAACCTCTGTTGCCTGACCCACCGCTTTCGCAGCCTCGCTAAAGCTCGACAGCTCCCACAGGGGATTGGGTTTGCAGTTTGGTGCAGGTGTACACAGTTCAAAATGTGGGAGCTGGCTTGTCGGGTCGCCGCATCGCTGCGAAAACGGTGGCACAGGCGAAACCTCTGTTGCCTGACCCACCGCTTTCGCAGCCT
>NZ_JBUZST010000016.1:0-132639 GCF_055407965.1 Pseudomonas sp. B611
ACCGCTATCGCAGGCAAGCCAGCTCCCACATTTTTGATCGGTGTGAACCTGGACTGGCGTGTGAACCCAATCCCCTGTGGGAGCGGGCTTGCTCGCGAAGGCGGCCTAACAGTCAACACAAATGCAGCTGACCCACCGCCATCGCCCCCCCACCACCTAGCACAAGACGTTGCACGCCAGGAATAACTGCGCCAGTCTTACTGGCCTTCATTCGGCGGAGCGAATTTCATGCAGGCCACCCGCTTGACCCTCATCTGCCATGCCGTCACGCCCCTGCAAAAGCGCGGTTTTTTTTCCGATGACGAGTCGGTGGCGATGGATTGGCAAGGCGCGGCGCTGTCCTTGGCCGGTCGCTACAAGAAACCCCGTCGCCTGCTGTGTGGGCCGCAGGCGCGCACCCGGCAGACGGCGGGCTTGTTTGGCCGTGACGCGGTGGTTGAGGACGCATTGCGCGATGCAGACTTCGGACGGTGGAAAGGCCAGGACGTCGGCCGCTTGCCTAGTGATGAGTTGCAGGAGTGGCTGATCAACAGCGCCAGCGCCCCCCACGGTGGCGAATCGGTGGATCAGGTCTGCGCGCGGGTAGCGCAATGGATGCAGTCCATCGAAACCCAGCCCGGCCATATTGTCGCCATCACCCATCCCTTCGTGATCCGCGCCGCAATGCTGTACGTCATGCAGTTTCCGCTGTCGATGTTCTACCTGATCGACGTCGAGCCGCTGTCCGCCACCGAGCTGCGCTTTAATGGCGTTTGGCGCCTGCGCCTGGAAACTCACGCCTGAGCCCCTGAACATGGCAAAATCCACGCCCCGCAATGAGAGCAACCCATGAAACGCATCCTGATCATCGGCATTGGCGCCGGCAACCCTGACTACATCACGATGCAGGCCGTGAAGGCGCTCAATCGCACCGACGTGTTTTTCCTGATGGACAAGGGCCAGAGCAAAGACAAGTTGATCGACCTGCGCCGCGAGATCTGCGAGACCTACATCACCGAGCCCGGCTACCGCTTCGTCGAGGCCGACTGCCCCGAGCGCGTGCGCGGTGAAATTGACTACACCACGGCCGTGCAGGACCTCAACCGCGACAAGCAGCAGACCTTCGAGCGCATGATCAATGAGGAAATGGCCGACGGCGAAGTCGGCGCATTCCTGGCCTGGGGTGACCCGGCGCTTTACGACAGCACCATCCGCATCCTGCAGGCGATCCTGGCCAGTGGCCGTTGTGCGTTTGAATTTGAAGTGATCCCCGGCATCACCAGCGTGCAGGCCCTGGCCGCCCAGCACAAAGTACCGCTGAACCGCATTGGCCGTTCCATCGAGATCACCACCGGGCGCCGGTTGGCGGCGGGGCAGGCGAGTGATGCGGATACGCTGGTAGTGATGCTCGACGCGGAAGATTCCTACCGCACCGTGGCCGACCAAGACCTGGATATTTACTGGGGCGCCTACCTGGGTACGCCGGACGAAATCCTGATCAGCGGCAAAGTCGCTGAAGTGGCCGACGACATCGAGCGCGTGCGCAAGGCGGCGCGTCTAGCCAATGGCTGGATCATGGACACCTATCTGCTGCGCAAACCCTGAGGTAACGCCCCATGTTCAAGCTGTTTGCCCTGACGCTGGCCCTGTTGGCCGGTGCCGCCCATGCCGACGACACCCTGCACAGCGACTTGCCGCTGGCCTACCTGGAACAGACCCAGGGCGATGCGCGCAACGAGCCGCTGGTGATTTTCCTGCACGGGTTTGGCAGCAACGAGGAAGATTTGTTTGGGCTCAAGGACGCCTTGCCGTCCACCTGGACTTACCTCTCCGTACGGGCGCCGATGCCGGTGGACGCGAGCGGTTATCGCTGGTTTGCGAAGACACCCGGCGATGGCGACTACGACGGCGAGACCGCCGACTTGCAGCGCAGCGCCCAACTGATCGAAGACTTTGTGCAGCAGGCCACCGACAAGTACCACACCCAACCGGACCGGGTGTTTCTGGTGGGGTTCAGCCAGGGCGCGATCATGTCCTACGAAGTGGGGTTGCGTAAGCCTGCGCTAGTGCGTGGGATTGCGGCGTTGAGTGGCAGTGTGTTGCCGGTGTTGAAGGCTGAGCTGAAGGCGGATACGGCTCGGGACAAACTGGCGATCTTTATCGGCCATGGGACGTTGGACCAGGCGCTGCCGTATGCCTCGGCGACCCGGGCGAATGAGGTGTTGCTGGGGGTGGGGTTGAAGCCGGAGTTTCATGAGTATGTGGGGATGCCGCATACCATCAGTGAGGCTGAGGTGCAGGACCTAAGGGTCTGGCTGGTAAAAAACCTCAAGTAAACACGGGGAGAGTGGGGCTGGCTTGTGTGGGAGCTGGCTTGCCTGCGATTGCATCACCCAGGTGTTACTGAAAGACCGAGGTGTCTGCATCGCAGGCAAGCCAGCTCCCACAAAAAGCCTCTCCCACACAAGCCAGCTGCCACATTGGGTCAAGGTCGGCTTATTTGCCGCCTGTAATCTGCTTCACCAGCTCGGCATGGCCCTTCGCATCATCCCCACGGGAAATCGCCTGGATCACCAGCATGTGATTACCCGCACCACCCAGGAAGGTGCTGTTCAACGTCTTGCCCCCGCCTTGTGTCGCAGTGCTGTCCACCTGACGCAAACCCAACCCCTTGAAGGTCAGCTTCTTCTCATTCTGCTTCTTGAAATCCGGCAGCGCGGCGCTCTGGTCCTTGACGAAACCCGCGACGGCACCGTCGAGGAATGGCGTGTCGTTATCCCCGATGTTTACCCCATCGGTACGCACGGTTTCGGCGACGATCACTACACTTTTTGTGGTCTGGTTGGCGTATAGGGTGCCCTGGGTGGCTGTGCTGTTATCTTCGGCCTGACTGACAGGCAGGGTGTCAGCGACGTAGGCCTTGGGCAGGCTGAAGGTGAACTTGCCGCCCAAGGTGGAGATGCTCTGTGTGGCCGGCGGGGTGGCGGCGAACGCGCTGCCAGCGGCAAGCACGAGGGCCAGCAGGGCAGCGGTCTGGGTGAAAGTGGCCATGAAGCGCTCCAGGGATGAACGAAATTGCGGCGTATTCTGTCAGAAATTTCGCAATATCGTTCACCCTGAGTCTTACACCTTGTCGGACTCTTCTTCGAGTCGGTCCATCTCAAACAGCCGCGCCAATTCTGCCCGGGCTTCCTGGGCGGTCTGCATCACCTTGGCCGCGTCGTCATACACCGCGTGTTGCGCGGCCAGCACTTGCAGGTCGTGGTTCTTGAAGCGGGTGATGCGCGCGTCGGCCTGGGCCTGGGTCAAACCGAGGCCGACCAGGGTGCGGCGGCTCATTTCCAGGCTGGAGTAGAAGGTTTCGCGCACCGGCGACGCATCCAGGTCCACCAGACGGTGAACGTGTTGGCGGTTCCGGGCGCGGGCGATGATCTTCATGTGCGGGTAGAGGTTGCGCACCAGTTCGGCGGTCTTGATGTTGATCTCCGGGTCGTCCATGGCGATCACAAAGAACTCCGCCTGATCGACCTTGGCCGCGTGCAGGATCTCCGGCCGTTGCGGGTCGCCGTAGAACACCGGCATGCCGCCGAAGCTGCGGGTCAGCTCGATGGTTTCCACCGAGGTGTCGAGGGCGATAAACGAGATGTTTTGCGCGCGCAGGATCCGCGCGACGATCTGGCCCATGCGGCCCATGCCGGCAATGACCACGCGGGGTGCATCGCTTTCGATGGTGCGGTATTCCTCGGGCACTTCCACCGGCTTGACCTTGGGCTTGAACAGCTTCGGGCAGATCAACAGCAGTAGCGGGGTCACGGCCATGGAGAGGGTGATGGTCAGCACCAGCACGTCATAGAGGTGCGGTTCGAACAGGCCCTGGTCGCGGCCGATCTTGAACACCACAAAGGCAAATTCACCGCCCGCCGCCAGCACCACGCCCAGGCGCAAAGCGCTTTCGCGGTTGAGGTCGCCCACCAGGCGCCCGACGGCGTACAGCAGCGGCAACTTCAGGCCGATCAACAGCAGGGTCAGGCCGAGCACCAGCAGCGGCGAGCTGAGCAGCAGGCTGAGGTTGGCGCCCATGCCCACGCTGATAAAGAACAGGCCCAGCAGCAGGCCCTTGAAGGGTTCGATCTGGGATTCGAGTTCATGGCGGTATTCCGAGTCCGCCAACAGCAGGCCGGCGAGGAAGGCACCCAGGGCCATGGACACGCCCACCAGTTCCATCAGCCACGCGGTGCCGATCACCACCAGCAGCGCCGTGGCGGTGGACACCTCGCGCAGGCCGGTCTTGGCGACGATGCGAAACACTGGCCGCAACAGGTAGCGCCCGCCGATGATCACCACGGCAATGCTGCCGAGGATCTGCAACACATGTTGCAGGCCCTGGGCTTCGGTGGTGGGGTGATCACTGCCGGCCAGCAACGGCACCATGGCGATCAACGGGATCGCCGCGATGTCCTGGAACAGCAAGATGGCAAAGGCCAGGCGGCCGTGGGGCTGGTTCAGCTCCTTGCGCTCGGCCAGGCTTTGCAGGCCAAACGCGGTGGACGACAACGCCAGGCCCAGGCCCAGCACAATCGCACTGTTCCACGACTGGCCAAACAGCCACAACGCCACCACGCCCATCACCAAGCCGGTGAGCAACACCTGGGCCAACCCGACGCCGAACACCGCCTTGCGCATCACCCACAGGCGCTTGGGCGACAATTCCAGGCCGATGATAAACAGCAGCAACACCACGCCCAACTCGGAAAATTGCGCCACGCTTTGCGGATTGCCCACCAAACCCAGGACTGACGGGCCGATGATCACCCCGGCGAACAGATAACCGAGCACCGCGCCCAATTGCAGGCGCTTGGCCAGCGGCACGGTCAGCACGGCGGCGAGCAGAAACACCACGGCTGCTTGTAACAGGTTGCCTTCATGGGGCATTGGGGACTCCAGGATCTTGAAACGAATCAACAGGAGCGTATTAGAGCGCTTTTTACGTGTCGAAAATTGTGTTTTTGCGGTGTGCTCGTTGCTGAAGGGGAGGGCAGGTTTACGAAAAGGTTGAATTTATATTCCTTTGATGGAATATTTATCGCGTCTAATCTTGATTTAGGACGCTTCAACCATGGCTAAAAAATTCGCTGAACTTCAAGCCCGCATGACCCCGCAATCTCAGGCCGAAGCCAAGCAGTTGTTCCTGCAACATCTAAAAGAAATGCCCCTGTACGAGCTGCGCAAGGCTCAGCAGTTGAGCCAGGAAAATCTGGCCAAGGCATTGAATATCAACCAGGCTGCTGTTTCCAAGATGGAGCGGCGCACGGATATGTACATCAGCACATTGCGCGACTACATCCGTGCGATGGGCGGCGAACTGGAGATCATTGCGACGTTTCCAGATGGTCAGGTCAAGATCGACAACTTCGCCTATTGAGCGCTGCCCGGCTGTGTTTCTTTCTGTGTGGTCAGTGTTACCGGCCGGCGATACAACCCCACCGCCAACCCCACCAGAATGATCGCTATCGAGATCAGTTCCAGCGTGGAGATACGTTCACCAATGATCAGCATCGAACTGGCGATCCCAAACACGGGGATGAGCAATGACAGGGGCGCCACCGTCGAGACGGGGTACGCCTTGAGTAGCGAGTTCCAGCCCCAGTAGGCAAAGTGCGTGGCCAGGTAGACCTGGAACAGGATCGAGCCGATGGCCATCACGTCGAGGCTGGCGGGCAGGCTTTCGAACGCGGCGCTGCCGCGCATCCACCAGGCCATCAGGAACAGCGGGATCGGCGGAAACAGGCTGGCCCACACCATGAACGCGAAGATTTCCTTCACGCCTGACTGCTTGATGATGACGTTGCCCACGCTCCAGGCAAACGCGCTGAGGACGATCAGCATGACGCCCAGCACCGCGTGGCTGCCGTCCTGGGTGACGACGATCCCCGCGAGGCCGAGCAAGGTCAGGCCGGCGCCGACCAGTTGTGCGTCGCGCAGGTTTTCGTTGAACAGCACCACGCCCCAGCCGAGGGTGAAAAACACGCTGAGCTGGATGATCAGCGAGGCGATCCCGGGACTCACGCCGACCTGGATGCCATAGTTGATCACGCCCCACATGCCCAAGCCGAAGATCACTCCGTACGCGGCCACGTAGCCGAAGTGCACGGCCGGGCGGCGGATGAAAAACACCAGGGGCAAGGCGGCGAGGGCAAAGCGGATACCGGTGAGCACAAAGGGATCGATGCCGCGCAGGCCAAGCTTGGTGATCGGAAAGTTCAGGCCCCAGACCAGGGTGACGAGTAGGGCGAGAGCCAGGTGTTTTTTCTGCATGGGCTTTTCCTTAAGCGGGCAGGCATGTTCAAAGGCGTTGATGTTAAGCCGCAGCTGAATGGCCCGCTTGCTATCTCAGGTCATCCTTTGACAATATCGGGCCATGATCCCGACCTTTGCTGACAATGACCCCGAAGCGCTGGTGACGCTGCACGAATACGCGTCCGGTACCGTGTTTGCGCGGCATACCCATGCCCGTGGGCAGTTCGCCTATGCGTCCACCGGCGCCTTGAAGATGTTCACCGACCTCGGTAACTGGGTGGTGCCGCCGCAGCGCGCGATCTGGGTGCCTGGCGGAGTGCCCCACGAAATGCATATGCGCGGGGATGTGCTCATGCTCAACACCTACCTCGACGACGAAGCCGCCGGGCGCGCGGGTTTGCAAGGCCATTGCCAGGTGTTCGAAGTCTCGCCGCTGCTGCGGCATCTGCTCGAAGCGGCGCTGACGATCGAGCCGGCGGCGCGGCTCAGTGTTCGGCAACGCTGCGTGCTGACGCTGCTGGTGGATGAAATCGGCGCGATGCCCGAGTTGCCCCTCAGCGCGCCGTTGCCCGCAGAGCCGCGCCTGGCCCGCGCCTGCCAGCGTTTTCTGGACGCACCCACGCAGACCATTGCCCTCGACACCATGGCCGAGTGGTCGAGCATGAGCCGGCGCACCTTTACCCGACAGTTCCTCGAGCACACCGGCATGACCTTTGTGGCCTGGCGCCAGCAGGTGTGCCTGCTGGAAGCCACGGCGCGGCTCAGCCACGGTGCATCCATCACCGATGTGGCGCTGGGGCTGGGCTTCAGCAGCTCCAGCGCGTTCACCTCGGTGTTTCGGCGCAACCTGGGGGATTCTCCGGCACGGTACTTGGCCAAATCCAAGGCTGCGTCGTTGTTCTGAGGCCGCGTCGGTCAGGATTCACCTCTGTGCCGGCCACGCTTTGTTACTATCGCCGTCCATCGTCACCAGGAGTCACCGCCCCATGCAGCACCAGTGGGATGAAATGCACCGCACCCGTAAGCCCACTTTTGTGATGTGCGGCGAGCCCCAGGGCGATGTGCTCAATCTCTACGTTCACGGTTACTCGGCCTTCTTCAACCGCCAGCAACTGGGCAACTTCACGGCGCAACTGGCGAGCATCGAAGGCTCGACCAATGTGATGCTGTTCTGGCCGGCCGGGCATTTCCTGGAAAACCTGTTCGCCCCGTTCAAGGAAGTGATCGGCGCGATGCTCGGCGGTGGTGGCCTGGGCGCGGCGACCGTGGGAGTGGGCAAGGCGATTGCCTACTTTCTTGACCATTACAAAAGTGTCGAGGCGCGTGTCGATGAGGTCGCCCAGACCTTGCTGCCCGAGCTGGCCAACTACCTGCACGCCGAAGCCCTGTCGGTACGGCGCATCAACCTGGTCGGTCATTCCCTGGGCGCACGCATCCTGGTCAAGAGCCTGTTGGCCAGCCCCGAGGCGGCCCGCGAACTGCCGTTGAACAACGTGTTGCTGATGGGCGGGGCGATTTGTACGTCGAGCCCGTGGGATGAAGTGTCGGCGTCGCTCCAGGGGCGGGTGATCAACTGTCATTCCAGTAAGGACTGGGCGCTGGCGATCAAGCCGGATAACGAGCGTTGCATCGGTCGTTACGCCATCCCGCTGACGCCCGCCCTCAAGGCCAAGGTGAGCAATGTGCACCTGGCCACCTTCGATCATGCGGCGTATTGGCCGCAATTAAAGACCGTGGTGCAGTACACCGACCTGTTGCAGGAACGGCGCGGCATGATCCGCGCAGATCAGCGCAGCAGCGAAGTACGGTTTGCCGAAGAGGATGGGGAACTGTTCCCGGCGCTGGTGCAGGCGCGGCCGGACGAGTTGAAGTTCCTCGCCGAACTGATGGCGCAAAAGCGCAGTGCATCGATTGATGCCAGCGTGCGCGAACCGTTGAAACTGACTATCGAGTTGCAGCGCATGGGCGGTGACAGCTTTATGAACCTCGCCCGGGGCCATGGCGTTAGTTATCGCCAGATCGCCGAAGATGTCGCGCAGCGGCTGGGAATCAAGTTCGATCAGCCCGTTGACACCGTCGAGCTGGCAGATATCGAAGCGCAGGTCGCGGAGCACCTGATCGAGCAATACAAGGACAAACTCAATAGCGCCGACCGGCAGGCCTTCGACGCCGAGTTGCAGGCGGCGGCGCAAAAAGAGCAGGGGGTGTTCGCGCGCTTCAGCGTAGGGCGCTCGGCCACCACCGCGTTGAGTGGCACTGCGTTGGCGGGGCTCACCGGGTTTATCCTGCGGCGCGGGGCGGCCACGGCGATTCCGGTGGTGGGCCAGGCGTTGGCAGCGGCGATGCTGTTGGTCAGCGGGGTGCGCGCGTTTTCCGGCCCGGCCTACTCGATCACCACCTTGGCGGTGTTGGTGGTGGGCGTGATCCGCCAGCGCATGGAACGCGAGGCGCTGAACCAGGAAATGGACCTGGTGGTGCAAGTGGTGGAGGCGTTTGACCTGCCCCGGGACACAGTGATGCGCACGGTTGCGTCCGACTGATAAGCTTCCCGCCCTATGCATTTACCTGGAATACCGCGTGAAATTCAGCCTGCCGAAAATCGCCACCGCCCCGTTCTGCCCACCGGAGGTGGCCGGCTCCGTTGCCGTTGACCCCAAGGCGTCGTTCTTCAAGCGGATGTTGATGTTTGCCGGGCCTGGCCTGTTGATTTCCATCGGCTACATGGACCCCGGCAACTGGGCCACGGCCATCGAAGCGGGCTCGCGCTACGGTTACAGCCTGCTGTTTGTGGTGCTGCTGGCCAGCCTGGCGGGGATGGCGGTGCAGTGCCTGTGTTCGCGGCTGGGCATCGCCACCGGCAAGGACCTCGCGCAGCTGTGCCGCGAGCGTTATAGCCAGCGTTCTGCACGTACCCAGTGGCTGCTGGCGGAAATCTCCATCATCGCCACCGACCTGGCCGAAGTGCTCGGTTGTGCCCTGGCGTTTCACCTGCTGCTGGGCGTGTCGCTGACCACCGGCATTGTCATCACCGCATTCGATACGTTGCTGATCCTGGCCCTGCAAAACCGTGGTTTCCGCCGCCTGGAAGCGATCATGCTGGCGCTGGTGGCGACTATCGGCGTGTGTTTCTTCATCGAGCTGCTGCTGATCAAGCCGTACTGGCCGGATGTGTTGAGCGGCTTCACACCGTCACTCTCGGCCATCAGCGATGCTGCACCGCTGTACCTGGCCATCGGCATCCTTGGCGCCACGGTCATGCCGCATAACCTCTACCTGCACACCTCGATTGTGCAGACTCGCCTGATTGGCAAGGACCTCGCCAGCAAACAGGACGCGGTCAAGCTGGCGCGCATCGACACCATCGGCTCCCTGGCGCTGGCCTTGCTGGTCAACGCCGCCATCCTGGTGCTGGCCGCTGCGGCGTTCTACAAGACCGGCCACACCGATGTGGTCGAAATCCAGGACGCTTACCACTTGCTCGACCCACTGGTGGGCGGCGCGTTTGCCAGCATCCTGTTTGGTGTTGCACTGCTGGCGTCCGGGCAAAGCTCGACGTTCACCGGCACCATCGCCGGGCAAGTGATCATGGAGGGTTATCTCAACCTGCGTATTCCGTGCTGGCAACGCCGCCTGATTACCCGCGGGCTGGCGCTGATCCCGGCGTTTCTTGGGGTATGGCTGCTGGGCGATGGTGCGATTGGCAAATTGCTGATTCTCAGCCAGGTGGTGCTCAGCCTGCAGTTGCCGTTTGCGTTGTATCCGTTGATCCGCATGACTGGCGATAAACAACTGATGGGGCCGTTTGTGAACCGGCTGCCGACCCGGGTGTTGGCGTGGTTGTTGTTTGCGGTGATCAGTGGGGCGAATGGGTGGTTGATTGGGCAGTGGGTGTTTTGAGTCGTGACGGTTGGGCGTTACACCAGAATCGCAAGGGATGTGTACTGGGCGACGTGCGGATCGGCCGTAATTAACCTCATCGGTTCGTTCATGGCGACTGCGACGATGAGCCGATCGAAGGGATCTTTGTGATGATGCTCAAGATCCTTTACGGCAGTGGCGTGTTCAGTCGTGATGGGTAGCTCGACGAAGCCGCTGTCCAGGCAAAATTCACGGAGTTTGTTCATGTCTACATTGAGTTTTCCCAAGCCGACCTTGATTGCCATTTCCCAGAATGTTGCAGCGCTGACGTAAATTTCTGCCGCATTTTCAATATGCTTTGAGCTTTGCTGGAGAGTTTGGGGTCATCAGTCAGCGACCAAAGCAGAATGTGGGTATCCAACAAGACCCTCATAAAGGGTTGCCCTCGAAGGCGTCCAGTAGATCATCCGGTAAAGGCGCATCAAAGTCGTCAGGAACAACAAACATGCCTTTCATCGCACCAATTCGCGGCCCCTTGGGCTTCGATATGGGGACAAGTTGCGCCATCGCGCGGCCATTTTTGGAGATGGTGATGGTTTTTCCGGCGGCAGCTTCATCAACCAGTTTTGACAGATTGTTTTTAGCTTCACCCAAGGGCACGGTAATCATTCGGGTTTCCCCCTGTTTGGGCCAAATATAGCCAACGCTCCGCGAGCTATCAAAGACGGCCTGACAACTGGCTGTGGCCGCTCGCTTGGCATGGGGTTTTTTGTCGTATAGGAAGTCCATGGCATCTCTCCGAAAATGAGTTCGTCAAAGTCTGCCCCAAGGGGAAATGCCAAAAAATAGTGGCCCGTTAAATCAGAACTCACCTACGTTGCCCGCTCGGAAATTTCCTCAGCCGCCGCACACCTCACCGATCCCAATACGGCACCACCCCAAAACACTCCACAAAATAATCAATCACCGTGCGCACCTTCAGCGACAACCGCCGGCTGCCCGGCCATAACGCGGCGATCTGTTGCGGCTCCAGCGTGGTCGCCACTTCGTACTCCGTGAGCACCGCCTGCAAAGTGCCCGCGCGCAAGCCCTCACCAATCAGCCAGGACGGAAACACCACCAGTCCCAGGCCTTGTTCGGCGGCGTGGGTCAGGGTGTCGGCGTGGTTGCCAGTGATCGGGCCCTTGACGCTGTAGGGCGTCCAGTCGCCGCCATCGCGGCGGAAGAACCAGCGTTGCTGGCCGGTGATGCCTTTGTAGGCCAGGCAGTGGTGGTTGGCCAGTTCGTCGGGGTGTTGCGGCGTGCCGTGGCGGGCCAGGTAGGCGGGGCTGGCGGCGATGCGAAAGCGCTGCGGCGCGAAGATGCGCGCCTGCATGCCCGAGTCGTTGAGCACGCCGATGCGAAACAGCAGGTCGGTGCCGTCTTGCAGGGGATCGACGTAGGTGTCGGTCTGCTGGATGTCCAGTTGCAACTTGGGATAGCGCCGGCACAGCTCGCCCAGCCAGGGTGAGAGGTGGCGCTGGCCGAACACCATCGGTGCGTTGATCCGCACCAGCCCGCTGGGCTCGCGCTCTTGTTCCTGCAAGGCCTGGCCGGCGGTTTCCAGTTGTTCCAGCAGCAGTCGCGCGTGATGCCCGAGCAGGCGCCCGGCCTCGGTGGGGCTGACCGCACGGGTGTGGCGGTAGAGCAATTGCTGGCCGAGGGCCTGCTCCATCAATTGGATCTGCCGGGAGATGGAGGAGGGCGCCAGGCTTTCGCGGCGGGCCACTGCGGAAAAGCTGCCATGGTCGAGCACGGCCACAAACAGGCGCAGCGCCTTGAAACTCAATTCATTCAAACCCTGCATCGGGACTTCCTGCTGTGCGTATTGCGCAAAGGTGTTGTCGGCATGCTGCCATTTATCGCACAGCACCACCACCGGATAATGCGCGCCATGTCTCTTTCTTGAAGCGCAGGTGATGTATGCAGGCAAGTTCTATCGAGAGTGCGGCGTTGGCCGTGCCGAAGAAAAACCTTTTGCGGTTGTTGTTGCTGCCGCTGGTGATCCTGGCGGGTATGGGCCTGTCAGTGGAGGCCGGGTTGCTGGGACCATTGGGTGTGCAAGTCGGGCATTTGTGGGCGACGTTGAGCATCTTCGGCGTCGGCTCGGCGATTCTGTATGTGCTGCTGTTGTTCAGCGGCCCGCAAAAGGGCCCGGCGTTGACCGACCTGCCGCGCTGGCAATTGATCGGCGGCTTCCTGGGGCCGATGTACGTGGTTGTACTGACCCTGGCCACGCCGCATATCGGCATCGCCATGACCATGATCGCGATTCTGTCCGGGCAGGTGGGCAAGAGTGTGTTGATCGACCATTTCGGCTGGTTCGGCACTGCGCGCAAGCGGGTCAATGGTGAACGCTGGATTGCGTTGGCGTTGATTGTGGCGGCACTGATCTTGATTGCACGAGGGTAAGGCGATGAATCTGCTTCTGTTGTTGGTGCTGGTGATTGCCGCCGGTGCAGTGTTGAGTGTGCAGGCCGCGATCAACGGGCGCCTGGGCCAGACGGTGGGCGTGTTGCGCAGCAGTTTGCTGACCTTTGCCGTGGGTGCGCTGACCACGGCGCTGTTGATTTTCTTCTTTGAACCCGCCCAGGCCGTGAGCTTGCTGGACGTGCCGAAATGGCAACTGACCGGTGCCTTGTTTGGCGTGGTGTACATGATGGTGATGGTCGGCGCGGTGCCGATTGTGGGCACGGCGGTAGCCACGGTGGCGGTGATCGTCGGGCAGTTGGGCATGGGGATGTTGATCGACAACTTTGGCTGGTTGGGCAACCCGGCGATCGAGCTGTCAGGGAGCCGGATTGTGGCGATGCTGTGCCTGGCGTTGGCGCTGGTGTTCATGTATCGCAGTAACACCCGCCAGGCGGACTGACGCGGTCAAAAAATGTGGGAGCGGGCTTGTGTGGGAGCGGGCTTGCTCGCGAATACGGTGGTTCAGTTTAAATATCTTTGACTGACACACCGCTTTCGCGAGCAAGCCCGCTCCCACACAAGCCCGCTCCCACATTGGCATTTGCGTGCTGCTTCTAAAAATCAGCTCGGCTTGGCGGGCGTCACTGATTACCATGAACACCCACATCCCGACTGACGTACTCCCATGGCCCTGGCCGCGCCTCCCGACCTCAGTGATCACGCCGTCCCCGTGCAACCCCTGGCACGCACCTACCCGCGTGGGTTGTACGTGGAGCCCCATCGCCACGACTGGGGCCAATTGCTCTACGCCATGAGCGGCGTGATGTGGGTCGAAACCCCGCGCGAAGCCCTGGTGGTCCCGCCCCAGCGTGCCGTCTGGTTGCCGCCGGGGGTGGAGCATGGGATTCGGGTGGTGTCGGATTTGCAGATGCGCAATATCTACCTGCGCCCGGCGTTGGCGGCGACGCTGGATAGCCAGGTGCAGGTGATCGAGGTCGGCGGCTTGCTGCGCGAGCTGATCGTCACGCTGGTGGAAGAGGGCGACAGCGCTGATACGGGCTATTACGACGCAGTGGTGTGCCTGGCGCTGCTGGAATTGCAACGGGCGCGCCGCTCGCCGATCCGCATCGCCATGCCGGTGGAGGCCGACCGGCGCTTGATCAACGCCTGCCAGGCTGTGATGGCCGCGCCGTCCCTGGACGTCCCCTTCGAACAACACGCCGAGACGGCCGGTGCCAGCGTGCGAACCTTGTCGAGGCTGTTCCAGCACCACTTGGGCATGGGTTTCGCCGAATGGCGGCGCCAGGTGCAACTGGCCACGGCGGTGGCGGAGTTGATCCAGGGCCAGCCGGTCAGTCGTATCGCGCGGTCTTTGGGGTATTCGCCGAGTAGTTTCAGCGACATGTTCCGCCGCGAACTCGGCGTGGCGCCGTCGCACTACGTCGGTTGAGGGTTTGGCCGAAATCCTGAAGTACTTGGCCGATGCTTCAGGAATGCGCTCTCTACACTGAGCCCATCCACTCACCAGGCGCCCTCCCATGAGTTACCTGATTTCCCTCGCCATTGGCCTGTTTGTCGGCGTGCTCTACGGCGCCTTGGACTTCCGCTCGCCCGCGCCACCAGCCATCGCTTTGGTAGGCCTGATGGGCATGCTGCTGGGCGAAAAGCTCTGGCCCATGGGGCGGCAACTGGTCAGCGGTTGGTTGTCCTGATCCCCTTTTTCCCTTCGATGGATATTGGCCATGAAAGCACTGCAATTTTCCGCTACGGGCGATCTCGCCTCCCTGCGTTTCGTCGACGTCGCCACTCCGGTGCCCGCCGCCGGTGAAGTGCTGGTGCAGATCAAGGCGGCGGGCTTGAACCCCAGCGACGTGAAAAACGTGCTCGGCCGTTTCCCCTACACCACCTTGCCACGCATTCCCGGGCGTGACTTTTCCGGCGTTGTCGTCGAAGGCCCGCAGGCGTTGCTTGGCCAGGAGGTCTGGGGCACGGGGCGCGATCTCGGCTTTTTTGCCGACGGTTCCCACGCCGAATTTGTGAAGGTTTCAGCCAACGGTGTGGCGCACAAACCCAGCCACCTGAGTTTTGCCCAGGCCGCCAGCCTTGGCGTGCCGTACACCACTGCCTGGGATGCCCTGGAACGCAGTGGTGTCGGCAAAGACACGCGGTTGCTGGTGATTGGTGCCAATGGTGCGGTAGGCAGTGCGGCTTTGGCCCTGGCGAAAATTCGTGGCGCCCAGGTGCTGGCGGCGGTGCGGCGCGCGGAGCATGTGGAGGTGTTGCAAGGGCAGGGGGTTGAGTCGATTGCCTTGGGTGCGCCGGAAGACTTGGGCGTGCAGGTCAACCGCGTGTTCAAGGGCGGCGCCGATGTGATCTTCGACACCACCGGTTTCTGGTTGCCCGCAGCCGTCGCCGGGTTGGCGCCGTTTGGGCGCATCGCCATCATCGCCGCACCGGTGGACGGCCAGGTGCAACTGCCGGCCCTGGCGTTGTACCGCAAGGGCGGGTCGGTGGTGGGGATCAACTCGCTGCTCTACAACTGCGAGCAGTGTGCGGTGATGCTGGAGCAGTTCGGCCGGTTTTTTGATGAGGGCTCGTTGCCGTTGCCCACTGGCCTGCGCGAAGTGGCGTTGGCAGAGGGGTTGCAGAGTTATGGGGAAGTGAATAGCGGCAGCGCAGACAAGATCATCTTCCTGCCCTGACCCGCTCTTAACACTGTAGGAAAACCAGTGTGGGAGCGGGCTTGCTCGCGAATGCGGTGGATCAGTCAACATCTCCAGCGACTGACACACTGCATTCGCGAGCAAGCCCGCTCCCACACAACCGCGTTTCCACAGGTTGATGTTTACTGGGCCTCGGGCACGCCGTTTTCCCACGCCGACCAGTTCTTGAGGATCGCCTGCACCAGCGGATTACCTGTGCGATACAGGTTCTCCAGCGCCGGCACAAACCCACCCTGGTCCGCGTACTTCAGCAGGTTGTCCACTTCGCTGTAGCCCGGATACGGCCGGTCGAAGTCCGAGCCCGCCCGCACCACGGCCAAGCGTTGAATATCCACCAACCCCTCGCGGCTGGCCCGCAGCAGCGCCTCATAGGTGGAGTTGTCCTCCTGCTGGGTGGTGCAGTACTCGCCCTTGTTATCCGTCAGCAGTTTGGTCCAGACCTCGGCGCGTTCGCTCAAGCGCGTGCCGGAAAACCAGGTGTTGCCCGCCAGGGTATCGCAGCGGGTGACCTGTGGCGGCTGGTTGGCCGGGGCAGCGGGGTAGTGTTTGCGCCAGGCGGCAGATTCCTTGCTTTCCGTCAGCTCAACCTGGTGCGACAGGGCAAACGCCTTCGCCTGCAACTTGGGGTTGAGTTCAAACACTTCGGTCTTGTAGTCCAGTGGCGGTTTCTCGTTGGGGCCTTTGGTGTTGATGCCGATGTAACCGGTCGGCCAATCCTTGGGCGCATCCCGCGAGTCCAGCTCCCACTGCGTGCCGAACTCCACCAGGTAATGGGCCCAAGCCGCGGTGCCGATGGTGCCGTGCTTGGGGCTGATGCCGGCGATCCCGGCGATCAGGAAGTAGCTCTGGCGCAGGTCGAACTTGGGCGACAAGGCCAGGGCCAGGGTGGACGCGGCGGCGTTGGTCTGGCCCATGCCGGTGACCAGCAGGCAGACATCCTGGGTGTTGCAGCGGATCACCGGGTATTCGGCAGACAGGCCCGGCACGCGGACCTCTTGCTTGAGTTCCAGGCGGTCGATCCAGGTCTGTGCCTCGGGGGCGAACATGGTGATCAGCATCACCTTGGGTTTGATCGGCGCATCCGCCAATACCACATGGGGCAACAGGGCCAGGCCGACAGCCAGTGACAGGCGGGAAAGTACGTTCATGCAAAAGCTCCTCTATCAGAATTGGTAACCGACGCCGGCGTAGTAGCCCCAGCCGTCCGAACGGGCGCGGAAGTTGCCTTCGCCGAAGTTCAACTCACTGCCATCCTCCCAGTTGCCGCCGTTATGAAAGTAACGACCGACCAGGGTGAACCGCAGGTGGGTAAACGAATACAGCAGCACATTGGTCGCCACCATAGAGTTGGCGGTGCGCGCCGGGTTGTCCTTGTGCAGGTCGGAGCCAAAGTCGTAGTTGGTGAAGCCGATGTAAGTCAGCGAGGCCCCGTTGTCGAACTTGCCGATAGGCACGATGTACTTCATTTGTGCGCGGTAGCCATCCCACGAATATTCATTGCTGGCGCCGTAGTTTTCCCACTGGTAGCGCCCGTAGAAGTTGGCCGACAGATTGACCCGCGAATGGGTGTCGATGTCGGTGCCCAGGCCGCTGTACAGGGTGTTGGCACGGTTGGCCTTGTTGCTGCCGTGGTCGTAGATCCAGTCGAACGCCACATACCATTCCTTGAACGGCCCGATGGCCAGGCTGCGGCCCGCCAGGTAGTCGATGGAGATGCGTGGCTCGTGCTCCATGAACACCGGCGAGCCATGGTCCCACACGCCTTTGTCATTACTGTTACCGATGCCGAGGATCTTCGGCACGTCGATATAGCCGTAGAGTTCGAAGGGGCCCTTGCGGCCGAAGTACTCGTACTCCAGGTAAATGTCGTCGGACGGCTTGGGACCGAAGCTGATGTCTTTGCTGCCGATCAAGGTCAGGTCCTGGTTGAACCATTCCGACAGGTAAACGCCTTTTTTGGTCGGGCTGGCTTCCGGGCTGAGGGTTTCGCCCTGTGCTGAGTCATCGACGGGTTTTTCCTGCGCCAAAATGGGCGCGCTGAGTAGTCCCGTAACGGCGGCCAGTAGCAGGGAAACACCAAGGGCGGCAGGGTGTCTTGCAGTGGAGTGCATTGAAAATCCCTATTCGTACGCGGTTTGGACCCGATTCTTCGGGTTGTGGTGAACTTGGCTGGCAAGTTCGTTCCGCAAACGTTTGCATAGGCTGTACCAACTTTGACTATTGGCTTGAATAGACTGGAAAAAAGCGCGATTAGTCGACCTTTTGGTCAGAATTGACTGGGTGTCATTTTGTCGAGGGGTTGAACCGGTGCAGCGCGGTTTCCCGGCGGTAATCGCTCGGCGTCTGATTCATCTCGATGCGAAAGTGCCGGTTGAAATTGGACAGGTTGGCGTAGCCCACTTCAAAGCAGATCGCCGCCACGGACATCTCGCTTTGCAACAACAACCGGCAGGCGCGTTGCACGCGGAACTTGCGCATCAGGTCGATAAAACCGTGGCCGGTGTTGCGCTTGAAAAAGCGCGAAAAGCCCGGCTCGCTCATCTCCAGTTGCTGCGCAATCACCGACAGGCGCACGTCCCCCGTGAGCTCGCGCATCAGGTAGTCGAAGGCTTTGTTGATACGCTCGGCGCTGCGTGCATCCAGGGTGGGCGCGTAGCACGGGCTGGCCAGCGCCTGGACGTGCTGGGGCGCGGCGCTCTTGAGGGTATCCAGCAGTTGCAGGAACAGCACCAGCCGCTGCAGGCCCTGGGCTTTGCCGATGTCTTCCATCAATACGGCGGCACGCAACGCCGTATCGCCGTGAAATTGCAGGCCGCGCCGAGCGTGCTCGAACAACGGCTGCAAGTCGCCCAGTTCTGGCAGCGTCTTGCGCAAGGCGAGCAGGGCGGCGCCGTCGAATTGCAGCACCACGTCGCGGCCCTTGAGGTACTCGCCGGGGGCCAGTTCGCCGATCCAGTCGTGGGGCAGGTCGGGGCCGATCAGGGCGACGTGGCCGGCACTGAAGGCGCCGATATAGTCGCCCGCGACCAACTTGCCGCTGCCTTGGCGGATCAGGTGGATCTCAAATTCGGGGTGGTGGTTCCAGCGCGCCAGGTCATAGGGATAGTCGTGCTCGAACCAGCGAAAGCAATGGTCCGGCTCGGGCAGGATCACTTCCAGTTCGGCGGGGCGGTGCTCGAACAGTCGGGCGCGGCTGACAGGCATGGCGGGGCTTCTTGTTGTTCTTGGTAGCGCTTCAAAATACGCGCCTGCGCGGTGACGGCGCTACCCCTCGTTTTGCCGGGCACTGATACTTTTTTAACCCGGGGCGCAAGGTTAAAAAAGTACCAGTCGCGCATCCGCCACGGGTTTGTGAGGGCTGGACCAACCTGCTGTAATCGGCCCTCAACAACAAAAACAACAGGTGGATACCGCCATGCTCAAGCTCCCGCAAGCGCTGTTCCTGCTGTCCGGCCTGGCGTTGGCCATGCCCAGCCACGCCGCCGACACCGTGACCATCGCCACGGTCAACAACAGCGACATGATCCGTATGCAGCGCCTGTCCAAGGTGTTCGAAGCGCAGCACCCGGACATCCGGCTCAACTGGGTGGTGCTCGAAGAAAACGTACTGCGCCAACGCCTCACCACGGATATCGCCACCCAGGGCGGGCAATTCGACGTGCTGACCATCGGCACCTACGAAACCCCGCTGTGGGGCGCCAAGCACTGGCTGGAGCCGCTGACCCAACTGCCGGCCGACTACGACGTCGACGATATCTTCCCCTCGGTCCGCCAGGGCCTGTCGGTCAACAACACCCTCTACGCGTTGCCGTTCTACGGCGAAAGCACCGTCACCTACTACCGCACCGACCTGTTCCAGCAAGCCGGCCTGAGCATGCCCGCGCATCCGACCTGGACCCAACTCGGCGCATTCGCCGCCAAGCTCACCGCCAAGGACAAGGACCAATACGGCCTGTGCCTGCGCGGCAAGGCTGGCTGGGGCGAGAACATCGCCTTGCTGAGCACCATGGCCAACGCTTTTGGCGCGCGCTGGTTCGACGAGCAGTGGAAGCCTGAGCTGACCAGCGCGGAATGGACCGCCGCGGCCAATTTCTACGTCAACAACCTCAAGCAATACGGCCCACCGGGGGTTTCCAGCAACGGCTTCAACGAAACCCTGGCGCTGTTCAACAGCGGCAAATGCGCGATCTGGGTAGACGCCAGCGTTGCCGGCTCCTTCACCACCGACAAGAGCCAAAGCAAGGTTGCCGACAGCGTAGGCTTTGCCGCCGCGCCCACCGAAGTCACCGACAAAGGCTCCTCATGGCTGTATGCCTGGTCCCTGGCGATCCCGGCCACGTCCAAGCACAAAGACGCGGCCAAGGCCTTTATCACCTGGGCCACGTCCAAGGAGTACATCCAACTGGTTGCCGATAAAGAAGGCATCACCAATGTACCGCCAGGCACTCGCCAGTCCACCTACAACGACGCCTACTTGAAAGCTGCGCCGTTTGCCCAGGTGACCCTGGAGATGATGAAACACGCCGACCCGGCGCACCCGTCGGCCAAGCCGGTGCCGTACGTGGGCATCCAGTACGTGACCATCCCCGAGTTCCAGGCCATCGGCACCTCGGTGGGCAAGATGTTCTCGGCGGCGCTGACCGGAGGCATGTCGGTTGACCAGGCGTTGCTCCAGGCCCAGTCCACCACCGAGCGCGAAATGAAACGCGCGGGTTATCCAAAATAATTCTTCAGAGACATGCCCCATGAAACGACTTGAAGGTAAAAGCGCGCTGATCACCGGATCAGCGCGCGGGATCGGCCGCGCGTTTGCCCAGGCCTACATTGCGGAGGGCGCCAGCGTCGCCATCGCCGATATCAACCTGCAACAGGCCCAGGCAACCGCCGCCGAACTGGGGCCACAGGCGTATGCCGTGGAAATGGACGTCACCGACCAGGGGTCCATCGACGCCGCGATTGCCGCCGTGGTGGCCATGGTCGGCAAGCTGGATATCTTGATCAACAATGCGGCGCTGTTTGATCTGGCGCCCATTGTCGATATCACCCGGGATAGTTATGAGCGGCTGTTTTCAATCAACGTCGCGGGGACGTTGTTCACCTTGCAAGCGGCGGCGCGGCAGATGATCCGCCAGGGGCATGGCGGCAAGATCATCAACATGGCCAGCCAGGCCGGGCGCCGTGGCGAGTCGTTGGTGGCGGTGTATTGCGCGACCAAGGCGGCGGTGATCAGCCTGACGCAGTCGGCGGGGTTGAATTTGATCAAGCAGGGGATCAACGTCAATGCCATCGCTCCCGGCGTGGTGGATGGGGAGCATTGGGATGGGGTGGATGCGTTGTTTGCCCGGCATGAAGGGCTGGCGCCGGGGGAGAAGAAACGGCGGGTAGGGGAGGAGGTGCCGTTTGGGCGGATGGGGACGGCTGAGGATTTGACGGGGATGGCGGTGTTTTTGGCTTCGGCGGAGGCGGAGTATGTGGTGGCGCAGACGTATAACGTTGATGGGGGGAATTGGATGAGCTGATGGCTTTTTGTTGGTGTACATATCCGTTGCTGCGGTAACGGCGGCTTATGGTTCCGCTCTTACAGCGGGTCACTTTTGGAGGGACCCAAAAGTAACCAAAGGGTCCTCGCCCCAACACTCGGTGCCTCGCCTAGGCTCGGCATGCCCTCACTCCGGCTTGAATCCGTGGGCCGCCGCCACGCGCCATCCATGGCGCGGGGCGGCTAACCCGGCGTCCTGCCGGGTTACCCACGGATTCAAGCCTGCGTTCGGCCAGCGTGTTTGACGGGGCGACCCCAGATCAAAAGCAAGAGCGCGGCGGCCTTAAAGCCGACCGGTATTTTTCAGGGTGTTCACTCTTCAACTGTGGGAGCTGGCTTGTCTGCGATGCAGGCAACTCGGTACATCAGGCACACCCAGTTGATGCCATCGCAGGCAAGCCAGCTCCCACAGGGGAATGCGCCAGCTTCATCGACCAGGTCGGCTGTCAGGCCGCCTCGCTTTGCTTTTGATTTTGATTTTGATCTTAGGCGCCCCGTTAAACACGCTGGCCGGAATTCGATGTGGATTTGGGGGGTAAACCGGCAGGGATGCCGGTTTAGCCGCCCCGCGCCATGGATGGCGCGTGGCGGCGGCCCCCCAAATCCATGTCGGATTACGGGCACACCGAGCCTAGGCGAGGTGCCGAGTGTTGGGGCAAGAGCCCTTTGCTTACTTTGGGGCTTTTCCAAAGTGAGCCGCTGTAAGAGCGGAACCAATAGTGGCCGTTACCGAAGAAACGGATATGTACCCCACCAAACCACTACTCCGCAAAACTCCGATCAAAAAAATAAACCTCCCCAGCCTTCAAAACCTCCACTGTCGCCTGTGGCCGCCCACCTTCCCCCGGCTTCTTGCGCCCCGTCTCCCGCAAATACCCCGCTTCAGCCAACTTCAACAACCGCTGGCGAACACTGGTCTTCAACACCGGCCGCGCCAGCACCACCGAAAAAATCGTAGTAGCCTGCGGTGCACTGAACTCACGGCCTAAAAACATCAACGGCAAGCTGCTATAGAGCGACTTGGACAGCAACCGCTCCTGCACCGCCGCCACGATCAGGTTGTGATCGAACGGCAGCTTGATACTCCCATCCGCCACCGCATCCAGCGCAAACCAGGCCTGATGCTCGGCCAGAGCCACCTCATCCGCCACAATCGCCAGGTAATAGGTGGACGACGACCAACACCGCGGATCACGAAACGCATCCCCCACGGTGCCCACCTGTTCGCTCCAGGCCAATTCAAACCCCACCTTGTCACTGGCGCGCAACCGCTCCACGGCATCCTTGAGGCTCAGATCCTGCACGCCGCCATTCACCACCACCCCCGGCAGCGCCCAATGCCCGGCGAATGGCTCGGCGTCGCGCCTGTTGAGCAGCAGTTTCAATGCGCCGGACGCGCGGCAGTAGAACAGGACGCAAAGGTCGACGGTATGCAGGTAGGCACTAAGCGGCATGGGACATCCTTATAAGCAGTGGCAGGGCATAGTCTAACGGAACGAACAGATATGTCATGGACTGATCCCAGCCTATATAAACAAATGTTTCTTGCTATGAAAGTACATGACGTGTACTTTTGTTTCCAGGCCACAGGAGAACCGCCATGACCCTCGTAAAAACCGCCATTGCCTCATTCGACGTCGATGCCCAGAAGAGCTTCACGCCACTGTGCCCCAACGAATTGCCGGTGGTCGGCGGTGACCGCATCGGCGCCGAGCTCAACTACATGGCCAGCCTCGCTGGTCACCGCGTCGGCAGCAAGGACGCCCACACCCCGCACGCGCCCTGGGTCGTCGCGCAACACAGCGAGATGCTGCAACCCACCGGCCTGGCCCACGCCGATGTGACCTGGGTCAGCCACTGCGTCCCGGGTACCGAGGGCTTCACGCTGCTGGACGAGTTGCCCACCCCGTACGACTACGACTACTTCATCTGGAAGGGTGTCGAACCGGACCTGCATCCCTACGGCGCCTGCTACCACGACCTGCACGACAAACTCTCCACCGGCGTTATCGAGTACCTGAAAGCCCACGGCGTGGTGCGTGTGATTGTCGGCGGCCTGGCCTTGGACTACTGCGTCAAGACCACCGCGTTGCAGCTGCTCAAGGCCGGCCTGGAGGTGGTCCTGCACGTGCCGGCGTGCCGGGGGATCAGCGAGGAGGGCGGCATTCAAGCGCTCAATGAGCTGCGTAAGGCCGGTGCTGCAATCAGTAGCACCCGCGAAGAGCTGGCCGCGATGGCCACGCGTTAAGGAGACCCACCATGGAAAGTGCCTACGACTACAACGCCCCAGTGATCCAGGGCTTGCTCGACACCGACTACTACACCTTCACCATGATGCAGGCCGTGCTGCACCAGCACCCCAACGTCGATGTGGAATACAACTTCATCGTGCGTTCCCGGGAAAAGCTCGGTCACTTGATCCCGGCACTGCGCGATGAGTTGGAAAAGCTCGCCGGCCTGCACATGCGTGAAGGCGAGTTGCGCTTTCTGTTCAACCCGCGCTTTCGCGAATACCTCACCCCGGATTACGAGCGCTTTCTTGGCCTGTTCCGTTTCAACCTGCGCTATATCCACATCAGCGAAGTCGACGGCCAACTGAACATCCGCGTCATCGGCCCGATGCTGCACTGCATCATGTTCGAACAACCGGTGCTGGCTCTGGTCAGCGAGCTGCGCAACCGCGATAAATACCCTGATGTGACGCTCGAAGACGTCACCCGCAAGCTCTATCAGAAGTTCGATTGGCTGGAGAAAAACCTCAGCCGCGAGGAACTGGCCGACCTGCGGGTGTCCGACTTTTCCACGCGCCGGCGCCTGTCGTTCAAGGCCCAGCGCGAAGTGATCGACATCATGCGCCGCGACTTCCCCGGCCAGTTCGTCGGCACCAGCAACGCGCACCTGGCCTATGAGTTCGACCTGCCGTTGATTGGCACCATGGCGCACCAATGGCTGATGGTGCACCAGCAACTGGGCCGCTTGCGCGAGAGCCAGAACGCCGCCCTGGAAAACTGGGTGCGCGAATACCGTGGTCGCCTCGGCATTGCGCTGACCGACTGCATCAGCACCGAGTTTTTCCTCAAGGACTTTGACCTGTACTTCGCCAAGCTCTACGACGGCCTGCGCCAGGACTCCGGCGATCCCATCGCCTGGGCCGACAAGGTGCTGGCCCGCTACAAGCAACTGGGCATCGACCCGATGACCAAGGACCTGATGTTCTCCGACGGCCTCAACTTCGAAAAATGCCTGCCGATCCTGCGCCACTTGCGCGGCAAGGCGCGGTTCGGCTTTGGCATGGGCACCAGCCTGGCGTGCGACGTCGACGGAGTGGAACCGTTGAGCATCGTGATGAAGCTGGTGCGAGTGCATGGCGAGCCGGTGGTGAAGTTCTCCGATGACCCGATCAAGAACGTCTGCGAAGACGCCTCGTTTTTGCAGTACGCCGCCAAGGTGTTCAATGTCGCCAGTATGGAGGTGTGACATGCAAACCCAAGAACATATCGCCCAGGAACTGAATATCGACCGCGCGCTGGCCAAGGGCGGCGAGCCCCAGGAGATTCAACGGCGCATCGACTTCATCAAGAGCACGTTGCGCCAGTCGGGCTGCAAGGCCCTGGTGCTGGGCATCAGTGGCGGTGTTGACTCCCTCACAGCGGGCCGCTTGTGCCAGCTGGCTTGTGAACAGATGCGCAGTGAAGGCTACGCCGCGCGATTTATCGCCATGCGCTTGCCCTACAACACCCAGGCCGATGAGGGCGACGCCCAGGCCTCCCTGGGCTTTATCACCCCGGACCAGATCGACACCCTGAACATCGCCGCCAGCGTCGACGGCCTGATGGCCAACCTGACCGCCAGCGAAGCCAGTGCCGCCCATGTCGATTTCATCAAGGGCAACGTCAAGGCGCGCGCGCGGATGATCGCGCAGTACGCCGTGGCCAATCTGCACCACGGCCTGGTCGTCGGCACCGACCACGGCGCCGAAGCGTTGATGGGGTTTTTCACCAAGTTCGGCGACGGCGCCTGCGACCTCGCGCCGCTGTCCGGCCTGACCAAGACCCAAGTACGCCTGCTGGCCATGGCCCTTGGCGCGCCGGACAACCTAGTGCACAAACACCCGACCGCCGACCTGGAAGAATTGCTGCCAGGCAAGCTGGATGAACACGCCTATGGCTGTAGCTATGCGGAGATCGACGCGTACCTGATGGGGCAATCGGTCAGCGAGCGGGTGAGGGGAATCGTGGAAACCGCGTATGCCAAAACCGCCCATAAACGTGCGTTGCCGATTGCTCCACGCTGATGATCGTTCCCACGCTCTGCGTGGTAATGCAGCCCTTGACGCTCCGCGTCTGCGTTAATCCGCTTGCAAGCTGCAATATTTTGGCTAATATGACCCGGGTAAAACAAATAACACCCGGGTGATAATCCATGTCTACGCCAAACGTTCCCCTGTGCACTGCCTTCGTCAGCCATCAACGTGTGGCGGCGGGTTCCTACGCCGATGTGGCCCACACGCTGTCAGGCCTTGACCTGGCAACCGGCAGTTTCCTGGTCTTCGATGATGCCACCGGCACCCAGGTCGATTACCCCTGGCCGGCGGGTTATGCGCCGGCCCAGCCAGAGCCGGTCGTGGCTGCTGACGAGCCGCCCGCCGTGCCCTCGGTGGGGCGGCCAAAGCTGGGCGTGGTCGCGCGCGAAGTCACCTTGTTGCCACGCCACTGGGAATGGCTGGGCCAGCAACGGGGTGGCGCCTCGGCCGCTTTGCGTCGGTTGGTGGATGACGCTCGCAACGTGCACGCCTCCCGTGATCAGATACGCCAGGCCAAAGAGGCCAGCTATCGTTTCATGAGTGCCATCGCTGGCAACTTGCCTGGTTTTGAAGACGCCTCGCGCGCACTGTTTGCCCAGGACGCCGCAGACTTTGCCCACAAGATCGCGCACTGGCCGCTGGACGTGCAGACGTACCTGGCCTGGCTGTCGCGCAATGCCTTTACTGCCCAACAATAATTCACGGATTCGAACCCCCATGGAAGTTACCCAACAACGGCCGTTGTGGCAGATCTACCTGATCTTTCTGGCACCGATGGTGCTGTCCAACTTCCTGCAAAGCTTTTCCGGCACCCTCAACGGCATCTACGTCGGGCAAATGCTTGGCACCCAGGCGCTGGCGGCCGTGTCGGGGATGTTCCCCATTGTGTTTTTCTTTATCGCCCTGGTGATTGGCCTGGGGGCCGGTGCCTCGGTGCTGATCGGCCAGGCCTGGGGCGCGCAGGAGACGGGGTTGGTCAAGGTGATCACTGGCGCAACCCTGACCTTGGGCGCGCTGGTAGGGGTGATTGCGGCAGTGCTCGGCAGCCTGTTTGCGCGCCCCGCATTGCAAGCGTTGGGCACGCCGGTTGACGTGTTGGACGATGCGGTGGGGTATGCGCAGATGATGATGTTGATCATGCCGCTGCTGCTGGTTTTTATCCTCTATACCCAGTTGTTGCGCGGGGTCAGCGATACGGTTTCGCCGCTGCTGGCGCTGGTGGTTTCCACCCTGGTGGGCTTGTTGCTGACCCCGGCGCTGATTCGCGGCTGGATCGGCTTGCCGCCCATGGGCATCCAGAGCGCGGTGTTTGCCGGGCTGGTGGGCAACGCCTTGGCCATGCTGTTTCTGGTCCTGCGCCTGCGTCACAAGAACCACGTGATGGCGCCCGACCGCGAACTGCTCGCCGCCTTGCGCCTGGACCGCGTGATCCTTGGCAAAGTCCTGCGTATCGGCCTGCCTACCGGCTTACAGATGGTGGTGTTGTCGCTGTCGGAACTGGTCATCCTCGCCCTGGTCAATGGCCACGGCTCCCAGGCTACGGCGGCCTATGGTGCGGTGACGCAGATCGTCAATTACGTGCAGTTCCCGGCGTTGTCGATTGCCATTACCGCGTCGATCCTCGGTGCCCAGGCCATTGGCGCGGGGCGCCTGGAGCGCATCGGGCCGATCCTGCGCACCGGGCTGCTGATCAATACCTGCCTCACCGGCGGCTTGATCGTGCTGGGTTATGTGTTGTCGCATTGGCTGCTCGGGTTGTTCATCACCGACGACGCGGCGCGGGTCAACGCCGAGCACCTGCTGCATATCATGCTGTGGAGCATCCTGGTGTTTGGTTTCCAGGCGGTCGTCGGCGGCATCATGCGCGCCAGCGGCGTGGTGTTGATGCCGGTGGCGATTTCGATCTTCTGCGTGCTGTGCGTGGAGCTGCCGATGGCGTACTTGTTCAACGCGCACTTCGGCCTGGAAGGCGTGTGGATGGCGTTTCCGGTGACTTACCTGGCGATGCTCGGGTTGCAGGTCGCGTATTACCGGCTGGTGTGGCGGCACAAGCAGATCACGCGGTTGGTGTGAGTTTCAGGCCGCCCAGCAGCAGCTCCAAGCTGAGCAAACCTTCTTGCAGGCGCGCGTCCGGGTTTTCATCCCGGGCGATCCACAACGCAGTGCTGACCAGGCTGCCATTGATCAACTGAGCCAGCGACTGGCTCGGAACCGGGTGGATCACCTTGGCTTGCATCAAGTCTTCCAGCAATTGGCGCAACGAGGCCACGCAGTGTTGCTGGGAGCCGGTGTCTCCCAGCACGGCCGGGGCGTCTTGCAATACGATGCGCTGGATCTCGCCATCCTGGGCCATGCCCAGATAGGTCCGGCAGCGCTCACAAAAACCGGCCCAGGGGTCCAGGGCCTGGTCGGTGATGTGCTGCAAGCGCGCATCCATCTCGCTGTCGAGTTGCGCGACCACGGCGGCCAATAGGCCTTTCTTGTCACCGAAGTGATGGTACAAAGCACCGCGGGTCAGCCCGGCGCGGGCGGTAAAGTCGTCCATCGAGGTGTTGGCGTACCCCTGAGTGGCGAATGCCTGGCGCGCGCTGGCGATCAGCCGGGCACGGGTGTCTTCGATCATTTCAGCGCGGGCTCGGCTCATGGGGTGGCTCGTTATGGGCAAGTGAATGATTGACATACGCCGCGTATGTTAAGCATGATTCGCCACATACGCACCGTATGTATTTTGCCTGGCTGGCTTCAGATGGCAAGCCCCAGGCACAAAGGAAGAGGTCAACAGAGATGGCAAACCCCTATGCCGCATTGTTCCAGGTCCCAGGCGCCCGGGCTTTTGTTCTGGCCGGGATGCTTGCGCGCATGCCGGTGTCGATGACCGGCATCGGCCTGATCACCATGCTCGCCCAAGTGCATGGCGGCTATGGCCTGGCGGGCTCGGTGGCGGCGGTGTTTGCGTTGGCCACGGCGTTTTGCGCGCCGCAGGTTTCGCGGTTGGTGGACCGTTATGGCCAGGGCAGGGTGCTGCCTATCGCTGCGTTGATCGGTGGCGGTGGTTTGTTGATGGTGCTGCTGTGCACCCGTTTGCAGGCGCCGAGCTGGACGTTGTTCCTGTTCGCCGCCCTGGCCGGCTGCATGCCGAACATGTCCGCCATGGTGCGGGCGCGCTGGACCGAGTTGTATCGCGGGCAACCCCAGCTGCAAACCGCGTTCGCCCTGGAATCGGTACTGGATGAGGTGTGCTTCATCATCGGCCCGCCGATCTCGGTGGGCCTGAGCGTGGTGCTGTTCCCGGAAGCCGGGCCGTTGGTGGCTGCGGTGTTGCTGGCGGTGGGCGTCACCACCTTTGTGCTGCAACGCGAAACCGAGCCGCCCGTGCATGCCCACCACGACCACCACAGCGGTTGGTTGATCGCGTCGCCCTCGGTGCTGATCCTGATGATCCTGTTGCTGGCCATGGGCGTGATCGTCGGCGTGGTGGATGTGGTCAGCGTGGCCTTCGCCCAGCACCAGGGCCAGCCGGCGGCGGCGAGCATCGTGCTGTCGGTGTACGCCATCGGCTCGTGCCTGGCGGGGCTGGCCTTTGGCACGCTCAAGCTCAAGGCGCCACTGCCCCGGCAGTTTCTGTGCTGCGGCGTGGCCACGGCGTTGACCACCTTGCCGTTGTTACTGGTGACCAACATTCCCGGCCTAGCGGTGGCGATCTTTATTTCCGGCCTGTTCTTCGCGCCAACCCTGATTGTGTCCATGGCCCTGGTGGAACGCATCGTCCCACCCAGCCGCCTGACCGAAGGCATGACCTGGCTGATCACCGGCCTGAGCATCGGCGTGGCCATCGGCGCCGCCAGCTCCGGCTGGATGATCGACCACTTTGGTGCCACCAGTGGGTTCTGGGTGGCGTTGGTGGCGGGGGCGGTGGTGTTGGGGTCAGCGGTGCTGGGGTATCGGCGGTTGGGGTAATCAGCCAATCGTTGGGAACGGCTCCGCGCAGTGATGTTGTAAAAACTCGTTCAATGCCTGGCGTGTCAGATCATTGAGTGTGACTTTTTTGCGGGTCGCGGCCAGGGCCGCTGCCAAATGCAGGTCATGGCCGACCCGAACGTTGAACGATCCCTTGCACGGTTTTTCGGGCGTTTGCCCAAGGGTTTGGCAGGTGGCGAGATAGTCGTCCACCGCCTCGCGAAAGGCCGCGTCCAACTCGGCGACGGTTTTCCCTTCGTAGCTGATCAGTGCCTTGATAAACAGCATCTTGCCGAACAGGCAGTTATCTTCGAGGCTGGCCTCGATAGAGCCGATGTAGCCTTTGTGTTTCAGTTGGTTGTTCACTGAATCAGTTCTCCTGATTTCAATTGTTCGATGATCTGGCGCCGTATGTAGTGTTTCAGTTCGTTGCCGGGGTGAGGCTTGTGCAATGTGATCATTGCCGTGGGGTCGCCGATGTCGAATTTGACGCGGCTTCCGGCCCCTTCAATCTGTGTGTAGCCCAGCCGACGCAGCAGCGTCACGAGCTCGGGCCAGGTGAATGTCATGTGTTCGTCGAGCAATTTGGCGAGCAGCTTTTCATTTTTGGACACGGCGTTCCCTGCGTGTAACTAAATGTAGTTGCAAAGAGTGGTGTTCGTCAATGCTAGCTCGGCTTCGCCGGGCTTTCCCAGGATTGATGTAACCCTTGATGACACCCGGCTGCACGCCTTCTACCCCGCGCTAATTTTTCCCTCTGCGGTTCGTTTTATAGGGACGACGTGCCTTTGTGCTTCCCGCCTATTGCCCCGGACTCCAAGAAATGAATGCTGAAGACTCCTTGAAACTTGCTCGCCGGTTTATCGGGTTGCCCCTGGAAAAACGCCAACTGTTCCTGCAAGCCTTGCAGAAAGAAGGCGTGGACTTTTCCCGGTTTCCGATTCCGGCAGGGGTGGAGACGGAGGATCGCCAGGCGCTGTCCTACGCGCAGCAGCGCATGTGGTTTCTGTGGCAATTGGACCCGGCCAGTGGCGCCTATAACTTGCCAGGCGCAGTGCGGCTCAAGGGCGCGCTGAACCTGGAGGCCATGGAACAGGCCTTCGCCAGCCTGGTGGCGCGGCACGAAACCCTGCGCACCGTATTCCAGCGCCAGGCCGATGAACGACTGCTGCAAGTCGCCACGCCGGCCTCGCTGGTGATCGATCACCTGGATTTCAGTACCTTGCCTGCCGCCGAGCGCGAGCCCGCCGTCAACGCCGCCGCGACCGCACAATCGCTGCAACCGTTTGCCCTGGAACACGGCCCGCTGCTGCGCGTGCAATTGCTCAAGCTCGACACGCAAGAACACGTTCTGCTACTGACCCTGCACCACATCGTCTCCGATGGCTGGTCGATGAACGTGCTGATCGACGAATTCATCCGCTTCTACGACGCTCACGAACGTAACGAAGCGCCGCAACTGCCACCGTTGCCGATCCAATACAGCGACTACGCCCTATGGCAACGCCGCTGGCTGGAAGCGGGAGAGCAGGCGCGCCAGCTCGACTATTGGCAGGCGCGCCTGGGTGACGAACACCCGGTGCTGGAATTGCCCACCGACCGCTCGCGCCCGGCCATGCCCAGCTACCAGGGCACGCGGCATAACTTCGCCATCGACCCCGTGTTGGCCGCGCAACTGCGCAGCTGTGCGCAACAGCAAAACGTCACCCTGTTCATGTTGTTGCTCGGCGCTTTCAACGTGCTGTTGCATCGCTACACCGGGCAGGGCGATATCCGTATCGGCGTGCCTATCGCCAACCGCAACCGCAGTGAAGTCGAAGGCCTGATCGGTTTCTTCGTCAACACCCAGGTGCTGCGCACCGAACTCACCGGGCAAACCCGCGTTGCCGAGTTGCTGCAAGGCATCAAGGAACACGCGCTGGGCGCCCAGGATCATCAGGAGTTGCCGTTCGAACGCCTGGTGGAAGCGCTGAAAGTCGAGCGCAGCCTCAGCCATACGCCGTTGTTCCAGGTCATGTACAACCACCAGCCATTGGTGGCGGACATCGCCAGCATCCGCACATCCTCCGGCCTGGAGCTGGCCTTGGTGGAGTGGCAAGGCCGCACCACCCAGTTCGACCTGACCCTCGACACCTATGAAAAGTCCGGCACCCTGCATGCCGCGCTGACCTACGCCAACGACCTGTTTGACGCGCCCTCCATCGCGCGCATGGCCGAACACTGGATCAGCCTGTTGCACGCCATGGTCGCCGATGGCGAGCAACGCATTGGCGAGTTGCCGATGCTCAGCGACGAAGACCGCCACACGCAGGTTGTCGCCTGGAACCACACCGCCGAGGCCTATCCGACCGAGCGCGGCATCCATCACTTGATCGAAGACCAGGTCCAGCGCACACCGGATGCGCCGGCACTGACGTTCGCCAGCAACACGCTGACCTACGCCCAACTCGACGCCCGCGCCAATCAGCTGGCACACCTGCTGCGCGAGAGAGGCGTCGGCCCGGACGTGCTGGTGGGCATCTGCATCGAGCGCTCCCTCGACATGGTGGTGGGCCTGCTCGCCATTCTCAAGGCGGGCGGCGCCTACGTGCCGCTGGACCCGGAGTATCCCGAGGAACGCCTGGCCTACATGATCGAAGACAGCGGCATCACGCTGCTGCTCAGCCAGCACAGCCTGCTGGCGCAACTGCCCACAGGCATCCAGGTGATCGCCCTGGACCAGTCCGCGCAGTGGCTCGACGGCTACAGCACGCAGTCGCCCGCCGTGGCCATCCAGGCGCTGAACCTCGCCTACGTGATCTACACCTCCGGCTCCACCGGCAAACCCAAGGGCGCCGGCAACAGCCATCGCGCGCTGGTCAACCGCTTGTGCTGGATGCAGCAGGCCTACGCGCTGGACGGCAGCGATGCGGTCTTGCAGAAAACCCCGTTCAGCTTTGACGTGTCGGTGTGGGAGTTCTTCTGGCCGCTGATGACCGGCGCGCGCCTGGTGGTCGCCGCTCCTGGCGAACACCGCGAGCCGGCGCGGCTGATCGAGACCATTGGCCGCCACCGCATCACCACCTTGCACTTTGTGCCGTCGATGCTGCAGGCGTTTATCCATGAGCCGGGCGTTCAAGCCTGCGCCAGCCTCAAACGCATCGTGTGCAGCGGCGAAGCCTTGCCGCTGGATGCGCAAACCCAGGTCTTCGCCAAGTTGCCCGAGGCCGGCTTGTTCAACCTTTACGGCCCCACCGAAGCCGCCATCGACGTGACCCACTGGACCTGCATCGATGAAGGCGCCGACAGCGTGCCCATCGGCCGGCCCATCGCCAACCTTGCCACCTACGTGCTCGACGCCCAGCTCAACCCGGTACCGGCCGGTGTATCCGGCGAGCTGTACCTGGGCGGCACGGGCCTGGCCCGCAGTTATCACCGGCGCCCGGCGTTGACCGCCGAGCGCTTTGTGCCGAGCCCGTTCGTGGCTGGCGAGCGCCTGTACCGCACCGGCGACCGCGTGCGCCAGCGCGCCGACGGCGTCATCGAATACCTCGGCCGCCTCGACCATCAGGTCAAACTGCGCGGCCTGCGCATCGAACTGGGTGAAATCGAGACACGCCTGATGCAGCACCCCGCGGTGCGTGAAGCCGTGGTGCTGGTGCAAGGCGGCAAACAACTGGTTGCGTACCTCGTCCACGCACAGGACGAGCCCGCCGACCTCAAGGCCTGGCTGCTCAGCAGCCTGCCGGAATACATGGTGCCGACGCACTTCATTGCCCTGGCCAAGCTGCCGGTGACCGCCAACGGCAAGCTCGACCGCAAGGCGCTGCCCCTGCCGGACGCCGCGCCGCAACAAGCCTACAGCGCGCCGGAAAACCCTTTGCAAACCGCTTTGGCGGCGATCTGGAGCGATGTGCTGGGCCTCGCGCAAGTCGGCCTGGACGACAACTTCTTCGAACTGGGCGGCGACTCCATCATCTCCATCCAAGTGGTCAGCCGTGCCCGACAGGCAGGCATTCGCCTCAGCCCGCGCGACCTGTTCCAGTACCAGAACGTACGCAGCCTGGCGCTGGTGGCGAGCTTCGAGCAGGCCACGCTTGTCGATCAAGGCCCGGTCAGCGGCGACGTGATCCTGACCCCGGTGCAGCACGCCTTCTTCGCCCAGGCGATCCCGGCGCGTCAGCACTGGAACCAGTCACTGCTGTTGACCCCGCGCCAGGCCCTGGAGCCTGCGCGTCTTGCCGCTGCGTTGACCCACGTGATCAACCATCACGACGCCTTGCGCCTGCGCTTCGTTCAGCAGGCCGATGGCTGGCAACAAACCCATGCCGCACCCGTCACGGACTCGGTGCTGTGGCAATCCCACGCCAGCAACGATGCCGACCTGGCCGCCCTGTGCGATAGAGCCCAGCGCAGCCTCGACCTGGAACACGGCCCGCTGCTGCGTGCCGCCTTGATCACGCTGGCCGATGGCGCCCAGCGCCTGCTGCTGGTGGTCCATCACCTGGTGGTCGATGGCGTGTCGTGGCGCATCCTGCTGGAGGACCTGCAACAGGCTTACAACCAAGTAGCCTTGCCGGCAAAAACCAGCGCCTATCAAACCTGGGCGCAGCAGTTGCAGGCCCACGCACACAGCCTCGACGCGCAACTGCCGTACTGGCAGGCGCAGTCGGTCGACGCCGACCTGCCGTGCGACAACCCCCAGGGCGGCCTGCAAAACCGCCTGGGCGACAAGCTCGAAATCCGCCTCGACGCCGAGCACACCCGTCAACTGCTGCAAGACGCCCCGGTGGCCTATCGCACTCAGGTCAACGATCTGTTGCTGACCGCACTGGCGCGGGTGATCAGCCGTTGGAGTGGCCAGCACGCGGCGCTGATCCAGCTGGAAGGCCATGGTCGCGAAGACCTGTTCGACGGCATCGACCTGAGCCGCACTGTCGGTTGGTTCACCAGCCTGTTCCCGGTGCGTTTGCAGGCTGAAGGGGACTTGTCGAACGCGATCAAGGCAGTCAAGGAACAACTGCGCGCCGTGCTCGACAAGGGCCTGGGCTACGGCCTGCTGCGCTACCTGGGCACGGCCGAATCCCGCGACGCCCTGGCCGGCCTGGTGCCGCCGCGTATCACCTTCAACTACCTGGGGCAGTTCGACCGGCAGTTCGACGCGTCCGCGCTGTTCGTCCCCGCCACGCAAGGCAGCGGCCAGGCCCAGGACGCCGAGGCGCCGCTGGCCAACTGGCTGACGCTGGAAGGGCAGGTGTACGGCGGTGAACTGAGCCTGAGCTGGGGCTTCAGCCGCGAGATGTTCCAGGCTTCGACCATTCAACGCCTGGCAGACGATTACCAGCAGGAACTGCTGGCGCTGATCGCCCATTGCCTCAACCCGCAACACGGTGGCCTGACCCCGGCCGATGTGCCCCTGGCCCGCCTGACCCAGGCGCAACTGGACGAGTTGGCATTGGCGCCCCGTGGCGTGCAGGACCTGTACCCGCTGTCGCCGATGCAGCAAGGCATGCTGTTCCACAGCCTGTACCAGCAAGGCCAGGACGACATCTATGTCAGCCAGTTGCGCGCCGACATCCACGGCCTCGACGTGCCGCGCTTCCAGCGGGCCTGGGAACAGGTGCTGGCCCGGCACGACATGTTGCGTACCGGGTTTATCTGGCAGGACGCGCAGGCCCAGGCCTTGCAAGCGGTCTACCGCGAGGTGGCCTTGCCATTCGCCGTGTACGACTGGCAGGCGCATCCCGACCAGCAAGCGGCGCTGGACGAACTGAGCGCGTCCACCCGCGCCCAGGGTTTTGTGCTGGAACAGGCGCCGCTGCTCAGCCTGAAACTGGTGCGCACCGGCCACGACCGTTTCCATCTGATCTACACCAACCACCATATCCTGCTGGATGGCTGGAGCCGGGCGCAGCTGTTCGGCGAAGTCTTGCAGCACTATGCCGGCCAGCCGTTGCCGGCGATCCACGGACACTACCGCGACTACATCGGCTGGTTGCAGGCGCAGGACGCGTCCCTCAGCGAAGCGTTCTGGAAAGGCCAGTTGGCAACCCTGCACAGCCCGACGCAACTGGCGCGCGGCGTCTCGACGGCGCCCGCAGCGCCCAAGGGCAGCCACCATCTGCACCTGAGCCCGGCGCACAGCACGCAGCTCAAAGCCTTCGCGCAGTCGCACAAGGTCACCCTCAACACCCTGGTGCAAGCGGCCTGGCTGCTGTTGCTGCAACGCCACACCGGCCAGGCCACCGTGGCCTTTGGCGCTACCGTTTCCGGGCGCCCGGCCGGTTTGCCCGGCGTGGAACAGCAGGTCGGCCTGTTCATCAACACCTTGCCGGTGATTGCCACCCCGAGCCCCCAACTGTGGGTCGGCGAGTGGCTGCAACAGGTGCAGGCCCTCAACCTCAGCCTGCGCGAGCACGAGCACACGCCGCTGTTCGATATCCAGCGCTGGGCGGGGGCGGGCGGTGTGGCGTTGTTCGACACGCTGCTGGTGGTGGAAAACTATCCGGTCTCCGAGGCGTTGGCCCACGGCACGCCGGCGGGGCTTACGTTCAGCAATGTGCAGAACCTGGAGCAGACGCACTATCCACTCACCGTCTTGCTCGGCGCGGGTACGACTTTGGAGTTTGAGTTCAGCTTCGATACGCAGCTGTTTGGCGAAGAGGAGATCCGCCAACTGGCCGAGTCCTTCCAGCACCTGCTGCACGGCTTGAGCCAGCCAACACCTCAGCGCCTGGGGGATGTGCCGGCGCTGACCGACGCCGTACGCCAACAGGTGCTCTACGCCTGGAACGCCACCGCCCGCGACTACTCGTTGCAAACGTGCGTGCACCAACTGATCGAAGAGCAAGCTGCGCGCACACCGGATGCGCCAGCGCTGGTCTTCGCACAACAACGCTTGACCTACGCCGAACTGAATCGCCGTGCCAACCGCCTGGCCCACCGCTTGATCGAAGCCGGCGTGGGCCCGGACGTGCTGGTCGGCCTGGCAGTGGAGCGTTCGATTGAAATGGTCGTGGGCCTGCTCGCCGTGCTCAAGGCCGGTGGCGCCTACGTGCCGCTGGACCCGGAATACCCACGTGAACGCCTGGCCTACATGCTGGAGGACAGCGGCGTCAAACTGCTGCTGACCCAGGCGCATCTGCAGGCACAGCTGCCGATTCCATCGACCCTCGATACCCTGGTGCTGGGTGAATCAACCTTCGAAGGCTACAGCGACATCAATCCGGGCATTGAACTGCACGGCGAAAACCTCGCCTACGTGATCTACACCTCAGGCTCCACCGGCCAGCCCAAAGGCGCCGGCAACCGCCATGCCGCCCTGGCCAACCGCCTGCACTGGATGCAGGAAGCCTACGCGCTGGACGTCAGTGACAGCGTGCTGCAAAAGACCCCGTTCAGCTTCGACGTATCGGTGTGGGAGTTCTTCTGGCCGCTGCTGACCGGCGCACGCCTGGTGGTGGCAGCGCCTGGCGATCACCGTGATCCGGCCAAGTTGGTCAGCCTGATCAACGCCGAACAAATCACCACGCTGCACTTTGTGCCATCGATGTTGCAGGCGTTCCTGCAAGAGCCGACCGTTGCCACCTGCCACACCTTGCACCGCATCGTGTGCAGCGGTGAAGCCCTGCCGGTGGACGCCCAGCAGCACGTGTTCGCCAAGCTGCCCCAGGCCGGGCTCTACAACCTCTACGGCCCGACCGAAGCGGCCATCGACGTAACCCACTGGACCTGCGTCGATGAAGGCCGCGATGCGGTGCCGATTGGCCGGCCGATTGCCAACCTCGGTTGCTACATCCTCGACAGCAATTTCGCACCCGCGCCCGTTGGCGTGCTGGGCGAGTTGTACCTCGGTGGCGTCGGCCTCGCGCGCGGGTATCACCGGCGCCCGGCGCTGACCGCCGAGCGCTTTGTCGCCCATCCGTTTGTCGCAGGTGAGCGGCTGTACCGCACGGGTGACCTGGCGCGTTATCGCGAAGACGGCGTGATCGAATACGCCGGGCGCATCGACCATCAAGTCAAACTGCGTGGCCAACGTATCGAACTGGGGGAAATCGAAGCGCGCCTGCTGGAACACGACGCGGTGCGCGAGAGCGCCGTGCTGGCGGTCGATGGCCAGTACCTGGTGGCGTACGTGGTGCTGCATGACACTGCCGAGGATTGGCGCGAAGTGCTGGTCGCCCATTTGGCCGAGCACCTGCCGGACTATATGGTCCCGGCGCAATGGCTGGCGCTCGCGCGCATGCCGTTGAGCCCCAACGGCAAGCTCGACCGCAAGGCCCTGCCGAAAGTCGATGTGCAGGCCCGTGAATACCTCGCGCCTCACACCGAGCGGGAACACCAGGTCGCCGCGATCTGGGCCGAGGTGCTCGGCGTGGCGCAGGTCGGCCTCAACGATCAGTTCTTCGAGCTGGGTGGGCATTCCCTGCTGGCGACCCAGGCCGTGTCGCGCATTCGCCACGATCTCGGTCTCGACGTGGGCTTGAAAGCCCTGTTCGATCAACCCGTGCTTGGCGATTTTGTCCGCGCACTGGGTGAAACACAGGTTCAGATCAGCCAGATCCAACCCCTCGAACGCGACCAGCCGCTGGCCTTGTCCTACGCCCAGGAACGCCAGTGGTTCCTCTGGCAACTGGACCCCCACAGCGCCGCCTATCACGTGCCCAGCGCCTTGCGCCTCAAGGGCCCGCTGGATCAGGCCGCCTTGCAGCGCGCCTTCGACGCTCTGGCCGCGCGCCACGACAGCCTGCGCACCCATTTGCAGCAGGACGCCGACCGCACCGTACAAGTGATCCGCCCGCACGTGGCGCTCGAACTCACGGTGGTGGAGGCTGATGAGGTTCGCTTGAAAGCCCTGGTCGAGGCGCGCATTACCGCGCCGTTCGACCTGCGCCAAGGCCCGCTGATGCGCGTCAGCCTGTTGCGCCTGGCGGCGGATGAACATGTGCTGGTGCTGGTGCAGCACCACATCATCTCCGATGGCTGGTCGATGCAAGTCATGGTGGATGAGCTGGTGCAGCTCTACGCCGCTTATAGCCAGGGGCAAACCCTGCAACTGCCGGCGCTGGCGGTGCAATACGCCGACTACGCGGCATGGCAACGCCAGTGGATGGAGGCGGGGGAGAAGGCCCGTCAGCTCGATTACTGGCGCGAACTGCTCGGCGGCGAACAGCCAGTGCTGGAACTGCCGTTCGATCACCAACGCCCGGCGGTGCCAACCCATCGTGGCGCGCGGCTCAATGTGCCGTTGCCGACCGCACTGCTGGACGGCCTTAAAACCCTGGCCCAGCGCGAAGGCGTGACGCTGTTCATGCTGTTGCTGGCGTCCTACCAGGTGCTGTTGCACCGCTACAGCGGCCAGCAAGACATCCGCGTCGGCGTGCCCATTGCCAACCGCAACCGGGTCGAGACTGAGCGCCTGATCGGCTTCTTCGTCAACACCCAGGTGCTCAAGGCCGATATCGACGGGCACACCACCGTGCGTGAACTGCTGGCCCAGGTCAAACAGCGCGCCCTTGAAGCCCAGGCCCATCAGGACCTGCCGTTCGAGCAACTGGTGGAAGCGCTGCAACCGGAACGCAGCCTTAGTCTGAGCCCGCTGTTCCAGGTGGCGTTCAACCACCATATCAGCCTCGCGGGTGGGCATTTGCAGCGCCTGGGCGCGTTGGATATCAGCCCGGTCGCTTGGGATGAAGCGGTCGCTCAGTTCGACCTGACGCTGGACATCGAAGAGTCGGCGGCGCAACTGCGCGCCTCGTTGAGTTACGCCACCGATCTGTTTGACGCCACGACCATCGAACGCATGGCGCGGCATTGGCAGAACCTGTTGCAGGCGATGGTTGCTGATCAGCAGCAGAGCGTGGCGCAGTTGAACCTGCTCGATAGCGACGAGCAGCAGCACATCCTGCAACTGTGGGATCGTAGCGAATCCGGCTTCTCTAATACGCGTCTGGTCCATGAACTGTTCGCCGACCGCGCCCGTGAAAATCCCCAGGCCGTGGCGGTCAAGTTCGACACGCAAACCCTCAGCTACGGCGAGCTGGACCGTCAGGCCAACCACCTGGCCCACGCGCTGATCGCCCGTGGCATCGGCCCGGAAGTGCGCGTGGCGATTGCCATGCCGCGCTGCGCCGAGAGCCTGGTGGCGTTCCTCGGTGTGATGAAATCCGGTGGCGTGTATGTGCCGCTGGACATCGAATACCCGCGTGATCGCTTGCTGTACATGATGGAAGACAGTCGCGCGAAATTGCTGTTGACCCACAGCAGCGCGTTGCAGCAACTGCCGATTCCTGAAGGCCTTGAAGTGCTGGCGATTGATCACACCGAGGACTACGCCGAGACCGCGCCAGAGGTTGCTTTGGACGGCGATAACCTCGCCTACGTGATTTACACCTCCGGTTCCACCGGCATGCCTAAAGGCGTGGCGGTTTCCCACGGGCCTTTGGTGGCGCACATCATCGCCACCGGTGAACGCTACGAAACAGGCCCGGCCGATTGCGAACTGCACTTCATGTCCTTCGCTTTCGACGGTTCCCACGAAGGCTGGATGCATCCATTGATCAACGGCGCTAGCGTGCTGATCCGCGATGACAGCCTGTGGCTGCCGGAATACACCTACGCGCAGATGCATCGCCACAACGTGACAATGGCCGTGTTCCCGCCGGTGTACCTGCAACAGCTGGCCGAACACGCCGAACGCGACGGCAATCCACCGGCGGTGCGGGTTTACTGCTTCGGCGGGGATGCGGTGGCGCAGGCCAGTTACGACCTGGCTTGGCGTGCGCTTAAACCCACTTATCTGTTCAACGGCTACGGCCCGACTGAAACCGTGGTCACGCCGCTGCTGTGGAAGGCCCGCCGTGGCGATCCATGCGGCGCCGTTTACGCACCGATTGGCACCTTGCTGGGCAACCGCAGCGGCTACGTATTGGACGCCCAACTCAACCTGCAACCCATCGGCGTGGCCGGTGAGTTGTACCTGGGCGGCGAGGGCGTTGCGCGGGGTTACCTGGAACGTCCGGCGCTCACCGCTGAACGCTTCGTGCCGGACCCGTTCGGCAAACCCGGCAGCCGCGTGTACCGCAGTGGCGACCTGACCCGTGGCCGTCCCGACGGCGTGGTGGATTACCTCGGCCGCGTCGATCACCAAGTGAAAATCCGTGGCTTCCGAATTGAGCTGGGGGAAATCGAAGCGCGCCTGCGTGAACAGGACAGCGTCGGCGAAACCGTGGTGGTGGCCCAGGACGGCCCGACCGGCAAGCAACTGGTGGCCTACGTGGTCCCGGCCGACGCCAACCTGGCCGACACCGCCGCCTTCCGCGACACCCTGCGCCGCGCCCTGAAAACCCGCCTGCCGGACTATATGGTGCCCGCGCACTTCATGTTCCTTGCGCAGATGCCGCTGACCCCCAACGGCAAGCTCGACCGCAAGGGCTTGCCCGAGCCGGACGCCAGCCAGTTGCAGCAACACTACGTGGCCCCCGAAACCGCTCTGGAACAGCAGATCGCCGCCATCTGGGCCGACGTGCTGCGCCTTGAGCAAGTGGGCCTGAACGACAACTTCTTCGAAGTCGGCGGCCATTCCTTGCTGGCGATCCAGATCACCTCGCGGGTGCAGGCCGAACTGGGCCTGGAAGTGCCGCTGGTGGAAGTGTTCCAGACCGAAACGCTGCGCGCCTATGTCCAGGCCGCCGCGACTTTCCGTGCCGGCAGCGCGGAAGACTTTGATGATCTTCGTGACTTTTTGAGCGAACTAGAGGCGATTTGAACCATGCTTTCCAACCCTAATATCGACCTGGTGTCGCGCTTTCTTCGCCTGCCTCTGGAACAACGCCAGCAGTTCTACCAACGTTTGCAAACCCGTGGCATGAGCTTCGGGCAACTGCCGATTGCCCCGGCCCGCGAGGCCGGTGAAGCGCTGCCGCTGTCCTACGCCCAGGAACGCCAGTGGTTCCTCTGGCAACTGGACCCGCACAGCGCCGCCTACCATATCCCCGGCGTGCTGCGCCTGAGCGGGCGCCTGGATAAAAGCGCCTTGCAGCGCAGCTTCGACAGCCTGCTGGCGCGCCACGAAAGCCTGCGCACGCGCCTGCATCTGGACGGCGAAAACCGCTCCCAGGTGGTGCTGGCCCACGCCGTCGTCGAGATCGTTGAAAGCGCGGTCAGCGAAGCCGAGCTGCAAGCGCGGGTGCAGGCACTTATCGCCGAACCCTTCGATTTGCAGCAGGGGCCCTTGCTGCGGGTGAACCTGCTCAACCTGGGCGAAGACGAGCAGGTGTTGGTGCTGGTGCAGCACCATATCGTCTCCGACGGCTGGTCGATGGGTGTGATGGTGCAGGAATTGATGCAGCTCTACGCCGCCTACAGCCAGGGCCAGGACTGCCAGCTCGGCACACTGCCGATCCAATACGCCGACTACGCCCTGTGGCAGCGGCGCTGGATGGAAGCGGGGGAGAAGGAGCGCCAACTCGGTTATTGGCGCGAACAACTCGGTGGCAGCCAGCCGGTGTTGGAACTGCCTCTGGACCATCCACGCCCAGCCGTGCAGAGCTATCGCGGCGCACGTCAAGACGTGGCGCTGGAACCGGCGCTGGTCGCCGGCCTCAAGGCCTTGGCGCAGCGTGAAGGCGTGACCCTGTTCATGCTGTTGTTGGCGTCGTTCCAGACCCTGCTGTACCGCTACAGCGGGCAGTCGGACATCCGTGTCGGCGTGCCGACCGCCAACCGCAACCGCGCCGAGACCGAGCGCCTGATCGGCTTTTTCGTCAACACCCAGGTGCTCAAGGCCGACCTTGACGGCCAGATGACCTTTCGCCAGTTGCTGGCCCAGGTCAAGGAGCGCACGTTGCAGGCCCAGAGTCACCAGGACCTGCCGTTCGAGCAACTGGTGGAAGCGCTGCAACCGGAACGCAGCTTGAGCCATAACCCGCTGTTCCAGGTGATGTTCAACCACCAGGCGCAAACCCGTAAAAACGCCGGCGCGCAGCAATTGCCGGGGCTGGCCGTGACCTCACTGGAGTGGGCCAGCGAGAGCGCGCAGTTCGACTTGAGCCTGGACACCGAAGAAACCGACAGCGGCCTGTGGGCCTCCTGGACTTTTGCCACCGATCTGTTCGAAGCCGCCACCGTGGCGCGCATGGCAGCGCATTGGCAAACCGTGCTGCATTCGATGGTCGCCAGCGCCGGCGGTCGCCTCGCGCAAATGACGTTGCTGGCCGACGCTGAACAGCGCAACGTGCTGAACACCTGGAACAGCGGCGGCGCGGCCTTCGAAAGCCCGCTGGGTGTGCACGGCCTGTTTGAGGTGCAAGCACAACGGCGTCCCGATGCGATTGCCCTGTGCCTCGATGAACAGACACTGACCTATGCCGAGCTGAATCGCCAGGCCAACCAGTTCGCCCATTACCTGATCGGCCAGGGCGTTGGCCCGGAAGTCATGGTTGGCGTCGCGGTGGAGCGTTCGTTTGCCATGGTGGTCAGCCTGTTGGCGATCCTCAAGGCCGGTGGCGCTTACGTACCGCTGGACCCGCAATACCCGCGCGAACGCCTGCTGCACATGCTCGAAGACAGCCATGTGCGCCTGGTGTTGTGCCAGTCCACCCAGCAATTGCCGTTGCCCGCCGACGTGGCGCGGCTGGATATCGACAACGCCGCAGACGCCTTGCAGCGTTGTGCCGAGGGCAATCCGCAACGGTCGGTTGACCCGCAGAACCTGGCTTATGTGATCTACACCTCGGGCTCCACCGGCAAACCGAAAGGCGTGGCGATCAACCACGCGGCGTTGACGGAGTTTTCCAGCATCGCGGCGGGTTATTCGCGGTTGAGCGAGGATGATCGTGTCCTGCAATTCGCCACGCTGAACTTCGACGGTTTCGTCGAGCAGCTTTATCCGGCGCTGACCCATGGTGCCACGGTGGTTTTGCGTGGTGCAGAACTGTGGGACAGCGGCCGGTTGTACGCGGAAATCATCCGCCAACGCATCACTCTGGCGGACTTGCCGACGGCTTACTGGAACCTGTTCCTGCTCGATTGCCTGGCAGCTGGGCCGCGTTCTTACGGGGCGTTGCGCCAAATCCACATCGGCGGCGAAGCAATGCCGCTGGACGGCCCGGCGCAATGGCTCAAAGCGGGTCTTGGCCACGTGCGTTTGCTCAACACCTACGGCCCGACCGAAGCCACCGTGGTGTCGAGCGTGCTGGATTGCACCAGCGGCGCAGAAACCATCGGCGCCACCGCCAGCCCGATTGGCCGTTCGTTGCCTGGGCGTGCGTTGTACGTGCTGGATCGCGATTTGAATCTGGCGCCGTTGGGCGCCGTCGGCGAGCTGTACATCGGCAGCGAATGTGGCCTCGCTCGCGCTTACCTGAATCGTCCGTTGCTGACGGCTGAACACTTCGTCCCCGATCCCTTCGGCGGCGACCGTCTGTATCGCACCGGCGACTTGGCCCGCTACCGCGCCGATGGCGTGATCGAATACGTCGGCCGCGTCGACCATCAGGTGAAAATCCGTGGTTTCCGCATCGAGCTGGGGGAAATCGAGGCGCTGTTGCTGGCCCAGGAAGGCGTGCGCGAAACCCTGGTGTTGGCGGCTGACAATCAACTGGTCGCCTATCTGGTCGCTGCCGAGAGAGACGCCGAAGCCCTGAAAACCGTGCTGCGCGAACAACTGCCAGACTACATGGTGCCCGCGCACCTGATCTTCCTCGACCGCATGCCGCTCAACCCGAACGGCAAGCTGGACCGCCAGGCGCTGCCGAAACCGGACGCCAGCCACGCACAACAGGCGTGGATCGCGCCAGTCACCGAACTGGAGCAACAAGTCGCCGCAATCTGGGCCGACATCCTCGGTGCTGAACGCGTCGGCCTGAGCGACCACTTCTTCGAGATGGGCGGCCATTCCTTGCTCGCCATGCAAGTGGTCTCGCGCCTGCGCCACGCCCTGGCGCAGGAAGTGCCGTTGAAACTGGTCTTCGAACAACCCCGGTTGGCCGGTTTTGTTGCGGCAGTGCAGGCGCTGGAAAGCGTCGAACAAGCGCCACCGCTGGTGGCGCGCAATCGCCTGCAACCGCTGCTGCTGTCATACGCCCAGGAGCGCCAGTGGTTCCTCTGGCAACTGGACCCTGACAGCGCCGCCTACCATATCCCCAGCGCTTTGCGCCTTAGCGGCCAGTTGGACAGCGAGGCCTTGCAGCGCAGCTTCAACACCCTGATTGCGCGCCACGAAAGCCTGCGCACCTATGTGCAACAGGACGGTGAGGGCGCGGTGCAGGTGATTGGTGCGCAGGTCACGCTGCCTATCGAGCTGGCCGATATCGACGAGGCTGACTTGCAGTCGCGGGTCGCTGCCGAAATCGCGCGCCCGTTCAACCTGCAACAGGGCCCGCTGCTGCGCGTGACCTTGCTGCGTCTGGCGGCCGATGAGCATGTGCTGGTGCTGGTGCAGCACCACATCATTTCCGATGGCGGCTCGATGGCCGTGATGGTGGATGAGCTGGTGCAGCTCTACAGCGCCTACAGCAGGGGCGAGGTGGCGCAGTTGCCGGCGATGCCGATCCAGTACGCCGACTATGCGCTGTGGCAACGCGACTGGATGGAGGCCGGCGAAAAGCAACGCCAATTAAGCTACTGGCGCGACCTGCTGGGCGGCGAGCAACCGGTGCTGGAATTGCCGTTCGATCACCAGCGCCCGGCGCAGCAAAGCCATCGCGGCGCGCGTCTCGACGTGCCGTTGCCGGCGGCGCTGGCGGCCAGTCTCAAAGCCCTGGCCCAGCGCGAAGGCGTGACGATGTTCATGCTGCTGCTGGCCTCGTTCCAGACCTTGCTGCACCGCTACAGCGGCCAGCAGGACATCCGCGTCGGCGTGCCCATCGCCAACCGCAACCGGGTCGAGACCGAGCGCCTGATTGGCTTTTTCGTCAACACCCAGGTGCTCAAGGCCGATATCGACGGGCAAACCACCGTCGCCCAGCTGCTGCAACAGGTCAAGCAACGGGCGCTGGACGCCCAGGCCCACCAGGACCTGCCGTTCGAACAACTGGTGGAAGCCCTGCAACCGGAACGCAGCTTGAGCCTCAACCCGCTGTTCCAGGTGATGTTCAACTACCAGACCGACGGGCCGCGCGAGCCGTTGGCGTTGGCGCAGCTGAGCATCGAAAACCTGGCCTGGGAGCGGCGCACCGCGCACTTCGACCTCGACCTGGATACCCACGACAGCCGCGACGGCCTGTGGGCGTCCCTGGGCTACAGCACCGATCTGTTCGACGCGCCGACCATCGCGCGCATGGCGCGGCATTGGCAGAACCTGTTGCAGGCGATGGTTGCCGATCAGCAGCAGAACGTGGCGCAGTTGAACCTGCTGGATGCGGATGAGCAGCAACACATCCTGCAACTGTGGGACCGCAGCGAGTCCGGCTTCTCAAGTGCCCGTTTGGTGCATGAACTGTTCGCCGACCGCGCCCATGAAAATCCCCAGGCCGTGGCGGTCAAGTTCGACACGCAGACCCTCAGCTACGGCGAGCTGGACCGTCAGGCCAACCGCCTGGCCCACGCACTGATCGCCCGTGGCGTTGGCCCGGAAGTGCGCGTGGCGATTGCCATGCCGCGTTGCGCCGAGAGCCTGGTGGCGTTCCTCGGCGTGATGAAATCCGGTGGTGTGTATGTGCCGCTGGACATCGAATACCCGCGTGACCGCCTGCTGTACATGATGGAAGATAGCCGCGCGAAAATGCTGTTGACCCACAGCCGCGCGTTGCAGCAACTGCCGATTCCTCAGGGACTTGAGGTGCTGTCGATTGACCACACCGAGGACTACGCCGAGACGGCGCCGGAAGTGGCGTTGGACGGCGATAACCTGGCCTACGTGATCTACACCTCGGGTTCCACCGGCATGCCCAAAGGTGTGGCGGTTGCCCATGGTCCATTGGTGGCGCACATCATTGCCACGGGTGAACGCTACGAAACCAGCCCAGCCGATTGCGAACTGCACTTCATGTCCTTCGCCTTCGACGGTTCCCACGAAGGCTGGATGCACCCGCTGATCAACGGCGCCAGCGTGCTGATCCGCGACGACAGCTTGTGGCTGCCTGAATACACCTACGCGCAGATGCATCGGCATAACGTGACCATGGCGGTATTCCCTCCGGTGTATCTGCAACAACTGGCCGAGCACGCCGAACGGGACGGCAATCCACCGGCTGTACGGGTTTACTGCTTTGGCGGGGATGCAGTAGCGCAGGCCAGTTACGATCTGGCCTGGCGTGCGCTCAAGCCGACGTACCTGTTCAACGGCTACGGCCCGACGGAAACCGTGGTCACGCCGTTGCTGTGGAAAGCCCGTAAAGGCGATCCCTGCGGCGCAGTGTATGCACCCATCGGCACACTGTTGGGCAATCGCAGCGGCTACGTGCTGGACTCCCAACTCAACCTGCAACCCATCGGCGTCGCCGGTGAGTTGTATCTGGGCGGCGAGGGCGTGGCGCGGGGTTACCTGGAACGTCCAGCGCTCACCGCTGAACGCTTCGTGCCAGACCCGTTCGGCAAGCCCGGCAGCCGCGTGTACCGCAGCGGCGACCTGACCCGTGGCCGCCCGGATGGCGTGGTGGATTACCTCGGTCGTGTCGACCACCAAGTGAAAATCCGTGGCTTCCGTATCGAACTGGGGGAAATCGAGGCGCGCCTGCGCGAACAAGACAGCGTTGGCGAAACCGTCGTCGTCGCGCAAGACCGCCCGACCGGCAAGCAGCTGGTGGCCTACGTCGTGCCCGCCGATGCGCCGCTGGCCAACGAAACCGAGTTCCGCGAAACCCTGCGCCGCGCCCTGAAGACCCACCTGCCGGACTACATGGTGCCCGCGCACTTCATGTTCCTCGCCAAAATGCCGCTGACCCCCAACGGCAAACTCGACCGCAAGGGCTTGCCGCAACCCGACGCGGCACAGTCCCAAGGCGTGTGGGTCGAGCCGGTCACCGCGTTGCAACAGCAAGTCGCCGCGATCTGGGCCGATGTGCTCGGCGCCGAACGCATCGGCCTGACCGATCACTTCTTCGAGCTGGGCGGCCACTCGTTACTGGCCATGCAAGTGATCTCGCGGGTACGTCAATTGCTGGCGCGGGAAATTGCCCTGCGCACGCTGTTTGAACAGCCGCAACTGGAAGGTTTTGTGCTGGCCTTGCAGGCCCTGCAAACCGATGAAACGCCGTTGGCACCGCCGATGCTGGCGGTGGGGCGCGATCAACCGTTGAGCCTGTCCTACGCCCAGGAACGCCAGTGGTTCCTCTGGCAACTGGAGCCGCAAAGCGCTGCCTATCACGTGCCCAACGCCCTGCGCCTGAGCGGCGAACTGGACCGCGCAGCGTTGCAACGCAGCTTCGACAGCCTGCTGGCGCGCCACGAAACCCTGCGCACCGTATTTGTCAGCGCCGGCGAGCGCACCCTGCAACAGGTGCTGCCGGTGGCCACGCTGCACATCGACAGCGCGGCCCTCGGCAACCCGAGCGCCGAACAGGTGCAAGCGCTGGTAGAAGCGGAAATCGCCCGGCCGTTCGATCTGCGCCAGGGCCCGTTGCTGCGGGTCAAGCTGTTGCAAGTGAGCGCGCAGGAACATGTGTTGGTGCTGGTGCAGCACCATATCGTCTCGGACGGCTGGTCGATGCAGGTGATGGTCGATGAGCTGGTGCAGTTGTATGCCGCCTACAGCCAGGGCCGTGACCTGCAGTTGCCGGCCATGCCCCTGCAATACGCCGACTACGCGCTGTGGCAACGTGCCTGGATGGACGCCGGCGAGAAGCAACGCCAGCTGAACTATTGGCGCGAGCTGTTGGGCGCCGAGCAACCGGTGTTGGAGCTGCCCCTGGACCATCCGCGCCCAGCCGTGCAGAGCTATCGCGGTGCGCGCCTGGACGTGGCGCTGGAGGCGAATGTGGTCGCCGGCCTCAAGGCCTTGGCGCAGCGCGAAGGCGTGACCCTGTTCATGCTGTTGCTGGCCTCGTTCCAGACCTTGCTGCACCGCTACAGCGGCCAGTCGGACATCCGCGTCGGCGTGCCGATTGCCAACCGCAACCGCGTGGAGACCGAGCGCCTGATCGGTTTCTTCGTCAACACCCAGGTGCTCAAGGCCGACATCGATGGGCAGATGAGCTTTGCCCAGGTGCTGCAACAGGCCAAGCGCCGCGCGCTGGAAGCCCAGGCGCACCAGGACCTGCCGTTCGAACAACTGGTGGAAGCGTTGCAACCGGAACGCAGCCTGAGCCACAACCCGCTGTTCCAGGTGATGTTCAACCACCAGTCCGAATTGCGTGTGCAGCGTGGCGAACAATTGCCGGGCCTGCGCCTGGAGGGGCTGGAGTCCAGCAACCATCCGGCACATTTCGACTTGAGCCTGGACACTCAGGCCTCAGCGCAAGGCCTGTTTGCGACGCTGACTTACGCCACCGACCTGTTCACCGACGCGACCATCGCCCGCATGGCGCAGCATTGGCAGCACCTGCTGCACGCGGTGGCCGCAGATGCGCACCAACGGGTCGCCGAGTTGCCACTGCTGGCCGGTGTCGAGCAAGTGCAGTGGAACAACGGCGCTGCGGCGTTCCACAGCCCGTTGGGTGTGCACGGGCTGTTTGAGCGGCAGGCGCAACAGCGTCCCGACGCCATTGCGCTGTGCCTCGATGAACAGACGCTGACTTACGCCGAGCTGAATCGCCAGGCTAACCAGTTGGCGCATTATCTGATCGCCCAAGGCGTCGGCCCCGAGGTCTTGGTCGGTGTCGCGGCGGAGCGTTCGTTTGCCATGGTGGTCAGCCTGTTGGCGATCCTCAAGGCCGGCGGTGCCTACGTGCCGCTGGACCCGCAATACCCGCGCGAACGCCTGCTGCACATGCTTGAAGACAGCGGCGTCAGCCTGGTGCTGACCCAGTCCCATGTGCCGATGCCATTGCCCGCTGGGCTGCGTAGCGTGGCGATTGATCGGGTGGCACTGTTTGCGGAGGGCAATCCGCAGGTCGCGGTTGACCCGCAGAACCTGGCCTATGTGATCTACACCTCGGGCTCCACTGGCAAACCGAAAGGCGTGGCGATCAACCACGCGGCCTTGACGGAGTTTTCCAGCATTGCGGCGGGTTATTCACGGCTGACCGAGGATGATCGCGTCCTGCAATTCGCTACGCTGAACTTCGATGGTTTCGTCGAGCAGCTTTACCCGGCGCTGACCCATGGCGCGACCGTGGTATTGCGCGGTGCAGAGCTGTGGGACAGCGGCCGGTTGTACGCGGAAATCATCCGCCAAGGCATCACTCTGGCGGACTTGCCGACGGCTTATTGGAACCTGTTCCTGCTCGATTGCCTGGCAGCTGGGCCGCGTTCTTACGGGGCGTTGCGCCAGATTCATATCGGCGGCGAAGCGATGCCGCTGGACGGCCCGGCGCAATGGCTCAAGGCGGGTCTGGGCCACGTGCGTTTGCTGAACACCTACGGTCCGACCGAAGCTACGGTGGTGTCGAGCGTGCTGGATTGCACCAGCGGCGCAGAAACCATCGGCGCCACCGCCAGCCCGATTGGCCGTTCGTTGCCGGGGCGTGCGCTGTACGTGCTGGACCGCGATTTGAACCTGGCGCCGTTGGGTGCTGTGGGCGAGCTGTATATCGGCAGCGAGTGCGGCCTGGCCCGTGCGTACCTGAACCGTCCGTTGCTGACTGCCGAACGCTTCGTGCCCGATCCCTTTGGCGGCGACCGCCTGTACCGCACCGGTGACTTGGCCCGCTACCGCGCCGATGGCGTGATCGAATACGTCGGCCGCGTGGACCATCAGGTGAAAATCCGTGGTTTCCGCATCGAGCTGGGGGAAATCGAGGCGCTGTTGCTGGCCCAGGACGGCGTGCGCGAAACCCTGGTGTTGGCGGCTGACAATCAATTGGTCGCTTATCTTGTGGCCGCTGAAACTGACGCTGAAGCCCTGAAAACCGTGCTGCGCGAACAACTGCCGGACTACATGGTGCCCGCGCACCTGATCTTCCTCGACCGCATGCCGCTCAACCCGAATGGCAAGCTGGACCGCCAGGCGCTGCCGAAACCGGACGCCAGCCAAGCACAGCAGGATTGGGTCGCGCCGGTCACCGAACTGGAACAACAAGTCGCCGCGATCTGGGCCGACATCCTCGGCGCTGAACGCGTCGGCCTGAGCGACCACTTCTTTGAAATGGGCGGCCACTCGTTGCTGGCCATGCAAGTGATCTCGCGCCTGCGCAACCTGCTCGGTCGCGAAGTGCCGTTGCGCAGCCTGTTTGAACAGCCGCGCCTGCACGGCTTCGTCGCCAGCGTGCTGGCCGATGCGGTGAACGCGCAGCCGCTGGCACCGCCGATGCTGGCGGTGGGGCGCGGGCAGCCGTTGCCGCTGTCCTATGCCCAGGAGCGCCAGTGGTTCCTCTGGCAGCTGGACCCGCACAGCGCCGCTTACCATATCCCCGGCACCCTGCGCCTGAAGGGGCACCTCGACACGGCCGCATTACAGCGCAGTTTCGACACCCTGGTGGCCCGTCATGAAAGCCTGCGCACCCACGTGCAACAGGACGGCGAGCGCGCGGTGCAGGTGATTGCCGCGCACGCCGACGTCCAGATCCTGCGACTTGATGCCGATGAGGCGGGCTTGCAGGCGCTGGTGGAAGCACAGATTGCCGCACCGTTCGACCTGCAACACGGCCCGCTGATGCGCGTGAGCCTGCTGCGTCTGGCCGCGGATGAGCATGTGTTGGTGCTGGTGCAGCACCATATCGTCTCCGATGGCGCGTCGATGCAGGTGATGGTCGATGAGCTGGTGCAACTGTATGCCGCCTACAGCCAGGGCCAGGCTCTGCAACTGCCGGACATGGCGCTGCAATACGCCGATTACGCGAGCTGGCAGCGTGGCTGGATGGAGGCCGGCGAAAAGCACCGCCAGCTCGACTACTGGCGCGAACGCCTGGGTGGTGAGCAGCCGGTGCTGGAATTGCCGTTGGACCATGCGCGCCCGACCCTGCAAAGCCATCGTGGCGCGAGCCTCGACATCAGCGTGCCGCCGGCCTTGCTGGCGAAGCTGCGGCAAGTGGCGCAGCGTGAGGAAGTCACGCTGTTCATGCTGCTGCTGGCGTCGTTCCAGACCTTGCTGCACCGCTACAGCGGCCAGCAAGATATCCGCGTCGGCGTGCCGGTGGCCAACCGTAACCGTGAGGAAACCGAGCGCCTGATCGGCTTCTTCGTCAACACCCAGGTGCTCAAGGCTGACATCGACGGGCAACTGACCGTCAGCCAACTGCTGCAACAAGTCAAACAACGGGCGCTGGAAGCCCAGGCGCACCAGGATTTGCCGTTCGAACAGTTGGTCGAAGCGTTGCACCCCGAGCGCAACCTGAGTTTCAACCCGTTGTTCCAGGTGATGTTCAACCACCAGACCGACAGCACTGACCAACTGCAACACCTGCCGGGCCTGCACGTCAGCGGCTTGGAATGGGAGACCCGCACCGCGCAGTTCGACCTGAGCCTCAGCACCCAGGAATCCAGTGACGCGTTGTTTGCCTCGCTGATCTACGCCACTGACCTGTTCGACGCGGCCACCCCGGCGCGCATGGCGCGCCACTGGCTGAACCTGCTGGAAGGCATGGCCGGCGATGCACAGCAGCACATCGGCCAGTTGCCGTTGCTGGACGCGACCGAGCAGCAGATGTTGGTCCACGGCTGGAACGCCACTGCACAGACGTATTCGCTGCAACGGGGTGCACACCAGCTTATGGAAGAACAGGCTGCCCGCACCCCGGATGCGCCGGCGCTGGCGTTTGGTGACACGCGCCTGAGCTACGCCGAACTGAACCGCCGCGCCAACCGCCTGGCCCATCGCTTGATCGAAGCGGGTGTGGGGGCGGATGTGCTGGTGGGTGTGGCGGTGGAGCGGTCCATCGAAATGGTCGTCGGCCTGTTGGCGATCCTCAAGGCGGGCGGTGCCTACGTGCCGCTGGACCCGGACTATCCCCGTGAACGCCTGGCCTACATGCTCGAAGACAGCGGCGTGAAGCTGCTGCTGACCCAGGCGCATCTGCTGGAGCAACTGCCGATGCCGGCGGGGCTGCACAGCCTGGTGCTGGGTGAGTCGTGGTTCGACGGTTATGGCGAGCACAATCCGGGCATCGTGATCGACCCGGAAAACCTCGCCTATGTGATCTACACCTCCGGCTCCACCGGGCAACCCAAAGGCGCGGGCAACCGCCATTCGGCGCTGACCAACCGCCTGTGCTGGATGCAGCAAGCCTATGGCTTGGATGGGCGGGACACGGTGCTGCAAAAGACCCCGTTCAGCTTTGACGTGTCGGTGTGGGAGTTCTTCTGGCCGCTGATGACCGGCGCACGTCTGGTGGTGGCTGCGCCGGGTGATCATCGCGATCCGGCCAAACTGGTCAGCCTGATCAACGCGGAGCACGTCACCACGCTGCACTTTGTGCCGTCGATGTTGCAGGCCTTCCTGCAAGACCCCGCCGTGTCCACCTGCCACAGCCTGCAACGCATTGTGTGCAGTGGCGAAGCGTTGCCGGTGGATGCCCAGCAGCAGGTCTTCGCGAAACTGCCCGCTGCCGGTCTGTACAACCTGTATGGCCCGACTGAAGCAGCGATCGACGTGACCCATTGGACCTGTGTCGATGAAGGCAGCGACACCGTGCCCATCGGCGAACCCATCGCCAACCTGCGCACCCATGTGCTGGATGCGCAGTTGTTGCCGGTGCCGGTCGGTGTTGCCGGCGAGTTGTACCTGGGCGGTGAAGGCCTGGCGCGCAATTATCATCGGCGTCCGGCGTTGACGGCCGAGCGTTTTGTGCCGTGTCCATTCCACAGCGGCGCGCGTTTGTACCGCACCGGCGACCGTGTGCGCCAGCGTGCCGACGGGGTGATCGAATACCTTGGGCGCCTCGATCATCAGGTCAAGTTGCGCGGCCTGCGTATTGAACTGGGTGAAATCGAAGCGCGTCTGCTGGAACACCCGTCGGTGCGCGAAGCCACGGTGCTGGTGGTCGATAACAAACAGCTGGTGGGCTATGTGGTGCTGCACGCGGCTGACGCTGAGTGGCGCACGCACGTCAGCGCGCACCTGGCCAAGCACTTGCCGGATTACATGGTGCCCGCGCAATGGGTGGTACTGGAGCAGATGCCGTTGAGTCCCAACGGCAAGCTGGACCGCAAGGCGCTGCCCAAGCCGGATTCCGCTGGCCAAGGCCGTGAATTCGCGGCGCCGCAAACCGCGTTGCAGCAGCAGATTGCGCGGATTTGGGCTGAGGTGTTGGAGGTTGAGCGCGTCGGTGTGCACGACAACTTCTTTGAGTTGGGTGGCCATTCGTTGTTGGTGTTGCTGCTCAAGGAGCGGATCAACCGTCTCTGCGGCGCTGCGCTGGCGGTCAACCAGTTGATGCTCAACCCCACGGTGGCCGGGCAAGCCCGTTGCATCGAAGGTGATGCGCCCAGTTCATTGATCGTGCCGCTCAACAGCCAGACGCAAGGCACGCCGCTGTACCTGTTCCACCCAAGTTTCGGCTCGGTGCATTGCTACAAGCCGATTGCCTTGGCGTTGCGTGAGCAACGGCCGGTGTTCGGCATCATTTGCCGGGCCTTGGTGGAAGAGGACGGCACGGTGCCGGGCTGGGCGCAGATGGTCGAGGACTATGCACAGCAACTGCTGGGTGCGCAGACCCACGGTGCCTTCCGCCTGGCGGGTTGGTCACTGGGTGGCAACCTGGCGATGGAAGTGGCTTACCTGCTGGAGCAAGCCGGTCGTACGGTGGAGTTTGTCGGCTGGATCGATGCGCCACCGCCGGCGCGGTTTACCGCGTTCTGGGAGCAGGGCGCTGGGCAGTCGCAGCCGGAGCCGAGTGCGGTTGAGCGCCGGGCGCAGATGCTGGAAGTGATGTTCCCGGCGTATGCCGAGCAGATCCAGGCGCAGTGGCAGCAGGCTCAGCAGGCACATTGCGATGAAGAGCAGCAGTGGCAGCACCTGTGTGAGTGGGCGGATCGGGCATTGGGCGCAAGCTTCCAGGCGCTCAAGGCCGAGCTGCAAAGCGGCGGAGAAACCGAGCGGTCGTGGGCAATCAAACAGATCCTCGATGAGCGTTTGCAAGCCACTGACTTCCGGGCCATCAAGGCACCGGTCAGTTGCTGGTGGGCGGCGCGCAGCGAAGCGGGGATGCACCAGGCGTTGATTGAAAGTGGCTTGCGCGAGGTGATTGGGCAGGCGGGGATTGAGCGTTCGGTGGTGATCGACACGACCCACCACCGGATTGTCGATAATGCCGAGTTCATCAAGAACCTGGTGGCGGCGCTGTTGTAATGATCGTTCCCACGCTCTGCGCGGGATGATCGTTCCCACGCTCTGCGTGGGAATGCAGCCCCGGGCGCTCTGCGCCCCTAGAGCGGACGCAGAGCGTCCAAAGAGGCATTCCCACGCGGAGCGTGGGAACGATCAAGGAGGCACAAAAAAAGCCCCGTATCTCGCGATACGGGGCTTTTGTTTTGACGCCGGGTTTAGAAGTTGTAGCGGGTGGTTACCATGAAGTTGCGCGGGTCGCCAGGGAAGGCGGAGTCATAGAAACCGATGTTGGTGTAGTAGTTCTTGTCGAACACGTTGTTGACGTTGACGCTGGCCGACAGGTTCTTGGTGATCTGGTAGCGGGCCATCAGGTCAACCAGCCAGTACGGGTCTTGGGTGAGGATTTCGGAGCGTCGCAGGCCGGAGTTGCGGATCGACTTCCAACCTTCGCTCTGCCAGCGCGCGCCACCGCCGATGGTCAGCTTGTCCAGCGGGCCGGTAAGCTTGTAGGTGGTGTAGAGGTTGACCTGGTCTTCCGGCTCCCAAGTGGAGATCTTGTTGCCGCTGTCGTCGCGCGCCACCTTGTGGGTGTAGCCCGCCTGCAATTGCCAGCCGGTGGCGATTTCGCCGGAGATTTCCGCTTCGTAGCCCTTGGTCTTGGACTTGATGCCGTAGTACGGCGAGTCGTTGATCAGGCTGGCACCTTCCGAGGTATCGACTTCCGGCCGGTTGGTCTCGTGCACTTCGAAGTAGGCGAGGCTGGTGTTCAGGGCGCCGTTGAAGAACTCGCCCTTGATGCCGACTTCGTAGTTTTTGCCTTCATCCGGTTCGAGCATCTGGTCGTTGCGGTCGCGGTAGTCGGTCTGTGGCTGGAAGATCTCGGTGTAGCTGGTGTAAGCGGTGAAGTTGTCGTTCAGGTCGTAGGTCAGGCCGGCATACGGCACGACTTTGCCACTTTCCGTCGAACGGCTGGTGCCGGTGACCTGGTAGTTGGCCAGGCGTGCGCCGAGCAGCAGGTGCATTTCGTCGGTCAGGCTGAAACGGCTGGTGACGTAGCTGCCGGTCTGGCGGCTGGTCTGGTCGAGGACGCGTGTGAGGGACCACGCCGGTTCCGGGATGTTGCCGTTCCAGTTGTAGAAGTCCGCAGAGTTGGTGCCCGGCGCAAAGGTGGCGTCGTAGCTCTTGCCTTTCCATTTGCTGATCGAGATCGACTGGCCCACCACCAGTTCGTGCTCGCGGCCAAACAGTTCAAATGGCCCGGTGGCGTAGCCGTCCAGGCTGTCGCTGGTGGTTTCGCCGACGTGTTTGCGTGCGAACAGCGAGCTTTCGTTGCCTCGATCTTGGGACAGGGCGGCGAGCGGTGCGTGATAGCCGTTGATCTGGTGGTTGTACTGGCCCTTGGCGACCCAGCCATTGCTGAAGTTGTGCTCCAGGGTGGCGAAGGCGGTGCGGGTGTACTGCGCCCACGAACCCCATTTCGGCCCGTTGTTGAACGAGCGCGGCAAGTCCAGCTCTTTGCCTTCGGCGTCGAAGATCATGCGGCTGCCGGTCCAGCTGGAACCTTTCGGGTCGCTGTCCTGGTAGTCGGCGCCGACGGTCAGCAGGGTGTCTTCGTCGAGGTCGGCTTCAAGAATCCCGTAGAACACGCTGGTCTTGCGCGTGTAGTGGTCGAGGAACGAGTGCTTGTCGTTGTAGGCCGCGACCGCGCGCGCGCGGATGTTGCCGGATTCGGTCAACGGGCCGCTGACGTCGATCTGCGAGCGGTAGTTGTCCCAGGAACCGGCGCCCAGCTCGATATTGCCCTGGAACTCGGCCGTCGGTTTCTTGCGGATCAGGTTGAGCGTGCCGCCCACGCCGCCGGCGCCGGTCAGCAGGCCGGTGGCCCCTTTGAGTACTTCGACGCGGTCGTAGAGGGCCATGTCGGTGAGGGTCTGGCCGGCGGAGTACTGGGCGTCACGCAGGGTCGGGATGCCATCGTACTGGAAGGTGTTGATGGAGAAACCGCGCGAGTAGTAGTTGGTGCGCTCGCTGTCATAGGTCGACACGGTAATGCCGGGGGTATGGCGCATCACGTCGTCGATGGAGTTGAGGGCGAAGTCGTCCATGGCCTGGCGGGTGACCACGGAGATCGACTGCGGCGTCTCCCGTGGGGTCAACACCAGGCGTGTGGCGGTGGCGATGGTGCCCGGCGTATAGGAGCCGGTGCCTTCGGTCACGGTGCCGAGTTGGTTGGCGGTCACCTGGGTCGCGCCCAGTTCCATGCCGGAAGCGGCATGGGCGCTGATGCTGATGGTGTTGCCTTGCAGGCCGTAACCGACGCCGGTGCCTTTGAGCAGGGTGGTGATGGCGCGGTCCGGGTCGAGCTTGCCCTTGACGGCGTTGCTGCGTTTGCCTTCCACATCCGTCGGGCTGTACAGCACTTGCAGGTTGGTCTGGCGACCGAACTCTTGCAGTGCGCTACCCAGGGACTGGGCCGGCACGTCGATCTCAAGTTCCTGTGCCTGCACATAGCCAGCAATCGGCAACGACACGGCCAGGGCCAGCGCGCTGGGCAACAGGTTGAAGTGCAGGGCCCGGCGCATGGATAGCGCTTTGCTCAGGGGGCTCAGACCGAGTCGTACTGACATGAATGCTTTCTCTTCTATGTTTTAGTGGGCAGATTATAGATGTTTATTGAGTTAGATTCTCATTACCACTAGTGAGACGTTCCTACTTGTAGAAACCGGAAAACTTTTTTCACGCCGGCTCCATTTCGTGCACGACCTTGCCCGCGCGCAGGCGTACCAACTGGTCGGCGATGTCGAAATAGCGGTCGTCGTGGCTGATCACGATGATGGTCTTGCCCAGGCGCTTGAGGTCCGGCAGCAGCTCGGTGTAGAAAATCTTGCGAAAGGCCGGGTCCTGGTCGGCAGCCCATTCGTCGAACACCAGCACCGGGCGCTCTTCGAGCCAGGCGTTGACCAGAGCCAGGCGCTTGCGCTGGCCGGTGGACAGGTCGGTGGTGCTGAACACGCCGTCCTTGACGCTGACCTTGTGCGCAATTTCCAGGCGTTCCAGGTACTTGGTCGCGCTGTCCAGCGACTGCGTGGCGCTGCCCTGCACCAGGTCATCGAACAGGTAGTAGTCGGCAAACACCGTGGTGAACAACTGGCGATAGTCGTCGCGCACCGGGTCGGTCACGGTTTCGCCATTGAGGCGGATTTCCCCGGCCTGGGGTTGGTACAGGCCCAGCAGCAGCTTGATCAGGGTGGTCTTGCCGCAACCGTTTTCGCCGACGATAAACACGATATCGCCCTGCTTGATGCTCAGGTTGATCGGCCCCAGATGGAACGGCTCGCTGCCTTCCACCGGCGGCGGGCTGTAGCTCACGCCGCGCAGTTCCAGGCTGTGCACCTGCGGGTGTGGGGCTTCGCTGGCGTCCATCAGCAAGTGCGGTTCCGGCGATGAGAACCGGTCGGCCAGTTCGGTGATGCGTGCAAAGGCGATACGCGCCTTGCCGATGATCGGCAGGTAACCCACCACGTGTTCCAGCGGGCCTTTCATGTACAGCAGCACCAGCACGAAACCGGTGATCACCGCCGGGTCCGGGTTGGGGCTGTAGGCCTGCAGGGCGAGAGCCAGGCCGATAACCACGAAGAACAGCATCGAGCCAAAGGTCTTGGCGACGATATAGATGTTCACCGAACGCACCTGGATGTCGCTGATCTGGTCGGCGGTTTCCTGGATGCGGTGGGTGTTCATGCGGTAGCGCCGTGGCCGATGGATGCGCAGCTCCTTGGCCCCCGAGGCGATTGCCGAGTAGTAGCGTTGCAACTCGTCTTCGAGGTCGCGGGCTTCGTCAAAGCCGCGGATGCCCTTGGCCCCGGCGATGAACTGCACGCTGCAACCAATGGCGATGGCGACAATCATCAGCAGGAACATCGGCACCGACAGATACGCCAGGTAACCCAGGCAACCGAGGGTCACGGTGGTGGCGATGGCCAGCGGGGTGAAGGCGAAGGAGAAATCGCTGATGGTATCGACGTCATGGGTCAGCACCGGGATCAGGCGGTGGGAGCGATAGCGTTCGATCTGTTCAATCGGCGCCGACAGCACCTTTTCACCCAACTCTTTGCGCAACGCCGCGATGATGCGCTGGCCGACATAGTTGGTGCCGATGTCGGACACGATCGAACTGGTCAGGGCCAGCACACACAGGGCGGCAAAGGTCAGCACCACGCCTTGGGTCATGCCGGTGGAGGAGTGCAGGGCGTTGTTGATAGTGGCCAGCAAGAAGGTGATGGCCAGGCCACCCGCCATGCCCAGGGCGACGGACACCGTCACCAGGGTTCGAAAGGGTCTGAGCAATGCGAGCAGACCATTGAAGGCGCCGCGCTTGGGGTCGGTCATAAATACTTCCCGGAGAGTGAATAGAGGGGCTGGGCACACAGACCCTTACCCATGACAAACGAAGCATCGGGGCGAGTATTTAGCGCGGCGTGCCAGGCGGTGGCCGGCGTGGATAAATTGGCGGCGGGCTGGTTCGTTCTTGTGGTGTAGGCGCACGCGTATCGACGCAGCGCGCAGTCCATCCAGCGAGAGCGAAACAATGACGAAAAAGAATCTGGTGTACGTGTGGTCCCTGAGAAACGCCGCCGCCGACAAGGCCGGGCAGCCGGTGGCCTACAAGGACCACGAGCGGTATATGAAGTCGGTGCTGGAATTTCTCGCGGGTTCGCTGAACGACACGCCGCTGGGCGAGGCCTACAACCTGGTCGGTGTGGTGTATGACGATGACGAGCAGAACCCGCGGGACCAGCAACTGGTCAAGGATTACGGGTTTGCCTACCAGCCTGGCCGCCAGTGGCTGTACCCGGCGGACTTGCGGGTGCAGGGCAATCTGGTCAACGACCTGTTGCTGAGCGTGCCATCCACCTATCGCCGCTTGCCACGGGGCAGCGCGGAACACATCGCCGGCAAACAGGACTTCGAACGCCGCCTGCATGACACGCTGGTGGAATTGAAGGCTGACATCGTGGTGCTCGATGGCCTGCTGGTGATCCTCGATGAGCTGGTGCGACCGGGTGCGCCATTTGCGCGGCGCATCATGAATATCCACCCGGGCATTACCCGCATCGAATCGCCTTACGAGCGTCGCGGCGCGTATGCCACGTGGAATGCCCTGTACGGCGCGCGCGGGCTGACAGTGACGGATTGGGCGACCAAGGCCACCACGCCGTCGGAGCCGCTGTACCTCACGGGTGCATCGTTTCATTACGTGGATAACGGCATTGATTCGGGGGAGGTGTTTCATGACGTGTTGAAGACGGAGATTTCGCCTGAGGACACGATTCTCGAGCTGCGTTGGAACAACTTCAATAACAGCCTGTTCCCGGCGTTGCATGAAGGGCTGGCGCTGTTGGCGAAAGCGTAAGGCAGACACAGTTCTAAATGTGGGAGCGGGCTTGCTCGCGAAAGCGGTGTATCAGTCACCGGAAATAGTGACTGATGTACCGCTTTCGCGAGCAAGCCCGCTCCCACACAAGCCCGCTCCCACATTTGAATCTTCAGTGGCTCAAAGGTCGCGCACTACACGAAAACCAATCCAATCCCCCCGCGTCTGCGGGTAGATATTGTTACGGTTACCCGAGCGCGAAAACACCGGCGCCTCGCCCCAATCATTGCCGCGAATGATGTAGGCCTCGCACGTCTGTTCCGACCAGGCGCTGCCATCGGTGGGCGCGCCCACATAGTTCTCGTGATAGCAGTCGGCAACCCGTTCATAGACATTGCCGTGCATGTCGTACATGCCAAACCCATTCGGCGCGTAGCTACCCACTGGCGAGGAATAGCTGTAGCCGTCCGCCGGGCCGTAGGTGTTGGCGTGCTCGGCGATGCTGTAACCCCTGCCCGCGTCAAACGGGAAGGGGAAGGGGCCCTTGGTCCCGGCGCGCGCGGCGTATTCGCGCTGGGCTTCGCTGACCATGTGGTACTGCTGGCCGGTCTTTTTTGACAGCCAGCTGACGTACTGCTTGATGTCGTCCATGTCCATGCACACCGCCGGCTGGCGCGGCCCTTGCGGGTAGCGGGGTTTGCTGGCGATGCATTCGCGGCCGGGGCGGGTGTCGCCGTTGGCGATCTTCACGCCGGTCTGGCGCACGTAGCTGTCCCACTCGCCGGCGGTGATATGGAAGCGGCTCATGGCGAAGGGCTTGGCGAAGGTCACGTCATGCAGCGGGCCCTCGTCGGGCTCGCGGCCCACTTCGTCCTCGGGCGTACCCATGGTGAAAGTGCCGGCGGGCAGCACGACCATCTCCGGGCAGTCCTTGCAGTCCTTGAACACCTTGCCCGGCTGCGGCGTGGCGGCCTGGGCCAGGCCCGGCAACAGGGCGCCGCACAGGGTCGCCAGCGTCAGGGCGGCCAGGGGTTTGAAACGGGATGGGATCATAGGGGCCTCTCGTCAACAGGGAAAATGGGCGTCACAGGCGCGGGCTCAACAGGGCCATGAAGCGCTGGATCTCGTCGGCGGAATTGAGCAGGCCAGGCGCGGTGCGGATCACCGGGCCGGCATCGCGGTTCACCGCATCGATGACCACGCGCTGTTTCATCAGGTAATCGGCGATGTCATTGCTGTCCCGGTCCTTGACCCGGAAGAAGGTAAAACCGGCCGACAACTCAGGGCTGCGCGGCGTGACCAGTTCGATCTGCGGGTGGGCCAGCAGGTGCTCTTTCAATTCAGTGTTAAGGGCATGGATGCGCGCCTGCACCGGCGCCTTGCCCAATTGCAGGTGCAGCTTGAAGGCCTCATCCGCCGCCCAGCGGTGTTCGAACGCATGGAAGCCGCCGGGGGTCATGGTGGTGGCGAAGTTGGTGTCTTCGGAGAAGGTCGGCACCATCGGCGTGACGTATTTGTTCTGGCTGTCGCGGGCGCAGACCAGCCCGGTGCCGCGCGGGCCGAACATCCATTTGTGGGTGCCGGCGATAAAAAAGTCGCAGTGCATGTCCGGGAAATCGAGGTTTTCCACGCCAAAACCGTGCACGCCATCGACTACGTAGAGGATGCGGTCGTTGTCGTCGCGGTGGCGGTTGTGTTCATTGACCAGTTGGCCGATCTCGCCGATGGGCAACTTCACGCCACTGCCGGACTGTACCCAGGTCATGCCCAGCACGCGGGTGTTGGGGCGGATATTGCGTTGGATATTGCCGAGCACTTCATCGGCCGAGATACGGTTGGCGCTCTCGAACAGCTTGAACCGACGCACTTGGGTGCCTTGCTTGCGCACGCGAAAATTCAGCACGTTCTGGGTCGCATAGTGCTCGTGCACGGTGGTGAGGATTTCCTGGTCGGCGCGCAGCTGGATGCCGCCGTAGATCATCGCTAGGCCCTCGGAGGTACTGCCGGTGAGGGCGATCTGCGCGGGTGCAGCCTTTAAATAGCGGCCGGCCCATTCACGCACTTGGCCTTCGCGTTTCCAGGTTTCCTCCAGGCCCCAATCCATTGCCAGCCCGGGGTTGCGGTCGATCTGGTTGCGGTAATGCTCGATGGCGTCGCGCACCGGTTTTGGGTGCGACGCGACGAGGAAGTTGGAGAAGTGCAGGTAGCTCGGGTCCTGGTTGAACAGTTGCTTGAGGTCCGTCCATGGGGTCTTTGTCGCAGGCGCGGCAGTGGCAGCCAGCGCCTCGGGCAGCAGCGGCAGGCTGGCGGCAAAGACGCCGGCCTGCTTGAGAAACGTACGGCGGTCGGTCATGGACTTGCTTCTAGGTGATTAGCGATTGGCCAAGGGCTTGGCGGCTTTTTGTACCTGGTCCCACACCCGCAGGAAGTTGCCTCCCCACAGCTTGGCAATATCGGCTTCGGAGTAGCCGCGCTGGATCAGTTCGGCGGTGACGTTGCGCACCTCGCCGACGTTTTCCCAGCCGTCGATGCCGCCGCCGTCGTTGAAGTCCGACGAGATGCCGACGTGATCGATGCCGATCTTGCGCACGGTGTAGTCGATGGCGTCGCCCCAATCCTTGAGGCTGGCCTTGGGTTCTTCCTCGAGGATGCCGTACAGCCCCTGGGCGTACTGGCCGAACTTCTGCTCGGGCCAGGCGGCGATGATTGCGTCGCCGGGCATCAAGGCCATCGCCAGGTTGGGCAGCGGCGGCAAGTCGAAACGCGCGCGCAGGGTGTTGAGTTTGTCCTGGGTCGGCTGGCTCAGCGGGCGCAGGTACGCCGGGAAGCCGACGACCTGCACCACGCCGCCGCTGTGCTTGATCAGTTGCAGTTCCTTGTCGCTGAGGTTGCGCGGAATATCCACCGAAGCACGCGGCGCCGAGTGGGATGCGACCATCGGCGTGCGGCTCAGCTGTGCCACTTGTTCCAGCGCCTTGGTCGACATCTGCGACACATCGATGATCACCCCCAGGTCATTGAGGCGGTGCACGGCTTGCTGGCCAATCGGCGACAGGCCTTCAAGGGCATCGGTGGAATCATTGAAAAACGGCAGCGGCCGCGACGAGTCGGACCAGGCGTTGTTGCCGATATAGCTGAAGCCGAACATGCGCATGCCGCGCGCCGCCCAGAAATCCAGCTGGTTCAGGTCATTGCCCAGCGGGTAGGCGTTGAGCATGCTGATAAAGATCGCGAACTTGCCTTCGCCATGCAGGCGGCGGAAGTCGTCCGGGGTGTAGGCGATGCCCACCTGGTTGGGAAAGTCGCGGACCATGCCGGAGATGATCTTGTAGCGCACCTCCTGTTCGTGGCGGGCTTCTTCGACAAAACCCTCGGTGGGCTTGTGCGGCGCGTTATCGCCGTTCCAGATTTCCGGCCAGCCGAAGATCGTCAGCGCCGCGCCCGACAAACGCCCGCGTGCCGCCTTGGCCAGGTCGAACTGGCCGCTGCCATCCTTGTCGGCCTCGCTGCCGACGCCGCCGAAATCCAGGGGCACGGTGATATGGCTGTCGAACGACAACAGGCGATCCTGCATCTCATTGGCCTGCTTGATCACCTCCAGCGGGTAGCCGGCGTTGCCCCTGAACCAGTGATCCCAGGCCAGGAAGCCGGCCCCGGCGCCGATGGCCAGTGCCAGCGGCAAGCCGATGTACAGCGCCTTTTTCGAACGTGGTTTTGTCATTGCCATCTCAGTCAGTTGAGGCCTTTGCTATCAGGGAAGAACGAGCGCTGCGCGCAAAAATTTAGGCGCCGCAGGGTGCGCGGTAAATTTCCCTGGCCAGCAAACGTTCTAGCTCTGATTAAGCCGTTTCCTAAGGTAGACAATGACCATCTCTCGACGTGGGTTCATCGCAGGCCTGGCCCTGACCGGCGCGGCCGTGCCGGCGGCCTTCTATGCCCATCGCGAGCTGACGCGTGAAGAAGAGTTCCCGATCACCCCCGGCGAAGCCACGGTGGACCTGGCCGACACCGCCGGCCAGCACCTGGCGAACAGCCTGCGCGGGGTCTGGAGCCTGCGCCTGGAAGGTCGCGATGCCGGCCTTGAGGGCCTGCCGCTGCAAGGACTGGAGCTCCTGCTGGACATCGCCCCGCGTGGCCGTGGCCTGCGCGGTTACCTCGACACCGCCGCCAACCTGCGCGCGGCCGGGGAACCGCGCTACCGCATCCTCGGCGACCTGCTCACGGGGGAGGGCGCCACGCTCTATTGGCGCCTGATCGACCGCGACGCTCCCGGCGGCGTGCCCGCCTATGAATTCAAGATGACCCTCGACGAAGTCTGGGGCGTGTTCGGCAACGCTGGTAGCGGCACCCTCAGCGGGCAGATCCTCAACCTTGATCGCCCGCTGGCCCTGGTCGAGCGCGACAACCGTTTCGTCGCGCACAAACACCTGTTCCCCGAAGCCCGCGAGCGCATTGGCCTGAATCCAACCCTACTGGCCTGGCTGATCTCCGCTGAACACCGCTTGTTTCACCAACTGTGGCACGCGACCCGTGACCAATGGCACAAGCTCTCTGAAGAAAAGCGCGACGCCCTGCGCGGCATCGGCTGGCAACCCGGCCCGCGTGGCCAGGAGCGTGATGCACGGGGCAAACGCAAGGACCGCAACGGCTCGGGCATCGACTTCTTCTTTATGCACCGCCATATGCTCGGCACCGCGCGCTCGATGCAAGACTTGCCTTCCTGGCCGCAGTTTCCCGAGCCGCAGCCGGCGCTGGAGCGCGATCGCCTGGGGTTTGTGCGTTACTTCGACAACCACGACGGCTTCGCCTTGCCCCCCACCTGGTCGGCGCCGGAGGACGGTGACTACACCCAGTGGGTCAGCGACATCAAGGCGGCCGAGACCTACCACAGCAATTTCCAGGTGTGGGAATCCCAATACCGCGACCCGCGCTACCTGGCCAAATTGACCCTGGGCCAGCTCGGCTCCGAAATGGAACTGGGCTTGCACGACTGGCTGCACATGCGCTGGGCCTCGGTGCCCCGCGACCCGTCCAACGGCGGCCCGGTGCCGTTCGCCCGCGACCCCGCGGACTTTGCCGCGCGGTGGTATGCGGCGGAAAACGACTTTCTCGGCGACCCGTTTTCGTCCCATGTGAACCCGGTGTTCTGGCATTTCCACGGCTGGATCGATGACCGTATCGAAGACTGGTTCCGTGCCCATGAACGCTTCAATCCGGGCGAAGTCAGCCGTCTTGAGGTCAACGGCGTGGCGTGGTTTGCACCGGGGCGCTGGGTGGAAGTCGGCGACCCGTGGCTGGGCCCGGATACCCATGGTTGCAGCACCACACCCGGGTTGCAGATGGGACGGTCGATGGAGATGGACCCGGAGACCATGAAGCTGGCGTTGCGCATTACCTTTGGCGCGGAGGATGACGTGCTGCAAGGGTTGTTCAAGCGGGTGCCGCAACGACCCTGGTATGCGCGGCATTTGAAGGTGAAGCGGCCAGAGGCCTGATTGCGCTGCACCCAACTACAACTTTTACGATGTCAATGAACCGCAGTGGGGCGTTAATGTGCTCACTGCGGCATCGGTCGTGTATCGCCTTTGAAAGGCGGCCGGTCATTCTCTCCCTCTGCTGCCCCTCGCTGAGCTTTCTTATATTTGTAGGATTCAAGCCTGTTGATATTAGGAAAGATCTGCTCATGTCAAAATTTAATAATCGAGTTGTGGTTTTTTATCTAGGGGATGGCTCTTCTTCTTACAGATATTTCGCGATTTGTTGTTTGTGGATAAGTGAAAAGTTGAAATAAAGTTTATCTGGGTGATTTGTAGGAAGTGTCCTTAAAGCTTTGGCGAAAGTTCCCGTGCGTGATTCGGGGACTGGTAAAAAATATCCGGGATACTCCATTCTTGCGGCGACAAGAGATCGGCGCGGCAGGGGCGAAAAAAGTCCTGCTCAGGCCGAATAATTAGTTCGCCATACAGCAAGGATGGAGTTATGACGCTCGATAGTTTTCAAAATGAAGTGCCAAAGGCGCGGGTCAATATCAAGCTGGACTTACATACCGGCGGCGCCCAGAAAAAAGTTGAGTTGCCCTTGAAGTTGATGGTGATGGGCGATTACAGCAACGGCAGCGAACAGCGCCCGCTGTCGGAGCGGGGCAAGATCAATATCAATAAGAACAACGTTGACAGTGTCCTCGGCGAGTTCTCGCCCGGGCTCAAACTGGTGGTGGAAAACACTTTGCCGGATGAGGCAGCCGACACCGCCGTCGAGTTGAGTTTCCAGCGCCTCAAGGATTTCGAGCCGGAGCAGGTCGCGCGGCAGGTCCCGCAGTTACGTGCACTCCTGGCAATGCGCAATCTGTTGCGCGATCTCAAATCCAACTTGTTGGATAACGTGACCTTTCGCCATGAGTTGGAACGCATTCTCAAGGACGATGCGCTCAGTGACGAACTTCGAGCTGAGTTGGCCGCACTGGCGCCAAGCCGTTAATTCATTCCTATCGGTTTAAAGGGAGGTTTGACTATGTCGGTAGAACATTCTGGTTCTCAATCCCACGGCAGTGCCGTCGTGTCGGAAAACAGTGGCGGGGTCTACGCCGCGCTGTTCAGCAAGATCAACTTGAGTCCCGTGATGGAGTTGGGCGGGCTTGACGTGTTTCAAAATACTGAAGCACTTTCCGAAGTCTCTGTTGATGAGCGGGTGACTGCGGCAGTTAATGTATTTCTGCAGTTGCTGAAACAGTCCGCCCATAAAGTCGAGCGCTTGGACAAGGTGCTGCTGGATGAACATATTGCCGCGCTGGACAGGCAAATAAGCCGTCAACTCGATGCAATCATGCACCACCCCGACTTTCAACGGGTCGAGTCTACCTGGCGTGGAGTGAAATCGCTGATCGACCAGACGGATTTTCGCCAGAACGTGCGCATAGAACTGTTGGATATCAGCAAAGAGCATCTGGTACAGGACTTCGAAGACGCGCCGGAAATTGCCCAGAGTGGTCTTTACCTGCATACCTACACCCAGGAGTACGACACGCCGGGCGGCGAGCCCATCGCTGCCGCCATCTCCAACTACGAATTCGACCGCAGCCCCCAGGACATCGCCCTGCTGCGCAATATTTCGAAAGTGGCGGCCGCTGCCCATATGCCCTTTGTGGGGGCTGTCGGGCCGGCTTTCTTTGGCAAGGCGTCCATGGAAGAAGTGGCCGCGATCAAGGACATCGGCAATTACTTTGACCGTGCCGAATACATCAAGTGGAAGTCGTTCCGTGACAGTGATGATGCGCGCTACATCGGTTTGACGATGCCGCGTGTGCTGGGGCGGCTGCCCTATGGTCCTGACACCGTTCCCGTGCGCAGTTTCAATTACATCGAAAGCGTCAAGGGGCCGGATCACCACAAGTATCTGTGGACGAACGCGTCCTTTGCGTTCGCCGCCAACATGGTCAAGAGCTTCATCGCCAATGGCTGGTGTGTGCAGATCCGTGGGCCGCAGTCCGGTGGTGCGGTGACGGAGTTGCCCATTCACTTGTACGACCTGGGCACTGGCAACCAGGTGAAGATTCCCTCGGAGGTGATGATTCCGGAAACCCGCGAGTTCGAATTTGCCAACCTCGGGTTTATCCCACTGTCCTACTACAAGAATCGCGATTATGCGTGCTTCTTTTCTGCCAACTCCGCGCAGAAAGCCGCCTTGTACGACACCGCCGATGCCACGGCAAACAGTCGCATCAACGCGCGGCTGCCCTACATCTTTTTGCTGTCGCGCATCGCCCACTACCTGAAGTTGATCCAGCGCGAAAACATCGGCACCACAAAAGACCGGCGCCTGCTGGAGCTGGAGCTCAACAAATGGATTGGCGGGCTCGTCACCGAAATGACTGACCCGGGCGACGACCTGCAGGCGTCGCACCCGTTGCGCGAGGCGAAGGTGACGGTGGAGGACATTGACGACAACCCGGGCTTCTTCCGCGTCAAGTTGTACGCCGTGCCGCATTTTCAGGTGGAGGGCATGGACGTGAACCTCTCGCTGGTCTCGCAAATGCCCAAGGCCAAGGCTTGAGTCAATCGTAGGGAAACGATGCCATGAAGATCGATCGCCCACTGTGGGCCAGCGGCGTATTGCTGTCGGCGCAGCAATTTCAGCAACAGGCACGTTGGGAGGCCTGGGCCCACGAACAGCTCGCTCACCTGAGCCTGGTGCACCCTTGGGGTGTCCAGGCGGTGGGGTTTGATCTGGACGCCTTGCGCCTGGGCAAACTCAAGGCCACCCAATTGTGCGTGCGCCTGCCTGACGGTACGTGGGTCGATACCGACGTTGTGGACCGCCTGCCACCTGCCTTGGCGTTGGCACCGTTGCCGGCCGATGAAGCTCAAGCGCTGCTCGTGCACGTAGCGTTGCCGCTGGAACAGGCCAATGGCAACAACTGCCAGTTTGACGGTGGCAACCCCGAGCGGCCGACCCGTTATCGCCAGGACTGGCGTGAAGTCCAGGACCTCTATGCCGATGAGAAGCAGTCCATCGGCGTGCTGGAACACACGCTGAGCCTGCGCCTGCACAGCGATGACAACGCCGATTATGTCACCTGTCCCGTTGCACGCCTGGCCCGCGACGGGCAGGGCGCCTGGTGCCTTGACCCACTCTATGTACCGCCGCTGCTGAACTTTGCGGCGCATCCAGGCTTGCTGCGCCAGTTGGACAACCTGTTGACGCAATTGGCCGCCAAACGGCAACGGCTCATGGGCATGCGGCGTGAGAGCAACCAACGCATGGCCGACTTTGCAGTGGCCGACGTTTCGTTGTTCTGGCTGCTCAATGCGCTGAATACCTATCAGCCGGTCCTGGCCGATCTGCGGGACTTTCCTGCCAGGCACCCCGAGCAGGTCTACGGGGAACTGATCAAGCTCGCAGGCAGCCTGCTGACGTTTTCGTTGGAACACGATATCGACAAGGTGCCGGCCTACCGCCACGCTCAGCTGGAGGCGGTGTTCGCGCCGTTGATGAACACCATTTCGTTGTTGCTGGAAGCCAGCCTGCCGTCGCGGGTGGTTGCCCTGGAACTGGAGGTGCACGGTGCCAATCGTTGGCAGGTGAAATTGAACGACCCGCGCCTGCGCGAGCGGGACGGCGCTGATTTCTACCTGTCGGTGCGCAGCCGCTTGCCGGCTGCGCAGTTGCAGGAGCAGTTCCCGCAGCTGTGCAAGGTCGGCACGCCGGACGAAGTCGATTACCTGATCAACGCGGCACTCGACGGTGTGCCCTTGCTGGCGCTCGCTCATGTGCCCGCGGCGATTCCACTGCGTCTGGAAAACCAGTATTTCGCGCTCAATTTCGCGCATCCGAAAGGGCAGGCGGTATTGGCCGAAGGGGTGTGTGCGTTCTACGTCCCCAGCACATTGGTCGAGGTCAGACTCGAACTGTTTGCGGTGTTGCGCACATGAGCCGGGCCAATTCGAACGGGCGCAATGTGTTGCCTGTGGACACCGATGAGCTGTTGCAGGACACCTATCTACTGGTGGTCGAGTTGCGCCAGGGCGCTTGCTCCGAGGGGCAACCGCAGTTGTGGCCGCTTTGCGTCGAGCAGGTCGAACGGGTGCGGCAGCGTCTCACAGCGGCAGGCATGGCGCCGCGCGCCATCGACTACATCTCCCACGCGCAATGCGCGTTGCTGGACGAGACGGTGCTCACCTTTGCGCAAAAAGACGATCAGGCCGCGTGGGCAAAACCGCTCCAGGCCGAGTTTTTCAACCACCATCAGGCGGGCGAGTTCCTGTACGAGGACATGCAGGCCGTATTGGGCGAACCCGCGCCTGATCGGCAGGTGCTGACGGTTTTCCAGCGTGTGCTGATGCTCGGGTTCCAAGGCCGTTACCGTGACCCGAACGACCCCGAACGCGAACGCCTGTTGAACGCGCTCAATGCCCATGTCGCGCCCTTGAGGTCCAGCCAGGGCCTGATTACCCAGGCGCGTGGTGGCGTTGTCGCGGGGCTGGGCTGGCTGCAATCGCCGTTGCTGCATGTGCTCGCTGCCGTCGTGGTGCTGGCGGCAATGTGGTGGGGATTGAATCAACTGTTGAGCGATACGCTGGTTTCGCTCTTGCCTGATCAAGCGTGAGGGCCAGATGAGCATCACTTCTCACCGAATGCTCGTCCTGTGGGCTGGGGGATTGCTCCTGGCGCTGCTGGCCATCATTCCACTCAGCGTCTGGGCGCGAGCCACCGGGGGGGTACTCGGGCTGGGTGGCATCGGCTTGGCCTGGATCGCCGTGAGCCGCAGGGCAGCCGCATTACGCGCATCCGTGCAGCTTGACGATACAGCGGCCTTGCCGGCGGCGTCCTTTCGGCATCCGGTGCTGCTGGTCTGTGGTGATGGGCTCGATGCACTGTTTACCCAGGCCTGCGCCGATCGGTTGGCCCTGCGGGTGATTCCGTCGGGTTGTTATGTGCGCGTGCCAAGCCTGGAACAATTGCCGGCGATCAGCGACGCCATCCTCGCATTGCGTCCCGGTTGGGGGGCTCAACTTTGCGTGATGTTTGTCGTCAATCCCAGTGCCCATGGTGACAGCGCTGCGTTGCAGGGCCGGGTGCGAACCTTTGGCTACCAGGCTGCCCTGGCACGCAAGCGAGGGATCGCGCTGCCGCTGTTGCTGGTGAGTTACCTGCAAACCGCACAAGGCGCTGATCCGTGGTTCAGTTGGGAGCGGAGTGAAGCCCAGCCTTACGCCCGGGACAACAACCAGTGCGCCACGCTGGACGAGTGGCAGCAGCAAGCCGTTGATACGCCCAGCCGCGCCGCACGACTGCACGCGTGCATTCAACTGAACAGTGTCGCGCAGTGGCTGCACGATGGGGTGTTGCCCAGCCTCGGTCAGCACGACACGGATGCAGCCTGTGTGTGTGCGATCAAAATGGTCCCGGCGCTTGCCCATGGGGTGGAAGGGAACCTGTGGTGCCAATGGCTTGCGCAGAAGGTGGCGCTGGTCGACAGCCGGGTGGGCGATGCGAGCGCGGCATTGCCCTTTCCTGATGCCTTGCTCAGCGTATTCAAGCGCGGCCCCGCGTACACGTCACTGCAACGTGCAAGCGTCGTGGCGGTGTGGTTATGGGTGATCGCCAGCGCCGTTGCCCTGGCCAGCTCCGCTTGGCAGAACACGCTCTTGCTACGCCAGGTCAGCGATGACCTGCGCCGCTATATCTCGATCCCGCCACCGACACACCGTGAACAACGCGCGTTCCTGCTCCGTGAAGACGCCATCACCGCACTGCGTCATGCGGCTCGGCGCCTGGACACCTACTACCGACAGGGCGAGCCCCTGGCCCTGGGGCTGGGCTTGTATCGCGGTGAGCATTTGCGCGCGCCTTTGTTCGCCGTGCTGGCTGCACATGTCGAGCCACCCATGACTGCCTTGCCCACGGGGCCGGCCCATGTGGTGCGGCTGGACAGCCTTTCGCTGTTCGCCAGCGGCAGCGCCCGGCTCAAGCCGGGTTCGACCAAGGTCCTGATCAACGCACTGGTCGGCATCAAGGCGCAACCAGGCCTGCTGATTGTGATCGCCGGGCACACCGATGCCACCGGCGATGCGCAGAACAATCTTCGCCTGTCTTACGCCCGCGCCGCTGCCGTCCATGGCTGGATGCAGCAAATGGGCGGGATCCCCGACAGCTGCTTTGCGGTGCAGGGTTTCGGCGCCAGCCAGCCGATTGCAAGCAACGACACTGACGCGGGGCGAGCAGCCAACCGCCGCGTCGATATCCGTCTGGTGCCTTCGGCGGGGGCGTGTTCGCACTCGGCGCAGGCACCCGACAGGCAACCCCCTGTCGCTTATCGCGACGTTTGATTCCCAAGAAAAGGAGCTTCACATGGCAATTCCCGTTTACCTCTGGCTACAAGACGACGGCGGTGCAGACATCAAGGGTTCGGTGGATGTGCAAAAGCGCGAGGGCAGTATCGAAGTGATCGCCCAGGACCACAGCCTGTACATCCCGACGGACAACAACACCGGCAAGTTGACCGGGACGCGGGTGCATACCCCGTTTCTGTTCTGCAAGGAGATCGATGCTTCCAGCCCGTACCTCTACAAAGCGGTCACCACCGGACAGACCCTCAAGAGTGCAGAGTTCAAGTGGTACCGCATCGATGATGCGGGGCAGGAGGTCGAGTACTTCATCACCAAGCTGGAGCAAGTCAAGGTGGTGAAGGTCGCGCCGAAAATGCATGACGTCAAAGACCCCGGCAAAGAGAAACACAACCACCTTGAGCAGATCGAGTTGCGCTACGAGAAGGTCACCTGGACCTACAAGGACGGCAACATCATTCACTCCGATGCCTGGAGCGAACGCCAAAGCGCTTGATGGCGGTGATGGGTTGAGCGTGCTTGCGCGCGCTCAACCGAACACATCGCGCTTCAAGACGGATGACACAACCAGCCCCTTGGCGAGGACGTATTTCGTATGGCTCATCACTCCACCCGATTGCTGCGACGACTCAATCCCTACTGTGCCCAGGCGTTGAGTGCGGCAGCCTCGTTGTGCCACGGCAGTGCGCATGCGCAGATCACCATCGAGCACTGGCTGCTCAAGCTGCTGGGCCAGGGGGAGGGTGACCTGACGGTCATCGCGCGGCGTTACGAATGGGATCTGGAAGCGCTGTGGCATGGCTTGCTTGAACACCTCGACAGCCTGCCACGCAGCATGCAGGGCAAGCCGCAGTTGTCCGAGCCTTTGCAGCAATTGATCAGGAATGCCTGGCTCCTTGCCTCGCTCGACGATAACAACGACAGCCTGCGCTCGGCACACCTGCTGGGGGCCTTGATGGAGACGCCCAGCCTGCTGGCATGCGAAGCCGCATGGCCGTTGCTCAGTCTCAGCCAGGCGCAACTGCAGCGCTTGATGGTGCTGCTGGATCAAACCTCTGAGGAGTGCCCCGAATCAAGAAGTGCCACTGAACCGCTAGCCATTGAACCGACGGAAAATACCGCAGGGCAGGCAACGCTCGACCGGTTCACCCAAGACCTCACCGCCAAGGCTGCACAAGGCAAGATCGACCCGGTGTTTGGCCGTGACGATGAAATCCGTCAGGTCATCGACATCCTGAGCCGGCGGCGGAAAAACAATCCGCTGCTGGTGGGCGAACCCGGGGTTGGCAAAACGGCCTTGGTGGAAGGCCTGGCCTTGAACATAGCCCAAGGGCGCGTGCCTGACAGCCTCAAATCAGTCTGCGTACGCACCCTGGACCTGGGCTTGTTGCAAGCAGGCGCCGGTGTCAAAGGTGAGTTCGAGCAACGCCTGAAAAACGTCATCGATGCCGTGCAACAGTCCGAGATCCCCGTGCTGTTGTTTATTGACGAGGCCCATACCCTGATCGGCGCCGGCAACCAGGCCGGCGGTGCCGACGCAGCCAATCTGCTCAAGCCGGCCTTGGCCCGTGGCGAATTGCGCACCATCGCCGCGACCACCTGGAGTGAATACAAGCAGTACTTCGAGCGCGACGCGGCCCTCGAAAGACGCTTCCAAATGGTCAAGGTCGATGAGCCGGACGACGCCAACGCCAGCCTGATGCTGCGCGGCCTGAAGTTGCGCTACGCCAGCCATCACGGCGTGCATATTCAGGACGCGGCGGTGCAGGTCGCAGTGAGCCTGTCGCGGCGCTACCTGACCGGGCGTCAACTGCCGGACAAGGCGGTGGACCTGCTGGATACCGCCAGCGCCCGTGTGCGCATGAGCCTGGACTGTGAGCCGCAAGCGCTTGTGCGTCTGCACGCCCGGTGTATGGCGTTGGAACTGGAGCGCCAGGCACTGGAGCAAGACCAGGCCCTCGGTGGCGAGAACATCGATGAGCGCCTGGCATTGATTGACGCGCAGTCCGCGGATTTGCAACGTGCGTACACCGCACTGCAACAGCAACACCGGCAAGAGCTCGACCTGATCAAGCAACTGCTTGAAGCGCGTCAAGCGCAGCCATTGCAGCGGGACAAGTGTGCGCAGTTGCAACAACAACTGCACAGCCTTCAAGGCGCTCAGCCGTTGCTGTCACTGGATGTCGATGTGCGCAGCGTGGCACACGTCGTTGCCGACTGGACCGGGGTTCCGCTGGGCAGTCTGCTCAAGGACGAACAAACCCACCTCCTGGCGCTGGAGCAACACCTGGCGCAACGCGTGATTGGCCAGGCCCCTGCGCTCAATGCATTGGCGCAAAGGCTGCGCGCGGCCAAGACCGGGCTGACCCATGAGCATGCGCCACTGGGGGTATTCCTGTTGGTGGGCACCAGCGGCGTGGGTAAAACCGAAACCGCCCTGGCCCTCGCCGACAGCCTGTTCGGCGGTGAAAAATCTCTGATCACCCTTAACTTTTCCGAGTATCAGGAAGCCCACACCGTCAGCCAACTCAAAGGCGCGCCGCCCGGTTACGTCGGCTACGGCAAGGGCGGTGTCCTGACCGAAGCCGTGCGGCAGCGGCCCTACAGTGTCGTGCTGCTGGACGAAGTCGAAAAAGCCCACCGCGACGTGCTCAACCTGTTCTATCAAGTGTTTGATCGCGGCTTCATGCGCGATGGCGAAGGGCGCGAGATCGACTTTCGCAACACCGTCATCCTCATGACCTCCAACCTCGGCAGCGATCTCCTGCACACCTGCTTGCAGGCCCAACCCGACGCCCCCGACAGCGTGCTGCACGAACAACTGCGGCCAATCCTGCGGGAGCACTTTCAGCCGGCGTTGCTCGCACGGTTCCAGACCTTGATCTATCGCCCGCTGCAAGCCGACGCCCTCAAACGCATCGTTGCGCTCAAGTTGGCCCAGGTGGCCAAGCGTCTGCGCTTGCACTACGACCTCGACTGCCGGCTGGGCGACTCACTCAACGACGCCCTGGTTGCCGCCTGCCTGCTGCCGGACACGGGGGCACGCAACATCGACAGCCTGCTCAACGAACAGATCCTGCCCGTACTCAGCCAGCAACTGCTGGAGCGGCGGGCGGCGCAACAGCGCTGCCAAAGCGTCAGCCTTGAGTACAGCGAAGCAGACGGCATCAGCCTGAGCTTCACGGGTGGCGATCCTGACTCTCAAACCGCCGTCATGGAGGCCTGAGGATGAGTGTTTTCTTCGATCACAGCCGGCACACACTGTGGGTGAGCAACGTTGCAGCGCAGCTTGACGTCCTGGCCTTCGAGGGTGAAGAGCGGCTCAGCCAACCTTTTAGCTACTGCGTGGAGTTCACCAGCACTGACCTCGACCTCGCCGCCGACTCCATGCTTGGCAAAACGGCCAGCTTCAGCCTGCACGCCCCACCGCAAAAACTCCCGTTGCTGAGCGTGACCCCGCCCAAGATCAAACCGTTGCGCACCCTGCACGGCGTGGTCACCCACTTCGCGCGACAGTCCGGCTCCAACGACCAGGCCACCTACGCACTCACCCTGCAACCCCGAATCGCCCTGCTTGAACGCGGCCGACAGTTCCGCATCTACCAACACCAATCCGTGCCCGAAATCGTCGAACACATCCTGCGCAGCCGTCATGGCTTCGAAGGCCAGGACTTCCTGTTCAACCTCAAGTGCGACTACCCCCGGCGCGAACACGTCATGCAATACGGCGAAAGCGACCTGGCCTTCATCAGCCGGCTGCTGGCCGACGTGGGCATCTGGTATCGCTTCACCAGCGACGAACGCCTGCGCATCGATGTCGTTGAGTTTTTCGATAGCCAGCGCGGTTACCAGTTCGACATTGAACTGCCACATCGCCCGCAATCCGGGCTCGGCAGCAGCGGACAGGACGGTGTGTGGGCGTTGCAATCCAGCCACCAAGTCGTCGAGCAACACGTCAGCGTGCGCGCCTACCACCACCGTGACGCCAGCGCCCAGCTCAACGGCGAGATCGACCATAGCCGTGGCGCCACCACTACCTACGGCGATGCCTACCACTACGCCGAACCCTACACGGCCCTCGGCAATCGGCTGGATGAAAACGAAGACCTGCCAAGTGAAAGCGGCTACTTCTACGCACGCCTGCGCCACGAACAGTACCTGAACCAGCAGACGCTTTTGAGTGGCGTCAGCAGCAGTGCCACCCTGGCGCCGGGTCAGGTCCTCAAGATCAGCGGCGGCGCCCTCCATGCGTTCAAGCCCGGTGCAGTCATTACCCGCCTGACCACCAAGGCCGCGCGCGACAGCAGCTTCGAAGCCACATTCGAAGCGATCCCCTATTCAGAAACCGTCTGCTTTCGCCCAGCCCCACAAGCCAAACCACAAATCGCCGGCACCGTCCCGGCCCGCGTCACCAGCCCCCAGGCGAACGACCCCTACGCCCATATCGACCTCGAAGGCCGCTACCGCGTGAGCTTCCTCTTCGACCGCGACACCTGGAAACCCGGCGAAGAAAGCCTCTGGCTACGCCTGGCCCGCCCCTACGCCGGCGACACCCACGGCCTGCACCTGCCTCTGATTCCCGGCACCGAAGTCGCCATCGCCTTCGAACAAGGCGACCCGGACCGCCCCTACATCGCTCACGCCCTGCATGACAGCCAGCATGTGGACCACGTGACCCTGCGCAACTACAAACGCAACGTGCTGCGCACCCCGGCCAACAATAAGTTGCGCATGGACGACACGCGGGGGCAGGAGCACGTCAAGTTGAGTACGGAGCACAGTGGCAAGAGTCAGTTGAATCTGGGGCATTTGGTGGATGCACGGAAGCAAAAACGCGGCGAAGGGTTTGAGCTGCGCACGGATGGCTGGGGGGCGGTTCGGGGTGGGAAGGGGGTGTTTATCAGTGCGGATGAGCAGGCTAAAGCGACGGGCCATGTGCTTGCGATGCAGCCGGCTTCTGATCTGGTTCAAGGTGCAAAAGTACAGCTGACGGAATGGCTGAGGATTACCGATGCTCACCATAGCCGTATGCCCAGCGTAGCCGGCCTTGAGCAGTTTCAAGTTGATGCAACGAACCTGAGCGCTGCGGCGATTTTGCTCAGTGCACCCAAAGGCATTGGCGCGGTTACACCTGCGAGCCTGCTGCTTAAAAGCGGTGAAGCGCTTTACGTGCAAAGTAATGACGAGATCAACCTGACCGCTGGCAATCGGCTGTCTGTGAACGCGAACCAGGCCATATCTTTGTTGGCCCAGCAAGAAGGGATGCGCCTCGTCTCCGGCAAAGGTCCACTGGAAATCGAATCCCATGCCGGCCTGATGAACGTGGCTGCCCAACAAGACCTCACCCTGCAATCCGTGCAGGGCCAAGTGCAACTGACGGCTAAAAACGGCATCACGTTGGCGTGTGGAGGTGGATATATCCGCATCACGCCCAGCGGAGCTATTGATATCTATAGCCCAGGAAAGTTGACCCTAAAGGGCCAACACGTCTGGGAGAAACCAGAGAGTCGAAACTTTCCGATGCCTGAACTACCGCAATCTGTTTGTGAGGAGTGCCTGGAAAAGGCACGGGAAAATGCCATCGGTTTGTTACGGCGTGAAGGTTAACGGGAGTGTTATACGAATGAGTACATCTACTCAGTGGCTTGTGCAGATTAAACAGATATGCACTCAGGTTGGCATACAGCACGTTGATCTACTACTCGACCAAACTGCATGGCATAACTATGCGCTGCCCGGGTTACGCAAAATCAACCCGCAAGTGCCCTGGTTCTCACTGTTCAGTGGTACGCCGGAAGAGAACATGCTCGATCATGCCCCGTTATTGATGCGTCTGGATTTTGCCCACTGGCAGCATGAAGCCTGGCTGGAAGAGTTGATAACCCACTGCGCCACCGACGCTAGGCTACTGGTGTTGGTATCTGCGTTGGATTTTGACGCACTTGCTCATGCGTTACGCGCCTTGTTGCAGTTCAACTGGGGCGGTTGCCCCGGTTTGTTGCGTTATTACGACCCGCGCATATTTCCCCTGTTGATGTCCTCAATCCTGACCAATGAGCAGCGTGACAAGTACTTGGAAGTTGCGTGCTACTGGGGTTGGCTTGATCGGGATGAACAACCGCAATGGTTGGAGGGGAAATGCCCGTCGCAACAGGGGGATATTGCATTCCGTCCGGCCCTGGACCTGAGTGATCAGCAGTGCGACCTCATCGGTGCGATTAGTGATGCACAGGAACTTCTGAATAGTGGTGTGCTTGATGATTTTAAAGGCAGTCAAGAGCGGCGTTTTACTTTGTTGTACTCATATGCGGTGCAGGCGTGCCAGGAAAACTATTTTGGCAGGCTAAGCGAGTACGTGAAGCGGAAAATTTAAGCGTGGATTTTAGATTGCGTGATGTCGTTAAGCCTGATGTTTATGGTGTGTGAGTCGTGAGTTAGGAGCTGAAAGTTATGAAACTATTCATTCGGTTGGTGATGCTAGTTGTGTGGGGTGGTGTTGGCCTAACAATGTTGGGTTGCTCTGGGAATAGTCCTGAGATGGTGGCGGGTAACATACAAGCGATTAACCATACCACGGGAGCGATTAATTGGTTTTCGGTGAATGGTTATCGCGCGCATGGAGGTGGTGGGCGGTCGTGTTGCATTATTATGCCGGCTGTATGGCGACCTGGTTTAAAGGCTGCCATTGAGTGGGAGGTTGATCCTAATCCAACTGCGAAAATGCCATCTGTGACATCTATTGAGTTTCGTCAGGCGTATGAAAGACATGCCAAAAACTACGTGAGCCATAGTATTGTGGTTGATATTCCTGAATGGCCAGGGAAAGAGCGTTGCGCATTAAAAATTCACTTTCTGGTGTGTAAGAAAGTCAAAGTTACCAACTCGTGTTGGGCTCCTAGCTCACCAAATTATCCTATCAAAGATCCAGACGATATGCAGGAGCCTGCCGTATGCGAGAAGTCAACGTGAGTTCACGGACTAAAGTGCAAAATGTGCCAGGATTTTCATTTGCGGTTCGGCGACTCCAAGGGGTTATAAGTCGGTTTGAAAGTCGAGTCCGGGAATTTGTTTTTTATGTGGCGGGCCCACGAAAGTGTCCCCTTGGAGGGATGGGTTAATACGCTTGATGTGGCGGTGAAATTACAGCGTGGTGAAGGGAGGTGATTATGCAGGTTTTAAAAACGTTATTGGGGTATGGCATATATAGTTTGCTAGGGTTGTTGATGCTCGGTTGCTCTTCGAGTAGCACTGAAATGGTCGCGGGTAACATACAGGCGATTAACCACACTACGGGAGCGATTAACTGGCTGTCTGTGAATGGTTATCGGGCAGATGGCGGAGGCGGGCGGTCGTGTTGCATTGTTATGCCGGCTGTATGGCGACCTGGTTTAAAGGCTGCCATTGAGTGGGAGGTTGATCCTGAACCCTATGCAAAAATAAAACGGAAAAAAACTGGGTATGGTTATGACGAAGATGCATGGCGCCAGCATGTAGAAAATTTTCGGCGTCACAGCACCATCGTAGATATACCCGAGTGGCCAGGAATAGAGCGCTGTGGGTTAAGTGTTCATTTTTTGGTATGCAATAAAGTAAAAGTCACTACGTCGTGTTGGGCTCCGAGCTCACCTAATTATCCTATTAAAGATCTCGATGATATGCAGGAGCCTACCGTATGCCCGGAGTAACTATGATTTCAAAAAACAACGTTTGGGCTCCATCAAATTTTCCGATCGCAGGTCGCTTGCCGCGCGACACGTTGAAAGTGGTCGAAAATTATGAGCTGCAGACTGCGGAAGAGAAGCGCTTTCGCCAGTCGACTAACAGCGATGGGCGCAAACAGCATTCTGAGTGCTGCCATAGCCTACATATCAGTCTGTTCTTCGATGGCACCAATAACAATGATGATAACGACAGCAAGAAAAATCATCCAAGCAACATAGCAAAGCTTTTTCATGCATCGTTGAGAGGCGAGCAAGCAGAAAGACGTGGTTATTTTTCTTATTACATGCCTGGCGTTGGTACTGCATTTCCAGAGATCGGAGAGCTGGATTACAGCGCGGGCGGATTGAAGTATGCCTCTGGAGGCGAAGACCGCATCAATTGGGCTTTGGTGCAGCTGGCCAGTGCACTCACCTTTGCGCTGACTAAAAATCGAATACTTGATCCTGTTGCCAAGCGCTACGTCGAGTCCATGAGCACCTGGAAAGCCCCTCTGATGATTGCAATGGGCAAGGGCAATCGTCGGCGCACAATGAACAAACTGCTCAACCCATTGCAAGACCTCACGGGGAGAGCCAGGCCTCGCGTGCTGGGTATCAAATTGTATGTATATGGCTTCTCCCGGGGCGCCGCGCAGGCGCGCACGTTCGTCACGTGGTTGAGTGAACTGTTCGATACCCCGCCGGGGGCCGAAAGGCCGACGCAGAGCCTGATTGCTCTTCCCGTCAGTGTTGAGTTTCTCGGGGTGCTGGATACGGTCGCTTCGGTAGGCATTGCCCATGCGGCCCCTTTTTTTGCCGGGCATATGGATTGGGCAGATGACACCCAACTGCTCCCGGATGCCCAGCGTTTTCCGGGCCTGGTCAAGTGTTGTCGGCACTTTGTTGCGGCGTTCGAGCAGCGCTCTTGCTTCCCGTTGGATTCAATCCGTAACGAGGACGGCCAATATCCCGACAACACCTATGAAGTGGTGTACCCCGGGGTTCATTCTGATGTCGGTGGCGGTTATCCGCAGAACGATCAGGGCAAGGCGCGCGGTAGCACCCAGGAATTGGTGTCGCAGATCGTTTTGCATGATCTGTATGCCTCGGCTTTTGCTATTGGTGCACCCTTGCAAGTACCGGAGGAGGTGTTACCGAAAACCTTACAGCCGCAGAGGGCCTGGCGGGTAATGAGTTCCACGACAGATGGAGAGTTTGGGCTTAGCGAGCAGCTAGTCGAACGCTTCAACACCTGGCGAAAAACCCTACCCGGCATCCCCGCCGACGAGCCCATCCCCGATTCCCCCGAGCTCTACCAACCCCTGCGCCTTAACACCCCCGTCGAAGCCGTGTTGGCCGACCAACTCGCCTGGATCACCGGCTGGCGCATCGGTCGTTACGCCAATGATCGCGACGGCACCAACGACAGCTACAAGCATCAGCCATTCTTCAGGCAGGCGGTGGAAGCCACGCCTCACCAAGCCAGTGAACAACTCAAGGCCTATGAACAACATAAAAAAGACCTCGCCGACCTGCGCTTGCGAACGCCCGAAGCCGCCACGAATTACCCTGGCCCGCCGATCTACGAACCGCAGATCGACCAGACCCAGCTCAGCCAGGCTGCAGCTGAATTCAAGAGCGACTACCTTGGCCGCAAACGCGAGCAAACCAGCTGGGTTGGCACGCTCACCGACGTGGTGCTGCGCGACGCGATCTACCTGCTCAACTCGGATGATGAAGCCCAGGATCACGCGACGCTCAGGGCCGCAGGTGAGCGGCGCAGCCGGCAACTGTTCCGCGATGCCCACGGCACACCCAGCGCGGACCCGCAGATGGCGCAGTTGGTCGCGCTGTTCGATGACCAGATACACGATTCACGCGCGTGGTTCATGCACGACGCGCTTGATACGCGCGAGCTGTGGGCAGGCTATTTCTTCTACCGCATGACCTATTTTGGCAACGACAACAGCCGCGCGCTGTCGCCTGTGGTGGTGGCCGGTCGGGTGCTGGGTATTGCGATGATCGCTGGCGCGACGGCATATGGCATCAAGCGCAAAGGTGCAGTGGGTGGGCTGGGTGGATTGGCTGTTGGAATCGGTGGCGCGACTATTGGCTATCAGGTCATCGACAAGGCGCGGGGTGTTGTGGTGCCGTTCCTGCCGGATGCCGAGAAAGTGCTGCAGCCCACCACGCATATCGGCCAGGTAGCGGGCGAATTGAAGCAACAGATTGTCCAGGATGACTTGAGGCAGCGCATTGAGCAGACCAGCGCCATGTTGCGAGCGGCGGGCAGTCTTTTCGAACCTGGAAGGGGGGTAGCCTGATGTTGCCAATCGTGCGTATTGGGGATCCGTTGCGGCCCTTCGGCGGTGAAGTGCTGGAAGGGCACTACGAGGCGTTTGGCAAAGCGGTGGCCTGTGTGGGTGACCAAGCTCGCTGCACGCTACATGGTTTGACGCGCATTGCCGAAGGCGCCTCAGGTTCAACTATCGACGGTAAACCGGTGGCTTTGGATGGGCACCGTTGCGCCTGTGGCTGTCAGGTGGTGAGCACGTTGGCCACTGCGTTTATGGTTGTGGCGCCGTGAGCGCCCCACCGCAATATCCTGAGGCAATCGAACCGAGCGAACCCCGGTTGCGCCGCTGGTGGGGTGCTTTGCTGTTGTTGGTGAGCTTGCAGTCGGCTGTCCTGCTGACGCTAGTGCCGAATGAACAGCCGCGCTTGGAACTGTGGTTGTGGAGTGCTGTATTGCCCTTGTGTTGGGCTCTGGCCTTAGCGCTTCGTTTTCTGACGTGGCAGATCGGCATGTTCGGCCACGCCACGTATCGCCGCGCGCAAGATGTTGCGACACAACATTGGTGGCAGTGGCGGTGCCTGCGTTTGCCTGTGGCAGAGGTGTTGCTATTGGGACCCGCGGGAGATGAGCAAACCCATTACAGACGCCTGATGGTCGACGCTCCGCCGTCCGAGCCATTGATCCCCGTCGGCGCCACGCAACCCATGTTGCGCTGCCCATTGTCATTGAGCGAGATCAATACACGTGGCTCATCGCTGGCCCGCCACCTGGCTCGTCAATGCCTTGCACACCCAGGTCTTGGTGACTGTTGGCCGCAATTACGCGCCGTCGCTTGGGCAGGAGATGCCTGTAGCTACAAGGCGTTCCTGCAAACGCTGGCCCATGGTGGGGTGAAAACAATCGCCGAGACCTTCTTGCCCATGCGTGACTTGGCCGATCTGGATGACTTGTTTGACGCCTTTCATCGCGACTGCCGCAACGAACTCGATTGGATGTTGTGCGCCGGCGTGATGTCGGTCGAGAGCGCTGAGGGGACTGAACAGCCCGGTGAAGCGGCTTTTTTGTGGCGTATCAGCCGCCAGGGGCAACAGGCGTTGCATCGTGGTGAGTACCTGATGAAAGAGGTGACCGAGTTGCCGTCAGCACTCTGTGCCCGACTACAGCGAAGCGCTGGGCTGGATGCGCCGCCGCCAACGTGTTTGTCGCTGGATAAGGCCAGCCAAGAGGCTTTTGTAGAAGGTGGTTGGTTGGCCGGTGAACATCTGCTGGCCGGGCAATGGGGTGTGCTGACGAACCTTGCACCTTTCATCGGTATGTCCCTCGCGTTGTTGGGGGCAGGGGAGTCAGGGCAGGCATGTGGTTGGCTCAGTCAGGATGGAAACAAACGATTGGCTATTGGAATGGCGGTGCCTTATGGCGACAGTTAACGATGAGCTTAAGCCCAGACTGTTGGGCGCGGTGTGGGTCTACCTGTTGGTGGCAATGCTGCTGGTGATGCTGGGGTGCCTGTTGTACGGGTTAGGGGGCGACTATTTTGGCTGGCCACGATTGTCGGCCAAGCAATTGATCGTGTGGGGCATCGGCCTATGGTTGGCATTGTGTTGGCTCTGCCCGTTGATTCTGCTGGGCTGGGACGTTCTGGCTGTTCGCCGTGTGCAGCGAGTCATTGAGGCGATTACTCCAGTGCAGGCCTCGTCGCCAAGCCTTGGAACCCCGTCGACGGATCAACAATGGTCGCGTAAGTTGCATAGCCATTTGCGCAAGCGCTACGGGTTCCTCTGGTATCGCAAGGTCCGCCTGTTCCTGGTAGTGGGTGATCCGGCACAGATCGCAGCCGTTGCTCCTGGCCTTAGCCTGGAAGATTGGCTTGAAGGGGAAAATACCGTATTGCTGTGGGCTGGTAGCCCTGAAAATCCATGGGGCGAGTCCTTGGTTGCAGAGTGGCGGTGGCTGTCCCGCAGGTGTGCGCTGGAGGGCGTGGTCTGGGCTGTGAGCAAGGAGCAATGCACGGATGCGGCGGTTATGGGCACCGGCAGTCGCCACTTACAGGCCCTGGCCAGTGCCCTACGCTGGCACCTCCCCCTACACCTCTGGCAAATCACCACCCCCCCATTTCCCCAACCCACCCGCAATCGCCAACCCATCGGCTGCCTCCTTCCGCCACGCCTCACCCCCGAGGTATTGGCAAGCAGCCTGGAAAACCTGATCGACCCTCTGCGTAGCGCCGGCCTGGCGCAGATGCAGGATGTTTCTCATCATGACTTCCTCCTCCGCCTGTCCCGGGACTTGCAGGCCGAAGGCATTGCCCGTTGGCGCCACGCCCTGACCCCGCTGCTCGGCGTATTTTTCCGAGGCGTGCCGTTGCGCGGCCTGTGGTTCAGCCCGCCGTTGCCGCCTACCGGGAGCAGCTTCGAGATGGACAACGCCTGGCAAGGCGTTTTCAGCGACAAACCCGTCAAGCGCCGACTGGGTTGGAGCGCCACCCGAATCGCCTACACCCTGACCCTATCCCTGACGCTACTGTGGACCGCAGGCCTGCTCCTGTCCTTCACCTACAACCGTACGCAGATCACCCGCGTACAAACCGTTCTCCACGCCCTGCAAAGCATTCCCCAAGGCGATGCCCAACTACCGGCCCTCAACGATCTGGTCCACGAGCTAGCCCGCCTGGACTACCGAGCCGCCCACGGCACGCCGTGGTATCAACGTTTCGGCCTCGATCAAAATCAACCACTGCTGGAAACCCTCTGGCCCCATTACGTCGAAGCCAACAACCGCCTGATCCGCGATCCCTTGGCCGCCATCCTGCAGCAGCAGCTCACTGCGCTGCTCAAACTGGCACCGGACAACCCCGGGCGGACAAAGGACGCCTACGCCCAACTCAAGGCCTACCTGATGATGGCGCGCCCCGAAAAAACCGACGCCACATTCTTGCTCAAAACCCTCAATGCACTTGAACCCGCACGCCCAGGCATGCCGCCCGGCCTGCGCCCGTTCTATGCCGAGCACCTGCCCGCCAACCCATCCTGGCGCATTCCGCTCGACCCTCGCCTGGTTGCGCAAGTCCGGCAACTTTTGCTGCGCCAGCTGGGCCAACGCAACGCCGAGGCCAGCCTTTACCAGCAAGTCCTAGATGATACCGCCCATCAGTATCCCGCCCTGGGCCTGCGCCAATTGGTGGGCGACACCGAGGCCTTCGCGCTGTTCGCCACCGACGCCAGCGTGCCCGGCGTGTTCACCCGCCAGGCTTGGGAAGGGCAGGTGCGCGATGCCATCGACAGGATCGCCGAGGCGCGGCGTGAGGAGATTGACTGGGTGCTCAGTGATCACCCCGCTGACCTCGACTCCCGGCTGAGCCCGGCGCAACTGCGCGAGCGTCTCACCGAGCGTTACTTCCAGGACTACGCCAGCGCCTGGCTGGACATGCTCAACAGCCTGCGCTGGCAGGCGGCGGGCAGTCTTGATGAGGTGATCGACCAGTTGACGCTGATGAGCGATGTGCGCCAGTCGCCGCTGATTGCGTTGATGAACACCCTCGCTTACCAGGGGCAGGCGGGCGCGCGAACCCAGGCGTTGGCTGACTCATTGGTGAAGTCCGCACAAAAGCTGATCGGGCAGGACAACGCGCCGCGGATCGACCAAATGGCCGATGTCCCCGGCAGCCCGCTGGACACAACCTTCGGCCCGCTCCTGGCACTGCTCGACAAGCGCAACGATGACGGCCTGAGTCTGCAAACCTTCCTTACCCGCGTGACCCGGGTACGCCTGAAACTGCAACAAGTCAGCACCGCCCCCGACCCACTGAAAATGACCCAAACGTTGGCCCAAAGCGTGTTTCAGGGCCGCAGCATCGACCTCACCGACACCCAGTCCTACGGCAGCCTGCTGGCCGCCAGCCTGGGTGCGCAGTGGGGCGGCGTGGCGCAAACCGTGTTTGTGCAGCCGCTTGAGCAAGCCTGGCAGCGTGTGCTGCAACCCTCGGCTGCCGGGCTCAACGGCCAGTGGCAACGCTCCATCGTCAAGCATTGGGACAGCGCTTTTGCCAGCCGCTATCCGTTTGCGGCCACCGCCAGCGATGCATCCTTGCCCATGCTGGGGCAGATGATCCGCGCGGATTCCGGGCGCATCGAACAGTTCTTGCAGCAGCAATTGGGCGGCGTGTTACGCAAAGAGGGCAAGCGCTGGCTAGCCGATCCGCGCCACAGCCAGGGCCTGCGTTTCAACCCGCAGTTCCTCAGTGCGATCAACCAGCTCAGCGAACTGGCCGACGTGCTCTACACCGATGGCGGCATGGGCCTGCGCTTTGAGCTGCAAGGCAAGCCGGTGCGCGATGTGGTGCAAACCCGCTTTATCCTCAATGGCGAGACACATGACTATTTCAACCAAAAAGAGAGCTGGCAGCGCTTCAACTGGCCGGGGCGCGGTGACTATCCCGGCGCGAGCCTGAGCTGGACCAGCGTGCATACCGGCGAACGCTTGTTCGGCGATTATCCCGGCACCTGGGGCCTGTTGCGCCTGTTGGAAAAAGCCCAGGTCACGCCGCTGGACGATGTCGACAGCCGCTACCGCGTGGTGCTCAAGGCGCCGGATGGCTTGAACCTGGTCTGGCATCTGCGCACCGAGCTTGAGGCAGGGCCGTTGGCATTGCTCAAGTTGCGAGGGTTCAAACTGCCCCGGCAGATATTTCTCGGCGAGCAAGGGATGGACACGCCCTATGCGCAAAACTGGAGCGTGCCATGAGCCTGCAAAACCTGATCGATCGCTGCCTGGGTGAGGCTGACGCGTTGTCCATTGCCCGGGCCGAGGCAGGCCGTTGGCAGCCCTGGTTGTTGCCGATCAACGCTGACTGCGCCGTTGGCGAAGACCCGGCCTATAACGACGACTTCCAACACATGCGCGAAGAGGTCAACAAGCTCTCGGGGGCGGACGCCGAACAGGTTGTCGAGCTGGCGCAGAACTTGTTGCTCCACCATTGCAAGGACCTGCGTGTGGCCACGTACTACTTGTGGGCGCGCTTGCAGCAGGACGGCGAAGCCGGGCTGGCCGACGGTCTGTGTCTGCTGGCGGCCCTGGTGGAACGCTTCGGCGCCGAGGTGTTGCCCGTGCGCGCCAACAGCCGCAAGTTGGCACTGGAATGGCTGGCCAGCGCCAAGGTGCTGGACACGCTGTTGCTGTACCCGGAAGTGGTCAAGGCCGAGGCCAGCCGTACCGCCGCGGCGCTGGCCTGGCTGGAGCGGGGCGTGAGTGCGTGGCCGCAGGCGCAGCGCCCGGCACTGGGCCCGCTCTATGCGGCGTTGACCGCCCGGCTCGCGCAGTCCGGTGGCATGGACGCACTGGTGCCGCAGAACAGCGCCAGCCCGGCGGCGCCCGCGCCGATGATCCGCTCCGGCCGCGACCTGCTAGACAGCGGCCGCGCCTTGGCGGCTTACCTGCGCGAGCAACCCCAGGGCTGGCTGGCCGCCCACCGCCTGATGAAAAGCCTGCGCTGGGACACGGTGCACCAGGCGCCCCCGCAAGAGGCCAATGGAAACACCCGCCTGGCGCCGCCGCGTGCGGACTATCGCGCCCAGCTCAAGCGCCTGTACCTGCAACAGGGCTGGACCGAACTGCTCGATCAGGTCGAGCGGATCTACGCCGAGGGCGTGAACCATTTCTGGCTCGATCTGCAATGGTACCTGTACCAGGCCCTGAGCCGGCAACCGCCGCCCCAGGATGGCTGGGCGGAGATTGCCAAGCGTGACCTGGGCATGTTCCTGGAGCGCCTGCCGGGGTTGGAAGACCTGCGCTGGAGCGACGCCAGCCCGTTCGCCGATGAGACCACCCGCGAGTGGATCGCCCAGCACGTCTGCGGCAATCGCCCCCAGGCCTGGCTTCCGGTTGCACCCGTCGCGCCAACGACGGACGCCGCCGATATCCTCGCCCTGGAAAGCGAAGCACTGGCCCAGGCCGACAGCGACGGCGTGGACCAGGCCCTGGCCTGGCTGGCGGCGCGTCCAGGCATCAACACCGGGCGCCAGCGCTGGCTGCTGCGGCTGTTGATGGCGCGTGTCGCCGAGCAACACGGCAAGGGCGACCTGGCCATCCACCTGCTGGGCGAACTGGATGCCACCGCGCAACGCCAGGCCCTGGCCGAGTGGGAGCCCGAGCTGCATTTCGAGGTCAAGGCGCGGCTGCTCAAACTGCTGCGCATCAAAGCCCAGCGCAACGACGCCGACAAACCCAGCCTGGCCCGCAGGATGGACGCCTTGCTGGCGGCGCTGGTGGTCATCGACCCGGTACGCGCCGCCGTGCTGTGTGGCTAAACGTCAACAATCAGGAGGATAGCGATGGACATGGACAATCTGACACTGCGCTACTTCGACGCCGAGATGCGCTACCTGCGCGAGGCAGGCAAGGAGTTCGCCGACGCGTTTCCCGACCGTGCGGCGCAACTCAACCTGGATCGGCCGGGCGCGCAGGACCCTTATGTGGAGCGCCTGTTCGAAGGCTTCGCATTCTTGATGGGGCGCCTGCGGGAAAAGCTCGACGACGATCTGCCAGAACTGACCGAAGGCCTGGTCAGCCTGTTATGGCCGCATTACCTGCGCACGATTCCGTCACTGTCGGTGATCGAACTGGTGCCCGAACTGGAACAGATGAAGCGCAGTGAATCCATCGCCCAGGGCTTTGAAGTGCTGTCGCAGCCGATTGGGCCGCAGGGCACCCGGTGTCGTTACACCACCACCCAGGACCTGACCCTGCGGCCACTGGCCCTGACGGCCGTAGGGCGCGGCTACGACGCCGACGGCCGCTCACGCCTGCGCCTGCGGTTTGCCTGTGGGCCGCAAAGCGACTGGAGCCAGATCGACCTGAGCTGCCTGCCGTTGTACCTCAACGCCGACGCGCCGCTGGCCAGCGCGCTGCACCAGGCGTTGACCCTCAATGTCCACGGGTTGTATGTGCGTTGGCCGGGCCAGACCGAACGTCAACCGCTGGCGGGGCATTTCAGCCCCAAGGGTTTTGCCGATGAGGACCGGTTGTGGCCCAAGGGCGACAGCGCCTTCAGCGGTTACCAGTTGTTGTTGGAGTACTTCGCCTTTCACGAGAAGTTCATGTTCGTGACCCTGTGCGGGCTGGAGCAACTGCAGATCGCCCCGGACATTGCCTGGTTCGAGCTTGAAGTGGTGTTGCGCGAGCCTTGGCCAGCGACGTTCGAGCTGAACAGCGAACATATCCGCCTGCACGCCGTGCCGGTGATCAATCTGTTTACGCTGGAAGCGGACCCGCTGACCCTGGCGCCGCTGCAAACCGACTACCTGCTGCGTCCCATGCGAATCCAGGACGGCCACACGGAAATCTATTCGGTGGATCGGGTCACCGTCTCGGAAAACGCCGAACGCGAGGACTACGTACCGTTCACCAGCTTTCGGCACAAGGGCGGCATGTTGCGCGACGAAGCGCCCGAGCGGTATTTCCATTCGCGCCTCAAGCGTGCGCCCAATGGCCTGCACGACACCTGGCTGATCCTCGGCGGCGAGGGCTTCGACAAGGACCGTTTGCTGGCCCACAAAAGCCTGTCGTTGCGCCTGACCGGCACCCACGGCCAACTGCCCCGCAAGGCCCTGCAAAGCACCTTGCTCGACACCGTGGTGCAATCCACCCAGGCCGGCGTGCGCGTGCGCAACCTGTGTGCGCCGACCATGCCCTGCTACCCGCCGAACCGCGACCGGTTCCACTGGCGGGTGCTCAGCCACCTGGGTTCGAACTTCCTGCCGATGCTCGACAACGCCGAAGTGCTGCGCGGCACGCTGGCGCTCTATGACTGGACGGGCAGCGAGCTGAATCGGCGACGCCTGGCGGCAATTGCCGAGGTCCGCCATCACCTGGTGCAGCGCTTTGAAAAGGGCTTCCTGCTACGCGGCGTGGATATCGAAATCGTCCTGGATGCCAACGGCTTTTCAGGGGAGGGCGATATCAGCCTGTTTGGCGAGATGCTCAACCGCTTTTTTGCGCTCTACGCGGATGTGCATTTATACACCCAGCTCACGCTGGTCCTGCAACCCACCGGAAAGTGCCTGCGATGGAACGAGAACCACAATCAACGTATTCCCGGCTGACCGCCAGCGGTTTGCTACAGGTGCTGCGCGGGCCGGTGGCCGAAGCCAACCTGTACCGGTTTTGCCAGTTGCTGGAGCAGGCCTTGCCCGGCCATCCGCCTCTGGGCAGTACCGCGCATCCGGGCGATGACGCGGTGCGCTTTCGGCCCGACCCCGGCATGGGCTTTCCCGGCGCTGAGTTGCGGGGGATTGAAACGGATGCCGATCACCCCGAACGCCCGGCCACGGTGCGCACCCGCCTGCTTGGCTTGTACGGGGTGGATTCACCGCTGCCGGGCACCTATCTGGATGACATTGCCCAACGCCGTGAAGGGCATGAGGCACTGGAAGCCTTCCTGGACATGTTCAACCACCGCATCTTCACCCAGTTCTATCGGATCTGGCGCAAGTACTCCTACCCGGCCACCTTTGAGCCGGGGGGTGTTGATGCGACCTCGCAGTGCCTGCTGGGGCTTATCGGCCTGGGCATTCCCGGCACAGCCGAACAGGTCGGCACGCCGCTTTCGCGTTTCCTGGCCTTGCTCAGCGTGATGCGCCTGCCCACGCGCAATGCCGAAGGCATCCGTGCGTTGGTCAAGTTGCTGGCCCCCAACACCGGGGTGCACGTCACCGCGCATTGGCCCCAGGACATCGTGCTGGCGTGGCCCGCAAGTCTTTGCCCGCAGCGTCCGGTGCGCCTGACCCAGCAAGCGCCCCTGGGCCGTGTTGGCCGCGATGCCACCAGCCAGTTGCGGCTGGAAATCAACGCCGACGACCCGCAGGAAGCGCGTGATTGGTTGCCAGCGGGCCCGTTGCACAAGGATCTGCTGGTGCTGTTGCGCGTCTACCTGGGGTGGCGCTGCACGGCGAAGCTGCAACTGACCCTGCCGCTGCGCAGCTTGCCGGTACCGGTGCTGGGGCACGCGCCGATCCGGCTGGGCATGACCGCTGTGCTGGGCCTGGGCGCCGATGCCTGGCAAGCGCCAGAGCAGCAGTGCCTGACCATCAACATGGGCCGCTACCAGGGCCTGTCGATAAACCCTTGCAAGCGGGAGAGTCAGCATGTCGCGTACTCTTTTTAGCCTGATGATGCTTGCGCTACCCCTTGGTGGCTGTGGGCTGGTCCAGACCGTGGCCGACGGCACGGTCGCTACCACCCAGGCGATTTTCTACAAGCAGGTGAAAACCCTGCACCTGGATTTCAGTGCACGCACGGCCCTGAACACCGACGGCGGTGACATGAATGCCTTGTCGGTGCCGACCCTGGTGCGGGTGTATCAATTGCGTGACGACACCGCCGTGGCGCAAGCGACCTACGACCGCTTGCTGGGCGATGACGCGCAACTGCTGGCAGGCGCGTTGCTGGACAAACGCACGGTGGTGGTCAAGCCCGAAGCGGGTGCGCCGCTCAGCGTGCCCATGGACAAAGAGGCACGGTTCGTCACGGTGGTGGCGCTGTTTCGCAGCCCGGATACCCGCACAAACAGCTGGCGCCTGACACTGGCCCGCGCCGACCTGGACCCTGACCGGCCACGGGTGATCGAACTGGCGGATAACCGCTTGACCCTGCGCCCATTGGCGGAGGACTGACCGATGGGCGAATCCAACCCCTCCCTGTACGAATTGCTGTTGCAAAATTTTGCTGGTGAGTTGCCCCTGCATCACGCCAGCGAAGCCGACCAGTACAGCCTGTCCGTCCTGGACAACCTGCAACGCATCCTCAACAGCCGCGCGGGCGCCCTCGGCCATTTACCCGATTACGGCCTGCCGGACATGGGCCTGATCCTGCAAGGCCTGCCCGCCACGGCCCACAGCCTGATGGGGATCATGCGCGACACCTTGCTCAAGCACGAACCGCGCCTGGAGGCGCTCGCCATCGAGCTGCTACCCCAGGTGCTGCCGGGGCATCTTGAATACGCCATGGAGTTGCAGCTGAAAGACGGGCAGCACGTGAGTGTCGGCACCACCCTGGCGCCAGCGGGCAAAGTCACGCTCAACCGATAAGGACGGTCGAATGACGGCACTGTTTGAAATGCATATCCAGGTCGGTGGCGACCCACGCCACTGCGCTGAATTCACGGCCGTGCACACCGAGATGGCGAAGCTCGGCCATCCTGCCCGGCCTGATGTGGACTGGGCAAAAGTCGAGCAAGGTTGCCTGGCGCTGTTCAAGGCACATGGCGTGGAGCTCAATAGCGCGTGCTTCTACACCCTGGCGCGCGGCCAGCGATACGGGCCCGAGGGCGCACTCCAAGGCGTGGTGTTGATCACGGCGCTGAGTGGTGAATGGTCACGGGTCTGGCCGCCCATGGCCACGGTGCGCGTGGGGCTGCTGGAGTGGCTGTTCGAGCATCTGCACCTGCTGTTGCGCAGTCACGCGGTGACGTCGCCAAGCGTTGCCGTGCTGGTGCAACTGGACGCCGAACTGGCGCGTTTGCAAGCGTGCTTGTCTCCTCAGCTCAGTGCGCCGTTGGTGAAACTGGCGGCGCTGCGGCAGCACATCAGCCAGATGAGCCAACGCTTGGAACCACCGCCCGCCCCAGGCGAAATACCCTTGGCGCCGGTGATGGTTCTGCCACCGCCCACCCTGGCCACGTGCAGGCCGCGCCGGGGCTTGTGGTTGTACGCCGGCGCGCTCGCTATCGCGATGGGGGCGGGATGGCAGCTATGGCACACGCAGGCTGTGACTGAAACCCCGATGCCCGAACCGATCCGGCTGGACAGCCTGGCGCTGTTCGAAGGCGGCAGCTCAACCCTGAAGCCCGACTCGACCAAGGTCCTGATCAACGCCCTGGTCGGCATCAAGGCCCGGCCGGGCTGGTTGATCGTCATTGCCGGGCATACCGATGGGAGCGGTGCGCTTGAGCACAACCTGGTCCTGTCCCACGCCCGCGCCGCGGCGGTGCGGGACTGGATGCAACGCATGGGCGACCTCGCCGACAGCTGCTTTGCGGTGCAGGGGTTGGCCGCGAGCCAACCGATTGCGAGCAACCAAACCGAGGCCGGACGCGCGGCCAATCGGCGTGTGGATATCCAACTGGTGCCGCAGGTGGGGGCGTGCGAATAACCTCGGCATTGCACCGATTTCCCCTTGTCCCCGCTTCCCATGTCACCACCCTCCCGCCAAATCCCTTAGTTTTTCACCTCTACCGGAAGCCCTTTCAGGCACCCGGCTGCGTCCGCATTTTTTATCGATACCCCGAACCAAGCGGCAGCTGAAAACGGACTTTCTCCTCAACCGTGACTTACCAGGCAGGTTACCCCCCATGCAGTTCAGCGAATTATTGGCAGTGATTTCCACCCATGCGATCCGGCTGCAACGGGAAGACGGCGACCTGATCGTCCTGGGCGACGACGAGGCGCTGGAGGAGGGGGTGTGGGATCAGTTGATCGCCCACAAGCCCCGGCTGCTGGCGCTGGTGGCCGAGCATGGCGGTGACTGGCTGAGCCCGGCGTATCGCATCACCCCGGACATGCTCGCCCTGGTCAGCCTCGACCAGGCCGCGCTCGACCGCATCGTCGCCGCCATCCCCGGTGGCGCGGCGAACGTGCAGGACATCTACCCGCTGGCGCCGCTGCAGGAGGGCATGCTCTATCACCACCTGTCGGCGGCGCAGGGCGACCCCTACGTGCTGCACGCGCAGTTTGTGTTCGACAGCCGCGCCCGCCTGCACGCCTTTGCCGAGGCGCTGCAATGGGTGATCGACCGCCACGACATCCTGCGCACCTCGATGGCCTGGGAACGCCTCGACGAGCCGCTGCAAGTGGTGTGGCGCAAGGCGCCGCTGGTATGCGAAGCGGCGCACGTTGACCCACGCAACGTGCGCCTGGACCTCGGCCAGGCGCCGCTGTTGCGCCTGGTGTACCGCGAAACCCCCGGCAACGCGCGTGTGGACGCGATGCTGTTGTTCCACCACACCATCCTCGATCACACCGCGCTTGATGTGGTGCGCGAAGAAATCCAGCTGTACCTCGCGGGCCAGCAAGCGCAAGCGGCCGAGCCCGTGCCGTTTCGCAACTACATCGCCCAAGTGCGCAATGGCGTCAGCGAGCGGGCCCATGAAGGGTTCTTCCGCGAGATGCTCGCAGACATCGACGCGCCAACGCTGCCCTTCGGTTTGCAGGATGTGCAGGGCGACGGCCGCGGCATCAACGAAGCGCGCATCCCCGTCGATAGCAGCCTGAGCCGGCGCCTGCGCGCCCTGGCACGCCCTCTGGGCGTCAGCGTGGCGAGCATGATGCACCTGGCGTTCGCCCGTGTCCTCGGGGTGGTATGCGGGCGCGACGCCGTGGTCTTCGGCACGGTGATGCTCGGCCGCATGGGCGCCGGCGCAGGCGGTGAACGGGCCCTGGGCATGTTCATCAACACCTTGCCGCTGCGCGTGGATGTGGGCGGGCAGGGCGTGCGGGCCGGGGTCCAGGCGACCCATGCGCGCCTCACCACCTTGCTCCAGCACGAACACGCGTCCCTGGCGCTGGCTCAGCGTTGCAGTGGCGTGGCAGCACCCGCGCCGTTGTTCAGCGCCATGCTCAATTACCGTCACAGCGCGGCCACGGACATGGCGGCCATCATCGAGGTCGCCGAAGGCATCCAGGTGCTGGGCGCCGAAGAACGCACCAACTACCCGCTGACGGTCAACGTCGACGACCTGGGGGAAGATTTTGCGCTGACGGTGATGGTGCACGCCTCCCTCGACGCCCGGCAGGTGGCCGGTTACCTGCACACGGCCCTCGACAGCCTTGCCGAGGCGCTAGAGCAACGCCCGGATACGCCCTTGGACAGCCTGGCGATCCTCACTCAAGACCAACGCCAGCACCTGCTGCACAGTTTCAACCACAGCCCACAGACCTACGCCGACACCCCGCTGATCCACCAACAGATCGAAGCCCACGCCGCCGCCCATCCCGACGCCATCGCCCTGCGTTTCGAACAACAACGCCTCACGTACCGCCAACTCAACGAACGCGCCAACCAGGTCGCCCATCGCCTGTTGGCCCAAGGTGTGTGCGCCGATGACCGCGTGGCGATCTGCGTGGAGCGCGGCCCGGAGATGATCATCGGCCTGCTGGGCATCCTCAAGGCCGGCGCCGGCTATGTGCCGGTGGACCCGGCCTACCCACGGGAACGCATCGCCTACACCCTGCAAGACAGCGCGCCGCTGGCGGTGCTGGTCCAAGCCAACACCCGCCATCTGGTGGGCGCGCTGGCGCAGATCGACCTCAACGGCCTGCGCGATGAATCCATCGTCAACCCGCGCCTGGACTTGAGCCCGGCCAACCTCGCCTATGTGATCTACACCTCCGGCTCCACCGGCCAGCCCAAGGGCGTGATGATCGAGCACCGCCAGGTCGCGCGGCTGTTCAGCTCCACGGGGCATTGGTTCGGGTTCAACCGCAACGATGTGTGGGCGTTGTTCCATTCGTTTGCCTTCGACTTTTCGGTGTGGGAAATCTGGGGCGCACTGACCCACGGCGGTCAGTTGCTGATCGTGCCGCAACTGGTCAGCCGCGCGCCGGATGAGTGCTATGCGCTGCTGTGCGACGCCGGCGTGAGCATCCTCAACCAGACGCCCAGCGCGTTCCGCCAGTTGATCGCGGCGCAACAGCACAACCCGCAGGCCCATTCCCTGCGCCAGGTGATCTTCGGCGGCGAGGCCCTGGAACCGGGGATGCTCAAGCCCTGGTATGCCCGCGCACTCAACGCCGGCACGCAATTGGTCAACATGTACGGCATCACCGAAACCACCGTGCACGTGACCTACCGCGCCCTGGAAGCGGCGGATGCGCAGCGGGTCGGCGTCAGCCCGATTGGCGTGGCCATCTCCGATTTGCAGTTGTACGTGCTGGATGAGCGCCGCGAGCCGGTGCCGTTTGGCGTGGTCGGCGAGTTGTACGTCGGCGGCGCCGGCGTGGCGCGCGGTTACCTCAACCGTGAGGCGCTGACCGCCGAACGTTTCCTCACCGACCCCGCCAGCGGCCAGCGCCTGTACAAGACCGGCGACCTTGGTCGCCGCTGTGCGGACGGCAGTGTCGACTACCTGGGGCGCAACGATGATCAGGTGAAGATCCGCGGTTTCCGTATCGAACTGGGTGAAATCGAAGCCCATCTGGCCACCGCCGAGGGCGTGCGTGAGGCCATAGTCATTGCCCGCGAAGACGAACCGGGCGACCAGCGCCTGGTGGCCTACGTGATTACCGAGGGCGCATTCAGCGCGGGCGCCTTGCGTGAGCACCTGCTGCGCAGCCTCGCCGACTACATGCTGCCCAGCGCCTTTGTACAGCTCGATGCCTTCCCGCTGACCGCCCACGGCAAGCTCGACCGCAAGGCCCTGCCCGCACCGGATGCCCAGGCGTTGGCCCGCCGCGACTACCAGGCACCCGAGGGCGCGGCGCAAATCGCCATTGCCGCCATCTGGCAAGACCTGCTGAAAGTCGACCGCGTGGGGCGCGACGACAATTTCTTCGAGCTGGGCGGGCATTCGCTGTTGGCGGTCAAGCTGATCGAACGCATGCGCCAGGTGGACCTGCGCGCCGACGTGCGCGTGCTGTTCGGCCAACCCACGCTGGCTGCGCTGGCCGCAGCGGTGGGCGACGAGGTGCACGTTCCGGCCAACCGTATTACCCCGACCAGCACGCGCATCACCCCCGAGATGCTGCCCCTGGTTGATCTGGACCAGGCCGCCATCGACCACATCCTCAACCGCGTGCCCGGCGGCCTGGCCAATGTGCAGGACATCTACGGCCTCGCCCCGTTGCAGGCGGGGATCTTGTACCACCACCTGGCAACCACCGAGGGCGATCCCTATGGGTTGCAGGTGCAGTTCAGCTTTGCCGACCAAGCGGCGGTGGACGCGTTTATCCACGCCCTGCACAGCGTGATCGAACGCCACGACATCCTGCGCACGGCGATCCTCTGGGACGGCCTCGACGAACCGGTGCAAGTGGTCCTGCGCGAGGCGTCGCTGACCGTCGAGCGTATCGACGAACCCCTTGCCCAACTGCAACAACGCTTCGACCCCCGGCACTTTCGCCTCGACCTGTCCCGCGCCCCGCTGATGCACTTCGCCTACAGCGAACAGCAGGGCCGTTTTGTCGGCATCCTGCTGCTGCACCATATCCTGCTCGACCACACAGCGTTGCAGGTGCTGGTGCAGGAGATAAGCGCCAGCCTGGACGGGCGCAGCGCGCACTTGCCCGTGGCGGTGCCGTACCGCAACTACGTGGCGCAGGCGCGGCTCGGCGTCAGCCAGGCGCAGCACGAAGCGTTCTTCAGCGCGATGCTCGGCGATATCGACGAACCCACCCTGGCCTTTGGTCTGCACGACGTGAACCTCGATGGCAGCGGCATCATCGAAGCGCACCTGGCGCTGGAAGCCGAACTGAGCCTGGGCCTGCGCGAACAGGCGCGGCAACTGGGCGTTAGCCCGGCGAGCCTGGTGCACCTGGCCTGGGCGCAGGTCTTGGCGCAGGTTTCCGGCCAGCAGGAGGTGGTGTTTGGCACCGTGTTGCTGGGGCGCATGCAGGGCGGCGAGGGCGCTGATCGGGCGCTGGGCATGTTCATCAACACCTTGCCGCTGCGCGTCAGTCTCGGCGCGGCGGGCGTGCAAGCGGGCGTGCGCGCCACCCATGCGCGACTTGCGCAATTGCTTGGGCATGAGCACGCGTCGTTGTCCCTGGCCCAGCGTTGCAGCGGCGTGCCGGGTTCGCTGCCGCTGTTCAGCACCCTGCTCAACTATCGTCACAGCGCAGTGGACGACGCGCCGGGCGCCAACCCGTTCGCGGCGCGGGGCATCGAGATCCTCAGTTCCGAAGAGCGCAGCAACTACCCGCTGGTGATCAACGTCGATGACCTCGGCGCAGGTTTTGCGCTCACCGTGCAAGGCGTGGCCACCCTCGACGTGCAACGTGTCGGCCACTACCTGCTCACCGCGCTGCGCCACTTGGTGACGGCGCTGCAACAGGCGCCAACCACGCCGTTGCAGGCTGTATCGATCCTGCCACCCGCCGAGCGTCACCAACTGCTGGTGGACTTCAACGTCACCGCCCGCGACTACCCAGCGCACCGCACCGTGCACGAATTGTTCGAAGCCCAGGCCCTGGCGCACCCCGAAGCCGTGGCGGCGGTGCACGGCCCGTTGTCCCTGAGCTATGGCGACCTCAACCGCCGCGCCAACCGCCTGGCGCACTACCTGATCGGCGAAGGCGTGCAGCCGGGTGAAAGCGTGGCGATTGCCCTGCCGCGGGGCCTGGACCTGCTGGTCTGCGAACTGGCGATCCTCAAATGTGCGGCCGTCTACGTACCGCTGGACATCAACGCGCCGGCCGAGCGCCAGGCCTTTATCGTGCAGGACAGCGGCGCCCGCCGGGTACTCGACGACCTCAGCGTGCTGGCGCTGGAGACACAGTCGCCCCGCAATCCCGAGCTGCCCCAATCCTCGGAGAGCGTCGCCTACATCCTCTACACCTCCGGCTCCACCGGCACGCCGAAGGGCGTGCAAGTGCCCCATCGCGCGATCTCGCGCTTGGTGCTCAACAACGGCTATGCCGATTTCAATGCGCGCGACCGCGTGGCCTTCGCCTCCAACCCGGCGTTCGATGCGAGCACCCTCGACGTGTGGGCGCCGTTGCTCAACGGCGGTTGCGTGGTGGTGGTCGAGCAGGCGGTGTTGTTGTCCCAGGCCGCCTTCGCCGCGCTGCTCCAGGAGCAAGCCGTCAGCGTGTTGTGGATGACTGCCGGGTTGTTCCATCAGTACGCCGATGCCTTGTTGCCGGTGTTCCATCAACTGCGTTACCTGATCGTCGGCGGCGATGTGCTCGACCCGCTGGTGATCAACCGCGTACTCGCCCACGGCAAGCCGCAGCACCTGCTTAACGGCTACGGGCCGACCGAGGCGACCACATTTTCCACCACCTTTGAAATCACCACGGCGGGCACGGCGGCGATTCCCATTGGACGGCCGTTGGCGAACGCCCAGGCCTTTGTGCTGGACGCGCGCCAACAACCCGTGCCGTTGGGTGTGACCGGCGAGCTGTACATCGGCGGCGCGGGTGTGGCCACGGGGTATCTGAACCAGCCGCAACTGACCGCCGAAAAATTCATCGCCAACCCTTTCGGTGAGGGCGTGTTGTACCGCACCGGCGACCTTGCGTGCTGGCAGGCCGACGGTAACCTGCTGTACCAGGGGCGCAGTGACCTGCAAGTGAAGATTCGCGGTTTTCGCATCGAGCCCGGGGAAATCGAAACCTGCCTCGCCGCCTTCCCCGGCGTGAAAGACGTGGTGGTGCTGGCCCGCGAAGACGTGCCCGGCGACAAACGCCTGGTGGCCTACTACACCGCCCCGGCAGCGCTGGACATCCAAGCCCTGCGCGCCCACCTGCAAGGCCGCTTGCCGGACTATATGGTGCCGTCGGCCTATGTGTGGCTGGCCCTGTTGCCGCTCACCGCCAACGGCAAGCTCGACCGCAAAGGCCTGCCGGTGCCCGACGCGAGCGCATTGCTCAGCCGAGGCTTCGAGGCGCCGGAAGGCGAAGTGGAAACCTTGCTCGCGCAGATCTGGCAGGACGTGCTCAAGCTGGAGCGCGTCGGTCGGCACGATCATTTCTTCGAACTGGGCGGGCACTCGTTGCTGGCGGTCAGCCTGATCGAACGCATGCGCCAGGTCGGCCTGAGCTGCGACGTGCGCGTGCTGTTCAGCCAGCCAAGCCTGGCGGCGTTGGCAGCGGCCGTGGGCAGCGGGCGCGAGGTGGTGGTGCCGGCCAATGGCATTGCCGCCGGTTGTGCGCAGATCACGCCGTCGATGCTGACCCTGCTGCAACTGGATCAGCCGGCCATCGAGCGTATCGTCGCCAGCGTCCCCGGTGGCACGGCGAATGTGCAGGATATCTACCCGCTGGCGCCGTTGCAGGAAGGCATCCTTTACCACCATCTCAGCGCCGAGCAGGGCGATCCGTACCTGCTGCAATCGCGCATGGCCTTCGACAGCCTGGAGCGCTTGCACGGTTTTATGGGCGCGCTGCAACAGGTGGTGGCGCGCCACGACATCCTGCGCACCGGCGTGGTCTGGGAAGGCCTGGACAGCCCGGTGCAAGTGGTGTGGCGTGACGCCCAACTGAGTGTGCAGGCGGTGGCCCTGGACCCGGCCGACGGCGACGTCATCGCCCAACTGCACGGGCGGTTCGATGCCCGACACTACCGGCTGGACCTCACCCAGGCGCCGCTGCTGCGCATGGTCTACGCCGAGGACCCGGCCAATGGCCGTGTGGCGGCGATCCTGCTGTTCCATCACTTGGCGCTGGACCACACCGCCATGGAGGTGGTCGGCGAGGAGATGCAAGCGTTCCTGTGCAACCAGGCGGATGGGTTGCCGGCGGCAGCGCCGTTTCGCAACTACGTGGCCCAGGCGCGCCTGGGTGTCAGCGAGGCGGAGCACGAGCAGTTCTTTCGCGAGATGCTCGCCGACATCAATGAACCGAGCCTGCCGTTTGGCGTGCAGGATGTGCAGGGCGACGGGCGTTACATCGAAGAGGCCGAGCAAGCCCTGGACGCGGCGCTGGCCCAGCGGGTTCGCGAGCAGGCGCGCCGCAGCGGTGTGAGCGCGGCGAGCTTGATGCACCTGGCGTGGGCGCAGGTATTGGGGCTGGTATGCGGGCGTGATGAGGTAGTGTTCGGCACCGTGTTGATGGGCCGCCTGCAAGCGGGCGAGGGCGCGGACCGGGCGCTGGGCATGTTCATCAACACCTTGCCGCTGCGGGTGGACCTGGCGGCGAGCGCAACATCGGCAGTCAAGGCGACCCACGCGCGGCTGAGCGCCTTGCTCGGCCATGAGCATGCCTCGCTGGCCCTGGCCCAGCGTTGCAGCGGCGTGGCGGCGGGGTCGCCGTTGTTCAGCAGCCTGCTCAATTATCGCCACAGCAGCCCCGACGCCATGGCCCGCGACGGCCACGGTATCTGGGCCGGCGTGCAGTTGCTGGGCGGCGAAGAACGCAGCAACTACCCGCTGACCTTGAGCGTGGATGACTTCGGCACAGGCTTCGGCCTGACGGTGCTGGCGCTGCCGCAGATCGGCGCCCAGCGCCTGTGTGGCTACATGCACCAGGCCGTTGAGCAGTTGGTCGCCAGCCTGGAAAACGCAACGCAGACGGCACTCACCCAGCTGCCAAGCCTGCCAGCGGCGGAGCGCGAAACGCTGTTGCGGGAATTCAACGCGACCGCCGCAGATTTTCCCACCGGCCACACCGTGCACGGTGCCTTCGAAGTCCAGGCCGAGCGCCAGCCGGACGCGGTGGCGGTGATGCAAGACGGTGCCTCCCTGACCTATCAGCAGCTCAACCGGCGCGCCAACCAATTGGCCCATCACCTGCTGGCGCTGGGCGTGCAGCCCGACGACCGTGTCGCGATCTGCTGCCGTCGCGGCCCGCAGATGCTGGTGGGCTTGCTTGCCATCCTCAAGGCGGGCGCCGCTTATGTGCCTGTCGACCCGGCGTATCCCGCCGAGCGTATTGCCTATCTGCTGCAAGACAGCACCCCGGTGGCCGTGCTGGCTGAGGCCAGCACCCGCGAGTTGTTGGGCGGATTTGTGCCTGTCGACCTGCATGAACAGGGCCTGGACCAGCCCACCAGCAACCCGCAACTCAGCGCGCTGACCCCGGCGCACCTGGCCTACGTGATCTACACCTCCGGCTCCACCGGCCAGCCCAAGGGCGTGATGGTCGAACACCACACCGTGGAAAACCTGGTGCACTGGCATTGCGACGCGTTTGGCGTGGATGCCCGCAGCCACACCAGCAGCGTCGCCGGCTTTGGTTTTGACGCGATGGCCTGGGAAGTCTGGCCGGCGCTGTGTGCCGGTGCGACCCTGCACCTGCCGCCCGCCGAGGTGGGCAATGAACACATTGACGCATTGCTCGCCTGGTGGCTGACGCAGCCGCTGGACGTGAGCTTCCTGCCGACGCCGGTGGCCGAGTACGCCTTCAGCCAGCAACTGCTGCACCCGACGTTGCGCATCCTGCTGATCGGCGGCGACCGCCTGCGCCAGTTCAATCAGGAACGGCGCTTTGCCGTGATCAACAACTACGGCCCCACCGAAGCCACGGTGGTTGCCACCTCCGGCCGCGTGCGTGCCGGGCAGGCGTTGCATATCGGCCGGCCCATGGCGAATGCCAGCGTCTACCTGCTGGACGCGCACTTGCGCCCGGTGCCGTTGGGCGTGGCGGGCGAGTTGTATGTGGGTGGCAGCGGCGTGGCGCGGGGTTACTTGAATCGCCCGGACCTGACCGCCGAACGCTTCCTGCAAGACCCGTTCAACGGCGGGCGCATGTACCGCAGCGGCGACCTGGCGCGCTGGCTGCCCGATGGCAACATCGAGTACCTGGGCCGTAACGATGACCAGGTGAAGTTGCGTGGCATACGCGTGGAGCTGGGGGAAATCGAAAGCCATCTCGCCGCACTCGACGGCGTTGGCGAAGCGGTGGTGCTGGTGCGCGAAGAGCGTTTGATCGCCTGGTTCACCGCCCGGCAACCGCTGGATATCGAGCGCTTGCGCACGCAACTGCAAGCGCAACTCCCTGCCGCCCTGGTGCCGGTGGCCTATGTGCAGCTGCACGCGCTGCCCCTGACCGCCAACGGCAAGCTCGACCGCAAGGCCCTGCCTGAACCCGATCAAGGCGCGTTGCTCAGCCGTGAGTACGCAGCGCCGCAAGGTGCCGTCGAAACCACCTTGGCGGCCATTTGGTCCGAGGTGTTGCAGGTGGAACAGGTCGGCCGGCATGACCACTTCTTCGAGCTGGGCGGTCATTCCCTGTTGGCCGTCAGCTTGATCGAACGCATGCGCCAGGCCGGCCTCAGTGCCGATGTGCGCGTGCTGTTCAGCCAACCGACCCTGGCGGCACTGGCCGCTGCCGTGGGCAGTGGCTGTGAGGTCGAGGTGCCGGCCAATCGGATTGCCGCCGATTGCCAGCGCATCACCCCGGACCTGCTGTCGCTGGTGACGCTGGACCAGGGGACGATTGACCAGGTGGTCGCCCAGGTCCCCGGTGGCGCCGCCAATGTGCAGGACATCTACCCGCTGGCGCCGTTGCAGGAAGGCATTCTGTACCACCACATCACGGCCGGGCAGGGCGACCCGTACCTGCTGCAATCGCACCTGGCATTTGCCAGCCGGGAACGCCTGCAGGCCTTTGCCCAGGCGCTGCAACAGGTGATCGACCGCCACGATATCCTGCGCACCGCCGTGGTCTGGGAAGGCCTGGCGCAACCGCTGCAAGTGGTGTGGCGCAAGGCGCAGTTGCACGTGCAGGCCGGTGACCTGCAAGGTTTTGACCCGCGTCACTACCGCGTGCCGCTGGATCAGGCGCCGTTGATCCGTTTGGTGTATGCCCAGGACCCGGATCAGCAACGGGTGGATGCGATCCTGTTGTTCCACCACATTGCCCTCGACCACACCGCCCTCGACAGCGTGCGCCACGAGATGCAAGCCAGCCTGCTCGGGCAGCCGCAGCCCGCCGGGGACGCCACACCGTACCGCAACTACGTGGCCCAGGCGCGCCTGGGAGTGACCGAGCAGGAACACGAAAAATTCTTCCGCGAGATGCTCGCTGATATCGATGAACCGACCCTGCCGTTCGGCCTGCAGGATGTGCGCGGCGACGGCACGGCCATCGAAGAGGCCCAGCAGCACCTGCCGCCCGACCTCAACAGACGCCTGCGGGCCCAGGCGCGTGTGCTTGGGGTCAGCGCGGCCAGCCTGTTCCACCTGGCCTGGGCGCGGGTGCTCGCCAGCACGTCCGGCCAGGAAAACGTGGTGTTCGGCACCGTGCTGTTGGGCCGTATGCAAGGCGGCAAGGGCAGCGACCGCGCGCTGGGTATGTTCATCAACACCTTGCCGCTGCGGGTGGATATCGACGCCACCGGCGTGCGTGCTGCGGTCAAGCACACCCATGGGCGGCTGAGCGCGCTGCTCGGGCATGAACACGCCTCGCTGGCGTTGGCCCAGCGTTGCAGCGGTGTCGCCGCGCCGCAGCCGTTGTTCAGCGCGATGCTCAATTACCGTCACAGTGACAGCCGGCAGGCGCCGGTGTCCGCGGCGTGGCAAGGCATCGAGACACTGGCCAGCGAAGAGCGTACCAACTACCCGTTGACGCTCAACGTGGATGATCAGGGCGACGGTTTCCGCCTGACCGCCCTGGCGGCGACGCCGATCGGCGCGCAACGCCTCTGCGGTTATGTGCAAGTGACCTTGCAGGGCCTGGTGGAAGCCCTGGAGCAGGCGCCGCAGTTGCCGGTCAATCGCCTGCCGGTGCTGGAGGCCCAGGAGCGCCAGCAAGTGCTCGGCGCGTTCAACGCCACCGAGGTGGCGTATGACCTAGACCAGACCCTGCACGGGATGTTCGAACGGCAGGTGGCACGTACACCGGAGGCGATTGCGGTGAAGGCGGGCGACGTCGCATTGACCTACGCCGAGCTGAACGCGCGAGCCAACCAGCTGGCGCACCACCTGTTGGCGATGGGCGTGCAGCCGGATTCGCGCGTGGCGATCTGCGTGGAGCGCGGCCTGGACATGGTGGTTGGCCTGTACGCGATCCTCAAGGCCGGCGCCGCCTATGTGCCGCTGGACCCGGCCTATCCGCCAGAACGCCTGGCCTACATGCTGGCAGACAGCGCGCCGCTGGTGGTGTTGGCCCAAGGCTCGACGCGTGGGTTGCTGGGCGCGGCGGCGGTGATCGATCTGGAGCAACCGACCTGGTCGCACCAACCCATCGACAACCCGAAGGTCAACGCCGTGGGCGCCTACGTGATCTACACCTCCGGCTCCACCGGCCAACCCAAGGGCGTGATCAACGACCACGCCGGGGTGGTCAACCGCTTGCTGTGGATGCAGGACGCCTACGGTCTCAAGCCCCACGACCGGGTCTTGCAGAAAACCCCGTTCAGCTTCGACGTATCGGTGTGGGAGTTCTTCTGGCCGCTGTTCACCGGTGCGCGGTTGGTAATGGCGCGCCCCGGTGGGCACAAAGACCCGCTGTACCTGTGCGAAGTGATCGAGGCCGAGCACATCACCACGCTGCACTTTGTGCCGTCGATGCTCGACGTGTTCCTGGCCCACGGCGATGTGCGCCAGGCGTCCGGGCTGGTGCGCGTGATGTGCAGCGGCGAAGCCTTGCCCGGCAGCCTGGTGCGGCGCTTCAAGCAGCAACTGCCGGGGATCGGCCTGTACAACCTGTACGGCCCCACCGAAGCCGCCGTCGACGTGACCGCGTGGAACTGCGCGCGCCCCGAGGTGGCAGACAACACGCCGATCGGCAAACCCATCGCCAATACGCGCATGTATGTGCTGGACGCGCAGTTGCAGCCGGTGCCGCTGGGGGTGGTCGGCGAGTTGTTCATTGGCGGCGTGCAAGTGGCGCGGGGTTATCTGAACCGGCCTGAGCTGACGGCCGAGCGCTTTCTCAAGGACCCGTTCAGCAACGGCCGCATGTACCGCACCGGCGACCTCGGGCGCTTCCTGCCCGACGGCAATCTGGAATACCTGGGCCGCAACGATGACCAGGTGAAAATCCGTGGCCTGCGCATCGAGCTGGGGGAAATCCAGGCGCGCCTGCTGGAGCATTCTCAGGTCAACGAAGCCGCCGTAGTCGCCCGTGACGAGCGCCTCGTCGCCTATTACACCGGCGCCGGGGCCCGCGATTTGCGTGAACACCTGCTGCGCTGCTTGCCGGAGTTCATGGTGCCCGCGTTGTTTGTGCACCTCGACGCGTTGCCTTTGAGCCCCAACGGCAAGCTCGACCGCAAGGCGCTACCGGCGCCGGGCGTCGAGGCGCTGAATGCACACGAGTACGAAGCGCCCGAGGGCGACACCGAGATCCTGCTGGCGCAGCTGTGGGCTGAACTGCTCAAGGTGGAGCGGGTCGGGCGCCTGGACAATTTCTTTGAACTGGGCGGGCACTCGCTGCTCGCCGTGAGCTTGATCGGGCGCTTGCGCCAGGTGGGCATGGAAGCCGATGTGCGCGCGTTGTTCGAACAGCCGACCCTGGCGGGCTACGCCGCAATAACTGAACGAATGGAGATCGTCCTGTGAGCATCCTCGAACTGCTGGCGACACTGAAAACCAAGGATGTACAACTGGCGCTCAAGGGCGAGCAATTGTCGGTGCAAGGCAACAAGCAGGCGTTGAGCGACCCCTTGATCCTCGCCGCCTTGCGTGCACACAAACCGGCGCTGATCGAGTTGCTCAAAGCCGGTGAATACGCGGCCGCCAACGCGGTGCCGGCCAATGCCATCCCGGCCGATGCCGAGCACATCACGCCGGCCATGCTGACCTTGTCCAGCCTGAACCAGGACGAGATCGAGCGCATCGTCGCCAGCGTCGATGGCGGCGTGGCGAATATCCAGGACATCTACCCCCTGGCGCCGTTGCAGGAAGGCATCCTGTTCCACCATGTGCGCACCGCGCAGGGCGACCCCTATGTGATGCAGTCGCAGTTCGCGTTTGACAGCGTCGAGCGTTTCGACGCGTTTGCCCAAGCCCTGCAAGGCGTGATCGAGCGCCATGACATCCTGCGCACCGGGGTGGTGTGGGAGGGCGTGCAGCAGCCGTCGCAAGTGGTGTGGCGCAAGGCGAGCCTGCCGGTGCAGGCGGTTGAACTGGACCCGGCCGACGGCGATATTGCCGCGCAACTGCACGCCCGTTTCGACGCGCGCCGTTACCGCCTGGACGTGACCCAGGCGCCGCTGTTGCGCCTGGCTTGGGCGGCGGACCCGGCGCAGCAGCGCATCGTCGCGATGCTGCTGTTCCACCATATGGCCCTCGACCACAGCGCCCTGGAGGTGGTGCGCCATGAAATGCAGGCGTTCCTGCAAGGGCAGGGTGCGCAGTTGGGCGCGGCGGTGCCGTTTCGCGACTACGTGGCCCAGGCACGGCTGGGGGTGAGCGAGCAGGAACATGAGGCGTTTTTCCGGCAGATGCTCGGGGATGTGGTCGAGCCGACCTTGCCCTTTGGCTTGCAGGATGTGCAGGGCGATGGCCGCGGGATCAACGAACTCGACTGGCCGCTGGCGGACGGGCTCAACCAGCGCCTGCGCGCCCAGGCGCGGCTGCTGGGGGTGAGCGTCGCGAGCCTGTTCCACCTGGGCTGGGCCCGGGTGTTGAGCGCGCTGGCGGGCAAGTCCCAGGTGGTGTTCGGCACGGTGCTGATGGGCCGCATGCAGGGCGGGCATGCCACGGAGCGCGCCTTGGGGATTTTCATCAATACCCTGCCGTTTCGCCTGGATGTGGGCGTTGAGGACGTGCGCAGCGCCGTCAAGGCCACCCACGTACGCCTCACCGCGCTGTTGCGCCATGAACATGCGCCGCTGGCCCTGGCCCAGCGCTGCAGCGGCGTGCTGGCGCCGACGCCGTTGTTCAGCACCTTGCTCAACTATCGCCACAGCGCCACCGGCAACAGTGAAGCGCAGGCGGCGTGGCAGGGCATCGCGACGCTGCGCTCGGATGAGCGCACCAATTACCCGCTGACCCTGAGTGTGGATGACCTGGGTGACAGCTTTATCCTGCGGCTGCTGGCGACCACTGAGGTCGATCCGCAGCGTGTCTGTGCCTACCTGCAAACCGCCCTCGAAAACCTGGTGACGGCGCTTGAGCAGGCGCCGTTGACGGCGCTGGACCAGATCGCGGTGGTGCCCGTTGCCGAGCAACAATTGTTGCTGGAACAGTTCAACGCCACCGGCGCCGATTTCCCCCAGGGCAGCACGCTGCACGCGCGCATCGAAGCCCAGGCCGCCCTCACGCCGGATGCCATCGCCGTCGTGCAACAAGGTCGGCAACTGACCTATAGCGAGCTGAATCAACAAGCCAACCTCCTGGCCCACCACTTGCTGGCGCTGGGCGTGAAGCCTGACGAGCGCGTGGCCGTCGTCGCCCGCCGTGGCCTCGACACCCTGGCCGGCTTGCTCGCGGTGCTCAAGGCCGGCGCCTGTTATGTACCGGTGGACCCATCGCACCCGGCCGAACGCCTGCACTACCTGCTCAGCGACAGCGCGCCGGTGGCGGTGCTGACCCAACAGGCATTGCTGGAGCGCTTGCCGGCCCTCGATGTGCCGGTGATCCACCTCGACCGCTACACCTGGCAGCACCACTCGGCGTGTAACCCCGAGGTAGCGATGACGCCGGCGCACCTCGCCTATGTGATCTACACCTCCGGCTCCACCGGCCAGCCCAAAGGCGTGATGGTGGAACACCACACGGTGGCCAACCTGGTGGATTGGCATTGCCACGCCTTCGACCTGCGCGCCGGGCGCCACACCGCCAGCGTCGCCGGTTTCGGCTTTGATGCGATGGCCTGGGAGGTGTGGCCGGCCCTGTGCGTGGGTGCGACCCTGCACCTGCCACCGGCGCAGGACGGCAATGAGGACATCGACGCACTATTGGCCTGGTGGTGCGCGCAGCCGCTGGATGTGAGCTTCCTGCCGACGCCGGTGGCCGAGTACGCCTTCAGCCAGCGCATTGAGCACCCGACGTTGCGCACCTTGTTGATCGGCGGTGATCGCCTGCGCCAGTTTGGCCGTGGGCAGCGCTTCGAGGTGATCAACAACTACGGGCCCACCGAGGCCACGGTGGTGGCCACGTCCGGCAAGGTCGAGGCGGGGCAGGCGTTGCATATCGGCAAACCTATCGCGAATGCCACGGTGTACCTGTTGGATGAACAACTGCACCCGGTGCCGTTGGGGGTGGCGGGGGAGTTGTATGTGGGCGGCAAGGGCGTGGCGCGCGGCTATCTGCACCGCCCGCAGTTGACCGCCGAACGCTTCCTCCAAGACCCGTTCAACGCCGGGCGCATGTACCGCACGGGCGACCTGGCGCGCTGGTTGCCCGATGGCAACCTTGAGTACCTGGGGCGCAACGACGATCAGGTGAAGATTCGTGGGGTGCGCATCGAACTGGGGGAAATCGAAAGCCAGCTCAACCAACTGCCGAGCGTCCAGGAGGCGGTGGTGCTGGTGCGCGAAGAACGCTTGGTGGCGTACTTCACCGAGAACCCGCAACTGGACCCGCTGACCGTCGCAGAAATCCGCGCCCACCTGGTGGCGCACCTGCCGGACGCCATGGTGCCGGTGGCCTACGTAAAACTGGCAGCGCTGCCCCTGACCGCCAACGGCAAGCTCGACCGCCAGGCCCTGCCGGCGCCGGACATGGCCGCCGTGTTCAGCCGCGAGTACGCCGCGCCCGAGGGCGAGATCGAAACGGTACTGGCGCAGATCTGGGCCGATGTATTGCAGGTAGAGCGCGTTGGGCGGCGCGATCACTTTTTTGAACTGGGTGGGCATTCGCTGCTGGCGATGCGCATGGTCTCGCAGGTGCGCCAGCGCCTCGGTGTGGAGCTGTTGCTCGGCGACCTGTTCGCCAACGCCGAACTGGCCGCCGTCGCCGACGTGCTGGCCAGCGCCGGGCGCAGCACCCTGCCGGACATCCTTCCGGCCAATCGCGACGAAGCCGTGCCGTTGTCGTTCGCCCAGCAACGCCTGTGGTTCCTCGCGCTGCTGGAAGGGGCCAACACCGCCTACAACATTCCCATCGGCCTGCGTTTGCGTGGGCAATTGCATGTGGAGGCGCTGCAACGGGCGCTGGCGCGGATCGTCGCGCGGCATGAAACCCTGCGCAGCCGCTTCGCCCAGCACGATGACGAGGCGCGGGTGCTGATCCTGCCGCCAGAAGACGTGCTGCCCCTGCAAGTGCAGGACCTGCGCCGCCACCCGCAACCGCAGCAGGCGCTGGAGGCGTTGATCCACGGCGAGGCGTCGGCGCCGTTTGACCTGGAGCGCGGCCCGCTGCTGCGTGGGCGCTTGATCGTGATGGCCGACGATCACCATGTGCTGTTGCTGACCCTGCACCATATCGTCTCCGATGGCGGCTCCATGGGCGTGCTCACCCGCGAGCTGATGGCGTTGTACAAGGCCTTCAGCCTGGGCCAGGCCGATCCGTTGCCGCCGCTGGCGATTCAGTACGGTGACTTTGCCGTGTGGCAACGCCTGTGGCTCAGCGGGGAAGTGCTGCATCGGCAAAGCGTTTACTGGCAGCAAGCGCTGGCCGGTGCGCCGGTGTTGCTCACGCTGCCCACCGACCGCCCGCGCCCGGCACGGCAGGACTACGCCGGCAGCAGCGTCGAGGTGCGCCTGGATGAGCGCCTCACCGCTGGGCTCAAGGCCCTGGGCCAACGCCATGGCAGCACGCTCTACATGATCCTGATGACGGCGTGGGCATCGCTGCTGACGCGGCTGTCCGGGCAGCAGGAGGTGGTGATCGGCTCCCCCGTGGCCAATCGCAATCGCGTCGAGGTGGAAGGGCTGATCGGCCTGTTCGTCAACACCCTGGCGGTGCGTATCGACACCTCGGGCGACATGAGCACTGAAGCGCTGTTGGCGCGGGTCAAGGCCCAGGCGCTGGCCGCCCAGGCCCATCAGGACCTGCCGTTTGAACAAGTGGTGGAAATCACCCGGCCCACCCGCAGCCTGGCCCACAGCCCGCTGTTCCAGACCCTGCTGACCTGGCAGGACAGCAGCGCGCCGGCCCTGGCCTTGGGCGACCTGGCGCTGGAAGGCATCCTGGAACACAGCCATTTCGCCAAGTTCGACCTGTCCCTGGACTTGGGCGAAGTGCAGGGCTCCATCCTTGGCGCGCTGGAATATGCGCAGGCCTTGTTCGATGAAGCGACCGTGCGCCGTTATGCCGGTTACCTCACCCGTGTGTTGCAGGCCATGGTCGATAACGATCAGGCGGTGCCGGCCCATGCGCCGTTGGTGGACGAGCGTGAGCGCCAGCAACTGTTGGTTGAGTTCAACGCGACAGCGGTGGACTACAACCTCGAGCAGACCTTGCACGGGATGTTCGAAGCGCAGGTGGCACGCACGCCGCAGGCCATTGCGCTCAAGGCGGGCGATGCTGTATTGACCTATGCCGAGCTGAACGCACGGGCCAACCAGTTGGCGCATCACCTGCTGGAGCAGGGGGTGCAGGTGGATTCGCGGGTGGCGATCTGCGTGGAACGCGGCCTGGACATGGTGGTTGGCCTGTACGCGATCCTCAAGGCCGGCGCCGCCTATGTGCCGCTGGACCCGGCGTACCCGCCCGAGCGCATCGCCTACATGCTCGAAGACAGCGCGCCGCTGGTGGTGCTGGCTCAGGGCTCGACGCGCACGTTGCTGGGCACAGTGCCGGTGATCGACCTGGAGCAGCCGACCTGGCTGCAGCAACCCATCGACAACCCGCAGGTCAACGCCGTGGGCGCCTATGTGATCTACACCTCCGGCTCCACCGGCCAGCCCAAGGGTGTGATCAACGACCACGCCGGGGTGGTCAACCGCTTGCTGTGGATGCAGGACGCCTACGGTCTGAGTGCCGTCGATACGGTCTTGCAGAAAACCCCGTTCAGCTTCGACGTGTCGGTGTGGGAGTTCTTCTGGCCGCTGTTCACCGGCGCGCGGCTGGTGATGGCACGCCCCGGCGGGCACAAAGACCCGCTGTACCTGTGTGAAGTGATCGCGGCCGAGCAGATCACCACGCTGCACTTTGTGCCGTCGATGCTCGACGTGTTCCTCGCCCACGGCGACCTGGCCCGGGCCGCTGGCCTGGTGCGCGTGATGTGCAGCGGCGAAGCCTTGCCCGGCAGCCTGGTGCGCCGCTTCAAGCAGCAGTTGCCTGGCAGCGAGCTGCACAACCTGTACGGCCCGACCGAAGCGGCGGTGGATGTGACCGCCTGGCCCTGCGCGGGCGCCGTGACGCCGGACAACACGCCCATCGGCAAACCCATCGCCAATACGCGCATGTACGTATTGGATGGGCAGTTGCAACCGGTACCGCTGGGGGTGGTCGGCGAGCTGTTTATCGGCGGTGTGCAAGTGGCGCGGGGTTATCTGAACCGGCCTGAGCTGACGGCCGAACGCTTCCTCAAGGACCCGTTCACCGGCGCGCGTATGTACCGCACGGGCGACCTTGGCCGCTATTTGCCCGACGGCACTATTGAATACCTTGGGCGCAATGACGATCAGGTCAAGATCCGTGGCCTGCGCATCGAACTGGGGGAAATCCACGCGCGTCTTATCGACTACCTGGGCGTCGATGAAGCCGCCGTGATCGCCCGCGACGAGCGCCTGGTGGCGTATTACACCGGCGTGCGCAGCGAGATCGATGCCCTGCGCGGCCATCTGTTGCAGCACCTGCCGGAGTTCATGGTGCCGGCGCTGTTCGTGCACCTCGACGCGCTGCCCCTGAGCCCCAACGGCAAGCTCGACCGCAAGGCCTTGCCCGCACCGGGCACGGATTCAGTGATCACACGCGATTACGAAGCGCCCCAGGGCGATACGGAAATCGCCCTGGCCAGCCTGTGGGCCGAGTTGCTCAATGTGGAGCGGGTAGGGCGTTACGACGACTTCTTCGAACTGGGCGGGCACTCGCTGCTGGCGGTGAGCCTGGTGGGGCGCATGCGCCGCCTCGGGCTGTCGGCGGATGTGAAAGTGTTGTTTGGCCAGCCGACGTTGGCGGCCTTGGCTGCCGCGCTGGGCGGCGGGCGCGAGGTCGCGGTGCCGGCCAATCGCATTGCGCAAGATTGCACGCGGATCACCCCGGACATGCTGGCGCTGGTCGTCCTGGATCAAGCGGCCATCGACCGTGTTGTCGCCTGCATCCCGGGTGGTGCGGCGAATGTGCAGGACATCTACCCGCTGGCGCCGTTGCAGGCCGGCATGCTCTACCACCACCGCGCCGCGCAGGGCAGCGATGACTATGTGCTGCGCGCGCAGTTCGCCTTCGACAGCCGCGCGCGTCTGGACGCGTTTGCCCAGGCCTTGCAGGCGGTGATCCAGCGGCATGACGCGTTGCGTTCGTCGTTCCATTGGGATGGCCTGGAAGAACCCCTGCAAGTGGTGTGGCGTGAGGCCGCGTTGCGCGTCGAAACCGGGCCGTTGCCGCTACGCCTGGACCTGGCCCAGGCGCCGTTGATGCGTCTGGTGTATGCCGAGGAACCGCAGCGCGTGGTCGCCACGTTGCTGTTCCACCACCTGGTGATGGACCACATCGCCCTGGACATCCTGCAACACGAAATGCAGGCGTTCCTGCTGGGCACCGCGCACACCCTCGGCGCGGCGGTGCCGTATCGCAACTATGTGGCCCAGACCCGCCTGGGTGTGGATGATCACGCGGCGTTCTTTAGCGAGATGCTCGGCGCCATCGATGAGCCGACCGACGTCGCACCGCTGGGCGCCGATGAGCATGTCCAGCGGCTGATTGATGCACCGTTGAGCCAGCGCCTGCGGGTGCAGGCGCGGCAAGCGGGTGTCAGTGCCGCGAGCCTGATGCACCTGGCCTGGGCCCATGTGCTGGGCAAGGTTGCGGGCCGCGATCAGGTGGTGTTCGGCACGGTAATGCTCGGCCGCTTGCACGGTGGTGAAGGGGCCGAGCGCGCCATTGGGGTGTTTATCAATACCTTGCCGCTGCGGGTCGATCTGGGTGAGCGCAGCGTACTTGAAGCGTTGCGCGCGACCCACGGGCGCCTGACCCAGTTGCTCAGCCATGAACACGCGCCGCTGGCGCTGGCCCAGCGTTGCAGCGGCGTGCCGGTGGGTACGCCGTTGTTTGGCACGCTGTTCAACTATCGCCACAGCGCCGCGTCGGTGGGCAGCGAGGGCTGGCAGGGCATTCAGTTGCTCAAGGCCGAGGAACACAGTAATTACGGCTTGTCCCTGAGTGTCGATGACCTGGCGGATGGGTTCGCCTTGAAGGCCGTGGGGCAGGGCGCGCGGCGCCTCTGCGACTACCTGCACACCGCCGTGGAGCAACTGGTGCAGGCGTTGGAGCACGACAGCGAGGTTGCCATCGGCCACTTGCCGATCCTGTCGATTGCCGAGCGCCGGCAGTTGGCCGGATTCAATGCCACCACGCGCGTGTTTCCGCGGGAGCACACGGTGCAGCGCCTGTTCGAAGCCCAGGCCCAGGCGCGTCCCGACGCGCTGGCCGTGGTGGAGGGTGCACGAGGGCTGAGTTATGGCGAGCTGAACCGCCGAGCCAACCGTCTGGCCCATCACCTGCTGGGGCTGGGGGTGCGTGCCGGCGATAACGTTGCGCTGCTGTTGCCGCGCTCCGTGGACCTGCTGGTTAGCCAACTCGCCGTGCTCAAGTGTGCGGCTGCCTATGTGCCGCTGGATATCCACGCGCCTGCCGAACGCCAGGGGTTCATGCTGCAAGACAGTGCGGCCGCCTGCGTGTTGACGCGCAGCGATGCCGTTGTCGATGGCGCGGTTCAACGGTTGGACCTGAACACCCTGACCCTCGACCCACAACCGAGCCACAACCCCGGCCTGTCGCAGTCCTCGGAAAGCGTGGCGTACATCATGTACACCTCCGGCTCCACCGGCACGCCCAAAGGTGTGTTGGTGCCCCATCGCGGCATCACGCGGCTGGTGCTCAACAATGGCTATGCCGACTTCAATGCCAGCGACCGCGTGGCGTTCGCCTCCAACCCGGCGTTCGACGCCAGCACCATGGACGTGTGGGGGCCGTTGCTCAACGGTGGGCAGATCCAGGTGATCGACCACGCCACCGTGCTCGACCCGGTGGCGTTTGGCGCGGCTTTGGCCGAGGTGACGGTGCTGTTCGTGACCACGGCGTTGTTCAACCACTATGTGCAACTGATCCCCGAGGCCCTGGCGGGTTTGCGCATCTTGCTGTGCGGCGGCGAGCGGGCTGACCCGGCGGCGTTTCGTCGGCTGTTGGCGCGGGCACCGGCACTGCGTCTGGTGCATTGCTACGGGCCGACGGAAAGCACCACCTACGCCACCACCCATGAGGTGCGCGCGTTGGCCGATGACGCCGACAGCGTGCCCGTCGGCCGACCGATTTCCAACACCCAGGTGCACGTGTTGGATGCGCACTTGCAGCCGGTGCCGTTGGGCGTGGCCGGTGAGATCTGCATCGGTGGCGATGGCGTGGCCCTGGGCTATTTGAATCGCCCTGCGCTGACTGCCGAAAAGTTTGTCGCCGACCCCTTCAACGGCGGCGCGCTGCTGTACCGCACCGGCGACCTCGGCCGCTGGACGGCGGATGGCCTGCTGGAGTGCATCGGGCGTAATGACGACCAGGTCAAGATCCGCGGTTTCCGTATCGAACTGGGTGAGATTGAAGCGCGCCTGGGCACCTTGGCGGGTATCCAGGACGTGGTGGTGCTGGCCCGCGAGGACGTGCCGGGAGACAAGCGCCTGGTGGCGTATTTCACCTGGGCGGCGCAGCCCCTGGAGATCGACCAGTTGCGCGCCCATCTGCTCGAGCAATTGCCGGAGTACATGCTGCCGTCGGCCTATGTAGCGCTGGCGCGGTTGCCGTTGACCGGCAATGGCAAGGTGGACCGCAAAGCCTTGCCCGTGCCGCCGTTGCAGGCGCTGATCAGCCGTGAATTCGAAGCGCCGGCCGATGCCCTGGAGCACGCCTTGGCGCAACACTGGGCCGAGGTGCTGAAGCTGGAACAGGTGGGGCGGCATGACAGCTTTTTCGAGCTGGGCGGGCATTCGTTGCTGGCGATCCGCCTGGTGAACGTGCTGGAAGAAGCGGGGTTGCCGGTGTCCCTGGCCGAGCTGTTCCAGCATGCCAATGTCGCCGCCGTCGCGGCGCTGTTGCGCCAGCGTAGCGACGAACCGCTGCGCGATAGCCCGGTGATCACCGTGCGCAGTGGAGGAACCCAGGCGCCGTTGTTCCTGGTCCACGAATTCAGCGGTATGGACGTGTATTTCCCGGCGCTGGGCCAGCATCTGCCCGGCGACTATCCGATCTATGGCCTGCCGGGCGTGGCCCTCGGCGAGCCGCACCTGAACAGCATGGAAGGCCTGGCCGCGCGGCTGGTCGGCTTGATCCGCAGCATCCAGCCCCATGGCCCGTATCGGCTGGCCGGCTGGTCGTTTGGCGGCGTGCTGGCCTATGAAGTGGCGATGCAGTTGCTGGGGGCAGATGAGCCGGTCGCGTTCCTCGGTTTGCTCGACAGCTACGTGCCGCGCCTGACCGATCAAGGCAAGGCGCGCTGGAGCGGGGCGGATGCGCTCAAGCGCCAGTTGCTGTTGCAGTGCACGGCGTACTGGAAAACCCAGGGCCGGGCAGATTTGTTGGCGAGCCTTGGGCAGTTGGACGCGGACCTTGCACAGCTGGACTTTGCCGAGTTGCTGCAACGCTGCCGCGTGGCCGGTTTGCTGCACGCGCAAATGGCGGCGGCGACGGATGCTGACCTGACGAATTACCTGGAACGGGAAGTCGGGCATGGGCATGCGCTGGCGCATTACAGCCTGTTCCCGTTGCCGATCCCGGTACATCTGTTCAGCGCGCAAGAGCGGCCCACCGAGTTGGCGCGGCGCAGCGATTCGCTGGGGTGGGAGGATGCGCTGGCGCCGGGGCAGTTGCGTCAGGTGCCAGTGCCGGGTGATCACCAGAGCATGATGCAGGCGCCGCATATCCAGGCGCTGGGTCATGCAATCACAGAGGCATTGGCGACCTGCGGACCGGTGGCACAGGCGGCACATTCGCCCTTGCTGCGCATTCAGAGCGGGCGTGCCGGGCATGCGCCGCTGTTCTGCGTACCGGGGGCGGGGGACAGCGTCACCGGCTTTGTCGGTTTGAGCGAAGCCCTGGGGCGCGACTGGCCGCTGTTTGGCTTGCAGCCCCGTGGCCTGGATGGCGAGGCGGTGCCCCACAGCCAGGTGGAAGCGGCGGCGCGCGCGAATCTGGCGGCGCTGGCACAGGAATGTCCACACGGCCCGGTGCACCTGGTCGGCCATTCGTTTGGCGGCTGGGTCGCGCTGGAGATGGCGTTGCAGTTGCAGGCGCAAGGGCGCGAGGTGGCGTCGCTCACGGTGATCGACAGCGAAGCGCCGGGTGGCGCGGGCCGCGCGTACACGAGCACGGCGGCGTTGTTGCGTTTGATCGAGTCGATGCAGTTGGCGGCGGGCAAGTCCCTGGGGATCGACCCGCTGGACTTCGCCGGGCGCGATGAGGTGACGCAGCGCCAGTGCTTGCATGCCGGCATGGTGGCGGTCGGCTTGTTGCCAGCGCGGGCCAGTGTAGCGGCGATGGACGGCCCGGCCCGCACCTATGGGGCGGCGTTGCGCACGGTGTACCGACCGGGCCGGCGCTTTGACGGCGTGGTGCGCTTGGTGTTGGCGCAAGACCCGGCATTGGACGCGGCGGGTAATCAGCGGGAGCAGGGCCTGATGATCGAAGGCTGGCGCCGCCAGGGCCGGGAGCTGGAGGTGTGGTATGGCGGCGGCAATCACTTCACCTTGCTCAAGGCGCCGAATGTGCAGGGGCTTGCCCAATGGTGGTTACAAGGTGCGGTGGTGCGAGAGGGCGTTTCGTGACGGATGTATACCGAACCCAGTGTGGGAGCGGGCTTGCTCGCGAAGGCGGTGTGCCAGTGCCAGATTCATTGGCTGAGACGACGCATTCGCGAGCAAGCCCGCTCCCACATTTTTGAACCGTGCCCGCGTTAGAGCGCATTTCACCCCTTGTTTATGGTTATTTATGCACACTTCAAAATTTCGCAAAGTGGGTCTGTTCAGCGTGTTGGCCATTGCCATTGGCCTGATTGTCTACACCGTGCAAGCGCCCGCCGAGGGGACGCAGTACCTCACCGCCACGGCTGAGCGCGGCGATATCGAAAACGCCGTGTTGGCCACCGGCTTGCTGGAGGGCATCAAGCAGGTCGATGTCGGCGCCCAGGTATCCGGGCAGTTGAAGTCGCTCAAGGTCAAGGTCGGCGACAAGGTGAAGCAGGGCCAGTGGCTGGCGGAAATCGATCCGTTGATCTTGCAAAACACCCTGCGCAAGGCCCAGGTCGACGAAGAAAACCTCCAGGCCCAGCGCCGCGCCACGGCGGCGCAGCTCAAGCAGGCGCGGTCGGTGTACGAGCGCTACAAGGGCTTGCAGGATGACGAGTCGGTGTCGCGCCAGGATTTCGAGAGCGCCGAGTCGACGTTCCAAGTGCAGCAGGCCAACCTGTTGTCCCTGGATGCGCAGATCAAGAGCGCACATATCCAGATCGACACCGCCAAGATCAACCTGGCCTACACCCGCATCGTCGCGCCCATCGATGGCGACGTGGTGGGCATCGTCACCCAGGAAGGCCAGACGGTGATCGCCAGCCAACTGGCGCCGGTGCTGCTGAAACTGGCGGACCTGGACACCATGACCGTCAAGGCCCAGGTCTCGGAGGCGGATGTGATTCATATCAGCCCTGGCCAGAAGGTGTATTTCACCATCCTGGGCGAGGCCGACAAGCGCTACTACGCCACGCTGCGCGGCACGGAGCCGGCCCCGCAGAACTTCCTCGAAACCCAGGCTGCCGGCACGCCCAAGCAGAACACGGCGGTGTTCTACAACGCGCTGTTCGACGTGCCCAACCCCGACCATCGCCTGCGCATTGCCATGACCGCCCAGGTGCGCATCGTGCTCGCCACCGCCCAGGCCGCGTTGATCGTACCGGTGGCTGCGCTCGGCCCGCGCAACAACGACGGCCGTTATGCCGTGCGGGTGCTGGACGCCAAGGGTCGGGCGCAGGCGCGTGAGGTGCAGACCGGCATCAACAACAACGTCAAGGTGCAGATCCTCGACGGCCTGGCCGAGGGCGATAGAGTGGTGATCGGCGATGCCACGCCCGCCGTGGCGGGGAACTGACGGATGAGCCAGCCACTGTTGGAACTCAAGGGCATCACCCGCAGTTTCATGGCCGGCGAGCGTGAATTCATTGCGCTCAAGGGCATCGACCTGACGATCGAGGCCGGGGAAATGCTGGCGATCATCGGCGCGTCGGGTTCGGGCAAGTCCACCCTGATGAATATCCTCGGCGGCCTGGATTACGCCACGGCCGGCAGCTACAAGATCAACGGCATCGAGACCCGCTCGTTGGGCGACGAGCAGTTGGCCGAACTGCGCCGCGACTACTTCGGCTTTATCTTCCAGCGTTACCACCTGCTGACGCACCTGAGCGCGTTGCACAACGTGGAAATGCCGGCGATCTACGCCGGTACGCCGCAAACCCAACGCCACAGCCGCGCGCGGGAGTTGCTCGCGCGCCTGGGCCTGGCGGGCCACGTCAGCCATCGCCCCAGCCAGCTGTCTGGCGGGCAGCAACAGCGGGTGAGTATCGCCCGCGCGTTGATGAACGGCGGTGAAGTGATCCTCGCCGACGAACCCACCGGTGCCCTCGACACGGCGAGTGGCAAGGAGGTCATGCAGATCCTTGCCGAGCTGCACGCGGCCGGGCACACGGTGATTATCGTCACCCATGATCCCAAGGTGGCGGCCAATGCCCAGCGCATCGTCGAGGTCAGTGATGGGGAGATCGTCAGTGACACGCGCAATACCGGCCCGGAGCTGCCCAGCGATGCACCGATTGAGCCCAAGCGCAGCGGCGCGCGACGCCTGGTGGCTAGCCTGGGGTTGTTCAAGGAAGCGTTCAACATGGCCTGGGTCGCGCTGGTGTCCCACCGCATGCGCACCTTGCTGACCATGCTCGGGATTGTCATCGGCATCACCTCGGTGGTGTCGATCTCGGCCATCGGCGAAGGCGCCAAGCGCTATGTGCTCAAGGACATCCAGGCGATTGGCAGCAACACCATCGATATCTTTCCCGGCAGCAGTTTCGGCGACAGCCGCGCGTCGGCCATCGAGACGTTGCTGCCTTCGGATGTGGAGGCGTTGAACCAGCTGTATTACGTGGACAGCGCCACGCCGGTGGTGGGCCGCCACCTGTTGCTGCGTTTTGGCAATATCGACCTGGATGCGCAGGTCAATGGCGTCAGCGACCGTTATTTCAAGGTCAAGGGTTTGAAGCTTGAAGCCGGCATCGCCTTCAGCGAAAGCGATGCGCGGCGCCAGGCGCAGGTGGTGGTGATCGACCACAACACCCGCCAGCGCCTGTTTGGTGCAAACGTTGACCCGCTGGGCCAGGTGATCCTGGTCGGCAACCTGCCGTGCACGGTGATCGGTGTGACCGCCGACAACAAGAACATGTTTGCCGCGAGCAAGGCGTTGAACGTGTGGGTGCCGTATGAAACGGCGGCGGGGCGGTTGCTCGGGCAGCGCCATCTGGACAGCATCACCGTGCGCATCAAGGACGGCCAGCCGAGCAAAGTGGTGGAAGACAACGTCAACCAGCTGATGCTGCAACGCCACGGCACCAAGGATTTCTTCACCAACAACCTCGACAGCATCATGCAGACGGTGCAGAAAACCAGCCGCTCGCTGGCGTTGCTGCTGTCGTTGATCGCGGTGATTTCCTTGCTGGTGGGCGGCATCGGGGTGATGAACATCATGTTGGTGTCGGTGACGGAGCGCACCCGCGAGATCGGCATTCGCATGGCGGTGGGGGCGCGGCAATCGGATATCCGCCAGCAGTTCCTGGTGGAGGCGGTGATGGTGTGCTTGATCGGCGGGATCATCGGGATCGCGCTGTCGTATGCGTTGGGCGGGTTGTTTTCGCTGTTTGTGAAGGAGTGGGAAATGGTGTTTTCCCTGGGCTCGATCGTGACGGCGTTTGCCTGTTCGACATTGATCGGGATTGTGTTCGGGTTTGTGCCGGCGCGGAATGCGGCGCGGTTGGACCCGATTGAGGCGTTGGCTCGGGATTGAGCCGGACGAGATTGATCGTTCCCACGCTATGCGTGGGAATGCATCCCTGGACGCTCTGCGTCCGCTCTTGAAGACGTGACGCAGAGCGTCACCAGCGGCATTCCCACGCAGAGCGTGGGAACGATCAACAGTTAGAACTGTATTGGCCTAAAGGCTGGCGGTGTCTTGCGTGGCATACATCCACCGCAACAACGAATGCCGCCCGCTGATCCCCAGCTTGATGGACGCGCGCTTGAGGTAGCTTTCAATGGTGTTGACCTTCAACGCCAACTGCTCCGCCAGCTCCGGCGCAGTACGCCCCGCCAGCAGGCCGACACACACTTCCAGCTCGCGCCTGGACAGGGTCAGCCCCGATTGCACCAGGCGTTCTTCGATGCGTCGGCGCAGGGTTTCAATGCCTTGGTTTTGTGCGATCACCGAATCGGTGTCGAGCCGGCACGGCTGGATCGCGGCGATGTGTTTTTCCACCATGGGCAGCAGCAGTGTGGAGAAATCCTGCAACATGCTGCGTTCCTGGGGCGAGAAACTTTCCGAAGGGTGTGAGCGGTACACCGAGAGCACATAGCGCACATCGTCCTTGTGGCGCGTGAGGTGCAGTTGGGCGGCGGGTTGTTCGTCACCCATGGCCGCCACTGAGTCGGTGTAGACCGGGCTGATCGCGCGGCGGGTGTGCCCTTCGGAACTGACCCGCAGCTGGGTGATATGGGTGGCGTCCACGGCCAGTTGAGTGAGGATCAGGTCATGCAGCATACGTGGGAAATGGCGACTGCCGGTGCTGGCGATGACCTTGCCTATATGTGGGAACAGGTGTGAGTTCATCTGCTTCGTCCATGAGTTTCGAGTGCAGGTATTCAGCCATGACGCGACGGGAATCAACTAGTGCGAATACCTCACGATGAGAGCGCTTCCCGCCGAGACGTATGCTAGTACAGCGGGGCGGTGGGAAGGGGATCCAATCCGGATTAATCTAGATTAAAACTGCATAACGGTAGTCGGAGCGATCCGACCACCGATGTAGGAAAGAATTACGTCGGGTCTATGGTTTATTTCAACGCGTGCTCGACCCTGGCGGCGTGGCGCGGTGCTGTGCGCGTGCTTTTGGCCAGCGCCTGGTGCACATCCGCCAACAGATCGGCGACATCCTCCAGGCCGACCGACAACCGCACCAGGCCTTCGCTGATGCCGTGGTGCGCGCGCTGCTCCGGGGTGTAGGTGGAATGGGTCATGCTGGCCGGGTGCTGGGCCAGTGACTCGGCATCCCCGAGGCTGACGGCGCGGGTGAACAGTTGCAGCGCATTCATGAAGCGGCGCCCGCTGTCGATGCCGCCCTTGAGTTCGAACGCGATCATGCCACCGGGCATTTTCATCTGGCGCTGTGCCAATTCGTATTGTGGGAAAGATCGTAGCCCGGGGTAGGTCACCCACTGCACGGCCGGGTGGGCCTGCAACGCTTCGGCCACGGCCTGGGCGTTGGCGCAATGGCGGTCCATGCGCAGGGCCAGGGTCTTCAGGCCGCGCATCAGCAAGGACGCATCCTGCGGCGACATCACCGCGCCGGTCAGGTCCTTGAGCCCTTGCAGGCGGATGCGTTGCGCCAGGGCATGGTTGCTCACGGCAACGCCTGCGGTGATGTCGCCATGCCCGCTGAGGTACTTGGTGGCCGAGTGCACCACCACATCGGCGCCCAGTTCCAGCGGGCGTTGCAGGTACGGCGTGCAGTAGGTGTTGTCGACCACCACGGTGATATTCGGCTGGGCATGGGCCAGGGCGGCCACGGCGGCGATATCCACCAGTTGCAGGGTGGGGTTGGCCGGGGTTTCGCAGTAGATCATGCGGGTGGCGGGGCTGAGTGCCGCGCGCAACGCGTCCAGGTCGGTCAGGTCAACGTGGCGCACCTTGATGCCGAACTCGCCGATGCCATGGTGCAGCAGGGCGAAGGTGCAGCCGTACAGGATCTGGCTGACGATCACTTCATCACCGGGGCGCAGCAAGGTCCAGAACGTCGCGGCAATCGCGCCCATGCCGGAGCTGAACGCCACGGCGGCTTCGCCGTTTTCCAGGGTGGCCATGCGCGCTTCCAGCAGGGCCAGGGTCGGGTTGGAAATGCGCGTGTAGAAGTGCCCGTTTTCTTCACCGGCAAAGCAGGCGGCGCCGTATTCGGCGGTGGGAAAGGCGAACGTGGCGGATAGGTAAATAGGCGGCACGAGGGCGCCATGGTGGTCCTGAGGGTCGTAGCCGTGGTGGATGGCGCGGGTGGAAAAGCCGAATGCATTGTGTTTATTGTTCATGTCGGACGCTCCTTATTTCCTACAATGCTATGCTCATAACCACAGATGAACGTTGCAAAGTTTGCTGACATTTCCCACGCCAGTGAACGAAAAGCCCATAAAAATAATGATTAGAGGCACGTTATGCCCGCAAGCCTGGACCGTACCGACAAAGCCCTTTTAAACGCGCTGCAAGGCAATGCCCGCCTGACGGTGGCCGAGTTGGCCGACCGCGTCTCCCTGACCACCTCGCCGTGCTGGCGGCGGGTGCGCAACCTGGAGGAGAGCGGGGTGATCAGCGGCTACCAGGCGATCCTGTCGCCCAAGGCACTGGGGTATGGGGTGACCGCGTTCGTGAACATCATGATGGAGAGCCACACCCAGGAAATCGCCCGCGCGTTTGAACAGCGTTTGTTGGAGATCCCGGAGATTGTGGCGTGCCATAACGTGTCGGGGCGCTATGACTTTTTGCTGGAAGTGGTGGCCAAGGATTTGGAGTCCTTTGGCGAGTTTGCGCGGGAGGTGTTGCAAACGCTTCCGTGCGTCAAAGAGATTTATTCGAGTTTTTCGTATAAGTCGGTAAGGCCGTTGCGGGTGATTCCGTTACCGGGATAACGCCGTACCGGCGCGTTATTCAAGTGGCTACCGAGAGGTATCAGCCTGTTTGAATTTCTTTGGGGTGTAGAGTTGTCGAATGATTTTTTTATCGCCCTCGGAGAGCTCGGCCTTTGGCGGGTACTCTTTCTTGTCTTCGGTGGTGCCGGCGCCGAACTCATAATGCATGATCGAATGTTCATCGTAGTCAGTGACTAGCCGATTCTTCGCCGGCCACTGCCGGACAATCTGGCTTTCGATATCGTCGTCTGCAACCCCCGCATTTCTGAATGATTCATACAGGCTTTTCTCGTCGAATTTGATCGTGCGGTCTGGATGTTGATGTTCGTGCCTCAAGCCCAGAGCATGGCCAAATTCGTGCAAGGCGATGTTATGGGCCACCGTTAAGTTGTCCTGCCTGTCCAAATGCAGAGTGGGTTGATCTTTGGGTACGCACTTCGCATCCGTGCCATGGAAAGACCAGTCGCCTTTTATGTTCTCGTCGCCGGAAATTCTGATGTCTCCCTGTTTGCCCGGGACAATGTTGAACTTGAGGGCGGGTGTATGTTTTTCCCACTCCCGTATTGCACTGGTTACGACAGCCCTGCTCCAGATATCGTCGATATCTATCGCAACGGTGACCACGCCGTCAGGCCAGCGCTTGCTGGATTCTGCTATCCCTCTCTTCGAACGTCCTGCCCGCTCGGACTGAGCGCCTTCGTCAGTTGGGAGTGACGGGGCGAAGTAAGGTTGAGGTGGGGTGCTGTTTATCGTGCTCATCATGATCGCTCGTTGGGCTTGGCACCTCGTAGTGGTGGTTTGTACGATTTGGTTCCTTGGCCTGTGGGCCGCGTACCTACCCGACTAAGCTAATGCTAAAAAGATATTTATTACGATTTTTTAAGATCATTTAGATTGGTCACTCCAACCCAAGACGTTCATGGAGTGAGCCGCCGATGTCGCAGCTTCAGTCAATCACCACCTTGCCGTTGCTCGACTTGTCACTGCTCGACGCCGGCCCGCAACAACGCCAGCAGTTTCTCGACGACCTGCGTTCTGCCGCGCGGCATATCGGTTTTTTCTACCTCACCGGCCACGGCATCGACCCGGCGCTGCTCGCCCAGGCGCAGCAGCAGGCGCGGGCATTTTTTGCCTTGCCCGAAGCCGACAAACTCGCTGTGGGCATGATCCATTCGCCACATTTTCGCGGTTATAACCGCGCCGCCTCGGAGATCACCCGCGGCCAGCCAGACCTGCGCGAACAGTTCGACGTCGGCGCCGAGCGCGAGCCGCTGGATGTGCAACAACACCCCGCCGCCTGGGCCCGCCTGCAAGGCCCCAACCTGTGGCCGCAGGCGCTGCCCGACCTCAAACCGCTGGTGCTCGCCTGGCAGCAGGCGATGACGCAAATGGCCCTGCGCCTGTTGCGTGCGTTTGCCCAGGCCTTGTCCCTGCCGGAAAATGCCTTCGATGCGCTGTACGGCAGCAAACCCAACGAACATATCAAGTTGATCCGCTACCCCGGCCGCCATGCGCAGCAAAGTCGCCAAGGCGTCGGTTCGCACAAGGACTCCGGTTTCTTGAGCTTCCTGCTGCAAGACAGGCAAGCCGGCTTGCAGGTGGAAGTGGAAGAGGGCCGCTGGATCGATGCGTCGCCGCGCCCCGGCACGCTGGTGGTGAACATCGGCGAATTGCTGGAGCTGGCCAGCAACGGTTATCTGCGTGCCACCGTGCACCGCGTGGTCTCGCCGCCGGTGGGCAGTGAACGCTTGTCCCTGGCGTTTTTCCTCGGCGCGCAGCTGGACGCGGTGGTGCCGGTGTACCAGCTCGCCCCCGAGCTGCTGCGTGATGCCCACGGCCCCGAGAGCGACCCGCGCAACCCGCTGCTGCGCGACGTCGGCTGGAACTACCTGAAAGGCCGCCTGCGTTCGCACCCCGATGTCGCCCAACGTTTCTACGCCGACGCCACACTTCCCCAAGCACTGTCCGCCTGATCTGGAGCTCACCCATGTTGAAGAAATCCGCCCTTACCCTGGCAGTGTTGCTGGCCTCATTTCACGTGTCGGCGGCCGACGCCTTGCGCGTTGCCGCCGACCCGATTCCCCACGCGCAGATCCTCGAATACGTGCAGAAACTCGACCCGAGCCTGAAGCTGAAAATCATCGAAATCCCCAGCGGCGTGAACTCCAACGAGTTGCTGGCCCATGGTGATGTGGACGCCAATTACTTCCAGCACCTGCCGTACCTCAATTCCCAGGAGCAAGCGCTGGGGCAGAAATTCACCGTGGCCGCCACCGTACACATTGAGCCGCTGGGCATTTATTCGCGCCGCCACAAAAGCTTCGACCAGGTGCCGGACAAAGGCACCGTTGCCGTGCCGAACAACGTCACCAACCTGAGCCGCGCCCTGTACCTGTTGCAAGCCAATGGCTTGATCAAGCTCAAGCCGGGTTTCAACGATGCGGCCAAGAACCAGGCCACGCCCAAGGACATTGCCGAAAACCCCAAGCACTTGAAGATCCTTGAAATCGAATCGCCGCAGATCCCCCGCGCCCTGGATGATGTGGACCTGGCGGTGATCAACGGCAACTTCGCCCTGGAAGCAGGCCTGGAGCCGGCCAAGGATGCGTTGGGCCTGGAAGCGGCGAAGGGCAACCCCTACGCGAATATCCTGGTGACCACGCCGAAACTGGCAAAAGACCCGCGCATCGAACAATTGGCCAAGGACCTGCGCTCGCCGCAAGTGGCCAAGTTCATCAGCGAGAAATACGCCGGCTCGGTGATCCCGGTGGCGGTCGAATGATTGTCGTCGAGGGCGTCAGCAAAACCTACGCCGACGGCCAGCCGCCGGCGTTGGATAACGTCTCGCTGCACATCGCCGAAGGCTCGATCTTTGGCATCGTCGGGCGCAGCGGCGCGGGCAAAAGCACCTTACTGCGTTGCCTCAACCTGCTGGAACGGCCGACCAGCGGGCGCATCCTGCTGGACGGCCGGGACCTCACGCAACTCACCGGCAAGGCCCTGCGCGAGCAACGCCAGCGCATCGGCATGATCTTCCAGGGCTTCAACCTGCTGCATTCGCGCAATGTGGCGGATAACGTCGCGGTGCCGCTGGAGATCGGCAACGTGCCCAAGGCCGAGCGCGCGGCGCGGGTGGCAGACCTATTGGCGTTGGTGGGGTTGAGTGACAAGGCGCAGGCGTTTCCTTCGCAGCTGTCGGGCGGGCAGAAACAACGTGTAGGCATCGCCCGTGCGCTGGCGGCGCGGCCGGCGTATTTGCTGTCGGACGAAGCCACCAGTGCGCTGGACCCGGAAACCACGGCGTCAATCCTGGAGCTGTTGCGCGACATCAATCGCACGCTGGGGGTGACCATTGTATTGATCACCCACGAGTTGGAGGTGGTCAAGGCGATTTGCGACAGCGCGGTGTCCCTGGCCGATGGCCGCGTGGTGGAAAGCGGCACGCTGGTGCAACTGCAAGCCGATCCGGCGTCGCGCCTCGGCCGTTCGCTGGCCCCCAGCCTACAAGTGGTGAGGGCAGTATGAAGACCGATTGGCATGACATCCTGCAACTGCTGCTCAACGCCACCGGCGAAACCCTGTACATGGTGCTGTTGGCCGGGTTGTTTACCTTATTGATCGGCTTGCCGCTGGGCGTGTTGCTGTTTATCAGCCGACGCGGCGGGCTGCTGCCATTGCCACGCCTGAACCGTGGGCTGGGCGCGGTGATCAACCTCGGGCGCTCGCTGCCGTTTGTGGTGATGCTGATCGCGTTGATCCCGCTGACGCGCCTGATCGTCGGCACCACCCTGGGCAGCACCGCCGCGGTGGTGCCTATCACCATCGGCGCGTTTCCGTTTTTTGCGCGCATCGTCGAAACCGCGCTGGACGAAGTGGACAAGGGCCGCATCGAAGCCATCGTGGCCATGGGCGGCGATATTCGCCATGTGATCCTCAAGGTGTTGCTGCCTGAAGCCCTGCCAGCGTTGGTAGCCGGGGTGACGTTGACCCTGGTGATGCTGATCGGCTTTTCATCGATGGCCGGGGTGATTGGCGGCGGTGGGCTGGGCGACCTGGCGATTCGCTACGGCTACCAGCGCTTCAACAACGAGATCATGGTGGTGACGGTGGTTGTGCTGGTGTTGCTGGTGCAGGGCGTGCAGAGCCTGGGGGATCGTTGCGTGCGCTCGCTGGCCCATCGCCGCTAGCGCGGTGCTTGCGCAGCAGCGCCTCGAACACCTGGTGCACCTGTGGCGCATCACTGTGGGCCACATTGAAGCGCATCGCCTCCGGTAGGGCCGGGTCGTAGCCAAACAGCGTGCCCGGCGCCAGCACCATGCCTTGCTTCAAGGCGTCCTGGGCCAATAGCTCGCCGTTCACCCCCGGCGGCAGGTGCGCCCAGATAAACATCCCGCCTTCATAACCCATCGGCAACACGCAACCGCAACGCTTGAGCCATTGCTCGACGCGCCCGCCGGCCTCCATCAAGCGCTGCTGCATGCGCTTGCGATGCTTGGCGTAACTGCCTTCGCTGAGCATGCGGTACACAACCTGTTCAAACAGCTCCGAGGTGATGCCGCCGCTCATCAGCTTCATGTTGGTCAGGTTGGCGGCCAGTTGCGGTGCGGCTACCACGTAGCTGACGCGGGTGTTGGCGCTGAGGGTCTTGGAGAAGCCCGACAGGTAAGTCACCTGGTCCAGGCCGGCGAGGGCGGCCAGGCGCGGTGGCGGGTTGGGGTGCAGGTCGCCGTAGAGGTCATCCTCGATGATGTGGCACTGGTATTGGCGGGTCAGTTGCAGCAGCCGGAACGCCTGGCCGGGGCTGAACGAATGCCCGGTGGGGTTATGCAGCACGCCTGTGGTGAGGTAGAGGCTGGGGCGATGATCGGCCAGCAGTTGTTCGAGGGCGACAAAGTCGAAACCGTCGGGGCGTCGCTCGATGGTCAGGACCTTGACGCCGTGCAGGGCGAGGTTGGCGTGGAAGTTGAAGTAGCACGGCGCATCGAGCAGCACCGTGTCGCCGGGGCGGGCGAGCAGGCGCATCAGCATGTCCAGGCCCTGCACGGTGTTGGGGGGGGTGATGATTTGCTCCACCGGCACCGACAACCCTTCGCCGTGCAACTTTTGCTGCAAGGCCTGGCGCAGCGGCAACAGCCCAGCCGGCGTGCCCAGCCCGGCGATGCGCAATGCCGGCGCGCGCACCACACTGCGCAGGGTTTGGCGGATGGCGTCGCTGTCCAGCCAGTCTTCCGGCAAGTGCCCACCACCGGGGCGCAGGTCGCCGTAGACGGTGGCGAGGGGCCGGCGCAGTACGGTGAGCAGGTCCTGGGGCAATAGCTCGACCCAGGCCGATGATGCCGGGCGAGCGCTGTCCACCGCGACGAAATAGCCACGACCCTGGCTGGAGGTGAGCAGGTTGCGCCCGCGCAGGCGGTCGAGGGCTTCATTGAGGGTGAACTTGCTTACGCCCAAGGTCTGGCCCAGTTCCCGCACCGACGGCAACTTGCTGCCCGGCGCCCACTCGCCCGTCTCGATGGCCTGGCTGAACGCCGCGACGATCTGTTGCACCTTGGGTGTGCCTGGCACAAAGGCGATGGCGGAGACGAACATGGCAGCTTCCTTATCTTTGCCGGTGATTTTACCGGTGAAGTTCGGGCGGATTAGGCCGCACTTTACCTGCCTTGCGCAAGGCCGCTTGCCTAGACTGCGAGCCTTCTCCTTCAAGGTCCACGGCCATGACCAGCGCATTGACGCTCTCTTCGTTTCTCTACTTCCTGCTGTTTTGCGCGACCCTGACCTTCAGCCCCGGCCCCATGACCATGCTGCTGTTGAGCCTGGGCTTGAAGGACGGCCTGCGCCGATCGATCCCCGCACAGATCGGCGCCAGTGTGTCGTACCTGATTTCCATCCTGATCTTTGCCGTGGGTTTTTCAGAATTGATCAAGGGCAATGTCGCGATTACCCAGGGTATCCAACTGGTCGGCGTGGCCTACATCCTTTACCTGGCGTACAAACAGTGGACCAGCAGCGGCGTGCCACTCGACAAGGCCGGCGCCGTCGAAGGCGCGCGCAGCCTGTTTAGCAAGGGCTTGCTGACGGGGTTTTCCAACCCCAAGGCGATCATCATGTTCAGCGCCGTGTTCCCACAGTTTGCCGGGGCAGGGGAGCACAACTCGGCGTCGGACATCGCCATCCTTGGCCTGACCTTCCTGGTGCTGCAGTTTGCCAGCGGCTGCCTGTACTGCTATTTCGGCCAACGCATCAAGCATGTCCTGGAAAACCCCGCGCGGCGCGTACTGCTGCAACGGGTCACGGCGGTGTTGCTGCTGGGGGTTGCCTTGATGCTGGCGCGGGGCTTTTCCCACTGAGGGCCTTCAGCTTATGAGCGGTAGTGGCGATCTGCCGTTGCCCTGATAGACTCCGAGCATCACCTCAGGATCGCACCCCACCATGGCAGCCGTCGGAGGAAAGGGACTTCCGCTTGCTTCGCGCTTGTACAAATCCCGCACCCTGGGGCTGACACTCGGCTTTGTGTGCGTGGCGTTTGCGATGTACCCGCTGAACCCGCACCCTTGGGTGTGGGCGCTGATGCTGACCAACGCCTTCATTTGGCCGCACGTGGCCCTCCTGATCTCGCGCCGCTGCGAACATGCTCTGCGCAGCGAGCGGCGCAATTTGCTGATCGACTCCTTTTGCGGCGGCTTCTGGGTCGGCGCCATGCACTTCAACCCGCTGCCCGGCGTGACCACGTTGTCGATGATGACCATGAACAACGTCGCCATCGGCGGGCTGCGCTTCATGCTTGCCGGTTGGCTCGCCCAAGGCCTGGGCATCGGCACTGCGCTGCTGGTATTCGCCCCGGCCTTCATCGGCGTGACCACCCAGGCGCAGCTTTATGCCTGCTTGCCGATCCTGATGTTGTACCCCCTGGCCCTCGGCTGGATCTGCTACCGCCAGGCCGTCACCCTGGCCTCGCATAAACGCGAACTGCTGGCCCTGAGCCGCACCGACAGCCTATCCGGCCTGCTCAACCACGGCGCGTGGAAAGACCAACTGGAACTCGAATTCCAACGCTGCCGCCGCGGCCAGACCGGCGCCGCCATTGCCCTGATCGACATCGACCACTTCAAGACCATCAACGACACCTACGGCCACGTTACCGGCGACATCGTCCTACGCCGGCTGAGCAAAGTCCTACGCCAGAATCTGCGCGCCACCGACCTGGCGGGGCGCTACGGCGGCGATGAATTCTGCGTGATTTTGCCGGATATGCCCCTCAATCGCGCCACTGAAGTGATGGACGCGTTGCGGGATCGCTTCAATGCGCTGGCTTATGCGCAGGACCCGACCCTGCGCGCGAGCTTGAGTATTGGGTTGGCGCCTTACCAACTGGGGCATGTGGATTCCACCAGTTGGCTGAATGATGCGGATTTGGCGTTGTATGAGGCGAAGAGTGGGGGGCGGAATCGGGTGAGTTCGGTGCAGGTTAGTTGGTTGAGGTCGGTGTAGGACCTGTAGTTTTAGCTCCCATCGATTGTTCTGTGTAGGCAGGTCGATCTGTGTGAGTTGGCCTGTTTTCGACTTGTTAATTTAGACTTTATTCCTAGCTAGTCATGTTTGTGTCTCAAGGACTCATCGAACATTTCGATTACGTGCTCGAGCCATGATTTTCCTGATTTCCACTGATTTGGATAGTGGTAGTAGCAGTACTGTTCATGCAGTAAGTTTTCTTGAAGGTCTGATTCATTTGTATGTGAATTCATCAACTCTAAGATTTGTTTTTTGACAGTAATGATAACGTCCTTAGGCGAGTCTTGTAGGAAGGTGTCAATCACATCATCGGCCGAGGGGTGGTCCTCTGCCCAGTCTTGGTTGAAGTACGCGCCCATAAACTGCTGGAGTTCTGTCAGTGGTTTATTCATTTTTCTATTGGGTATCCTGTCAGTAATAGGTAACCATCTGGCATTTTTTTATCACGCTTTAGAACCAATAAAAATTTGTAGGCGGGAACTGATTTTGTTGTTCCGTTTAGAACGCTTCTCCCTACGGGAAGATCTGAACTGCCCCTAATAATGTATTTGTCTTTTTTTCCTCCCAGAAACTCTAGTATTTCTCGTTGGTGGGAGGCCAAGCTTTTAGATGCTATAGCCTCTGCCTCATCTAAGGTCCCAAATGTTGAGGAAGCAGGAATATGGGGCTCCAATTCAAACCTGGCAGCCAGTTCCTCGTCCGTGCGTCCCACATGCTTCTTAATCAGGTGCCCACCTGCATTCTCGTGAGTAGTTAACACTCCGTTGGAGCCTGGACAGCTAGCAACCTTGCAACTCAGTCCTAGTGGATCCACCCACCCCGTCGGATTGGGCACGTACTGGTAGGCATTGATCCCCCCCGCCAACTTCACCGGGTCCGGCGTCAGGTAGCGACCAACATCCGGATTGTAGTAGCGATGCCGGTTGTAGTGCAGCCCGCTTTCCGTGTCGAAGTATTGGCCCTGGAAGCGCAGCGGGTTGTCGATTTTACCTACGTCGAGGCGGGTGATTTCGCCGTAGGCGCGGTAGCGGGCGGACCAGGCGATTTCGCCGTTGGGGGTTGTCAGTTCCTGGGGTGTGCCGAGGTGGTCGAGTTGGTAGTGGTAGGGCTGGGTGGCTTTGGGGCCGAAGCCTTCCAGTAGAGCCAACGGGCGGAAGCTGTCGGGTTCGTAGAGGTAGCTGCGATGGCGATCCGCATGGTGTTCGGCGATCAGTTTGTCGCCTTGCCAGAAGAATTCGGTCGTCGCGCCGTCAACGGTTTTGCTGATGCGCCGGCCAAACGGGTCGTAGCGGTAGCTGGCGGTTTGTCCGGTGGGGGTGGTGACGCCGATCAACCGATGCTGACAGTCGTAGCGGTATTCAGTAACGAGTTGATGGCCCTTGCCGCGCCGCTCGCGGATCAGGTTGCCAAACGCGTCATAGTCGTACTGCCGATCCCCCTGGATCATCAACCGATTGCCCGCGACGATGTCCGGGCCGGGGCGGTTTTGCATCAATAGATTACCGGCCGGGTCGTGGGCGAAACGTTCCTGGTGATCCTGGGAATGGTCGGCGCGGATCAAGCGATTTAGTGGGTCGTAGCTGTAGTGATGTTCACCTTTGCGCGTGTCGAGGATGCGGGTCAGGGTGCCGGTTTTGTCGTAGTCGTATTGGCGGCGGTAGAGGTGGTTTTGCTGTTGGGTGACGGTGTGGGCGTGCAGGCGCTGCTGGTCGTCGTAGTGGTAGTGGCTGAGCAGTTGGCCTTGTTGGCGCTGGTGTTCCTGGCCGGCTTTGAACAGGTGCGAGGTGAGGGTTTCGCCGTTGAGTTCAACGGTGGCGAGTTGGCCGCACTTGTCGTGGCTGAAGGTGATGCGGTTGTTGTCGGGCAGGCGCAGGTGTTGCAGTTGGCCGCAGGCGTCGTAGCCGTAGCGCAAGGTGCCCCAGCCTTG